>JAUIBL010000018.1 GCA_030428355.1 Alphaproteobacteria bacterium | reverse complement strand
GTCGCGGCATTGCCCATCGCGTTCTTGAGGGAATCTCCGAAGACCTTACGCGCCATGGCTACGCCCCCATGCCTTTAGGATTTCGCGTTCGACTTCGTCGGTAACGCGCGAAACGGACTCGATTGCACGCTCGTAGGTTCTGCGGTTCACGTCGCGAGGTTCGACCTCAAAGATACTCTGCTGCGTGTTGGCGGCATCACCCACCGCTGTCGACTTCAGGAACTCGGCCGGCAGGACCGCATCGCCAAGGACCGTCCGAAGCAGAGACGAGATCTGGACCTGTGGACCATCGGTATTCTCGTAGCGGGTGATCAGCACCCGCACGAAGTTTAGACCGTGTTCGGGAGCATGCGCCTCGACGACGCCCATCAGGTTGCTTGCCATACCGAGGAAGCTTGCCAGAGACATGACATCAAGCATGGACGCGTTGAGCGGGATCAGGACTCCGGTGGAAGCAAAGAGGGCAGAGATCACCGAGAAGTTCAGCTGCGGCGGGGTGTCGAAGATCACCACGTCATATCTGTCTAGGACAGGCTCAAGTGCTTCGCGGATCCGGCTGTGGAACGTGGTGGCTCCGTGCCTGAAGCTCAAAGCGACCTCAAACTCATACTCCATGATGTCCATGGAGGCGGGGATAAGGTCGACCGTCGGGAAGTTCGTTTTGCGAATGATCTCGGAGGCGGGCAGGGGACCTTCCGACCGGATCAGATCGTAGGAGGTCGGCATGTCCGGATCGAGTTCAGGAGTCACCCCAAACAGGTTTGTCAGACTTGCCTGGCTGTCGAGGTCGATAAGCAGGACCCGATAGCCGCGAAGGCCCAGTAGCTGACCAACATGAGCGACCGTCGACGTTTTTGCGGACCCGCCCTTCAGGTTGAAGATTGTCACGACCTGGCACGGTTCGCCGGCTCTTCTGTGAGGGTGCTCATCGGGCTTAATCCTGCCCGTCTCAAGAAGGACGCGTTGGGCCTCGACCATTTCCTCGGCAGAGAAACTGCGGCGGTTGCCACCCTCGAGTATACCTTCGGGAAAGCCTTCGAGGTTTGACACATGGTGGCGGAAGGTGTTCTGGTTGAGCCGTAGGAGATCAGCCGCTTCCCGCATCGCGAAGCGGCGGAGACCCTTCTGGGCATCCGGTGGAAAAGTCTCCTGAGCATGTTCTCGCAACCGGCTACCAAGCCGCTTGGACATGACATCGAATCTTTGAGAGGCTCGTATCCCGCTCATCACTGCCCTCAAGTCTTTATTGTTTTGTAGACCTTAACAGTTTTGGTGAGTAAATCCAGCCCAAACCGTTGAGCGGCGCATGCGCGTTGAAGGGGCTGATTTCTGACGAGAGAAAACCATTAAGTATCAGTGCGTTGGGTGGCCTTGTTCGGAGCGTACTTCAACAGCTCGTGGGTCGTGGCGTCGTGGCCACAACATGTATTGTGGACGCCTACGGACTGCAGATCATAAGAATCGCATGGCGATTCCCGCGACTTCAATCAAGCAGCCCCAGCCTCTCGGCTCGCTCCAACAGCATCTTCACGGAAGACGGCTGCCAGCTGGTCCGCCCACGCGGCGTCCGCTCCCGCATTTTCTCGAGCCTGTTGCAGATTTCTTGCAGCGTAATCTCCGGGTTTGCGCCCTTGATGCCGGCAACGATGGCCGGCAAACGGTCGTCGGTATCGCGGCGACCGGCACGGCCCAACACGGTTTCGTCCAAGAACCCATCCCGCACATACGCGTTCACAGCGCGGAGCAATCGGCTTTGTGTCCACTGACGTTCATGGGGCAGGGGAGCGTTGATGATGCGCAGCACGTCCTCCCAGGCCATGTCGGGCCGCAGGCGACGAACGTGCGGTACCCAGTCCTGTGCCGTCTCGTTCAGGCGATCCATGTAACCGTCTTGCCTCGCCAGCCGCACTTTGCGAAGCGCCGCGGGATCGCGGGCGCGCAGTCCCGGGTTGCCGCCGATCCGACCCTTGCTGCGCGCCGAGGCCAGCCCCGCTTTGGTGCGTTCGCGGATCAGGGCGCGCTCGAACTCGGCCGCGGCGCCGAGAACTTGCAGGGTGAACTTGCCCTGCGGCGAGGACGTGTCGATCGGATCGGTTAGCGAGCGAAAAAAGGCACCTTTCGCCTCCAGCCGCTCGATGACCTCGAGCAGATGCGACAGCGATCGCGCCAGACGATCAATGCGCGCGACGACCAGCGTATCGCCCTTGCCAATCCGCTCGAGCACGCGGGCCAGCACGGGCCGCGCACGGTTGCCGCCTGAGGCCTGCTCTTCGTGGATCTCGACGCAGCCCGCGGATTTCAGGGCCTGCGACTGGGGCAGGGGGGTCTGATCTTCGGTCGAGACGCGCGCATAGCCGATCAGGGGCATCAAAACAGGCCGTTTGCGGTTTAAGGTATCATAAATAAACGACCGTTTGTAAACGGATGCAAGTAGATGCTCTCTCGTCGCGCTTGTCCAAAAACCCTTGGTTTCCTTGCGCTGAGCGCGATCTGAGAGGTTTCACCGGCAGTCGCGCGCGCATACTATATAAAGAGCGAAGGCAACCGCCACAAAATCACTTGGGTAATGTGCAAAAGAACAGTATTTTGCATATATGAAGACTCAAGCATCTGCTTTGACTGATGATTTCAATGACCCCCTCTTCACCATCGAGGAGGATGAAGATGCTCACGAAGAGGATCTCTGGTTTCTTCCGGGACCACTCGAAGAAGAGCCGGATGATTTGCCTCCCGGGCCACGGGCAGAACCGCGCGATGCTGCTGTCATCGAAGACTGGGCAAAAGCAGAAAGCGTTCACGCCGCGCGACTGGCACGGGTCGCTGGACGTCTGGGTGCTCTGGATGACCGACTGCTGCGCGGCCCGGAAGGCTGGCGACATCGCCTCGCTCTTATCGAGGCAGCGGACCTTAGCTGGTTCGCAGGGGATCGGGTGAGCTCTGATCGTCTGGCGCTCTGGATATCGATGCGGCTGTCAGGTGCACAGGATGACCCAAATGCCCTGGCAAGAGTTGGATGGGCTGTTCGGCGCCTGACAGGCGGTCCCGGACCCATGGCTGATTTTGCTGCCTTCCTGGATCGCCGCGATCCCGAGAACATCGATGACAGCGCTGAACGTTTCCAAGATCGGGCGAGCGGATGGCTGGACGTAATGACAGCCGCGGCCGAGCTCCATCCGATCACGCGTGCTTGCATGGGTTTTCACCTTTGGAGCCTGGCAGGCCTCGGACAACACGGTGACCAGATCGAAGCCGCCGTCACAGCCGCGCGAATTGTAGCCAGTGAGGGAAAGGGTATGGTCTTTGCCCCCTTAACCATGGGCGGGGCAGGGGGTCTTCGTGCCAGCGGTCAACCCGCCGACCGTCTGGCGCGCTGGCTCGACGGGATGGAAACGGCCTGCCTTACCGCGATGCGGAACCTCGACAATATAGAGGCTTGGGCCGCGCGCGCAGAGACTGAAATGGCCCCACTCTCGGGAAGGACACCCCCGGCTTTGCGCACCGCCCTTACTGAATGGCCACTCATCTCCGCCCCGATAGCCGAGACCCTGACTGGTGCCAGCCGCGCTGCTGTTCAACGTAATCTAGCTTGGATGGAGGCTCGGAATCTAGTCCGCGAAGTGACCGGGCAGGGCCGGTATAAGATGTGGCGTGTGGCGAATTGAGTCGTGTTCTTTGAACCGTCCTCATTCGACCGCCTCAAGCGACCGATCTTGCCGGGGTGGTATGCCGAACTTGCGGGCATACTCGCGTGAAAACTGGGCTGAGCTTTCGTAGCCGACTGCAAATCCAATATCTGAAACCTTGGCATTCGTCTGTCGCAGGCTTTCGCGTGCGCGCAGCAGCCGCAAGTCCTTCTGGTACTGCAGGGGCGATGTGCCGGTGACGGCTTTGAAATGCTCGAAAAAGGCCGAACTGCTCATCCCGACCTGCTGGGCAAGGTCACCCACGGCGAGCGGCTTTGCCAGATCGGACTGGATCGCGCGCGTGGCCGCAAAGATGCGGCTGGCGGTCGTTTCGTGCCATAGCAGTCGCTGGAGCGGCTCGGCATGGGGACCCAACAGGAGACGTGCGTGGATCTCTCGGGCGGTGATCGGCGCGAGAAGGCGGTGGGTCTCGGGGCTTTCGCATTGGTGCAGATAGCGCAGCAAGGCATCCTCCATCCCCGCATCGCCGGGGCAGAGCGAGATCGCGAACGGATCGCGCAGCCCTTGCCCCATGCGCGGTGGCACGTCGGGTGCAAGCCCGCGCAAAAGATCGAGGTCAATGGGAAAGACCAGCGCCACATAGGGCACGTCGACCGTGGCCTCGGTGATGCGCGAGACAACAGGTAGGGCGTGGCTGACGACGAGCGATTGCCCTAGGCCCACGCGCAGTGTTCGGCTGCTGGTGGCGACCTCCTTGGCGCCCTGCAGAACCAAGCACAGAAGCGGACGATAGACCGTGGCGTCTTGCCCGGTGGGGGCACAGTGGCGCAGGAAGTGCATCCCGCTTGGCGCATGCGCCAGGGCGGTCGGCGCGGGCGCCTGGCGGTCCATCAAATTGGTGACGTGGTGCAGCAGGGTCATGAGGGTGTCTCCTGCAACCTGACTAGCACAGCCGCCTCTGACGCCGAACTGGAAATTCGCTGATCTGGAGGATCAGGCAAGTAATCTGGTCAATTGGGAAAGAATGACGCGAATGACCGGACTATGGTCGCACTACCAACTGGAAAGGGCGACCATCATGGCAAAGGTTTTCATCACGGGGATAGCGGGCGGTTTCGGCAAGCCCACGGCGCTGGCGCTGCTGGCGAAGGGGGCCGAAGTCGCGGGCAGCATCCGCAACCGCGCGGGCCGCAATGCCGCCACGCTCGCAGAACTGGAAGCCGCGGGCGCACGGATCGTCGAGATGGATGTGACCGACAGCGCCAGCACCGAGGCAGGCGTGGCGCAGGCCATCGCGGCGCTGGATGGTCTGGACGTGCTCTTCAACAACGCCGGGATCGGGTCCTACGGCATCCAGGAACTGATGTCGCCCCAGGATATGACGCACGTTTTCGACGTCAACGTCACGGGTGTGCAGCGTGTGATGCGCGCCGCGCTGCCGCATTTGCGGGCGCAGGGGCGGGGCACGGTCCTTTATACCTCCAGCCTGATCGGCAGAATCGCCACGCCGTTCTACGGTACCTATTCCGCGTCGAAATGGGCGCTGGAGGCGATCGTGGAATGCTATCGGACCGAACTGTCGGGCTTCGGCATCGAATCCTGCATCATCGAGCCGGGCGCGATGCCGACGGCCTTTTTCGACGGGATGGTCGCGCCGAACGATCCGGGGCGCGAGGCCAGCTATGGTGACTTCGCCAAGGTGCCGGCGATGTCGGCGGCGGGTCTGGCGCAGATGCTGGAGGCCACGCCCGACCAGCGCCCGGAGCGGATCGCCGAGGCGGTGGTGGCGCTGCTGGACATGCCCTTTGGCAAGAAGCCCTTCCGCACGGTCGTCGATCACACCGGAGTAGGGCCCCAGATCGAACGATGCAACGACGTGCTGCATGACGTGACGCGCACGGTTTTCACCAATTTCGGCATCGCACAGATGCTCGACCTGAACGCCTGAGGAGGCCACCATGAACACCATCCTTATCACCGGCGCATCCTCAGGCATCGGCAAGGCCACCGCGCTGCGATTCCAGTCTGAGGGCTGGAATGTCATCGCCACCATGCGCGACCCCGCCGTCGGGGCGGATCTGGCCGCACTGGACAATGTGCTTGTCACGCGGCTGGATGTGACCGACAGCGCCTCCATTACCGCCGCCGTGAACGAAGGCATCGCCCGTTTCGGCAGCATCGACGCCCTGCTGAATAACGCAGGTTACGGTGCCTATGGCCCGCTTGAGGCCTTTTCCATCGACCGCATCCGCCGCCAGTTCGACACCAACGTGATCGGCCTGCTGGAGGTCACCAAGGCGGTGTTGCCCCACATGCGGGCGAACCGCGCCGGCACCATCGTCAACATCTCGTCCATCGGGGGGCAGATCACCTTTCCTCTGGGGACACTTTATCACGGCACGAAATTCGCGGTCGAAGGCCTGTCCGAGGCCCTTCACTATGAATTGGAACCGCTCGGCATCCGCGTCCGCATTGTGCAACCGGGCATGATCCGTACGGATTTCGGCGGTCGGTCCTTTGACTTCGCAATGGATGAGGGCCTGTCCGACTACGCACCTACGGCCCAGGCCATGGGGCGTCTTTTTAGCAAGCTGGCCGCTAATCCGTCAGCGCCGGAGGTTGTAGCAGATGTGATCTGGAAAACGGTCAACGAACCTGGCGATCGCCTGCGGTTCCGTGCCGGCCCGGATGCGGAGGCGATGTTGGACGCGCGCAGGACCAAAGGCGACGCAGAGTTCATCGGTGATATGAAGGCCCTAATGGCAGATTAGCCCCGCCAGAACCCGCATTTTCCTTGCTGCTGCGCGAAAGCGCGCGTTTCAGGGACGCCACGCAGGAAAACCCGCATCGCGGGGCCGCATCCGCTGCCGACATGCCTTGCTGGAGCATCAGCTCGCGCGCGCGAGCCAAGCGCATATGCTGGTAGCATTTGCCAGGCGAAAGCCCCAGATCAGCCGCGAACAGACGCGCCATCGTGCGCAAGGTCAGGCCAGCCCCCGTGGCTATTTCGGGCAGGGTGCGGGGATTTTCGACCGTCGCGGCCATGATATCAAGCGCCTTGCGCACACGCGGGTTCGGGTGCGATGGCAGCCCACCGAGCCCGTTATCAGGCGTGCGCGCAAGCCGGGGGGCGTTCAGGAACATCGACGCGGCATCAAACCGGGCCGCCGCGCCGAACCGCTGCGCGATCTCTTGCAGCACCAGTTCCATGGCCCCCGCCGCGCTGCCGCAGGTCAGCCATTTGCCGTCGCCAGCAAAGGGGGCCGCCACGCGGTTCACCTTGGGAAAGCGCTCGGCGAATTCCTCCAGCAATTGCCAGTGTAGGGTCGCTTGCCGTCCCTCCAGATACCCCGCCGAGGCCAGCAACCACGTCCCGGTATCGGCGGCAATGACCGTCTTCGCGCGGCGCGCGACCATGAGGGCGCGGCGTGTTGCGGAATGCTGGGAATCCTGTCGGAACCTGTCACCGCCGATCACGATCAGCAGATCGCAGGCCCCGGCCTGTGATAACTGGCAATCGGGGGCCAAGGATAACCCGCTGGACGACCTGACCGGGCCATCGTGCGGTGTCAGGATGGTCCAGGTGATCGCCGTGCCATGTTCGTCTCGCACAACGCGCAAAGGCTCGAGCAGGCAAGCCAGAACCATGTTCGAAAACGCCTCGAACAGCAGGATGTTGATACGCAGCACAGACGCGGTCTTTGGCAGATTCGGTGTCATCATTGGCAGTTTCGGTGATTTTGCGCCGTATAGCTATCCCGCATCCTGTCCAAAATGCGCTTTGGAGAGCCGCCATGACCGACCGCCCCCTGTACCATATCCGCGTGCTGGATTTCGGCCACTACCTTGCCGGGCCGATGGTGGGCATGATGCTGGCTGACATGGGGGCCGAGGTGATCCGGATTGATCCGCCCGGCGGGCCGCGCTGGCGTGATCCGGCCTTTGACATGCTGTCGCGGGGCAAGCGGTCCTTAGTGCTGGACCTGAAAACCGATGCGGGGCGTCAAACCGCGCTGGATATGGTCGCCCGGGCCGATGTGGTGATCGACAATTTCCGCCCCGGCGTCATGGCGCGACTAGGGCTTGGCCCCGCCGATCTGCGCGCGGCGAACCCCGGTATCGTGTCGCTGTCGCTCCCCGGCTTTGCCTCGACCGACCCGGAATTGGCCGGGTTGGCCGCGTGGGAGGCGGTGATCGCGGCCCGCACGGGGCAGTTCACCGATATGGGGCTGAACCGGCAGTTGATGGGGATCAACCCGTCGTTTACGCCGCTGGGGCTGGCGTCGGCCTATGGTGCGGCGTTCGGCGCGATGGCGGTTCTGTTCGCGCTTGGTGCACGCGACCGGATGGGCGGCGATCACATCGAGGTGCCGCTGGCCTCGGCGCTGTTCGAAGGGCTGGTCTATAATTGCGAGCAGGTGCAGGATTACCCCGCCCGCTACAAATCCCCGCGCGAGGTGGAACTGGACCGGCGTCGCGCGGCCGGTCTGCCGCTGGACCTGAGCTATGCAGATCTGGGCGCGTTTCTTGATCCCTTCTATCGCACCTATACCTGCGCCGATGGGCGGGGATTCTATGTCGTGTCCTGCTCGATCAAGACCCATCAGCGCCGCGCGCTCAGGGCGCTGGGGTTGGACGAATTGGCCGATACGCTGCCCGATTTCGACGCTTACCTGGACCGGAAGGATTGGCCGCATGAATGGGCCTTGCGGAACTACCCGGTCGGCGAGCGCGACCGCAAGCGCGTGTCGGACGCGATGCAGACGGCCTTTCTGACCCGACCTTCGTGGGAATGGGAGGCGATTTTCGGCGCCGCCAAGGCCCCGGCCAGCGCGCAGCGCAGCACGCGCGAATGGCTGGCCGATCCGCATGCGCTGGCCTCGGGGCTGGTGCTGACGGTCGATGATCCGTGCCATGGGCCGATGCGGCAGTTGGGCAATCTGGCATGGCTGCTGGATGACCCGGGCGCGATGGACAAACGGCCTGGTCCAGTGGCGGATGAGTTTCGCACTGACCTGCCCGCGTTGTTGGCCGAAAGCCCCCGCGTTGCATCGGAGGGCAAGGGCGAGGGCGGCTGGCTGGACGGGCTGCGTGTGGTCGACCTGACCAACGTCATTGCAGGCCCCACCATCGGCGCAACGCTGGCGCGGTTCGGGGCCAAGGTGACCTCGGTTCAGCCGGTCAGCCCCTCGGTCGATCCGTGGAATGCCATCGTCTTTGGCCTGCACGCCCATCGCGGCAAGGACAGCGTCTTGCTGGATCTGGGCAGCCCGGCAGGCCGCGCGGCGCTGGAGCGGCTGATCACGGGCGCCGATGTGGTCACGATGAACGGCACCGATGAACAGCGTGACGCGCTTGGCCTGTCGCCCGACCGTCTGGCGGCCCTGAACCCGCGCGCGATCCTTGTGCAGCTGGATGCATGGGGCGGGCCGATGCGCGGGCCGAAATCGGATCATCTGGGCTATGACGATCTGGCACAGGCGGCGACCGGCGTCATGGTGCGCTTTGGCGGTGGGCCGGACACGCCCGAGGAACACGCTCATTTCGGCACGATCGACGCGCTGACGGGCTATGCCGCCTGCGTCGCCCTTGGTGCGGCGCTGGAACGGCGACGGCTGACCGGAAAGGGCGGCGTGGCGCGGGCGGCGCTGGCCGGGTGTGGCGCGATGATCCAGGCGCAATTCATGTATGATTTCGACGGGCGCGCGCCCTTTGACGAACCCGCCGGGCGGCAGGCGCGCGGCTGGGGGCCGTTCTACCATTGCTATCGCGCCGCTGATCGCTGGCTGTTCTTCGCCGCCCCGAACGAGCGCGCCGCCGCGCTGGCCCGGGTGCCAGAACTGGCTGATCTGGCGCAGCAGGACGAGCACGGGTTGGCCGGGGCGCTGGCCGAACGGTTCGCTGCCCATCCCGTCGCCCATTGGCAGGCGTGCTTTGCCCATAGTTCGGCCAGCGTGGTGCCGCTTGGCTCGCTTTCGGAAAATCGCGATGCGAACCTGCACCTCGAAAGCGATGGCCCGGCCGATATCCGCATCGCCACCTATCGCGCGATCCGCCATGACCGGCACCCGATGGGCCGCTGGGTCGATCTTGTTGCGCCCAATGCCGTGCGCCCCGACCGCGCCGCGATCTCCATCCCCGGCCATGCGCCGAAACCCGGCGCGCAGACGCGGGCGATCCTGTCGCAGATCGGGCTGACAGAGGCCGAGATCACCGCCATGTTAGACAAAGGCACCGCCGCGACGGGCTGGTCCGCCAAATACCTGCCGGAGTAACCGCATGACAACCGAAGGCCCCGGCCCCGCGATCACCCCCCCACACCCGCGCCCGCGCACGGCACATTCTGGACCATAACTATATCGGGCCGGCGCGCGATCCGCAGGTGCTGGAAATCTGAGGCTATACCCCGCGCATGACCTATGCGCCGGTGGACAAGATGGTGCTGCATGTCTCGACCACCGCCGACCGCCGACCGCTGGTCGTTCGAGGTGGGGTGGGACGGCGCGACTTATGAGCCTCTGCTCCGGGTTGATGAGCTACCCCGCATGCATCATGACACACCTGCCGATTGTTCGGTTGCCGGCGGGAGTGGACAAAACTTGGGGGTGTCTTTGTAAGTTGGTGGTTCATTTGGAGAGGAACTGCCATGGATGTGAGGATTATCGTCGAGACCACGTTTGAAAACGGAACCACGAAGAGGCGTCGTCTCGGCCGTTTGTCCCGCCCGTTTCGGCGAACGCAACCTGAGGGGTTTGGCATGTGGCTCCAAGATGCCAAGACGGTCCTGGAGCAATTGCAGAATGCAATCCTGCTCGACCAGATCGAGGAAATTTCCGAAGCTAGCAGAATCTGTCCTGACTGCGACGGGGTTCGGGCCATACACGATTATCGGTCGAGGGTGCTCAACACGCTCTTCGGCAGGTTCCAGGTCAAGGCGCCGCGAATTCGCCGCTGCGCCTGCAGTGCCAAGTCTGACGTCGTCCTGGGCGGGCCGCTTTCGCCGCTCGCTTACTTTTTTCCGGATCGGTCGACCCCGGAACTGCGGCGCCTACAAGCCGAACTTGGGGCGCGACATTCCTTCCGGGAAGCGGCGCGCATCTTGGAAACCTTCCTGCCTTGCGCCAAGCAGGTGAATACATCGGCGCGGAACCGTCTTTGCACAGTCGCCCGGGACATCGACGCCATCGAGCAGACTGAGCCGGTGCTTGCGGAGCCCGCCGAGAATGCGCCCGGGTTGACGGTCTTCCTGGATGGCGCACATATCCGGTGCCGGCCGGAATACCAGAAGCGACACCTCGATGTTGTGGTCGGCAAGATCGAAAGCCACAACAAGTGCCGCCGCTTCGACCTTGTTCTGCAGGCGGTGCTGTCACCCGCCAGCCAACTTCGCCACGACTTGAGGGCTCTCGGTTGGGATCACAGACAAACCGTTACTGTGATCTCGGACGGGGAACCAGCCCTGCCGAATCTCGTGCGCGATGCCGTCGGTGGGACAGTCCGTCATATCCTCGACTGGTGGCACATTTCGATGCGCATTCAGCATGTCGAGAATGCGGTAAAGGGCCTGCTCCAGACAGAGGGCTTCTCCGACATTCCAGTGTTGTTCAAGCGTCCGGCCGAAACGCTGCGATGGTACCTGTGGCATGGGAAAGTCATGAAGGCCACGACCAGTCTGCAATGGTTGATGGTCGATTGCGCTCGGTTGACGGCAGATGATCGCTGGGGTGGCAGAAGCCGCCGGACAGGTGCAAGCTCGGTGTTTCCTACCTTGCGAACAACATGGACCGCCTGACCGATTATGGTCGGCGGTACCGCACCGTTCTTCCCATCTCTTCATCCCGGGCCGAGGGCTGCGTGGACAACATCGGAAACACCCGCATGGTAAAGCGCCGCCGCATGAGATGGTCACCCAAGGGAGCACATCGCGTGGCCGTCGTCCGTGCTGCCGTTCTCGATGGTCGGCTAACCGCCGCCTACCAAAGAGCCGCGTGACCTCCAACGACCCCCACATTTCGCCCACTCCCGTGACACCTACCGCCACGCCCGATCCAATGCCTTTGAGCTTTGGGCTGAATATGCCCATGAGTTGAGCGCGTGAAATCAAACTACTTCTTTTGCCCTGCGGGCCGCCGGAAAAAACAAGGCAATGCCCAGACCACCGCGTGGCTATTGTCCGAGCCGCCGTTCTCAACGGTCGGCTAACCAGCCCTACCAAAAAGCAATAACATGACCCGCTAAGTTTTGACCACTCCCAGTTTTTCCGCAGGTGTCGACGTCAGGCAGATCACGGGTCTATGTGTCAGTATCAAGAGCTATGCTCCCGCAGCAGGGTCTGGCAGGCATTCGGACAGGATATCCTGCAAAAGCTTTTGAGCGTGCGGATCTTCGACCTGGATACCATCACTGATACCTGCTGCGCTCGAAAGTGCCCGCAACCTGGCGAGGCTGTTCTTAAGATGACTGCGCATAGCCTCCCTTGCCGCGACCGGATTTTGCTCCTCGATGGCAACCACAATTGCTTCATGCTCGTCATGAATGCGCTCGTAGTAGCTGTCCTTCAGCTGCTGCGAGACAAGCGTGCTGAGGCGGTATCGCGGCACGATGATTTTTTGAAGAAAGCTGAGAAAGCTATAAAAGAACGGGTTGCCTGAAGCTTTGGCAATGATGAGATGAAAGGCGAAATCATAATGTATCTCGACGGTATCCGGGTCGGAATGCTGTGAATCGACACGCTCCATTTCCTTTCGTATTCTGTCTGCATCCTCCTGAGACCGCCGTTTAGCGCAAAGCGCCGCTGCCTCCACTTCGACGCTCAACCGCAACTCGAGAAGAGAGATCGTCTCCGGCAGCGCCTCTAGGGCGTCTTCGTCTATTTCGAATTTCTGCGATGGCATTTTTTCGGCGACAAACATGCCGCGGCCCTGTTCTGAGATAAGTAGACCATCTGAGCGCAGCCTGGCGACGGCTTCGCGAACGACGGTTCGGCTCACTTCGTATCGATCACACAGATCGGCTTCGGTTGGAAGCTTATCCCCCGGCGTCAGAAGCCCGCCGGTTATCTTTTGCGCAAGGTCCTCGGCAACCTGTGTGGAAAGCGTCTTTCTACGTGCCATGTTCGGGATTAATACCTCGTTTTTCTTGCGCAGCATTCAATGCCATCATTTAGGGATTTGCTGAAGTGTTTTCCGTCATATACACGAATTCATTGGTGTTCCGCGCCTGAAACAGGATCGTCAACGCGGCACCGTCGCGGCATGATCAGCAGAAGAGATGTCTCGACATCTGCTGTTAGTTTGGCCTGTCAAGCGCGATGAGCTTCACGCGCTGCTGACCAAACGCAACATGCAGCGCAGACTTTTTTGGCGGGCAGATATTGTGCTGGCGACGATAGACTGTCGATCTTCGCCGACAGCCTTCTCGACCGTGACTTCAACACCGACCCTCCGAACGAGAAGTCGCTGGCTTACTTCACCAACATCTAGACTGCGGAGGCCTGGCTCTCGGTCTCGGTCGTGCTCGACCTCTTTTCCCAGCGCATTGTCGTTTGGTCAATGAAGGCGGTCTTCATGAATTCGTTCGCCTTTTCCGAGTCTTTCGAGAAACACCGAGGTTTACCTTTAATATATGATGTCATACATCATACAAATACACGCATCGGTTCAGTTCAATTTCCTGGAGGCGCAATGCAGGAGAGTCCAAATGTTCTGAAAGCCAACCTAATTTCCAAGCAGTTACAGCTGGGTATCTGGTGCTCGCTTGCAGGCGCATGCACCACCGAAGTCGTTGCTGGTGCTGGCTGTGATTGGGTGCTGATCGACGGTGAACACAGCCCGAACGACCTGCGGACCGTAATGGCGCAGCTCCAGGTTCTGGCCGCTTTCGCGACCGAGCCGGTGGTGCGGCTGCCCTCGGACGACACGAACCTGATCAAGCAGTTCGTGGATGCAGGCGCACGCAACTTGATGATCCCGAATGTACGCAATGCCGAGCAGGCCAGCCGCATCGTGGCGGCGACGCGCTATGCGCCCGACGGCATCAGGGGCTTTTCGGTGGGGCACCGGGCGAACCAGTTCGGGCGGATCAAGGGTTACCACGAGGCGGCGCATCGCAACCAGCTCCTGACGCTTCAGATCGAGTGTGCCGAGGGCGTGCGCAACGCCGCCGAGATTGCCGCCGTCGATGGTGTGGATGCGCTCTTCGTCGGGCCCGGAGACCTGTCGACCAACCTCGGCGCGATGCACAACCCGAACGCGCCGCACGTGCAGGACGCCATCGCTTCCGTGCACGAAGCGGCAACCGAACAAGGAAAGAGCGCGGGCACACTCGCCTCCGTCAAGGTGGATGCGGATCGCTATATCGCGGATGGTTTCCGCGTGGTCGCGGTGGGGTCGGACCTCGGCATCCTGGCACGTGGCGCCGACGCGCTGATGTCAAGTTTTGGGAAGGCGCAGGCATGACACATGACGGCAAACCGGTTCGGCTGGGCGTCGACATCGGCGGCACCTTCACCGACGTCGCGATGGAGATCGGCGAAGAGCTGTTCTCGACAAAGCTCCTGACCAACTATTCCGCGCCCGAGCAGGCGATCTTGGATGGCGTACTTCGCGTTGCAAAGAATGCTGGTATCGAGCTCGGCGCCATAGACATCGTCATCCACGGCACGACGCTGGCGACCAACGCGCTGATCGAGCGCCGCGGGGCCAAGACTGCCTTCCTGACCTCGAAAGGGTTTCGGGACGTCATCGAGATGCGCACTGAAAACCGGTTCGAGCAATACGACTTGAACATCGTCCTTCCCGCGCCCCTCATCGCTCGTGATGCGCGCTTCATTGCAGCTGGCCGGATTGGCGCATCTGGCCGCGAGCTGGAGGCATTGGACGAGGCAGCTGTCATGACTTTCGCCAAACACGTGGCGGCCGAAGGCTATGAGAGTGTCGCCATCGGCTTCATGCACTCCTACGTCAACCCAGCGCATGAAATTCGAGCCCGGGACATCGTTGCAGAGAACGCGCCAGGCGTCAGCATTTCGATCTCGTCTGAGGTTTCGCCCCAGATGCGCGAGTTTGAACGGTTCAACACGGTCTGCTCGAACGCTTTCGTCAAGCCGCTGATGGAAAGCTATTTGAACCGGCTGGTGGACAGTCTGCATGGAATTGGTGCTACCTGCCCGGTCTTTATGATCCATTCAGGCGGCGGGTTGATCTCGGTCGAAACTGCGGCCGCCTTCCCGGTGCGGCTCCTTGAATCCGGACCCGCTGGCGGAGCGATCTATGCCGCCGACGTCGCGGCGCGGCACGGGCTGCGCAAGATCTTGTCCTACGACATGGGCGGCACCACGGCCAAGATCTGCCTGATCGAAGATTTCTCACCTAAGACTGCACGCACCTTCGAGGTTGCACGCAATTATCGTTTCAAAAAAGGCTCAGGTATGCCGATTTCGATCCCGGTGATCGAGATGGTGGAAATCGGGGCAGGGGGCGGCTCACTCGCCCATGTGGACGGGATGCGCCAGATCCGGGTCGGCCCGGAAAGTGCGGGTTCCGAACCCGGTCCGGCCTGCTACGGACGCGGTGGCAATCGACCCGCAGTGACCGATGCCGATCTGGTCCTTGGCAAGCTCGATCCGGACAATTTCGCCGGCGGTGACATCGCGCTCTCCGCCGAGAGTTCCGAGCACGCGCTGTTGGCCGAAGTCGGCAATAGGCTCGCAATGGATGCACGGCATGCGGCCGTCGGGGTAATCGAGATGGTCGATGAGAACATGACAGCCGCGGCGCGTGTGCATGCGGTCGAGAATGGTAAAGAACTTGGCGAGTTCACCATGATCGCCTATGGCGGCGCGGCACCGCTGCACGCCAACCGCCTGTGCGAGAAGCTTGGCATCGACGCTTTGCTGGTGCCTCCGGGGGCAGGCGTCGGTTCGGCCATCGGGTTTCTGCGGGCACCCTTCGGTTACGAAGCGGTGCGCGGGGCCTATCTTCGCCTTAGCCAGTTCGACAAAGGCTGGGTCTCGGACGTGTTGGAGGGTCTTGAGCGCGAGGCCGTCGCCGTTGCGCGGGCAGGGGCCCGGGACGCAGAGCTTCTGATCGAACGCAAAGCATTCATGCGCTACGTCGGTCAAGGATGGGAGATCCCAGTGGGCCTGCCCGGCACGGCTCTCGACGCGATGGGCCTCCGCTCCGCATTTGAGACCGAATACCGTCGTCTCTTCGGCCAACCGCTCGAAACGCTCGACGTTGAAGTTATGAATTGGTCCGTGAAGGCCGAATCCGTTTCTGCTCCTCGGCAGCCTGTCGAACGCGTCGCGGCCAAACACGAGGCACCGAGCGTCGGTAAGCGCCAGATATTCGATGCTCGCGAGGCCGGTTTCCTCGATGCTCAGATCGTCGAGCGCGCCGACATGCGCACTGGCAGCATGGTTAACGGCCCTGCCGCCATCGTCGAAGCCGAGACCACCACCATTGTGACTGCGGGTTACGCTGCGACGCTTCAGGCCGATGGCTGCCTTCTCGTCCAGCGCAAGGAGACCGCGCAATGAGGACGGATTTCTCGAAGGTCCACTTTCAGATAATGTGGAACCGGTTGATCTCGGTCGTCGAGGAACAGGCGCTGACCCTGGTGCGCACGGCCTTCTCGACCTCGGTTCGCGAGTCTGGCGACCTGTCGGCCGGCGTGTTCGACAGTGACGGGCACATGCTGGCTCAGGCCGTCACCGGCACGCCCGGCCATGTCAACGCCATGGCGGTTGCCGTGAAGAACTTCATCGAGGTGATCGGTGAGGACAATATCGCAGAGGGCGACGTCTACATTACCAACGATCCCTGGCGCGGGACCGGACACCTCTTGGATTTCACCTTCGTTACGCCCTCGTTCCGTGACAGTCGGCTGGTGGGGTACTTCGCTTGCACTGCGCATGTGGTTGACGTGGGGGGCCGCGGCTTCGGGCCGGATGCGAACGAGGTCTACGAGGAGGGGATCTTCATCCCGATCATGCGCTTCGCCGACAAGGGCAGGCTGAACCACGAGTTGATCAATATCGTACGCCACAACGTACGTGAGGCCGACCAGGTGATTGGCGACCTGCATTCGCTTGCCGCCTGCAACGAGATCGGCCACCGACGCCTGATGGGCATGATGGACGAGTTCGAACTCTCCTCTCTCGAAGCGCTACGCGATTTCATCTTCGAAAACAGTCGTCTGGCCACGCTCGAGAAACTGGCAGCGTTGCCGCAAGGCTCGTGGGGCAATGACATGACTGTCGATGGCTACGACGCTCCGGTGTACCTTAAGGTGCGGCTCGATATCTCGTCCGAAGGGGTGCACGCGGACTTCGAAGGAACGTCCAGGCAGAGCAGCCTCGGTATCAACGTTCCCTTGATCTACACCAAGGCCTATTGTGGCTACGGGCTGAAATGCGCGCTCGCGCCGGAGATCCCCAACAACCACGCGTCGCTGGAGCCGTTCACGGTCTCGGCGCCTGAGGGTTGTATTCTGAACGCCCAGCACCCGGCTCCAGTTGCTGTGCGCCATGTACTGGGCCACTTCATCCCCGACACTGTCCTTGGGGCGTTGTCGAAATTTCTGCCGGATGTGGCACCGGCTGAAGGAGCCGGGGCGCTTTGGAACGTGCAGATATCAGCCCGACCGGTTGCCGGCACCCAGGCCGCGCCGGGCGAGCGGCTGCAATCGGCGGAGATGCTGATGTTCAACTCTGGCGGATCAGGTGCTCGACCCACACTGGACGGTCTGAACGCGACAGCATTCCCCTCGGGGGTACACGCCATGTCGGTCGAGGCGACCGAACAGTCCGGCCCAATCATCGTCTGGCGCAAGGAGTTGCGCGAAGGGTCCGGCGGGGCGGGCCAATTTCGCGGCGGGCTGGGGCAGGTGATCGAGATTGCCGCCGACGACGGTCACGAATTCTGGATCAAGGCAATGTTTGACCGGGTCGAGCACCCCGCGCGAGGCCGCCAGGGTGGCGAGGACGGCATGCCCGGCATAGTCCGGCTCGACGACGGAACTGTAATGAAAGCGAAAGGCCGACAGAAGGTGCCAGCCGGTCGCAGGTTGGTGCTCAAACTTCCGGGCGGTGGCGGTTTCGGCAATCCGGCTGAACGGTCGGCAGAGGATCGCGCCCGCGACCTGCGCCTCGGCTACATCGGAAAGGATGAGGACAAATGAGCTTTGAAGCCACGCAGATCACGTTGATCAAACCCTCACCCGCGATCACGATCTCGACCAAGGCCAAGGCGATGAAAGCGGCGGAGGCTCCGGTGATCGACCTGTCAATCGGCGTGCCCGACTTCGACACACCCGAGAACATCATCGAGGCCGCCTATGCTACGATGAAGCGGGGCGAGACCCGATATACCGCGCCCGACGGCACGCTAGCCCTGAAGGACGCGGTGATCGAGAAGTTTCACCGCGAGAACGGAGTGACATTCAAGCGCGAGAACATCACGTGCGGCAACGGCGCCAAGCAGGTGATCTTCAATGCGCTGATGGCGACGCTGGAGCCCGGCGACGAGGTGCGGTGCCCGGGGCCCTATTGGGTATCCTACACCGACTGGGTGCTTCTTCTGGGCGGCACGCCCAAGGTCGTGGCCTGCGGCATCAAGGACGGGTTCAAGCTGACGCCCGAGCGGCTGGAAACCGCGATCTCCCCGCAGACTCGCTGGGTATTCCTCAACACGCCGTCGAACCCCTCCGGAGCGGCCTACAAATTGGCCGAACTCAAGGCCCTCGGCGAGGTGCTGACGCGGCATCCAAGCGTGCTGATCCTGTCGGACGAGATTTACCAGCAGCTCTGGTATGCCGATGCGCCGTTCACCTATTCGGGGCGGCATGCCCGGAGCTGGCGGAGCGGACGGTGATCGTGAGCGGCGTGGCCAAGGCCTATGCCATGACCGGCTGGCGCATCGGCTATGCCGCCTGTGCGCCCGAGCTGGCCCGGGTGATGTCCAAGATCCAGTCGCAATCGACGTCGAACGCCTGTTCGATCAGTCACGCGGCGACTGTCGAGGCCCTGACCGTCCCGCAGGACTTCGTCGAAATGGCGCGTGCGGAATTTCGAGCGCGGCGGGATCTTGTCTTTGCCGGGTTGGCGAGCATGGACAGCTTGCGCTTCACACTTCCGGACGGCGCCTTTTACGCCTTCCCGACGATCCATGGGCCGATCGGGCGCCGCACCCCGGATGGCGCCGTGATCGTCGATGACACCGCGTTCGCCGGACATCTTCTGAGCGCAGGGCACATCGCATGCGTGCAAGGAGCCGTCTTCGGACTTTCTCCGGCGATCCGGCTTTCCTACGCCGCCTCGCGCGCCGAACTGACCGAGGCGCTCGACCGCCTTGCCGCGGCTGTTGCCGCGCTGAACTGAAGGACAAGATTCATGGCAAAACGATACACCCGCCTTCTGATAACTGGCGCCGCTGGGGTGCTCGGCACCGTTATGCGGCGCGAGCTGACCGACATCGCCGACACTCTGCGTCTCAGTGACCGAAAGCTGTTCGACGACCTTGCCGCGCATGAAGAGGCCGCGATTTGCGACCTGACAGATGCCGATGCGGTTCTCAAGATGACGCGCGATGTCGACGCGGTAGTGCATCTCGGCGGCGTCAGCAAAGAAAGCACGTTCGACGCCATCCTCGAGGCAAACATCCGAGGCTTCTACAATCTCTACGAAGGCTGTCGGAAAAACGGCGTTAAGCGCGTTACCTGGGCTAGTTCAGTGCATGCGGTGGGCTTCTATCCGACCACGCAAGTGATTGATACCGACGTCCCCCTGCGGCCCGACAGCAACTATGGCCTCTCGAAAGCCTTCGGCGAAGCGACGGCGCAATATTACTGGGACAAGTTCGGGCTCGAGAGCGTTTCGGTCCGAGTCTATTCATCCTTCCCCAAGCCCAGCGATCGACGACAGCTGAACACCTATCTCAGTTTTCGTGACTGCGCCGAGGTCTTCAGGCGGTCGCTGCTGGCTCCTGTCGTGCGCCACACGGTCATCTATGGTGTTTCCGATAATTTGGTGAAATTCACCGACAACCGCAAGGCCGCGCATATCGGCTACAGCCCGCAGGACAGCTCCGAACCGTACCGAGCCAAGGTCGAGGCCGCGACGCCGCAACCCGACATTAATGACCGTTTCATCGCCACCCATGGCGGCGGCTTTGCCGCGGCCGGCCATTTCGAGGACTAGGCATGGCCAAGTTACAGTATGCTGTGCTCAGATTGGCGCCAGTATTCTAACTCGATCAACGCAAAGATCAGCCAGTTTGGGATCGAGTTCATCCACGGCTTCCGGGACAGGGTGTAGAAATTATACTGCAGCGAAAACGCGCCAGATCTGGGTTTCAAGGGGCTCGGCTATCTCAATTTAATGTCGCCCGAGGGAGCTGAGACTTCGCGTGCACGCGTCAACTTGCGGCGCAGCCTTACCTCATACGTGGTAATTCTTAAACCCGATTCACTTAAGGGCTGGTTTTCCCTAGATGATCAAGCGGCATTGAAGCGTGCCTCCGTATCGGCGTCCATGTGGGCTGCATGTTGATCGCGCTCGATTGCAACTGTCTTTTTGGTTCCGGATCGGTGGTCGCGATTGCTGGTGTGTATCCGGCTTCTTCGGGCGGCCTGTCAGTTCAACGTCGCGAGCTCCGATGGATTCCCGCTTGCTTCGACCTCATCGCGGTTCTGATGATGGCATCGATGCTCTCTCCATTTGTGATGTCTTGAACAAACATCACCTTGACATACTTTGATGCGGTCGAGAAGGGGCATCCATGCCATCAACAGAGCCTGTTCCAAGTGTATGGCGCGGACGGCACTGGCATGGTTATTCGCGACATTTCTTTGCATTCGATGATAATAGTTGGGGCTTGCAGAGAGGCTTTGCGTTCTTTTGGGCCAATTCGTATGCGAGGTACGAGAAAGTCTATGTGTCCCCTCCGTCATCGCTTTTTTCGAGTGCCCCAAAATTCTCTGAAGAAATCTGTATGCTTTGCGGCTTCCTCTCGTAGCCAATTGGCAAACCGGTTTATCGGTTTCGATGGGTTTGTTTCCGAATACGCGAGGTAATATGCGTCTGGAGACGGGAGTCGTGTGTCAAACGGGCAGATCAGAGCGCCGCTTGCGAGCAGAAGTTTGGTTGTCACTTCATCTCCGATCGTGACGCCATCGCCTCTTGCAGCAGCGGTCAGGCATAAAGCGGTACGGTTGTAGATGCGCCCTGCGGTTGGATCCAATTCGTATTCCCCTTCAGCTTCCCGAAACGCGCGCCACCAAGTGCGGGTCTGATCGTGAATGAGGTGGCGTTCGGGGATGTCTGCCATGCGGGGTGCGCGATTCAGGGTGGCAAAGTAGTCAGGCGCTGCGACGGGAAAAACTGTGTTTGTCAGCAGCGCTTCAAACCGAAATCCACTCCAACCGCCGCGCCCCCAGAATACCGCGCAGTCCCAGCCGGTGGCAGGTGGTGCGTTCATTCCAACTGTGACCGAGATCGAAATGCGTATGTCCGGATTCATGGCTTCAAAGCTTTGCAAACGGGGAAACAGCCAGAGTTCGACAAAATCGGCATCGCCATGCAGTCGGATTTGGTCAGGCGCCGGGGCCTTGAACTCTCGCAGTCCGGTTTCAATACGCGTGAACGAGGATGTCGCGAGGTCCGCAAGCTTTTGTCCGAACGGAGTGATTTCGATGCGTTTGTGAAAACGCACAAAAAGAGGTTGGCCAAGCTCAGCTTCCAGCGCCGCAATCTGCTTGCTGACGGCAGACTGGGTCACTCCCAAAGCCTCCGCCGCGATGGTGAAGCTGTTGTGGCGAGCGACTTGGCTAAGGACGCGCAACGCATTCAGGTTTGGAAGACGATTTGGCATAACTTTTTCTACTGTGAAATGAGAGTTATTCGAATTTGACCGATTTTTTGTTATCGGAAAAGCTACACCGGACGTCTGTCGGAGTTTTTCTTTTGAGCCAGCTTTTTCCATTCAACGATCCTGTTGTCATCGAGATGACCCCGCCGCTGAACATCGAAAGCGGTGAAGGTATAAGAGTACGGGATACGGACGGTCGCAGCTATATTGATGCGGTTTCCGCCTTATGGTGCGCGAGCCTTGGTTTTGCCCCGGCGCGATTGACACGTGCCATGACTGACCAGATGAGCACGCTGGCCTATTATCATTCCTTCATGGGGCGTACACCGGTCTGTACAGAGCACTTGGCGGCCCGGCTGGTAGCGCGCATGCCGGGCATGAATAAGGTCTTCTTCGGCACGTCTGGTTCTGATGCCGTGGAAACGGCAGCTAAAATCGCGCGCTACTATTGGGCGGCCAAAGGACAGCCGGACCGAACGCGCATCATTGCACGCGATGGGGCCTATCATGGATCCGGACAGATGAGCGCGGCCCTGACAGGACTCGACTATTGTCACACCGGCTTTGCCTTGCCGCTGTCTGATGTCTTGCGCACGGGGCGGCCACATTTCCTGAGAGATGCCGACCCTGGCGAGAGCGAACTTGCATTTTCCAAGCGTCGGGCGCGGGAATTGGACGAACTCATCCGCGCAGAAGATTCAGGCACCATCGCTGCCTTTATCGGTGAACCGGCAATGGGCGCGGGGGGCGTCATTCTGCCGCCCGACGGTTATTGGGACGCCGTGCAGAATGTGCTCGCCAAGCACGGGATCCTTCTCATTGCGGATGAGATCATCTGTGGTTTTGGTCGAACCGGCGAATGGTTCGGTTGCGAGACATTCGGCATTCGTCCACACCTCATGACCATAGCCAAACAACTGACGGCTTCGGTATTTCCGATGTCAGCCGTTGCACTGTCTGAAGAGGTCTATGACGGTCTTAAGCCTTTGGCGCATGGCGTTGGCACTCTCGGGCATGGGTTCACCTATGGTGGCCATCCTGTTGGTACAGCGGTCGCCCTCGAATGTCTGAAGATTTATGAAGAGATGGATTTGCCTCGACACGTCGCCCGGCTTGGCGCACGGATCAAAGATGGGCTGTCAGGGCTTAAGAATGAGCCGGGAGTGCTGGATGTCCGTTGCCAGGGTTTGTTGGCGGCGCTTGAATGCGACACCGAAGTGCTGGCGCAGGCAATTGGGCAACAGGCAGTGGCGCGGGGCGTCTTTTTCCGCATCATCGGGCCGGTCGTAGCGATTGCGCCACCGTACATCTGTACCGAAGCCGAGATAGATCACATCATGTCCGTTCTCGCAGAGTCGTTTGCTGCGGTGTCGCCGTGACTGAATTAGCGTGGCTTTCTGCAACAGAAGCCCTTGGGCTTTTTCAAAAGCGCGCATTGTCGCCGGTTGAATTGACTGAGGCGCTGATCGAACGGGCCGAAGCAACAGAGCCGGCAATCGGGGCATTCACCTATCGGTATTTCGATCAGGCTCTGGTCGCGGCAAAGTCAGCGGAAGCGCGGTATCTGCGAGGCGACCCGCGGCCGTTGGAGGGGTTGTGCATTTCAGTCAAGGATGCAGGTCACATTGCGGAGCTTCCCACTTCGGCAGGCTCGTGGCTATCGAATGACTCGCCGCAACCGTCAACGTCACCAATTAATCAACGCGTTTTGGATGCGGGTGGAATTGTGCATGCCCGCAGTGCCACACCCGAATTTTCCTGCGCGGCTGTGACCTGGTCCCGACGTTGGGGAGTGACGCGCAACCCGTGGAATACAGAGATGACACCTGGAGGGTCGTCGGGCGGCGCGGCGGCGTCACTTGCGGTGGGAAGTTCTACTTTGGCGACGGGATCCGATATCGGCGGTTCAATCCGCATCCCCGCTTCCTGTTGCGGGGTTGTTGGGTACAAGCCACCCCGAGGCCGGAACCCGGTGGATGCGCCATTCAACCTGGATTTCTACTGCCACACCGGTCCGATTGCTCGGACTGTCGCGGATACGAAGTTGCTTCAGAACGTGCTTTGCGGACCACATCCAGACGACCCAATGACCCTGCCATGCCATGAGATCGTTACGACAGGAGGTGTGAGGGGGTGCCGTATTGCGATCTCAAGAACTCTCGGTTTTTTCGAGGTTGATCCCGAGGTGGAAGCGGCTTTGCTCAAAGCCGCCCAGACATTTCACGACCTTGGTGCCGTGGTCGAAGAGATCGAACTGCCGTGGGGGTCGGAGGTCATGGAGGCTGCGCTTACACATCTACGTATGATCTTTGGGACTTCGATCGCCCCTGAGGCTCCTGAAGACTGGGAGCGAATGACACCATATGCCCGTCAGTTTGCTAAGGCAGGTTTGCGCGTCAAACCCCAGGATTACCTTGCTGCTCTGACCTGTACAGGTCGCATGAGTCAGGAACTGGCGCGGGCGATGACTGAATTTGACCTCTTGATCTGTCCCACCACGGCTGTTCCCGCGCTGCACGCTGACTTTGATCCGGGGACCGATGATCTGATAATCAATGGTCGATCCGTTGATCCCATGCTGGGTTGGGTCATGACGTTTCCATTCAACATGCTGTCGTCCCGGCCCGCCATTTCGGTGCCTTGCGGGCAGGCCGAGAAGGGCGTGCCCATTGGGCTGCAGATCATCGGACATCCTTTTGATGACGACATGGTTTTTAGCGCGGCGCTCGATTTCGAGAAGGCATGCACTGTCTGGTCTGACATGCGGCGTAATTTTGTTGACGCAGAAGCGAAGCGGGGCAACGCTCGTATCTAGACACAACTGTCCACGAATCGACAAAATGAAACAAAGGGAGAGAAAAATGAAATCGGATAGCGTTCACCGGGCCGCTCTGCTCTATGCGGAGGAGTACCGGGCCGGTCTCATGGACCGCCGGGAATTTCTAAGCCGTGCAACTATGCTGGGCGTTTCCGCATCCGCGGCCTACGGCCTGATCGGTCTAGGCATGCCCAGTCTGGCCCGCGCAGAAGCGCAGCGCGGTGGAACGCTGCGTGTGAACATGGAAACCAAGGCGATGAAGGATCCGCGCCTCTGGGACTGGACAGAATACGCGAATTTCTGCCGTGGCTGGCTGGATTACATGACCCTGTTCAATCGCGATGGGAGCGTCACTGGCAGCCTAATCGAAAGTTGGGAAGCCAACGCGGACGCAACGCAGTATACACTCAACCTGCGCCAAGGTGTGAAGTGGAACAACGGTGACGACTTTACCGCAGTTGACGTCGTGCACAACTTCGACCGTTGGGCAGATGGAAATGTCGATGGCAACTCTATGGCCTCTCGTGTCGCGGCGCTTCAGAATCCAGAGACAAAGACGCTGCGAGACGGAGCGGTCAGGATCATTGATGACCACACCGTAGAGCTAAACCTCAATGCGCCGGACATCAGTATCATGGCCGCCTTGTCAGACTACCCCGCCGCAGTTGTTCATCGCAGCTATGCGGGTGAAGATCCCGTCACGGTGCCCATCGGGACGGGCGCTTACCTGCCCGAAAGCTATGAGGTGGGCGTCAAAGCCGCTCTGGTGCGCAACATGGATCATCAGTATTGGCGCGAGGGTGGTTGGCTGGACCGTATCGAGTTCATCGATCTTGGCACAGACCAAGCCGCGCTTGTCGCGGCTGCGGACAGTGACGAAATAGACCTGACGTACCGAACAGATGGCGACTTCGTTCAGGTCTTTGACTCTATCGGGTGGCAGTCGAGCGAGGTTGTGACAGCCAACACGTTGGCGGTTCGGTTCAATCAGCAGTCAAGCCCCTACGACAATCGCGATGTGAGACGAGGCATTCAGCTTGCCGTGGACAATGCGCTTGTTCTGGAGCTTGGCATCAGTGGGCTGGGACTTGTTGGAGAGAACCATCATGTTTGCCCGGTTCATCCAGAATACGCTGAATTGTCTGCTCTCGAAGTTGATCCTGCCAAGGGTGCCGAGATGGTCGCCAATGCGGGACATGCGGATACCGTTCTCGAGCTGATTTCTCTCGATACCGAATGGCAAAAGAACACATGTGATGCAATCGCGGCGCAAATGCGGGATGCCGGGCTGAACATCGAACGCAAAATCCTTCCCGGCGCAACCTTCTGGAACGACTGGACGAAATATCCGTTTTCGGCGACCGAGTGGGGCCCGCGTCCATTGGGAATCCAGATCTTTGCCCTCGCCTACAAATCCGGAGCCGCATGGAACGAAAGCGGGTTCTCGAATGCGGAATTCGACAGTCTTCTGGAACAGGGTTTGTCGGTTGCAGATGCCAATGCCCGTCGAGACATTATGGCAAAAATGCAAAAGATCATGCAGGATGAAGGTGTTCTGATCCAGTCTTATTGGCGTTCAGTCTTCAATCATTCAAACGGTAAGTTCGCAAATGTGGACGTGCACCCGTTCTACCAACTCGACCTTCACGATATCTACCTGAAGGCCTGAACACAGGACCGGTGGAGGCGTTGTGCGCCGTCCCCGGTCACGCTAAAGGCGGGCATGAGTTTTCAAATCCATATCGGGACAAATGTCCGCCAATCCCCGTTCTTCGACGCAACTGTTGCGGACGGCGTAAAATCCTTTTCCGTGTATAACCACATGTATATCCCGGGGCATTTTGGTGATCCGGATGCAGAGTACGACCGACTTCTGAATGGCGTGGTCATGTGGGACGTCGCGGCACAGCGGCAGGTCGAACTTATTGGTCCGGATGCGGAAGCATTGGCACAAATACTCACTCCGCGCGACTTGACCGGACTGAAGATCGGACAGGGGCGCTACGTGCCAATCTGCGATCACGACGGTCTCATGATCAATGATCCCGTGTTGCTGAAACTGGCAGACGATCGCATTTGGCTGTCGGTGGCCGACAGTGATCTTCATTTGTGGGCCGCAGCCATTGCTGCAGAGCGAGGCCTGAACGTGACCGTTTCGGAACCGGATGTCTCGCCTCTGGCAATCCAAGGGCCGAAGGCGACAGACGTAGCCGTTACATTGTTCGGAAACCGAGTGAAAGAGCTTCGGCCTTTTGCGTTTTTCGAGACATTGCTTGACGACATTCCGATGGTTCTCGCGCGTTCCGGTTGGTCGAAGCAGGGTGGTTTCGAGCTCTATCTGACCGATGGACGCAAGGGGACCGCGCTATGGCAGCGTGTCAAGGAAGCAGGGAGCCCTTTTGGTATCGGTCCCGGAGCGCCCAACGATATAGAGCGGATTGAAAGTGGCCTCATTTCCTACGGAGCAGACATGAGGCGTCAGGCGCTTCCCGCCGATCCTTTCGAAATGGGCTTTGGCAAGATGGTGTCGCTTGACACACATGACTTCATCGGCAGAGCCGCCTTGCGGAGAAGGTTTGATGCAGGAGTGACACGCCAACGTGTCGGGTTCGTTGTCGAAGGCGCGTGCGTCTCGTCGTTGCAGCGTCCGGTAGTTCTGGAGCAAGGCGAGCGCGTCATGGGTATGGCAACGGATCTTGTGTATTCGAACCGGGTCGGCGCTTCGATCGGGGTTGGCATCGCTGAAACTGACGTCACCGAACAATCCGAGGGTTTAACAATTGCACTGCCCCAAGGCGACTTTCCAGTGCGATTGGCCAATCTGCCATTCATCTGAGATCAGAGGACCTTGATGACATTGGCCAGATGCGCCCAGGCTGCGGCTGCTTCGGGTGCTTGAATGCGGACGCTGACCCCGTTCGGTAAGCGTGCCACCAGCGCACCATATCCCGCAAACAGGGTTGCTGCCGAACGAGAGCCCGGCTGCTCCGACATACAGGACGCGACCACCTCAGGCGCGCGTTGTCCTGTCACGACGAATTCAAGATAGAGATCATCCGCGGCAGAGGCCGCAAACCCATTATACCAGCCTTCCGAAGCCAAAGGGTCTCGAGTGCAGAGCAGCGCCCGATCGCGTGCGATTCGAAGAGCAAACGGGGCGCCTGGCAAAAGTTCCAAGAGTCCCAGCATCTGAGCCGAGGGAGCGAGTTCCTTGATCGCAGCCGCCAGATCTCCGGAAACCAAGGTGGCGGCGTCCTGCCTATGACAGCGGATAGTGATCCCTTCCGCCTCCAGGGTTGCACCCGGTTCGGGGGTGCGTGTGGTCCAGTCCCGCTCAACCATGCAGACGTTCCCCCTTTGGATCATAGGCACAGGCGTCCGTAACACGAGCCAGATAGGTTTCTCCGAGGTTAAAGACGGTCACGTCCTGTCCTACCAGACTGCGCCCGCCGTTGATCATCGCCAAGGCAATCGCACGATCCAGTGTTGGGCTGTAGTAGCTGCTCGTTACAAATCCCAATGACCTGCGCGTGTCACCTGGTGCAAGGATATGTGCCCCTGTCGGTAGGGGCACGTTTGTGCTCTGAAGCCCGACCAGCTGTCGGCGATCGTTGCGGTTGGCTTCGGGGGTAAAGAGCGAACGCCGTCCGAAATACTCGTCCTGCCTACTTGCGCGTGGTCCACCCCAGCCGAGGTCATGGGGCATGGTCACTCCATCCGTATCCTTGCCGATCAGGACATACCCCTTTTCCGCTCTCAGCAGCATCAGGGCTTCCAGACCGATCCAACGCGCGCCATGAGCCGTCCCGGCTGCGTCTAAGACTGCATGAAGTTCACCACCATACCGCGCTGGAACCGAGAGTTCCCATGACGCATCGCCCGTGAAACTGACCCGTGCAATTCGGAAGGGAATATCTTTCCAGCGGGTTTCGGCCACAGACATATGGGGGATGTCGGGAACAGAAAATCCGGCGTCTGCAAGGATCGCGCGCGCCAAAGGCCCGCTGACTGTGAGGGTCGCCCAATGCGCGGTTACATCATGCAGGAAGACGCGGGACGGATCGAACCTGTCCTGACGCGCTTCTTCAAGGATCAGCCGGACAGAGCCGACATGGCTGGATGAGGCTGATACGATGAACCGATCCTCGGCCAGGCGCAGAACCACGCCATCGTCATGCACGATCCCCGCTTCCGACAACATGAAGCCATAGCGGGCGCGACCGGGTTTGAGTGTGGACATGCGCACGTAGCCGCAAAAATCGAGCAGCTCCGCCGCGCCGGGGCCAATCACCTCGATCTTTCCCAATGGCGACGCGTCGTAAAGACCAGCGGCCTGACGTGCGGTACGCGCCTCGTCCTGCTGGGCAGTTGCTTCATCCTCGCCGTAATACGCCGGCCGAAGCCAGCCGCCATATTCGCGGAACTTCGCGCCACATGTGCGATGCTGCGGCTCGAGCGCCAGACGTTTCGGTGGCGAAAATGCCTCTCCGCGGCGCATGCCACCGATAACGGACAGGGGCACAGGTGTGAACGGGGGGCGATAGGTTGTTGTGCCGGTTTCCGCAATGGTTCGATCTGTCAGGACGGCCATCGCCGCAAGCCCTGCGAAATTGGCATTCCGCCCCTGATCCGTTGCCATTCCGAGGGTGGTATAGCGCTTCAGGTGTTCAACGGACTGATAGCCCTCTTGCGCGGCGATCCGAACATCCTTGAGTGTGACGTCATTCTGCGGGTCTATCCAGACTCGACCCTTGATGCCGGGATCGGGGCGTATGGGGTCAAGCGCCCATCCCCGATCGACGGCACGTGGTGCAGGGGCTGCGCCGCTCCCCGCGGCGTGGCCTTGCTCCAATGCGGCTGCAAGACCAAACGCGCCGTTTGCCGCTCCCACCGTTCGGATTGGCGAGGTTCCGGCGCGGGGGATCAGGCTATCGGACGCTTTGTCTAGGTCCAGCTTCCCGCCTGCCTGACAATGCAGATGTACGGACGGTGTGAAACCGCCTGACACAAGGACCGTGTCGCAATCCAAATGTGTTCCATCGACCGTGACGGCACCAACCTCGCGATGTCCATGGGCGCGGGTGATCTTAGCGCCACGGATGATGCGCATACCGTCGGGCGCGGGCGGAGTGTCTTTCCGCGCATCGACCAGCGTGACCTGGCATCCGGCTTTGGCCAGTGCAGCTGCAACGGCATAGGGTGCGTCCCCTGCACACCCGATCACGATCCGTCGCCCGGCAACTGCTCCGTAAAGAACGAGATGATGCAAGGCCGCCTCACAGGACATGATCCCCGGCAAATCATTATTTGCGAACCACAGCGGGCGTTCGATGGCCCCTGCCGCCAGAACGACATTCTGCGCTCGAATACGCCAATGCACGTTCGTTTGATCCTCGCGGCGCTGCCATGCGGCGTAAGACCCGTGATCAAATGCGCCCCAGAGCACGGTATCGGTCAGAATGCGACCGCCTGCCGCTTTGACCGCGTTGCAGGTTGTGGCTGCGAAGTCTGTCCAAGGAGCACCGTCGATCTCTCCACCACGCCAGCGCAGGCTGCCACCTACGGCACGGGCTTCATCTACCAACCAGACCTGACGACCGTTGCGGGCAGCAGCGGCTGCGGCGGCTAGTCCAGCCGGGCCGGCGCCAATCACCAGTAAGTCGCAGGCTGCATTCATTACAGGCGTGTCTGCCGGAGGATGGTGCGTCGCATCAAGTTTGCCCAAGCCCGCCATCTCGCGGATCAGCGGTTCCCACCGCATCCAGCCAAGCGCCATGAAGGTCTTGTAGTAGAACCCTGCGGGTAGAAACCTGTGAGCGAGATCTAGTAATCCAAAGCGATCACGTGCGGCATCCGGCGCTGCGTTGACCGACTGCAGCACCATCCCATTGCGCAATTTCTCGGTTGTCGCGCGGACATTCGGTGTCGTCTTCCCGTCAAATGTGACGTCCAGAATGGCGTTCGGTTCTTCGCCACCCAAACCCCATAATCCGCGTGGGCGGTGGTATTTAAAACTGCGGCCCAGAATACGTGGCCCACCCGCCAACAAGGCCGATGCAAGGGTATCCCCGGCAAACCCGCTCAGCGGCTGGCCGTCAAAAGTAAACCATACCGGCTTGCGTCGGTCCACATCGCCAAGTTCCGGGTGGCGCCAGCCGCTCATGATGCTTTTCCGGGTAATGCGGCGCATGACTTGACTTCGCGCGTGGTGGTGTCGCGGGTCATGACAAAGAATTCGCCACAGGTGAGGTGAACCCACACTTCGCGCGCGGTGCCTTTCGGCGCGTCATTGCCATACAGGTAATCAGCCCAGACTGCGTCCGATACATCGGGCGCTGGCTCAGGACGTGTCTTTCCGGCCTCGGCGGCAAAGAGAAATTCGGTCTCGTCACGGGGACCGCAGAAAGGGCAGGGGAAAATCTGCATGGTTTCTTGTCTGCCTATCGCTGTTCCATTTGAGGCATAAGGGTCTCCCTAATGAGCGATGCCGGAACCGGCGGCTTCGTCGATCAAACGGCCATGTTCGAACCTGTCCAGGTCGAAGGGACGGCTGATCTCGTGGTGCTCTCCAGTTGCCATGAGATGTGACAACAACCAGCCGCCGGCAGGAATTGCCTTGAACCCGCCAGTGCCCCAGCCGCAATTGACGAAGAGGCCAGCAGGTCCGACCGGCCCGATCACGGGCGAACTGTCGGGGACCACATCAACAACGCCGGCCCATTGCCGCAGTAACTTGAGCTGTGCGAAGGCCGGGAACATCTCCAAAAGACCTGAAATCACGGTTTCCTGGGCTGGGAGGTTGCCTTTTTGCCCGTGGGTGGGAACCCGATCCAGTCCACCCCCGAACACCAGTTCGCCCTTGTCGGATTGGCTCACATAGGTGCCCGTGCCAAGATAAAGCAGAACAGTGTCGAGTATCGGCTTGACCGGCTCTGAAACGAAAGCCTGCAAGGCATAGGTATGAATCGGCAACCGGACCCCGGCCATTGCAGCAAGACCAGGCGTCGCGCCTGCTGCTGCGAGGCCCACGCGATTGGTGCGAATTGGGCCCAGATTGGTTTCGACACCCGTGATCTGCCCGGCCTCAATGGTAAGGTCTTTGACCGTGCAGTTCTCGATAATATCGACGCCGAGGGCGCTGGCGGCGCGGGCATATCCCCACGCAACCGCATCGTGCCTCGCCACACCGGCGCGTCCCTGCCAGACGCCACCCAAGCATTTGAAGCGTGCACCCTCTGTCTGGTTGAGGAGGGGAATGCGGCGCTGCGCCTCGTCGGCGCTCATCAGACGGCCATCGACCCCGTTGATCTGCATGGCATTTGCGATCCGAGCGCAGATTTCCATCTGCGCGGGTGTGTGTGCTGCAATCAGCATTCCACGTTGCGAGAGCATCACGTTGTAGTTCAGCTCTTTCGACAAGCCTTCGTAGAGCCGCAGCGACAGGTCGTATAGCGCAACGCTCTCGGGGTAAAAATAGTTGGACCGGACGGCGGTTGTGTTCCGCCCGGTATTGCCGCCGCCTATCCAGCCCCTTTCAAGTACGGCAACTCTCGTGAGACCATGGTTTTCCGCGAGGTAGTATGCGGTTGCCAACCCATGGCCGCCTCCGCCCACGATGACCGCATCATAGGCGGATTTCGGCTTTGCTTTGGTCCACGCCGGACGCCAACCGCGATGGCCCGAAAGGCCCTCACGTAACAGGGAGAAAGCGGAGTACCGCTGCATTAGGTCAAACCCAGCTTTTCTACGTCCTCCAGAAATGTGGCGAGCGCTTCGGGGTCCGGATCCTGCCCGGTGAAGCCTTTCAGATAAGGGCGGACCCGGGCAAGTCGTTCGGCAATCGGTTCTCGGACATCCAGAGCGTGATAGCCCAACTGCATGAAATAGAGGATGCGTGCGCGGGCATCTGCCTCGGCTGCATCAAAGCCATGGCACAAGAACATTTCTGTCACCGCAGCAAGGCGGACGCTGTCCGCTCTATCGACCCTTTCACGCAGCGCTTCATCGCGGCGGGCCCACTCGCGGACCGCAAAATCCATGCCACTGTCAAACATCGTCGGATCAAGGAAGCAGCGAAAGAAATTGAAAACCGCTTCTGAAATGCTCGCTACCGAAAGAGCGCATTGGCTGGTGATAGACGCGGTGTTGCGGATTTCCCACTCCTCCAGCAAGGCGCGCAGGAGGTCGTCCCGGTTCTCGAAATACCAGTAGAAACTGGATCGGGACACACCCATCCGTTCGGCGAGGGTCAGGATTTTCACCTGCCCGACACCATCCCGCACCAAAGTGTCCCGCGCCATGTTCAGCCAGTCTTCGCGCGTGACTTTGACATGTCCGCCAAGTGGCTCGCGCTCTGGGTCATTTCGGTGAAGAATGGGGGCATCGTCGCGCATGGGTCAGCTTTCCGGTGGGGCACCGCCTTCAGCGGTTCGTTTTTCGATGAAGGCCCTCAGCGCATTCAGCCGGTCGGGCGGTGTGGCCAGATCAGGCTCTTCCGCCAGAATTCTTTCCCAGACAGCAGTGGCCCGTGTGCTGGCATCCTTTGCGCCGCGATCTGTCCAAGTCCCGAAATTCGCATAGTCATGCACGATTGGTGGGTAGAACTCGGTCGTGTAGCGTTCCATGGTTTGCGGCGCGGCAAAGAAATGCCCGGTGGGCGCAACGTGCGACAGCGCGTTGGCAAAACCGATTTCATCCAGGCCGGCCTTTGCCCCGGCACAGAGTTCGGCCACCATGTTTAGCACTTCGACATCCGTCACGATCTTTTCGTAGCTGACCGAAAGACCGCCCTCAAGCCATCCAGCCGAGTGGATGATCACCGTGGCCCCGGCCAGAAGACAGCCCCAAAGACCCAGCTGGTTTTCGTTTGCGGCCTGAACATCATTCAGATTGGACGCCGAACCGGCAGCCGAGCGCCATGGCAGCCCGAGCATCCGTGCCATTTGTCCTGCTGCGAGCGAGGCTTGAAAATGGGCAGGTGTTCCAAAAGCTGGTGCACCGGACTTCATGTCCACGTTAGAAGTAAAGGTGCCATAGCAGACAGGAGCGCCAGGTCGGGCCAATTGCGTCAGTGTAATTGCGGCAAGGCATTCTGCATGAGACAGTGTTATCGCCCCTGCCACGGTGATGGGCGCCATGGCCCCCATGAGAGTGAAGGGAGTGACGATGGAAAGTTGCCCGTGACGGGCAAAGTCGATCAGCCCCTGCGCCATAGGAATGTCGAGGCATCTGGGGCTGTTGGTGTTGATGATCGTATACGCATGCGCGCCCGCCCGGAACGCATCGTCATCGAGACCGCGGGCGATCTTGAGCATCTCGAAGTTATCGAGGGTTTGTGGCGTGCCACGGGCAAAGAGGAACGGGAACTTGTCGGTCAGTTCCATCTGCGCAAGCGTCGTGAAATAGTGGCGCAGATTGGTTGGAATATCCTGTGGCTCGACCGAGGGGCTCATCATCTGGAAGACGTCAAAGTGGTGCGAGATGCGGGTGTATTCCTTGAAGTCGCGCCCTGATCCCGGACGCCGCCCGCGTTTGAGATCGGTCGCGTGGGGGGCTCCGGCACCAGGTTGAAAAGCAAGGGCACCCAGCTCGAGGATAACATCCCTAGTGGGAGCACCCGCATGACACCGGATCGACCTTGGCGCGGTTTCAAGCGCGGCTGCCACGATTTCACGACCAAGATAAACCATCTCGTTCTCGACCCGCGCGCCTGCGGCGGCATAGATTTGCCGCGCTTCGGGCAAGAGCACCTTCATCCCGAGTTCTTCCAGCATCTGCAGCGCGGTCTCGTGCATGTTCGCCGCTTCGTCGTCGGAAAAGACTGACATGATCGGGAACGGATTGCGCAATTGCCGGTACTTCGTAGATCGGTCAGTCGGCGCAGCCCCGTCGGTTCCGGAGCCACGTCGTCGTCCGGCACGGCGGCCTGACGTGCGGTCTGCTGTCAAGGTCATGCGCGCATCGCCTTTCCCTCGGGGTCATAGGGTGATGCCGGGATCACCTTGGCCTTGCGTTCGACGCCGACGATATGCGTTGACAGGGCGGTTCCTGGTGCCGCCATATCACGGTCCAGCATGGCCAGAGCCAACGACTTGGCCAACGTGTGCCCGTAACCGCCAGACGTTACAAAGCCGACGCGTTTGCCATCCTTCCAAACCGGTTCGTAGCCGCTGGCGTCGGAGTCTCCGGGTTCGACTTCGAGCATCGCAATTACCTGTGCCGGCGGGGCATCTCTCTCCTTGAGAGCGGCTTGTTTGCCGACGAAATCCTTGGACCAGTCGATCCAGCGATCCATTCCTGTTTGTGCTGCGGTGTACCCTTGTGTGAATTCTGCGCTCCAGATGCCGAAGCTCTTTTCAAGCCGCAGGCTAAGAAGCGCATTGAAGCCGTATTCCCGAATGCCGTGCTCTGCACCCGCCGCAAGCAGGGCGCGGCGCAGCCCTATGTGATCCATTGCGTGACAGTGGATTTCGTAGCCCAGTTCGCCCGCGACCGAGAGGCGGCCCACTTTGCAGCGATGGAGGCCGATATCGAATTGTCCGCAGCCCATGAAGGGCAGGTCGCCTACGGAACCGTCGGTCAGAGATTCAATCACCTTTCGCGAATTCGGTCCGGCAAGCGAGAATCCGACCGTGTCATCGGAGATATCGCGTAGCGTGACACCGGATTCCATGTGGTCATGGAACCAGCGCATATGCCATTCGCGCAGATAGTAGCTTCCCATGATCCACCAGGTGCCATCGCCCCAATTGAATACTGTCAAGTCACCTTTGAGCTTGCCGGTTTCGGACAGCATCGGGGCCAATCGCGCGCGCCCTGCTGCGGGCAGTCTTGAGGCCATGATGCGATCGAGCCAGGACTCAGCCGCGTTGCCGGACACCTCGAACCGGGAGAAACCCGAGATGTCCAGCAGGCCGACGCCGTTCCGCACCGCCTTGCATTCCTCGGCCACAATCTGATGGGCGTTGGAGCGCTTCAAAGTCGGTTTCTCGGCGAAGTCTTCGGACGGCGCAAAATATAATGGAACTTCCAGACCATAGCTCGCGCCCCAGCGGCATCCCGCAGAGGTCATGTCGGCATGTGCAGGGGCCATCTTCAGTGGGCGACCAGCCGGTAATTGTTCATTAGGATAGGTCATCACGAAACGACGTGTGTAGAACTGGCCCGTGGTTTCCTTGATGAAGCGCTTGTTGCCCGCGTAGTCCCCATACCGCGCAACATCCATTCCGAAGACATCTGCTTCAGGCTCGCCGTGGATCATCCATTCAGCAAGCGACTTGCCGACGCCGCCGCCCTGAAGGAACCCAGCCATGACGGCACAAGCACTCCAATACCCGCGCTTGCCGCGCACCGGGCCTACCAGAGGATTGCCGTCAGGCGAGAAGGTAAACGCCCCGTTGACCCAGGTTTTCACGCCCACTTCTTGAAGGGCAGGATAGCGCTCGAATCCGAGGGTAAGTTCCCGTTCAATCCGATCGGTGTCTTCCTGCTGCAGTTCGAACCCGTATTCCCACGGGGCTCCGTCCATCATCCAATGTTCATGGTCGATTTCGTAAATACCCAGAAGGATGCCCTTCTGATCCTGACGCATGTAGGTGAACCCTTCGAGGTCCACGACCAACGGCAGTTCGCGGTCAAGTGCCGCCACTTCCGGGATGGTGTCGGAAATCAGGTAGTGGTGATTGAGGGGGGAAACCGGAAGTTCAATTCCGGCCATGCGACCGACCTGCTTGGCCCAGAGTCCGGCGGCATTCACGACGTGCTCGCAGGTTACAGTACCCAATTCGGTGACCACCTGCCAACCGTCGGCGGTTTGATGTAGTTCGAGAACGCGGTTGTTCTCGATCACTTCGGCACCACGCTTCTTGGCGGCACCAGCATAGGCGTGAACGGTGCCGGTCGTGTCGATATAGCCTTCGCGATCGGCCCACATGCCGCCAAGAATGTCGTGCGGCGACATGATCGGACAAAGTTCTGCGGCCTCTTCAGCGGTCACAAGCCGCACGTCCTCGATCCCGATGGACTGGAATGTGCGATATGCCGACTGCAACCATTCCCAACGGTCGGGCGTCCCGGCCAGCGAAAGGCCTCCAGTCATGTGCATCCCAACTGACTGGCCGGATTCCTGTTCGATCTCGGACAGCAGGTCGATGGTATAGGCCTGCAAGCTGGCGATGTTCGGATCGGCGTTCAATGCATGAAAACCGCCCGCTGCGTGCCAGCTCGACCCGGCAGTCAGAACCTTTCGTTCGATCAGGCAGACATCGGTCCAGCCGAACTTTGCAAGGTGATACAGGACGGATGCGCCGACCACGCCGCCTCCAATCACGACAACCCGATAGTGGCTTTTCATGGATGCCTCCCTACGATGACTCGCAGAACGCTAGCGCGTCCGGACAGACCTGTCTAGACATTGGTGTCCATAACCGAATAATTGGTAAGAACGTCGAGCTGACATGGGAAGAGACCAGGCGCAGCGACGGCAATGACCTTTGCCGCAATGGGCTCGAAATCGGCCCGGAAATGGGTTGTGCTCTTGACCACGACAATACGCGCCGCGCGCGGGTCAAGCCCAAAATGCATAAACTGCGCGAGATCGAGACACTGGTTGCGGATCGAGGTGACGACCACCGTGATATCTGCGTCCGTTTCCAATAGGCGCAGTGCACAGGATGGGCCCAGCGTTGCAGTGCCGCCGCCATACATCTCGCCTGTGTATCTGACAAACCCGTCGCTGAGCGTTTCCACCCGAAACCTTCCAGAAAAAGGTGCGTCGTTGCGCAGACCTGACCGACCACCAAGTGTTCCCTCGATCTCGGCCCCTAACCCCGCCGCATGGGCGGATACTGCAAGCGGTGGGTCGTACATCAGGCCAAGCAGCGTGGCAGGTGCGCCTGCTGTTACCAACGCCCGCAGAATGCCGGTTGTATCGGAGGACGCGCCGGCACCAGGATTGTCCTGAACATCCGCCAAAACCACGGGCCGACCGGGTGGAGCCGCCATCGCCCGTGCGACGGCCTCGTCTGGTTGGGCCAGATGGTAATCGAACAAGGGTACGGCTGCTTCAAGTCGTGCAAGGGCCGCATGTGCCAATTCATTTGCACGATCATGTGTTGAGGCATGGGCAATAATCGAGGGCCGGGCATCCGGGGTATCGCCCGCGGTAAACCCGAACGCCATTTCGACCTGCGCCTCGGGGTCATCAGGCAGGGTTGCATAGAGGCTTCGCGCAGGCTCTATGCGTGTATTCTGTGCATTGAGCGGCACCACATATCGGGCTTGGCGAAACGCTTTGGCCGGGCGTTCACCCTTAAGGATTGGACGCAGTCGATCCCAACAGCGTGCGCCGGTTTCTGCCATATCCAGATGTGGGTATGTCTTGTAGATGCAAGTCACGTCCGCGTGGTCGACCATCCGAGACGAGACATTCGCATGCATATCGAGGCTGACGGCAATCGGGACATTCGGACCAACCTGCGCCCGGATGCGTTCCAGCAAAGCACCTTCGCCATCGCTGTGGCTTTGCGTGATCATTGCGCCGTGAAGATCCAAATAGAGGGCGTCGATCTGAAAGGCGCGCAATCCGTCAAGAATGCGTCCGCTGATCGTGTCGAAAGCATGATCTGTTACTGGACCGGATGGTTCCGCTGCACACCAAAGGATGGGATGCAGGCTCGCTCCTGCGTCCAACGCTGCGGCTGCAAATCCGGCAATCGGAAGATTCATCCCGCGGGTATCCGAGAGAACGTTCGGGCCCATCAGCAGCCGAGGCCAACTGTCGGCCATTTCGAATTCACCAAGCCCCGCCTGACCTATGCCATGGCTGTTGGTTTCGTGTTGAAAGCCAGCAATTGCGATACGCGGCATGTTGGGTCAGTTCGCTGCCATTTCGCTGTCCAAAATCTCGCGCAGCTTGGTCGCGACGACATCGGGGCGGTGCCGCACAAGCGACACGTGGCCCAATCCGGGGATTTCATGAAATGTTCCCTGTGGCACCAGATCGGATACGACTTTGCACATCGCGGGTGGCGTCTGGACATCTTCGGAGAATGAAATGACATGGAAAGGCACCGGGCAGGTCTTGAGCGCCTCGCGGCAATCGAAATCCAGACAGGCCTGCCACTGGTCGATCGTATCCTGCGGGTTTCTGTCACGGAAGCGCTCAGTATAACTTGCCTTGATCTGCGACCACAGTTCCGGGTCGTTCAGGGCTGTGGCCGGGAATGCATAAGGTGCGTAATGCGGAGCAAGGAAGAAATCAGGCAAGCGAATGCCTTGTTTTCGGAGATCAATTTCAGCCTGCATCCAGTCCCGAGTAAAGCCGTCGATATAGGCGGCTGTGCCCATCGGGATTGCGAGCGCGACTTTGTCAGGAAATCCAATGGCCGTGGCCTGCGTCACCAGCCCGCCCAACGACAGTCCCGTCACGGTCGCCCTTCCGCCGCAAAACGCGTCGATCACCGCCGCGCAATCGCGGGCGTAATCCTCCATGCGCCATGGCGGGGGTGGTGCGGTTGTCGTGCCCGCGCCACGCGGATCGTAGGAAATGCAACGGAAACTGTCTGACAGTCTTGCAAATTGCTGTGAATAAGCCTCCGCGATCTGATCTCCGCCGGGAACAAAAACCACATCCGGCCCAGTGCCTTCGACGACGACGCGCATTGTCACGCCGTCATCGGTGGTCAGCGTATGAAATTCGGCATTCGGGCCGAAACCAGGGAAAACCGACATCTCATCTCTCCTCAAACATGATCTCGCGGAATCTCTTCGTTCCAGTCTCGGGTGATCACCAAACCGTCGGCATCGGTTGCTGTGAGCGTTGCAGAGATGCGCCAAATGTCGGGCAGAGCCTGCATCGACACGGAGGCATCGACCTCGGCCATCCAGTCGTCGCGGCTGTACCGCTTGATCCAACGACAGGTCAGACGCGCGGAGTTGGGATCGTCGGGATGGATCTCGAACCGGTCCTCGTTTTCATAATGCAACGTCAATCCGGTGTGCAGATGCGTCACCTCTCCCGTGTCATCGTAGCGGGTGTAGGTCTCAAGCCCTGTCGGATAATCGAGCTTCAACGTCCTATGTTCCGACCCTTCGCGCAGCACCTCTGTCTGGAGCGGTGTGGCGCTTTCGGGTGGGCCAAATTCCGCCAGCGCCGGGCCGACCTGCGCAGGGTCATGGATTGGCAGAACAAGCCGCGCGTCGGTCAGGGTCAACACTGCTTTGGTCGGCGAGGGGTAGATGATCGGCCAATAAGCCTGGCTGAGGGCCAACCGAAGCTTGTATCCCGCAGGAACACGTTGACCGATGACATTGAGCTGAAGCGTCGCGTCAACCGGTTCTCCGATGGGCAGGGTGTTTGGGTCAGAATGACTGTTGCGATGCGTCAGGTTCAGAACGCCAAAGCTGACCAATGTGGCTGTGCCATCTGGTGCCACCAGCGACAGCACACCGGCAAGGTTGGCCTGGGATGAAGTGCTTGCCACGCGGGTGTGGACCATTGGGAAACCGAAGATTTCGAGATCCTTCTCCAAAGGAGCGGTTTCGAAAAAACGCATGCGCCCGGCTTCTCGGTTTTGATCCAGAGGTCCGTCCGGTCCAGCGCCATACATGCACCAAGTCTGCGCTGCCAATCCGGCGTTTTCCGGACATGCCAGAGTGAATGGGCCAGTCGTGTCACCCAAACCAGTCTCTGATATATGCAACACCAGTTCGGTTGCTTCAGGAACTGGCCAGGAGGCCGCGGAAATCCAACGTCCGGGCCGCTCGGTCGATACCGGGCTTGGAGCACTCGGCTCCTGCATCCACGCGCGGATCATGGGCTCATTCATGATGCCGGTCTCGATACCCTTTAAATGCTGATCCCACCAGCGCAGGCATTCTTGAAGGAACCCGATGCGCGGACCAGGTGTCGCGAAATGAGGATATTTGTGGGCCCATGGTCCAACAAGCGCCTTTCGCGGGCAGGACAGGTTGCTCATCATGCGAAAGATCGGGTTTGTATAGCCGTCAGCGTAGCCACCAACCGCGTATACGGGCACTTTGACAGCACTGTAATCTTCGCAGATGGAACCGTGCCTATAGAAAGCATCACGACGCTGGTGGCGCACCCAGTCGAGGAACCAAAGGCCATTGTTGTCCAGCCGTTCTTTCCACATGTCGCGCCAGCGTGCCCCCACGATCGCGGGATCGGGCGGAGTGTTGGCGATGGCAAACGCGGTCGCGCCCCAAGCCAACTTGTCGGTCAGCATCGCACCTCCCATGAAGTGGATGTCATCTGCGTAGCGATCATCGGTAGAGCAGAGTGTAATCACTGCTGCCAGGGCCTCGGGTTGCCGGGCGGCAATCTGTAGCCCGTTGAAGCCGCCCCAACTGATGCCGATCATGCCCACTTTGCCGGAACACCATGGCTGCGTGGCCAGCCATTCGATGACCGCAAGAGCGTCGTCCTGTTCCTGCAACAGGTATTCACCAAGACAGACACCTTCGCTGTCACCGGTACCGCGCATGTCGACACGCACACCGGCATAGCCGTGGCCTGCGAAGTAGGGGTGGGTCAGGTGATCACGTTCCACGGTCCCGTCGCGCTTGCGATAGGGCAAGTATTCAAGGATGGCCGGCACCGGATCGGCTTCGGCATCTTCCGGAAGCCAGATGCGCGCTGCGAGCCTTGTTCCATCCGGCATCGGGATCCAAGTGTTTTCGATCTCGCGGACCGTGCGCGGGAAGTCCGTCTTGACTGCGATTTGCTGCATCACATGCCGTTCCTTGGGATGGTGTATGTCTGTTCGCGTTCGAATATCACATCGTCACGCGACCAGCAGGTGACGCGCGAAATTAGGTGAAATTCAGTCTCGGTAGCCGTTTGTTCCGCGTACGAGCTTATCTTGGCTTGCCAATCGTCGCGCGTGAAACTGGCGGTCTGTTCCATTGTCGCGCGGGCGCTGAGCGGATCGGCAGCGTGGATTGTATAGCGCCGGTCAGAGACGTCGCTGAGTACAGTACCAATGTCGTCAAGCCGAAGATCGCCCACGGGACCAAAGACGCCGCCGTCAAGAAACGACCTATGTGTCACCGTTCCAGTTGTTAGGTCGGTGTGGATAGACCGTTCCATTGACCCATCGCGCATCCGGGTCAGGGGGCGTTTGCCGCCCCGCTTTGGCGGATCAGTCAGCACACGTGGAGCTGGTTCCTCCTCTTTGACGGCTCGGACAGGGAGTTTGAGAGTACACGTGCCGGGCCTGAGAGTTAGAGTGACCGGCTTGGGTGCCGGCCAGAGGATCGGCCAATAGGTCGAGCTGATCTGCACGACCAGACGATGTCCCTGGAGAATGCGGCAACCGACGCCATGGAATGGCACGATGATCTCCATTTCCTCGCCTGGAACAACTGCCGACGGCTCGGTGTCACTGTGCCGGTGGGTGAGATTGCAATAGCCGCGCGAAAGCAGTGTCTGTGCACCGTCAGGTGCTTCATCGATCAAGAGGGCTGCAACAAAGCCCTGCGTCTGGTCTGCCGAGACCAGCAACGACAAGCTCGGTTGACCAAGCAGGTCAACAGGGGCGTCCACGACCGCTCCGTGGAACTGTAGCGCACCTCCCGCGTCATCGCGACAATCGACCGGCATATCACCGGGAATTGCGAATGAGCACATATCCCCGCCCGCAGCGCCAAAAGTCTGCGGGGAACAGATCGACATCGCAGCACCAGAGGAGGGCGCAGCTTCCAACGTCCCACTATTCAGCCAGAGTTGGGTGGCGGCAACTTTGGGCGAGGGCCATGCGGCTTCCTCGACCCAGCGACCGTCTCTTTCGAGATGCTTGCCTGCTGGAGCAATGCTCTCCTGCAAAAAGAAGCGTAATGGCGGTTCGTCCATCAAGCCGGTGTCGATCCCCTTCAACCAGTGATCCCAGAATCTGATCGCCTCGTCGACGAAGTCTGCCTTCGGCCCCGGCACTCCCTCATGGGGATAGAGATGCGCCCATGGCCCCATCATCACCTTCACAGGACCGGTCAAATGCTCGGCAATGCGGAAGGGTGTGTCGCGGAACAGATCGGCCCAGCCGCCGAAGAAATAGACGGGGATGTCCACATCCGCATAGTTTTCACAGATCGACCCGCGCCGCCACATGTCGTCATGGGTCTGGTGTTCCAGCCACATGGCTGGCCAAAAACGCATGCCCTCAAGCCGTCCGCGCCACATTTCGAGCCAACGGTCCTCGCCGACGATTGCCGGGTCAGGAGGCATTGCGTTGTAGAGCTGCATGATCGAGCCCCACCAGAAATTGTCGTTTGACAGACAACCACCGTAGAAATGGATATCTTCGCGCCAGCGGTCGTCGGTTCCCATGACGGGAATGATTGCCTTCAGCGCGGGCGGTCGCGTGGCTGCGACCTGAAAGGCGTTGTAAGCGCCCCAGCTCTTTCCGAACATGCCGACATTGCCATCGCACCAGTCCTGCGCGGCAATCCAGCCAATCACATCGTGACCGTCCTGCATTTCCTGGTGGGAGTATTCGTCTTCCGCCAGCCCTTCGCTGTCGCCATAGCCACGGATATCGACGCGGATCGCGGCGTACCCCGCGTTTGCGAAATGTGGGTGCATGCTTTCGTCCCGCATCCGTGTCCGGTCTCTTCGGCGATAGGGAATGTATTCGAGGATGCAGGGAACCGGGATCGTCCGCGCCACATCTGGCAACCAAAGACGCGCGGCTAGCTTCGTGCCGTCGGGCATAGGAATCCAAAGGGTTTCGATTACTTCGGTCATGACGGCACCTTTTTTGAGGGAGGACGCGCTCCCGGCTCCAGCGGGAAATGACAAGCGACATTACCCGATGGTGGCTGCGCCGTGGTGCATATCGATTGCGCCCAAGGGCAGCGTGTATGAAACTCGCATCCCAAGGGCCGAGACAGAAGCGAAGGCACTTCGGCAGGTAAGGTAATCCGGTCATGGGCACGGTCAGGGTCCGGTTCCGGGTTCGCCGAAAGAAGAGCGGCGGTGTAGGGATGGCGCGGTGCCGCGAACACGGCCTCAGTCTCGCCGGTTTCGACAAAACGACCCAGATACATCACAGCCATACGGTCCGCCACATGATGCACGACATGCAGGTTGTGCGTAATGATGACCATGGCGAGGCCAAGCCGTTCGCGCAATTCGTTCAGCAGGTTCAAGACCTCGCCTTGCACCGAGACATCCAGCCCGGCTGTTGGCTCATCCGCGATGATGAGCGAGGGGTTCAGCGCGATTGCGCGGGCGACACCGACACGGCGCGCCTGCCCCCCGGACAATTGGTGCGGATAGCGAGACGCGAAATCGGCGGGCAGGCCCACAAGTGTGAGCAGACGGTTTGCTTCGTCGCGCAGGTTTCGCCCCTCTGTACCGTGGATGCGGAATGGCTCTGTGACCAAATCACCCACGGTCATGCGCGGAGACAGTGATCCCACTGGATCCTGAAACATCATCGACATGCGGCGACGGATCTGCTTCATGCCCGACTTTCCCAACACGTCGATCCGCTCGCCATCAAAAGTGATCGAGCCGTCGGAGACATGCTGCAACCCGTTGATCGCGCGAGCGAGTGTCGTTTTTCCCGAGCCGCTTTCGCCTACTAGGGCAAAGGTTTCGCCACGATGAACGTCAAAGCTTACGCCTGCGACACCAAGAATGGCACTCCGGGTGGTCAGACCACCGACGGGAAACGAGACCTGCACATCCCGAACTGAAAGAATGGGCGAGCCGCTCATGCCTGCTCTCCTTGCGTTTGACGGGATCCGACCAAGTTGCAGCGGACGGCATGTCCGCCGCTGACGGAGCGTTCAGGCTGATGTTGGTCGCACCCGTCATGGCGGTCCAGGCAGCGCGCGGCGAACACACAACCTGCCGGGCGGGCCCGCAGATCGGGGATTTCGCCGGGGATTGTGGGCAACACACGCGTCCTTTGGGTTTGCCGCGCCGGATCACATTCCAGAAGGCGGCGCGTGTAGGGGTGCGAGGGGCGCTGAAACACATCCCGCACAGTTCCGCGCTCCACAACCTCACCCGCATACATGACGACGACGTCGTCGCACAGTTCGGCGATCACGCCGAGGTGGTGCGAGATGAACAAAACTGAGCATCCGATCTTTTCCTGAAGGTCCTTCAGCAACTCGATCGTCGTGACTTCCAGTGTTGCGTCCAGCGCTGTTGTCGGCTCGTCGGCGATCAAGAGCGCAGGCTCCATCATAAGCGCCATAGCAATGGCAATCCGCTGCTTCATCCCGCCTGAAAACTGATGAGGATACCGCGCGAGGGCGTTTTCGGCATCGGGGATGCGGACCAATTTGAGCATTTCGATGGCTCGGGCGACTTTTTCGGAGTGCGATTGGCCAGAGCGGTACTGGATGTTTGTCATCTGACGGCCAACTGACAGGACCGGGTTCAAAGCTCCCATGGGATCCTGGAACACTGTCGAAATTCGGAGGCCGCGCAAATCCTGCATTCCGCGGGCAGACAACTTGGTCAGATCCCGCATTCCTTCGAACACGATCTCGCCGCTTCGGATGTCTCCGTTGTCGGCCAAGAGACCCAGTATGGCATTGATCAATGTGGATTTTCCGCAACCTGACTCGCCGACGATCCCAACAATCCTGCGCTCGGGAACGTCGAAACCCACGTCCTTCAGCGCGTGCAGCGGGCCGTCTTCCGTCGAAAAATAGACATTCAGCCCGGAGATGCTCAGGGTGCTCATCAACGTCCTTTCAGGCGCGGATCAAAGACATCGCGCAGCGTTTCGCCAAGGAAGGTAAAGCCCAGCGTGGTGATGATGATGGGCAGCCCACCGGCTATTGCAATCCAAGGGGTTTCGCGGATCTGACCAAATCCGTCGTTCAGGATGGACCCCCAGCTTGGTGTCGGGGGGCGGACACCGAGACCCAGAAAGCTCATCCCGGCCTCGATGGCGATCACTACCGGAATGTCCATTGAGGCCAGGATGACCAAAGGCCCAATCACGTTCGGCATGATGTGGACGCGCAGGATGCGGGTAGTCGAAGCGCCCATGCTTTGTGCGGCGGTGACAAACTCCGAGGTTTTAATGGCAATGGTCTGCGTACGCACGATCCGGGCATAGCCGGGTACATTGACAAGGATCACAACCACGATCACCGCAGTAAGCGAGGGGCCCGTTATGGTCACCAGCGCAAGTGCCAGCATGACAGTCGGAAAGCTCTTCATCGCGTCAAAAAGGAGGATCAACAGATTATCTAGCCAACGTGGCCCGTAGCCGGCGATGAGTCCCAGCACAATTCCGATAGCCAGAGATATCGCTGTTGAGACCAGCGCCACGTAGAGCGCGATCCGCCCGCCATGCAGGACACGTGCGAACAGGTCGCGGCCCAACTGGTCCGTCCCGAGCAAATGGTCGGTCGATGGACCAAGGAAACGGTCGCGGGGGTTGATGCGGGTCGGGTCCCAACTTGTTAGAAGATCCGCAAAGATGGCACCGAAGATCACCAGCAGAACAAGTGCCAGTCCAAAGACGCCCAATGGTTCGCGCAGCAGACGCCTGACAGAGCGCATTGCCTCGGACGAGGGTCTGGCGGGAGGGTTAGAAACTGCTTCTGACACGGGGGTCCAAGGCTCCAACGATAAGGTCTGCGATCAGGTTCAGCAGAACGAATATGACTGTTGTCACTAGCACCGCGCCTGTAACGACCGGAAAATTGCGAGTCAGAATCGCGTCATAGACAAGTTTTCCAACGCCCGGTCTCGCGAAGACGATTTCCGCAAATACTGCGGATGACAACATCTGCCCAATCCCCACACCCAGAAGAGTGATCGTGGGAAGGATGGCGATGGTCAATGCGTAGCGATATGTGATTGTTCGGTCGGGCAGTCCAAACGCGCGGGCCGTGCGGATATGGCTGGCTTCCAATACTTCCAGCATGGATGCCCGGACCATGCGAGCAATATAGCCGACCCATCCCAGCCCCACAGCCAGAGACGGCAGGATAAGGTGGATCAACTGATCACCAACGTCTCCCGGCTCGCCTGCACCGATGGCCGGGAGCCAGCGCAGAGTGACCGAAAAGATCAAAAGCGCATAGATTGCGATAACAAATGAAGGAACCGCGATGACTGCAACTGACAGGATGCCGACCATGCGGTCAGCGAGGCTTCCGCGCTTGATCGCAGCCCAGCAGCCCAACGGAATTCCAAGTGCGACAGACCAGCTTATTCCACCAGCGATCAGGACAAGCGTGTAGGGCAATTGCTCGAACACGACATCCAACACAGGACGACCCGATAAAACCTCTTCACCAAGATCACCTGTCCAGGCACCCATGAAGAAATTCATGAATTGGACCCAAATCGGTTGATCAAGCCCCATCTTGACGCGCAGTGCTTCTTTCATGGCGTCCGTTGCACGGGGGCCAAGTGCAACCGAAGCAGGATCGCCTGGGACCAGGTAGATCATGCAAAACAGCAAAAACATGGCCAGCGACACGATGGCCACGGAAAGCCCTAGTCGTTTGATGGCATAGTTCAGCATGGCGCGAGCCTTCCCGGGTGGACGGCGGGCGCGATATGCACCCGCCGAATAGCCAATCAGGCTGGTTTGAAATCGGAAAGCAGAGACTCACCGTTCGGTTTCAGGCCAGGCACGACAGTATCCTTGTGGATGGCGCCGACCACCTCGTGCGTCAGGAAGACATAGCACCCGCTCTCGTCCATGAGAGACTGCATCTTCTTGTAGATCTCGTCACGCTTGGTCGGATCACTTTCCACCAGCCCCTGATCATGCAGGTCCTTGTATTCGGCGTTGTCAAAACGCTCCCAGTTCCACACTCCGACCTGTTCGGGTGTGAACCAGACCGTCGCCCAGCTGGGGTCAGGCTGCATGGAAAATCGGCTGAGTACCAGTTGCAGATCCATGAAGTAGTCACCTTCCTTGGACCCGAGTGACCAGAATGTCCCGCTGTCGTTCTGCTTGATCTCGCAGGTGATTCCGACATCGGCGAGATTGGCCTGGATGACCTGCGCAGCCGTTAGGCGCTCGGACTGGTTCAGAATGTCGAGTGTCACGGACAGACCTTCCGCACCGGCGTCTGCCAGCAGGGCGCGGGCTTTGTCAGGGTCGTAGTCATAGGTGACGCTGTCGCGGGAACCAGGCAGACCGGGCGCGATAATCCCGTTGCCAACGCTGGCTGCACCGAAATAGGCCGCATCCACGACGACCTCACGGTCAATGGCATGCTGGATCGCGCGACGGATACGCACGTCCTTCAGGGTTTCGTTGTCCTGGTTCATGCCCAGCCAGACATAGGCCAGCGACGGCTTTTCCAGAACAACCGAACCGGCGGGCGGGTTTTCCTTCAATCGTGGCAGTGAGCTGACCGACGTCCACGTGTAATCCAGATCGCCGGATTCAAAACCGCGTTCGGCGGTTGCTGGGTCTTCGATCGGAATAATGTGAATTTCCTCAAAGCCGCCGGGCTCGTGCTTCCAATCAGGATTTCGCTTAAGGATGGTTCGCTGCTTGGGTACCCATTCCGACAGCAGGTACTGGCCGGATTGGGCCACCGGAGTTGTTTCGATCTTGCCGCCGATCTCTTCTACGGCCTTCCGCGACAGGATGCACGATGCAGGTGTCGGCAGGGTTGTTGTCCAGAGCGGCACAAACTTGTTCTTGAGATGGATGAGACCGGACAGCTTGTCCTTTACTTCTACTTCCTTGAGAGCGGCCCAGTCGCCTGCATAGGGACTTTCGTTGGCAGGATCGGCGATACGCTCAATCGAGAACTTCACGTCATCAGACGTGACTTCACCATACCCGTCGGTAAAGCCCATACCTTCTTTCAGCGTGAAGGCGATGGTCAGGTCATCAAGCTGCTCCATCGATGCTGCAGCGACGGTTTTCCATTTCCACGTGTCGCCTGAGACCGGCTCGATCAGCGGTGGATAGATCGCGCGAATGATATCATCTTCGGGCAGCGACAGCCGGAACGCCGGATCGAGGATTTGCAAATCCGAGTAGGACCGCACCGTCAGGATCTTGCCGTCTTGACTGATCGCCATATGCGGAAACGCCATGCTGGCTGCGCCAAAAGCACCCGTGCTGGCAATAAAAGATCGGCGTGTCAGGCCGGCCTTTAGAAGCTGTGTCATCTTAGTCTCCCTGTTGTTTGTATGATCTTGAGATGTGCCTGTTTGTTTGCCGTCAGGATGCGGATCGTTTCATTTTGCCAATCCGTCGTGTTTTTGGGTTGCCGCCACCGCCGTGGTAGACTGCAGTCCTCGGAATGATCACAGGCGAGTTCACCCAGATCAGCCGTGCCGGTTTGTCACTGACGTTGCGGGTGGTGTGCGGGATTTCGCCGGGAAAACTGTAGCTGTCGCCTGTGCGCAGAGTGATGATTTCGTCTTGCAGAGTCAGTTCCAGTTCGCCTTCCAGAACAACGGCATGAGCCTCGCCATCGCGAACATAGACTTCGACGGTATGGTTCTCGCTATGAGGTGGGAATTCAGAAATGCCCATATGGAAGGCTCCACCCAAAGACGAGGACAGCAGTGCATCAGAATATCCGCAAACTTCGGGCGTCTCGCCATATAGCATGTTGAGATTGCGTCGGTTTTCTGATCGCACAACATAAGTGCGCTCCATCGTACCCTTGCCCGGGCGCGACGAGAAGAACCACTCCTCGGGGACATCTAGCCCCAGAGCAATGCGTTTGATCTTGTCCAGAGTTGCGTTGACGCTGCCACGTTCGATTGCACTCAGATGACTGACCGACACGCCGCTCGCCTTGGCAAGATCGACCAGGGTCATTTGTCGCGCCTTGCGCAGCTGGCGCACCTCAGCACCGAGCGTTGCAAGGGTTTCGTCCACATCATTCTGAACAGTCTCGGCGTCGTTCTGCAAGGTCACGAATCCCTTTCTCTCGTCCAATATGGGAAAGAGTATTGCAAAATTCCTTTTATGAAAGAATTTTCTTGCAAAATTCTTATATTTCGGAATTTCTAAAGAGAAATCCGTCAGTTCGGGCGTAGGTCGCGAGCATGAGCGGAACCGTAAAAAAGAGGGCCGAAATGAAGCCGGACACGCGTGCCATGCAGCAGATCGACGTAACGGATCACTTGTGGATACGCATGCCGGACGGTGTACGATTGGCCGCGCGGCTGTGGCTGCCGAAGGGAGCGCGGGCGGTGCCGGTGCCGGCGCTGTTCGAATATATTCCCTACCGAAAAGCGGATATGGTGCGCGCGCGGGACGAGCGAAACCATCCCTTTTTCGCAGCGCATGGCTATGCCTGCCTGCGGGTGGATATGCGTGGTTCGGGTGACAGCGAAGGCCACATGCCCGACATGTATGCAGACCATGAACTGTCTGATGCCCGCCGTGTGATCGAGTGGATTGCGGCGCAGCCTTGGTGTGATGGACAAGTCGGCATGTTTGGCACGTCTTGGGGGGGGACCGCTTCGCTTCAGGCGAACATTGAGGCCCCAGACGCGCTCAAGGCCGTGATCGCGGTTTGTGCCACCCATGACCGCTACGAGGACGACATTCATCATATGGGTGGCTGCGTTTTGACAGACACATTCGAGTGGGGGGCAACTCTGCCCGCCATCCTCGCGGCGCCGCCAACGCGTAACGTGGGTGCCGACTGGAAAGTGCGGTGGGAAGAGCGGCTGGAAAACCTGACGTTCCCGGTTGAAGCCTGGATACGAGAAGAAGCAAGAGGTGCGTACTGGCGACACGGTTCCGTCATTCACCAAGCCGACAAGCTGTCGCGCCCGGTGCTTTCGATTGGCGGGTGGTCCGATCGCTATTCCAATTCCGTGATGTCGCTTGTGTCTGCACGCCCTGATCTGGTCTGGGGGGTGGTTGGCCCTTGGGGCCATCATTATCCGGATCAAGGGCATCCGGGCCCAGGAATAGGCTTTCAGCAATTGGCTTTGGAATGGTGGAACCGATGGCTTAAACCTGCGCCCAAGCAGTCTGACTGGCCCCGATTGCGCGTCTGGTTGACCGACTATGATCCCCCAGCCGATGCGATCGAAACGCGCAGCGGTCACTGGATCGAGGCTGGTCCTGCAGAAGCCGAAACAGATCCTTTGGTCTTTCACATGGCAGACGGCGACCTGTTGCACTCTGACGGAAAACTGCAAGGCGCGTTGGATATTCCGTCAGACCTTCACATCGGTCGCGCAGCGGGTGACACGGGCTATTTCGGTCGATACGGGGGCTTGCCGCTCGACCAAAGCGAGGACGACGCACTGTCGCTTGTCTTTGATACCACGCCGCTCGGGAGTGATGTTGTCCTCTTCGGCGAAGCAACGCTCTGCCTCCGTGTCAAGTCGGACTCGCGCCTGCGTCAGCTTTCATTTAGATTGAATGACGTGGCGCCCGATGGAAAATCGTCCCGCGTTGGGCTTTGCATCCGAAACCTTGCACTGAATGATAGGCTCGATGCGGACGAGGCTTTGGAGCCGTTGGAAGACAGCAATCTCAGGGTCGGCTTTCCCACATCCGCCTACAGGTTTCGCAAGGGACATAGAATTCGGCTGGCAATTGCCGGGTGCTATTGGCCGATCATCTGGCCATCCCGTGACACCGGACAATTGTCTCTTCTCGATGGATCTTTGACACTGCCGATTTTAAAAAGAACGCCTGAACCTTTGAAACCCGACTTACCTCCGGTCCTGGAGCTTCCGCTGATCAGCAACCACCTTGTCCTGTCCAATCCTCTCCTGACCCGAACCCAAGGAAAAGATGCAGACGGGTGGATGAAACACGGATGGGAGCAACCCTTTTCCGAAGTCTTTTGTACGGAAACGGCGACGGCCTTTGGCTACGAAACCCGCGCCGAGCATGTTATTTTTGAGAAGGACCCCGCTTCAGCCCGATCACATGTCGAGCATCACGCGCGTTACACGCGGCCTGATGGTGTTGCCGATATCCGAAGCGAGGTGATCGCAACCTGCGACCACGCGGCATTTTTTCTGAATGGAACGCTCAGCGCTGAATGGGACGGTAAAAGAGTTGCGGACAGGGTTTGGAGTGTGACACTTCCGCGCCGATATGGATAAAGCACGGATGCTGCCAACGCAGCGAGAGGAGAAGGCTGTATGTCCAGACTTGGGTTTATCGGAACGGGACACATGGCCGGCGCTATGGTCAGGCATCTTGCGCCCAAGGACCACGAAATTACGATCACGCATCGGGGCGCCCATGTCGCCCAAGCGCTGACATCCGAGTTTCCAAAGGTCAAGATGGGCAATGCTACCGAAGTTGTCGAAGATTCGGACACCTTGTTCCTGTGTCTCAGACCGAATGCGGCGTCCGAGGTGCTCAACGGACTGCCGTTTCGCAAAGATCAGCACATCATCTCGGTCATGGCAGGAGTGTCGTTCGACTCGCTGATGGAATTGTGCGCGCCGGCTGAGAACATCACGCTCATGCTGCCGATGGAATTGATACAAAGTGGCGGTTGCCCGATTGTCGTCTGGCCAGAGGCCGACGCTGTCAAGACGCTGTTCGAGCCAGAAAACGGCGTTTTCAAAGTCGATCGCGAAACCGATCTGTCGGCGTGTTTTGCAGCGACAACGCTCGTTTCTGCCATAGCCGAAACCCTCGACATAGGAACAGATTGGCTTGGCGAACGGATTGGACCTGACACGGCGCAGACGTTTGTGGGGCAACTGGTAACGGGCATGCTCCGGATACACGCGCACGAGCCTTCGCGGTTCGCAGCGCTCCGAGACAGTTTGGCCACGCCTGGGACGCTGAATTTGGCCATGGTTGAGGCCCTGAGGGAGCTCGGCCTGAATGATGCCCTGCGGTCATCACTGACCGATCTGGAGCGATAGGATATGAATTGTCCAACGTCGTGGAGTTGAAGGGGTCCGTGAGGGAAAAAGATGCAATCGCAGACTTTTTAACCGTGGTACGAACCTAAAGCCGCTAGAAGGACAGGAGCTTCAAGAGCAGTTGGATTGGAACGGGTTGGAGGTGAACGCTTATAGGGAACTTCAATTGTTGTAAGTTCGCCCCAAATCTTCCGCGCAATCCCTGACTCGGAAATGAGTACCCCTCCGGTGCTTCCCTTAAACCGTTCATTGAGAAACCCGGATGCGTATTTGCCCTGTGTTCAAGATGACCGCAGAAGGCGAGACACCTCCATGGATTGATGTGCCTCTCGGAACACGAGTGCCGTTTTCAGCTCCACTACATAACAAGTCAGATGCTAGCTCCTAGGTGCTCAGTCCCGGCATCCGGTGGATCGGATTCACTGACGAACCAACTCGAAATCCTCTCGGCAAGACGTTTGTCACGCATGCGGGGCATCTTGACGATGTAGTAGCAGTCGCCTGTTGCCAAAACTTGTTCGAAAGGCGCAATGAGCCGCCCTGACTGCAGATCTTTGGCAATCAGATTACGGCAGCTCAGGCCGACGCCCAATCCGTTCCTGACTGCAGCCAGCAGAAGCGCGGTTGTAGAGAAGCTGAATGAAGCGCTGAAATCTGCGACCTCAGCGCCGAATTGCTCTAGCCATTGCCCGAATTCATGGGGAGCAGATGACATCTGAAGGAGTCTGCGCTCCTTGAGTGTCTCCAAAGTCCACGCCCCGACTACCGTCCTTGCGTAGTCGGCCGACGTAACCAGAGTCACAACACGGGGTACGAGGGTTTCGCCGCCTTTGCTCACACACGTCTTCTCTGTGCCCCAGTCAATGGCAATATCGACTTCGTCGGCAAAGGTTTCGCTTGGGCGCTCGGCATAGATGAACTCGAACCTGTTGTCTGGGAAAGCCTCTGCAAGGCGGTTCAACCTAGGCGCCAGCCAGTTATGCGCAAAGGGCGGATGCAGTGCAATTCGCACTGGGATAGCCTTTGCGCCTTCGGCGAACCGTCGGCCCGACGTTTCGATTATACCGAGCGCGATCTTGATTTCCCGAACATATTCAAGGCCGGCCGTATTGAGCTCGACGGATCGACCGGTGCGGTTGAACAACGGGGCTCCTAACGTTGCTTCAAGATCGGCGATGCGGTGGCTTATAGCCGAGGGCGTGGTGTTCAACTGCTCTGCCGCACCGCGGAATGTGCCTTGGCGGCTGATAGCTTCCAGCATTGTCAAGCTACGCATGGAGGGAAGGTGCGGCATCGACGGCTCTTTGTTCATTTTTTGTCATCATTGATGACATACCATCATTTGACAAGGGTGCACTTGCTGAAAAAGATGACAAAAAACGTACAAGCTTAAGGGAGAGCTACCATGTCTTTGTCTACACTTGTCACTTCGCCTTCGCTTCGCCGCCGCACCTTCTTGTCGGGCAGCGCGGCGCTCGGTGCGTCGCTCATCCTGCCGAGCGGCCTGCGCGCCCAAACGCCAAAAACGGGTGGTCGGTTTCGGATGGGGATGTCCGAGGCGAACTCCACCGACACCCTCATGCCGGGTGCTATCGTTGGCTCGATGACGCACCTGATCAACGGCTCGATCCGCAACTGTCTGATCGAATTGTCGCCCGCGGGCGAGCTGGTTCCCGAGTTGGCCGAAAGCTGGGAAACCGCCGACGCCAAGACATGGTCATTCAAGATCCGTCAAGGTGTCGAGTTCCACAATGGAAAGACACTTACACCGGCTGACGTAGTCTATTCGCTCAATCTCCATCGTGGCGCGGATACGTCTTCGGCGGGCAAGTCCGTCATGGCGGCGGCAACAGATGTCAAGGTTGACGGTGACCGCGTTACCATCGTCCTCGATCAGGCGAATATCGATTTTCCATCGTTCCTGACCGACGACAACTTCGTGATCGTGGCCGATGGCGCGACAGCGGAAGAGCTCGCTGCAGGCGGCGCGGGGACTGGCGGATACAGCGTCGGCCGTTTCAACCCGGGTATCGACTTTGTCGGTGTCCGTAACCCCAACTACTGGAAAGAAGGCCGTGCGCATTTCGACGAAATCGAGCTGATTGGCATTCCCGATCCGAATGCGCGGATGAACGCGCTGATGGGTGGACAGGTTGATGCGATCAATAAACCAGAAGACAAAACTCTTGCGCTCCTTGCCAGCGCACCCGGTGTAAATGTTGTCTCGATCCCGAGCATGAAGCACCTGATCTTTGCCATGCGAACTGATGTGGCGCCCTTCGACAACCCTGACGTGCGCCTGGCGCTGAAGCACGCCATCGACCGCGAAGCTATCCTGAACACGGTGCTGCGCGGCAATGGCGCCTTGGGCAACGATCAGCCGATTGGTCCGGCAAACCAGTTCTTCGACGCTTCGATCCCGCAGCGCACCTATGATCCAGAAAAGGCGAAATTTCACCTGCAGAAGGCCGGATTGTCGAACCTCGAAGTAGAACTTTCGGCGGCTGACGGAGCTTGGGCCGGGGCGGTGGATGCTGCGACGCTGTATGCCGAGCATGCGAAAGCGGCCGGTATCGATATCAAGGTCGCACGCGAGCCAAATGACGGCTACTGGTCGAACGTTTGGATGAAGAAACCGTGGTTTGCGTCTTGGGCTGCAGGCCGCGTCAGTGAAAATCTGATGATGACTCTGACCTATTCGGCAGATGCAAAATGGAACGAAACCTTCTGGAACAATGCCCGTTTCAACGAGCTTCTGGTCGCTTCGCGGGCTGAGGCAGATACAAAGAAGCGCGCGGAAATGATGTCTGAAATGCAGCTTCTGATCCGGGACGACGGCGGTTCGGTTATCCCGGCCTTCGCAAATTGGAACTTGGCACTGTCCGACAAGGTCGGCCACGGCGAGATCGCAGGCCAGTGGGATAACGATGCCCGACGCTGCACAGAACGCTGGTGGTTCGTTTAAACCAGTGCCCTTCGGGCTGTGCCCCATCCCATCCTCCCCAAGGCGCACAGCCCGGCCCATTCCGCTATGGAGATCCAGATGTCGTCCAATGAAACCCGTGAGCGAGTCCATAACGTGCAACCGCGGATCGAGCACCGGCTGCGCCCGCTGATCGAACCGAAAAGTGCGGCGTTGATTGGGGCGTCACCACGCGACGAAACGATCGGGCATCTGACCCTCAAAGCGATGATGCAGGCGGCATATGCCGACCGTTTATATCCCGTGAACCCAAGATATGACCAAATCGAGGGGATGAAATGCTATCCTGATCTGGCGTCACTGCCCGAACCGGTGGACATGGCCCTGATCAACCTAGCGTCACCAAGGATCGAGGAAGCCTTCGAAGAAGCTGTCGCCGCCGGTGCTCGTTCGATTCTGCTGTTCGACCCGCTGCACCTTGAGAGCGACACTGAGGACAACACGATTATCACCCGCCTGCGCAAGCGCGCTGCCGAAACGGGAATCCCCGTATGCGGCGGCAACTGCGCCGGAATTTTCGATTTCCAGACCCGCAGCTTTTCATCTTTCTTCCTTGTGCCAACGACACCGGCGGGAAGTATATCGCTGATTGCCCACTCGGGGATGATGCTGGTCTGGACACGATCCGATCCGCGCTACAGGTTCGACGTGGCCCTGCATGTCGGCCAGGAGGTGGGCGTCACTCAGGACGAATACCTTGATTACATGGTTGATCGCCCGACCACAAAGGTCATCACCATGTTTGTGGAGGGGGTGCGCAACCCTGAAGGCATGGACCGCGCTCTGAAGAAGGCCCTTGCTGCCGGTAAGCCTGTGGTCGTCTGTATGGTCGGACGCACCCGGCGCGGCGCGGCACTTTCGATCACCCACACAGGGGCAACGGTAGCCGACGGCGATCTGGGACGGGCATTCTTCGAGACGCGGGGCGCTGTCGTGGTCGAAACACTTGATGATATGTACAACACCGCTCTCCTCCTTGCGCAGGGTCGCCGCGCGCCTGCGGAAGGAGCCGCCTATGTGCTTGATTCTGGTGGGTGCCGGGGTCTGCTGGTGGATCGGGCCGAAGCGCTGGGAGTGAAGCTTGCAACCCTGACTGACGAGACCTCGGCCCGGCTCAAAGCCCAGGTACCACCTATGCTGGTGCCGGTGAACCCCTTTGACGGGGCGGGTCCGGTTGACGAGAATTACGCCAACGTGTTCGAAATCGGTTATAAAGAAATCGAGAAAGACCAAAATGTCGGGATGTTGGGGATCGAGTTTCATTTCAACGACCGGTTCAACCCGCGCGTGGGCGCGGTACAGGCCATGCTGAACGCCTGGGAAGTCTCGACGAAACCCTTTTTCTATTTCACATCAATCACGCCGCTCCCTAATGAAGGCCTGGGCACCAAGCTGGCCGATCTGGGTATTCCGGCGATCGACGGGCAGGACAACGCATTGCGCGTGGCGAAATGGTTCATACGCAGCCAGAACTTGCGGGACGCAGCTCTGGCACGAGCAATGGTGGCTGGCGACGCGGTACAACTGGGCAGCGATGAGACAAACCGGCTGGAAGGGGACGGCGCGCTTAGCGAGGCCGAAAGCCTGGCGCTCCTGGGCGATTTGGGGCTGACGACCGTGAAAACGGAAACGGCCACAGGCAGCGAGGCGGTGGCCGCGGCGGCCGCGCGGATCGGGTATCCAGTGGTACTTAAGGCGTCGGTAGAAGGTTTGCACCACAAGACCGAGGCGCAAGGGGTGGTGCTTGGGCTGAATGACGAAGCAGCGCTGTTGGCGGCGCATGCGAAGATGGAGTCGAACGGACTTGGCGCGACGCGGATCGTTCAGACATATGTCACCGAAGGCGTCGAATTCTCGCTCGGAATGCTCCGCGATCCTGATCTCGGGGCCTTCGTGACGCTCAGCGGCGGCGGTCGCAATGTCGAGCTGTTCCGCGAGCGTGTCATACTGCCGGCAGGGCTGAGCCTGGCGGATGCCCAGACGGCCATCGGCGACCCAGCCGTCGCGCGACTTTTGAAGGGCGCCCGGGGCTTTGAGCCGGACGCCGAAGCTCTGGCGCAGACTTTGCACCGCTTTGGCGGCATCGCGGCAGCGCTTGCTCCCCATGTGCGGGAAATCGACATCAACCCTATTGTCGTCAACGGTGGTGGCCCGGTCGCGGTCGATGCGCTGATCGTGCGCGGCTGACGAAAGGGCAGCAGGGTGGGGAAGATTACAACACTGATCGCCAAGCGGATTGCCCTTGGGCTGTTGTCGCTGGTGGCGGTGTCGCTGATCATCTTCTTCTCGGTCGGGCTGCTGCCCGGTGATCTCGCAGAGGCGATCCTGGGGCAGAACGCCACGCCCGAAACACTGGAGGCGATGCGCCGCGATCTTGGTCTCGACCGGTCGGCGGCGGTGCGTTATGTCGAATGGGTCGTCGGCGTATTACAGGGTGATTTGGGCAAGTCGCTCGCCAGCGGCCGCGACGTCGGCGAATTGATCGGTGCGCGGTTCGGCTCCACACTCTTTCTGGCAGCCTATGCTGCGCTGATTTCGGTTCCGCTGGCGCTTTTCTTCGGCATGGCGACGGCACTTTTTCGCAATACGCGCTTCGACCGGATCAGCAATGCTGGGGCATTGTTCGCGATCTCGTTCCCGGAATTTTTCATAGGTTACCTGCTGATCTATCTCTTGGCGCAGAATGGTCTCTTTCCGACGATGTCGCGGATCACAGAGGACATGGACTTGGGCGAGCGCCTTTACAGTACCTTCTTGCCGGCGCTGACGCTGACCTTCGTCGTGACCGGCTACATGATGCGGATGACGCGTGCGGCGATCCTCAATGTGCTGTCTTCTCCCTATATCGAGATGGCTCGTCTCAAAGGCATCCGCCCGCGCAATGTTATCCTTCGGCACGCGTTGCCTAATGCTGCGTCGCCCATTGTGAACGTGATCTCGCTCAGCCTCGCGTACCTCATCACCGGCGTCGTCATGGTTGAGGTCGTGTTCGTTTATCCCGGTGTCGGACAGTTGCTGGTCGACTCCGTAGTTCGTCGCGACTTGCCGGTGATTCAGGGAGTCAGCCTACTTTTCGCCTCGGTCTACATCCTGCTGAACTTGTCGGCGGATGTGATCTCGATGCTGAGCAATCCGAGGATTCTCCATGCTCGCTGAACGCAGAAAAATATTTCTGGCACTTGGCGACGCGCCTGCCTCTGCCAAGTTCGGTATGATCATCGTTCTGGTCTATGTCCTAATTGCGCTGTTCGCCCCATTGCTGACGCCGTTTTCGCAAAGCGAGGTGGTGGGCGGCCCATATGAGGCGGCCTCGGGTGCGTTCCTTCTGGGTACCGATGCGCTGGGGCGGGATTTCCTGACGCGCACGCTTTACGGTATCCGCAACACTGTCGGCATCGCGCTGATCACCACGGTCGTGACCTTTGTTTTCGGAGCGTTTTTCGGCCTTCTCGCCGCCGTGCGCGGGGGATGGGTCGATCAGGTTCTGTCACGCATCGTCGACGTACTGATGTCGATCCCGGCACTGATCTTCAAACTGCTGCTGTTGTCCATCGCAGGGACGGCGGTGATCAACCTGATCCTTATTGTGGCCTTCGTGGACTCGACCCGCGTTTTCCGCCTGTCACGTGCCGCGGCCAGCGATGTGGCGGTCATGGAATTCATCGAAGCGGCACGGTTGCGCGGCGAAACGCTGATGTCACTGATGCTGCGCGAGACACTGCCAAACATCATGGCACCGCTGGCCGCCGAGTTCGGTGTGCGGTTCAGCTTCGTGTTTCTGGTCATTTCGTCACTCTCCTTCCTGGGTATCGGCATCCAGCCGCCCGCTGCCGATCTGGGCTCTATGGTGCGCGAAAACGCGGCGCTCATCAGCTTCGGTCGGGTGACGCCTCTCATTCCCGCCTTTTGCATCGGCCTGCTGACCATCGGCGTCAATTTCATCGTTGACTGGCTGTTGCACGTCACCAGCGGATTGAAGGACTAGGACATGACCGAAACGCCGCTTGTGGAAATCAGAAATCTGCACATTGAAGGGCGTCGGGGGCGAGTCTGGTCGCCAATAATAAAGGGGGTCGATCTGGTTCTCGAGCCGGGCAAGGTACTTGGGCTGGTCGGCGAATCCGGTGCTGGCAAGTCAACCATGGGCCTGTCGGCGATGGGCTATGTTCGGCCGGGTTGCCGGATCACTGGCGGCAGCATCACCTTCGACGGAATCGACCTTACGAAAGCGAACGAGCCGGTGCTGCGCGACCTCTGGGGCCGCCGGATCGCTTATGTGGCGCAATCTGCAGCCGCAAGCTTCAACCCGGCGCACCGGCTTCTGCGGCAGCATTGCGAGGCGCCGCGCGACCACGGTTTGGCGAGGGAACTCGACCCGTACCGCGATGCGATCGATCTCTACCGCCGCATGCGTCTGCCCGATCCCGAACATATCGGCGAGCGTTTTCCGCATCAGGTTTCCGGCGGGCAGCTGCAACGGATGATGACGGCGATGGCGATGTCCTGCCGGCCCAGCCTCATCATCTTCGACGAGCCGACAACGGCGCTTGACGTTACCACCCAGATCGAAGTGCTGGAATCCATTCGCCGCATCGTGCGCGAGTTCGGAACAGCAGCAATCTACATCACCCATGACCTTGCGGTTGTCGCGCAGATGGCTGACGAGATCAAGGTCATGCGCTACGGCGAGACGGTTGAGGAAGGGCCGGTTCAGCAGATGCTGCACGCCCCGCAGCAGGAGTATACAAAAAGTCTCTGGTCGGTCCGCGCGCTCAAGGCCGATGACCCTCAGGTTCTGCAAGGCGGAGAACCACGGATCGAGCTTTCCGGCGTATCGGCAGCTTACGGCGCGACAAAGGTTCTCGACAATATCAACCTGAAGATCGCGGCCGGGCGGACGACCGCAATCGTGGGAGAGTCCGGTTCGGGCAAGTCGACGATTGCCCGGGTGATCTCGGGGCTCTTGCCCCCCAAATCCGGCGAGGTTCGCATCGACGGCACAAAGCTCGCACCGGACTACCGGTCGCGCAGCCGGGACGGGCTGCGCAGCGTTCAGCTGATCTACCAGATGGCCGATACCGCGCTGAACCCGCGCAAGACGGTTGGCGAACTGATCGGCCGCCCGACCACGCTTTATCTGGGACTTAGGGGCGCGGCGCGAACGCAGCGAATCCGCGAGCTGATGCAGATGGTCGATCTTGACCCAGACCGGTTCATGCATTCGCGCCCCGGCGATCTTTCGGGTGGACAGAAGCAGCGCGTCGGGCTGGCCCGCGCGCTGGCCGCCGAACCTTCGGTCATCATCTGCGATGAAGTCACCAGTGCCCTTGACCAGATCGTTGCGGTCGGGGTGCTGAAGCTGCTGGCCGACATCCAGAATAAACTGGGTGTCACCTATATTTTCATTACCCACGACTTCGAGGTTGTGGAGGCGATCGCCCATGATGTCGCCGTCATGCAACGCGGCGAGATCGTGGCGCAAGGGCCCAAGGAAACGGTTCTGAATGAGCCACTGCACCCCTACGTGGCCGAATTGTTGAGGGCCGTGCCACAGCGCGACGAGAACTGGCTCAGCCGGGCGACGGCAGAACGCCGCGAAACTCAAACGACGTGAACGAGATGTCCAAAGATCCCCTTTTGCAACCCTACCAGCTCAAGCATCTGACCCTGCGCAACCGGATCATGACGACCAGTCACGAACCGGCCTATCCCGAAGATGGGATGCCAAAGGACCGTTATCGGCTGTATCACCTGGAGCGTGCCAAAGCGGGCGTGGCGCTGACAATGACCGCCGGTTCGGCCGCCGTGTCGCGCGATTCCCCGCCCGCCTTCAACAACATTCTCGCCTGGAAAGACGAGGTCGTTCCGTGGATGAAACGTCTGGCCGATGATTGCCACGACGCCGGCGCAGCAGTGATGATTCAACTGACCCACCTTGGTCGCCGCACACGCTGGGACAAGGCAGATTGGTTGCCCGTCGTCGGAGCAGGCCCCTCACGCGAAGCGGCCCACCGCTCCTTCCCCAAGGTGATAGAAGACTGGGACATCGAGCGTATCGTCAAGGACTATGCCGATGCGGCCGAGCGCATGAAGGCCGCTGGCCTCGACGGCGTCGAGTTCGAGTGTTACGGACATTTGCTTGACCAGTTCTTGAGCCCGCTGACGAATGATCTCGATGCGCCCTGGGGCGGTTCGCTCGACAACCGGATGCGCTTCGCGATGGAAGTTCTGGCGGCATGCCGCGAACGCGTGGGAGAAAAGTTTCTTCTGGGGATGCGCTACACCGCGGATGAAAATGCCAAAGGCGGCATCACCGTCGATGAAGGTGTTGAAATCGCCCGCCGGTTCCGCGATTCCGGCCTCGTCGATTTCGTGAACATCATTCGCGGACAAATCCAGACCGACGCGGCACTCACGGACGTCATTCCGCTTCAGGGGATGCGATCGGCGCCGCATCTCGATCTGGCGGGTCGAGTTCGCACCGAAGTGGGCATGCCGACATTTCATGCCGCGCGCATTCCCGACGTGGCCACGGCGAGGTATGCGATCTCGTCCGGGCAGCTCGACATGGTGGGGATGACGCGGGCGCACATGGCCGACCCGCATATCGTCAAGAAGATCGTCGAAGGCCGCGAAGACGACATCCGCCCCTGTGTCGGCGCGACTTACTGCCTCGACCGGATCTACCAGGGCGCTCCGGCGCTCTGCATCCACAATCCCTCGACCGGGCGCGAGGCCGAGCTGCCCCATGCCGTTCCGGCCGCCGATGTCTCGCGTCGCGTGGTGATCGTGGGCGCGGGGCCAGCGGGGCTGGAAGCCGCGCGGGTTGCCGCTGAACGTGGGCACAAAGTAACTGTCTTCGAGGCCGCCGACCAGCCCGGTGGACAGGTGCGGCTGACGTCTCTGACCCTACGCAAGGCCGAGATGATCGGGATCATCGACTGGCGAATGGCGCAATGCGCGGCCCGTGACGTGGAGTTTCGCTTCAATGCCTTCGCCGAAGCCAGCGATGTTCTGGCGCTTGATCCGGACGTGGTGATCGTGGCTACCGGCGGTCTGCCACGCACGGTCGCTCTGGAAACGGGCGAAGACCTGGTGATTTCCGCGTGGGATATCCTGACCGGTGACGCAAAGCCAGGGCAGAATGTTCTGCTCTTTGACGACGCAGGCGATCACACGGCCCTGCAGGCTGCGGAACGGCTAGCGGAAAGCGGCGCGCGGGTCGAGATCATGACACCGGATCGCAGCTTTGCGCCCGAGGTCATGGGGCTGAACCTGACACCTTACATGCGCGCGCTTCAGGGGCGCGACGTGACCTTCACGGTAACGTACCGGCTGAAGGCGGTCGAACGAAGCGGTAATGGGATCCGGGCCGTCATCGGGTCCGACTACAAGGATTTGGATCTCGAACGCGAGATCGACCAGGTTGTTGTCAATCACGGCACGACGCCGCTTGACGAGCTTTACTTCGAACTGAAACCGCAGTCGTCGAACTTGGGCGCGGTGGACTACGACGCGCTCATTGCCGGCGGGGCGCAGACCAGATCGGGCGGACCGGGCAGGTTCCAGCTGTTCCGGATCGGAGACGCTGTCGAGGCGCGCAATACTCATGCCGCCATTTACGACGCGAACCGCTTGCTCAGGGTGCTTTGATGCTGACGGCGGCTGGTCTCCCCCCGCAGATCCCGTTTCTCACACTTCCGGATCTTGGCGATCGAGTAACGTGGACAAGTGTCGCCGACGCCATCGCCGAAGGTCATCGCCGCGATCAACCGAAGCTGGGCGATGTGCTGTTGGAAGAAGACGGCAATTCCTGGCTGACCCGTGCGGCGCGAATCCGCGGGCTTGGGATGCTAACCAAGACAACCTCGGTCTATCCCGGGAACCCGGCTTTGGGCCGGTCCAGCGTTCAAGGTGCGGCGATCCTACTTGACGACGCGACCGGCGCAGTGGACGCCTTCGTCGAAAACGACGCACTGACCCGGATCAAGACCGCGGCGGATTCGCTTCTGGGCGCGCGCCTGCTTGCGAGCCGCGGCGCATCGCGGCTGCTGGTCATCGGCGCGGGTGTGGTCGCGGGCGATCTGGTGCGCGCCTATTCCGAGGGTTTCGAGCTGGAGCGCGTCCAGATCTGGAATCGATCACGGCCGCGCGCCGAAGCTTTGCGCAACGAACTGGCCCGCGAAGGGCTGTCCGTCGAGATTGCGGGTGACCTGCAGCAGGCTGTGTCCGGTGCCGATCTTGTCGCGGCGGCGACCATGTCCCGCGATCCGCTTGTTCTGGGCAAGTGGGTACGTCCGGGTACGCATGTCGATCTGGTCGGCGCCTACACGCCCGTGATGCGGGAAAGCGATGATTCCCTGATCACCGGTTCACAGGTCTTTGTCGACTGCCGGGTGACTACCGAAAACCAGACCGGTGATATTGCGATTCCGATTGCCAACGGCGTTTTCTCTGCCGACAGGATCAGGGGCAGTCTCTATCCGATGGTAACCGGGAAGGCGGGACGCGATGGTGACGAGGCTGTAACGGTCTTCAAGAACGGCGGTGGCGGGCATATCGACCTGATGGTCGCGCGGCATCTGGCCGAACGAGTTCTCGGGCTGGGTCCGCGCACCTGAGCACCAGCGCGCTTTCCGCGTCGCGTCAGACCAGTCTCTGGGCGAGGTATTCGACGGGATGCAGCGCCCGCCGCCCGCCCAACCGTTTGATCTGGCACCTGCATGAGAACCCCGTGGCAAGTGCGACCTCGGCTTCGTGAACCGGCGCCGACCAGCTGGCTTCGTACAATCTGGCCGAGGCTGTACGGTTGTCCACCTCGTGCCCGTAAAGCCCTGACATTCCGCAGCAGCCGGTGCGCGCCAAATCAAGGTTCAGTCCGAAATGCCGGAAGATCACCTGCCACCGCCTGGAGGCCTGCGGATCAGCGCTGGATTCGATGCAGTGAGAGAAGAGGACGGGCAGGGCGCCCCCGGCATCCGCGGAAACAGGCCGGATGCGACCAGCCTCGATCTCGCGGGTAAGAAACATGTCCAGTGACACATACCCCCTACAGTCCAGACCAAGTGCCTTGTATTCCGAACGGCTCATCGCGTGAATGGCAGGCTCGATCTCGATCACCGCCAGCGCCGAAGACGAAAGCGCCTTCAGCCGCGCGAAGCGCCTGCGGGCGATTCTTGCGAAACGCGCGTTGAATCCCAGGACCGAAAGCGCCTTGCCGTTCGGAATGGGCGGGCTTTGCGTCACGGCATATCCAAGGCGGGTCAGCAGGGCGGCGCAGGCATCGGGAACGGAGCCGTCGAATGATCCGAGAAATGTATCGATCAGCAGAACGACGGGCTTGCCCTGTTGCGGCCGCGCATAGTGCGCGGTGCGGATTTCGGGCAGGTCACACAAACCTGCGCGTGCGATAACCGGTGCTGCAAGCCGTAGAAAGAGGTTAGTCAGTTGTGGCCGCGCACGCATCACAGGCCCGCAGTCTTCCATCCGGGCGAGGAGATGATGGCGAAACGGTCTGCGCCGGGTTCTGAAATAACTCTCGTAAAACTGCGCTTTCATTGCGGGGATGTCGACCTTGACGGGGCATTGCGACGCGCAGGCCTTGCAGGACAGGCAGGCATCTAGGCTTTGCCGCAGCGCCTCTTCAAGCGCACGCCGCGTCTCCGGTTCCGCGTCGCCGCGCAGCCATGTGCGCAGCATCGCTGCACGCCCCTTGGGTGACAGCCGACGGTCGCCGCTGACTTTGTAGGACGGGCACATGGCATCGTCATGGGCCAAGTCGAAGCACTGCCCGTTTCCGTTGCACTTCACCGCCCGCTCGTAGCCCCTTAGCGCGTCTGCGGAGATTGTAGCGTCCATAGTGCCTCGAAACGGAGTTTCATCAATCTTAACTAAGGGCTGATCCGGATCGGGCGAGGCAATCTTGCCGGGGTTGAAGATGTTGCCCGGATCGAAGGCGGCCTTGATTTCGCACAGGCGCGCATAAAGCTGCGGCCCGAAGAACATCGACCCGTATTCTCCCCGTACTCCTTTGCCGTGCTCGCCCCACAGAATGCCGCCATGTGCAAGGGCAAGCCGTGCGATCTTGTCCGTGACCGCGCGGATCTTCGCAGCGTCCCCGGGCCGGCGCATGTCGAGCGCGGGACGGACGTGCACGCAACCCACATCCGCATGGCCGAACATGCCATAGGTCAAGGCTTCTTCGCTCAGAATGCGCCGGAAACCATCGACGAATTCAACAAGTTTTTCGGGGGGGACCGCCGCATCCTCGACAAAAGCCGTCCCCTGACGTTCTGGATCCATGCGCCCAAGAAGTCCTACGCATTTCGATCGCAGCGACCATACCTGCGTCATTGCATCGGGGTCTGAGACATGCCTGTGCGAAACGACGGAGGAGCCGCCGGTTCCTGCAAGCTTCGTCAGGTGAGCAATGGCCGCATTAAGCCCGTCGGAGTTGTCGGACTGAAGCTCGACGATGTTCAGACCACGAACGGGACGGGTGCCCGAAGTCCCCAGAACCGAAACAATCTCGGTCCACATGGGGTCGTCCTGAGCCAGCGCCAGGATCCGGTCGTCGAGAAATTCGATGGCCGTGGGATTCACGGCAACGAGGCGCTGCGTATCCGCAAGAGCAGAGAGCAAATCATCATATGTGATCACGAAAAGCGACTTGAAACGCGCTTGCTGCAGGAGGCGCAGTTTCAACCGCTTGGTTATGGCCAAAGTACCTTCAGACCCGGACAGAAGCCGTGACAGGCTGAACACCCCGTCGCGGGGAACGAGGTCTTTCAGATTGTAGCCGGTGAGCCCCCGGTTCATGGCAGGAAAGACCCGCGCGATCTCTTCCTTGTCGCGCTCGACAATATCGCGCAGCAGCCGGTAAATGCCGCCCGCAAGCCCCGGTTTGCCGCAGGCAATGTCCAGTCCCGCGTCGTCCAGATCTTCTACATGAAGATCGCTGCCGTCGGACAGGACGACATCCATGCCCATGATATGGTCTGACATCCGGCCGAAGACGCGCGAGCCCTTGCCACTGGCGTCGGTCGCGGCCATGCCACCCAGGGTTGCGCGTGTGGCGGTCGAGACTGTGGGGCCGAAGAACAGACCATGCTGGGCCGCCTCGCGGTTCAATTGCGACAGGACGACGCCCGGCTGCACTATTGCAATGCGCGCTTCCGGATCGAGCCGTTCGATCCTTGTCAGGTGGCGCGAGCAATCCACCACGACCTGATCGGTCAGCGATTGCCCGTTCGTGCCTGTGCCGCCACCTCGCGCGGAAAGCGCGATGCCACTGGCCGAGCAGGCGCGCACGATCCGGTTCAGATCGTCCGGTTCAGCGGGAAACAGTACCGCAGCAGGCGTCAGTTCGTAGATGGAATTGTCGGTGGCAAAGACGGCGCGCGTGGCCGGGTCGAACGCGAAATCCCCCATGTACCCTTCGGCCCGAAGAGCCGGCAGAAAGCGGTTGCGAAGCCTGTCTTCGGATATATCACCCGGCTTGTCATCCAACATGTTCGGCAGCAGACAGAAGGTGTGTCTGCCCCAGGTGACTGAGTGCTTGGTGCAGGCTTTCTTCCTCGGTTTCTTTATACAGCATCATCTCGTCGGCGACCTTGACGCCTAGCGCGTCTTCGAACGCGGCCTGGTTAGCCGATTGCGTGAAAGTGTTCTGCGCATCAGAACCTAGGTTTGACTGAAAAATCCCCGCGGCCGAGACCGGAAGAAAATCCTCGTAGGTCTGGGGATCCGCTGCAAGATGCCCGGCGACGATCAGGCTGTCCACACTGTCGAAGCGGTCTGCAATCGGACCTGCTGCGACTGGACGGTACCGGAAAAAGGCCAGATCCTGACGACGCATTTCGTCATATGTATCCGGGAAGTGGCGAAAATTTTCGACCAATGCGGCCATGTAATCTGCGGCGTTCTCACCCTGCGCGCCAATGCGTACGGCAGCGCGTGTCGCGGCGAGGCATTGATCGTAAAGGACACGGCCCGCAGGTTTGAGAGCGGCACCGCGCTGCTCGATTTCACCGAACCGCGCCGTGTGATTACCTTCTACGGCACCGCTGTCGCTGACGAAACTGACCGTCTCTTCCAGCGCTTTGAAAGATGTCTGCCGCAACAGGATCGGCGCATTGCGCGTCGGAGGGCCTTCGATCACGGCCTTGGGTGCAATCCCGCGATCCGGCATGCCTTTCTGCACCGCGTCGATGTCCAGTGTACGGGGGGTCAGGTGGTTGATATGCGGGCTGCGGAAGCTGACCACGTCTGCAATCAGCCGGTGCGCGTCGTGCAGCTGGACGTAGGTGTCTAGGTCGATCGTCGCGCTCGAATGCCAGCGGAAGGTTTCAAGCGCTTCAGCCACAAAATGCCGCGCGTCGGGTTCGGTCAGGCCGCCCTCGGCTTCGGCCTGAGCGGTCAGGGCAAGGGCTTCATCGGTAAAGATCTTGCGTCCCGACAGGATCTTGGAGCATTGCTCTGCAAGGGCGCGATCTTCCAGCAGATCGAGGCGGAGAAGCGAGGTGAAAACCCGGAACGGATTGCGTGCCAGCGCGGATTGCGTCGTCGGACGGAAAGCTGTCGAGTGAACCGGAATTCCCGCAACCGACAGATCATAATAACCCACCGGAAACATTCCCATCACCGCGAACATACGGCGAATACCGGCCAGCTCGCCGGCCGTCCCGACGCGAATGGCGCCGTGCCGTTCGTCGTCGATGCGCCCGAGTTCTCCCGTGCTGGCCAGTTGGTTCGAAAGAGGCTCGTTCCCAGAAAGAGTCTCCGCGTTGACATCACGGACAAGGTCCATCAGGTCGCCGTAGAGAGGCACTTCCTTCCGGTACATGCGCGACATTGCGGAAGCAAATATCGAACGTATGTCGTCAGGATTCATAAAGCTTGGCATCGGAATTCCATATAGGGTTTGTAGGGTTTACGAGGATGGTATTCGGTGCGCGAACAGATGGGTCGCCGAGGCGCCAAACTCAAAATATGCGCCCCTAATTCCGGTGAAGGTTTCGGTGTGTGCAGGTCGCGGCGAAAGCGGCAGGGTCGTCGTGTCGCCGCTTAGCAGCGCGCGTGCGGCGGCGGCACCGAAGGTTGTGCCGGGTCCGATACCGCGGCCCGAATAGCCGAAGACCGAGCAGGCGTCCGGGCCGAAGGTCACGATCTTGGGAATGTGATCCCCGGTCATTGCTATGCGGCCTGTCCAGACGTGCTCGAAAGGCAGGTCGCCCAGTTCAGGGAAAATCGCGCGCAGCTTCCGCCGCGCCCAGCCGTGATGTACGGGCGCGATGGGACCCGACGCATCGCCGATGCCGCCGACGATCATGCGCCCGGCCTGATCGATGCGGATGGAACTCATCACCAGTGCAGTGTCCCAGCATCCTTCGCCACCCGGCAGGATCCGCTCGCGCAGGCTGTCGGGGATTGGGACGGTGGCGAACTGGCAGTAGTTTACGGGCGTATAGGCGGGTGCCGGGATGCCGGTAACCGGAAGGTGATAGGCGTTGGTCGCCACAAGCAGAGCGCGCGCCTTGATTTCATGACCGTCGCTCTCGATTGTCCAGTAGTCGTTTGCGCGATACAGCTGTGTGGCCGGACTGTTCTCGAAAATGCGCGCGCCCGCCGCATCTGCGGCCCGCGCAAGGCCCGCACAATATGCGAGTGGCTGGATCGTGCCCGCCCTTGGGTCGAAAAGCGACCCGTGAAACAGGTTTGACCCGGTCCGCGCCTCGGTTTCATCTCTATCCAGAAGGCGGATAGGAGCGCCGATCCGATTGCCCTGCGCGCAGCGCGCGCGCAGGTCTTCGAGCCCCGTCGCGGCGTGAGCAAGGTGAAGCGTGCCCTTGCGCACCGGCTCACACTCGATCCCGTGCCGGTCGATCAGGTCGAAAACCAGCTGCGGCGCGGCACCCAGCACATCGATCAGTCGCGCGGCCTGCGGTTCGCCCAGAGTTTTCACGATCTCGTCTGGCGGCAGCCACAGACCGGCGTTGACCAGCCCGACATTCCGCCCCGACCCGCCATGCGCGATGGTCCGGGCTTCCAGCAGGCAGACCGTCGCGCCTGACCGCGCTGCCTCGAGCGCCGCCGAACAGCCCGAAAAGCCGCCGCCGATTATCGCGAGATCGACAGTCAGGTTTTCCGACAGCTTTGGCGCCGCAAACCGTTCCCGGCTGCTGCCGCGCCAGAGGCTTGTTGTCGGCTCAGACGTCAAACTTGACCCCCTGCGCCAACGGCAGCTCGGCCGAATAGTTCAGCGTGTTGGTCTGCCGGCGCATGTAGCCTTTCCAGGCGTCCGAGCCGGATTCGCGCCCGCCGCCCGTTTCCTTTTCGCCTCCGAAGGCGCCGCCGATCTCGGCGCCCGACGGGCCGATGTTGACATTGGCGATGCCGCAATCGCTGCCGACCGCCGACAGGAACAGCTCGGCCTCGCGCATGTTCAGCGTGAAGATGCAGGACGACAGGCCCTGCGGTACGCCGTTCTGGATCGCGATGGCCTCCTCGATCGTGTCATAACCCATGACGTAGAGGATCGGCGCGAAGGTTTCTTCTCTCACCACCGCTGTCTGGCCGGGCATGTCGACGAGCGCGGGGGCCACATAAGCTCCGCCCCGAGGCACACCGTCTTCGAAGGGCCGGCCGCCATGCACCGTTCCGCCTTCGGCCTTCGCCTGTTCCAGAGCCGCCATCATCCGGTCGCGGCTGGCTTGGTCGACCAGCGGGCCGATCAGCGTTCTTGACTGGCGCGGATCACCGATGGGCAGGCTGGCATAAGCACGCGTCAGGCGCGACACCAGCTCTTCGCGGATCGAATGATGAACGATCAGGCGGCGCAGCGAGGTGCAGCGCTGGCCCGCGGTTCCCACGGCCGAGAACACGATGGCGCGCACCGCCATGTCGAGATCCGCGCTTGGGGCCACGATCATCGCGTTGTTGCCGCCAAGCTCAAGGATCGACCGGCCAAAGCGTTCGGCCACCTTCGGGCCCACGATCCGGCCCATGCGTGTCGAACCGGTGGCAGAAACGATCGGAACGTCCTTCGACGCGACCAGCGCCTCGCCGATGTCGGCCCCGCCGATGACCAGCTGCATCAGACCTTCCGGCGCGTCGCCGAAGCGTTCCAGGGCACGTTCGGCGATCTTCATGCAGGCCATGGCCGTAAGCGGTGTCTTTTCGGACGGTTTCCAGATCACCGGGTCACCGCAGACCAGCGCCAGCGCCGTGTTCCATGACCAGACGGCGACGGGGAAATTGAAGGCGGAAATGACGGCGCATGGCCCCATTGGCTGCCAGGTTTCCATCATCCGATGGCCGGGTCTTTCGGACGCAATGGTCAGCCCGTAAAGCTGGCGCGACAGACCAACCGCGAAGTCGCAGATGTCGATCATCTCCTGCACTTCGCCCAAACCTTCCGAAACGATTTTCCCCGCTTCAAGCGTCACCAGCGCACCAAGGTCGTCTTTAGCCGCGCGCAGTTCCTCGCCCAGCAGGCGCACGAGCTCACCCCGGCGCGGCGCGGGCAATTGCCGCCATTCGGCGAAGGCAGACTGTGATTGCCGGATCACCGAAGGCATTTCGGCAACGTGCGTCTCGGCGACGCGCGCAATCTCGGCCCCGTCGATGGGGGAGCGAACGCTGAGGGTGCCGCCGCTGATTTCGCTTTTTTCGAAACCGAGTTTCTGGAGAAGGTCAGTTGTCGTCATTGCGTTGTCCCATCGTTTAGAAAGAAATCGAAATACGTATCGTGTCAGGCGGCCAGGAAACGGCCCAGCCGTTCCAGCCCCGCATCCAGCTGGTCGTTTGCATAGGCAAAGGACAGACGCGCATGTCCGGGCAGGCCAAACGCCCGGCCCGGCACGATCGCTAGACCCTGCTCATCCAGAAGCGCCGCGCAGAACTCTGCGTCCGAGCCAAGACCCTTCGCGGCGATGGCATCGCGGATGTCGGGGAAGACATAGAACGCCCCGTTGGGTCTGGCGCAGCTGATCCCTGGCAGAGCATTCAGAGCGGCCACGACCCGGTCTCGGCGGGCCAGCATCTCGGCGCGTCGATCGGTCAGAATGCTCTGATCCCCGGTTAATGCAGCCAGAGCCGCCGCCTGCGAGATCGAGGATGCGCCCGAAGTGACCTGGCCTTGCACGGCGCCCATGGCCGCGATCATCTCGTCCGGTCCGACACCCCAGCCGATCCGCCAGCCCGTCATGGCCCAGGCCTTGGATACGCCATTTACCAGCAACGTACGGTTGACCAGATCGGGGGCGGCTTCGCGGAAGGACACGAAGGGCGCATAGGCCAGTTCGTCATAAATCTCGTCGACCAGAATCATCAGGTTGGGATGGGCGCGAATGACATTTGCCAGCGCGCCGAGCTCATCGCGCGAATAGGTGGCGCCTGTCGGGTTCGATGGGGCGTTCAGCATCAGCCAGCGACAGGCTGGTGTCAGCGCACGGGCAAGTGTTTCAGGTCCGAGCTTGAACCCGGTTTCGGCGGAACAGGGCAGAACGACAGGGCGCCCGCCGGCCAGGGTGACGATATCGGAATAACTCGTCCAGTAGGGGGCGGGAATAACAACGTCATCCCCATCGTTCAGGCTGGCGAGCATGGCATTGGCCAGAACCTGCTTCGCCCCGGTCGAGACGATGACATTCTTGCGCTCGACATTGTTGCGACGGGCGATTTCGTCTCGCAGACCGGCAGTGCCCAGGGTCGGCGGATAACGTGTCTCACCGCGTGTGGCAGCGGCATTGGCGGCTTCTATCACATGCGCGGGGGTCGGAAAATCCGGCTCGCCGGTCGTCAGCGCGACAACGTCCTTACCCTGAGCGACGAGCGTTGCGGCCTGTTCCGTCAGACGCACGATTTCGGAGATCTCGATGGCTCCGATCCGGCTGGCTCGCGAAAACCGATATTCCATCTCTAGTAAACACCTATGAGTGACGACTTTGGAATATTAATGAGTGTTCAGTCCAGGAAAAAAGTGATACTTTGGACAACTCATTGGAGGAAAAGTCACATGATCGGGCCGCGCCGCTTCTTCCCGTCCACCAGTTCGCTTCTGGCACTCGAGGCCGTCGACCGTCTGGGCAGCGCCAGCGCAGCCGCCGAAGAACTGTCAATGACGCATTCGGCGGTCAGCCGCCAGCTGAAGGTGCTGGAAGGGCAGCTTGAAGTCTCGCTTTTCCTACGCGGGCAAAGGCGGATCGGACTGACCGAAGCGGGCAAGGCCTATGCCCGGACGATCCGGACAAGCCTCAAGGAAATCGCTCAGGCCAGCCTGACGCTACGTGCCGGCGGGTCGAAGAAGAGCATCAATCTCGCCGTGCTGCCAAGTTTTGCCAATCACTGCTTGATGCCGCTTGTCGTCGGTTTTACCCGGGCGCATGAAGGGGTCTTGATCAATCAGAGTGCACGCCCGGCGCCTTTCAGCTTCGAACAGGAGCGGTTCGATGCGGCCATCCACTTTGGAGATCAGGACTGGCCGAACGTGGAATACCTGCCGATCCGCGACGAAAAGATCATCCCGTGCGGGACTCCGGATATGGTGCGTGCGATTGGTGGCAAGGTCGAAAATTTCCTGAACCTGCCCATGCTGCACCTGGAAACCCGACCCGGCGCTTGGGAGGCCTGGCTGGCACAGCAGGGATGCGAGGCCGAGCGACTTCGCGGCATGCTCTTCGACAGCTTCGCGGGACTGGCAGAAGCCGCGGCCTGTGGCGCCGGGCTGGCTCTGTTGCCGGATTACCTTGCCGAAAAGTATTTTGCCGAGGGCCGTCTTGTACCGGCGTGGAAGGAATTCACTCCGTCCAAACAGAAATACTATCTGGTCTGGCCCTCAAGTGTACCCCCATCAGGCACCCTCGGTCGGTTCATCGATTGGATGCGCAACGCCATGAGTTGATAGATCGGCATTGCCAAGCGTTACGTTGTTCTTGCTGGCTAGATGACAAAGCGGGCTGGAAAGGATCTGGAATTCAAACGGGAGCTGTCCGGCTGGAGCACGGCTTTGACGACAAGACGCATGTACTGATCGAAACGCGCAAGGCGCTCGTGTCTTATGTCGTTAGACGGTGGCAACTGTATCACGAACCACCCGCAAGCTCTTTACGCAGCCCCAACCACATCTTTTGGCCCGAGCCCGAATTTACCCATCCAGGGGTCCCTCAAGCGAAGAGAGCGCTCCCTGATACAATCGCGCACTGCCGCCAGCGGATCATCTGGATATTTCCCCTGCCAACACCGCTCTTCCGTGCACCGCCAAAGTTGCTGAAAACCTCTGGCACCCAAACCTGCGGATCACATCGAGTACCCGCGCTTCGTAGGCAGCGTGTCCAATCAAGTGACACAGGTCGGACGCGTGGAACTGGCGGTTCGCAGTCGGGGCGGCTTGCATCTGTCTCAGCAATTCGCGCTCTTTGGGGTCTGTTACCCGTTTCTGCGATGGTTTCACCTCGGGACGAGGCGGATTCCCCGACGAATTTCGCCATCGGCGCATGAAGCCAAGCAGGAAGCCGGCCGGCACCTTTCCGTTGCCTCGGGACCGGTTGAAGGCGAGGAAGCGATCCCAGATGACCTGGGTGTCGATGTTCCAGCAAGGCAACGTGGCCTTCGCTGCTTTGATGAGCTCTGCCCAACTGGTCTGGAAAACGTTCGAACTCGCGGTGATATCGATCAGCCCTGAGAAGATAGTTTTGTTATTATTATCTCTAGATAGTGATGTGTCGCCTTCACCTGACACGAGATCATGGGTTTCACTCTCCTTGTCGAAGGCGGAAAACCGAAAGATCCAGGGCGCGAACTTGCCATTGGGTTTCGCCCGCTCGAGCTGCAACTCCGACGTCTCAAGTTCGCTCAAAAGAACCGAAAGATATTGTCGTGAGACACCCATCTTCTCCGCTAGGGCAGAAAGGGTGAAGGCTGCCGTTCCGCGCGACAAACCGTTGTAGCCATCCTTCCAGGCGATGGCATCGAGGATGAGGGTAGCAAGCTTGTGCGCAGCAACAGAGAGATTTGTCTGCGTGATCCGTCGCAGGATCAGGCCGGTCGTAGGTTCCATGGTCGAGGTCTCCTTGGAGATCCGACGCCATGTCGTGAGACAACAACATTCTTGCCAGCAAAACAACTTTGCTGGTTGCAGGTGTTTTAGCGGTGCGCTAGGAAACTCTTGTTCACGGAGTTTTCTAGCACGGCGTCAGGCTTCACGGTCTGGCGTCGTCTCCTTTTCGGGGGTTTTGCACAGCCTTCCGTGCGGGGTTGTCAGGACGCGCGCGGTAAAACCGCGCGCAGATTTTGTCAGTAGCGAACTTCTTCAGAGCCATAGTTCCCGGCGTGATCACGCCAGTCGACGAAGACGGAACGGTAATAGTAGCTGCCACATCCATTCGGGATGCTCAGGCCGGATGCGGCTGGCACCTGGCCCACGGTGGATCTTGTCCATCGGTAGTCGCCCTGCACGCCGTAGGACCCCAATCGCGTCGAGTCGCTGCGATT
>JAUIBL010000053.1 GCA_030428355.1 Alphaproteobacteria bacterium | reverse complement strand
TTCTTCTTCATCGCGTGGCGGAGGCCGGGAAAGGCGGGCTGCTTGGGCATCGGCGAGGCTCCATTGTCGTCCCCGTCAGTCTATCTCAAACCGCTCAGCACGCGAGGTTTTTCAGACGTTCCTTAATTGAGCCTAGCAACCCGCGGTCCGTCATAAAAATCGACTGCAGTTATGTCAGAAATAGATAAAATCTATGTCTGTTCTGGCCCGACGCTTTGCAGCACTTCGGTTGCGATTTCCAGAAAGGCCTGCTCTGTATGGGTCGCATGGCGCGCGGGATCTGTGATGAAATAAAGATCCGCCTGAAGATCGGGGCCCGGCAGATCGATCTGCCAAAGCGTTTCATCGCGAAGCTCACGTTGCACCGCGTGTACAGGTAGAACGCCGATTCCGACACCGGCGGCAATCATTCGGCAGACTTCGGCAAAATCTCCACTGGTTCCGCTGATGTTGCGACCAAGGCCCGTCCCGTCACGCAGCGCGATCATCGGTTCGGGCGCGCGCCCTTCGGCATCGCAGGAAAAGGCGATGAACGGCAGGTCGCGCACCTCGTCAAGCGTAACATCAGTGCGTCCGAACAGCGGATGCTCGGCCCCGCAGAACACCCCATACCGCGCCCGAAGCAACAGCTTGCAGATCAACCGGGACAATGGCCGCAGCATCAGGCATAGCCCGAAAGGCACCGTGCCAGAGGCGACATTGTGCAGGATCGTGTGGCTCGATGCGATCTGAAGATCCAGCACCACCGCCGGGTGCCGTTGGTGCATCAACCGCAGAATTTCGTCGAAGACCGCGCTCCGCGCGCCCGTGACGACCTGTATCTGAACTGTGCCCACCAGTCCCGAGTGCAGCGCTTTCAGCTTTTCTTCGGCCCGCAGCGATGCCTCGAACATCTTTTCGACCTCCGAGAACAGGGTCTGCCCTGCGGCCGTCAATTCGAACTCGCGTTGCCCGCGCTGCACCAGCGTCTGGCCGATGCTCGTTTCCAGACGTTGCAAAGCGGCGCTGACGGTTGGTTGCGTAACACCTTGCGCCTTGGCGGCGCGGGTGACGCCTTTCTTCGAGGCGATGAAATAGAAACTGCGCAACAGCCCCCAATTCTCGCAACGGCCCGGCGGCTCGAAATCCGAAGGTACCGACTTGTTCATCATGCAACCTCTGATGTCACAAGCCGTGCCCGCAAGGCCGCGATCTGCTCAAGCATCACCGACCGGGCCGACAGGAGATCCGCCTCGATCGCTTGCCGTGCAGCAATCCCATCCCGGACCTCCAAAGCCCGCAAAAGAGCGTAATGATGCGTGTTGAGCCGGTCCGGCCCGGTGTCGTAGTAACAGGCTACAAGGGGGCCCATTTGCAACCACAGCCCCTTGAGCACCGTCTGCAGGGTCGGCATCCCTGCAAGCTTGCTGAGAGCCAGATGAAATTCCTGGTTGCCCTCAACGGCAAGGGTCCAGTCGCGCTGCTGGATCGCGCGATCATTGCGTTCCAGAAGCGTGCGCAATGCATGGATTTCGACAGGCGTTGCATGCTGTGCAGCGCGCTCAGCAGCCAAACCTTCGAGTGACAGCCGGATGGCGAGGATCTCCAGATAAGTCGCTTCGGACATCACCGGCACGCGCACATCCTTGGGCGAGCGGTGTTCAAGCACGTTCTCCTGAACAAGTTGTTTCACGGCATCGCGCACCGGCGTGCTGCTGACGCCAAGCTGATCCGCGAGGCCCCTGATCGTCAGGCGGTCGTTCGGTCGAAGCTGTCCCGTGAGAAGCGCCTTCGCGATACGCTCGTACACTTGGTCGCCAAGTGGGGTCCGCCCGATCAAGTCCATGTCGCGTCTCGTGTGAAATCATCCATTTTGATGCATGATGCATCAAAACTCCTTGCCACGCCAGCGGTGAACCATTTAGCTGCACGGAAAGACTCACCGAGATTGCGAAAGATGTGCCCCATGGACCTGCGCCCGAATTCCGACGAAGCCCGCGACATCGCCTACCACTTCCACAGCTACACCAATGCCCGCCTGCACGAACAGAACGGCCCGCTGATCATGGACCGGGGCGAGGGCGTGCATGTGTTCGACACCCATGGCAACAAATATATCGAGGGCATGTCCGGCCTCTGGAGTGTTGCCGTCGGCTTCAACGAACAGCGCCTGATTGATGCAGCGACCCGGCAGATGCAGAAGCTGCCTTACTACCACAACTTCGCCCACCGCTCGCACGGGCCGGCGATCGATCTGGCGGAAAAGCTGATCGGCATGGCCCCTGTGCCGATGAGCAAGGTGTTCTTCACCAATTCTGGCTCCGAGGCTAATGACACGATCCTCAAGATGGTGTGGTACCGCTCAAACGCGCTGGGCAAGCCCGAAAAGAAGAAAGTGATCTCGCGCATCCGGGGCTATCACGGGGTGACGATTGCCTCGGCGTCGATGACCGGGCTGCCCTATAACCACAAGTCTTTCGACCTGCCGTTGCCCGGCATCCTGCACACGACCTGCCCGCATTACTGGCGTGAGGGCCGCGATGGAGAAAGCGAAGAACAGTTCGCCACCCGCTGCGCGGAAGACCTCGACGCGATGATCCAGGCGGAAGGGCCGGATACGATTGCGGCTTTCATCGCCGAACCGGTGATGGGCGCGGGCGGTGTTGTCGTGCCTCCCAAGACCTATTGGGAGAAAATCCAGGCGGTTCTGGGCAAATATGACATCCTGCTGATCGCCGACGAGGTGATCTGCGGCTTTGGCCGTACCGGCAAGATGTTCGGCTGCGAGACCTTCGGCATCAAACCCGACATCATGACCATGTCGAAGCAGATCACGTCGTCCTATTTCCCGTTCTCGGCCTTCATGATGACCGAAGAGGTTTATGCCCCCATCGCCGACGAATCCGGTCGGATCGGCGTGTTGGGCCACGGCTATACCGGTGGCGCGCACCCGGTGGGAGCAGCGGTGGCTCTGGAGAACCTCAAGATCATCGAAGAGCGCGATTTGGTGGCCAATGCGGCCGAACGCGGGGCCGAATTGCAGGCGGGTCTGCGCACCTTCGTGGATCACCCGCTGGTAGGTGAGGCACGGGGTGTTGGCCTTATTGCGGCGCTTGAGATCGTCGCCCCCGAAGGTCGGGCTGAAGAGTTTCCCGCGGGCAAGTTGGGCGCGGGTCTGGGCGCGCATTTCCTCAAGAACGGCCTCATCTCGCGCAACATGTCTGACGCCATGGCCTTCTGCCCGCCAATGATCATCGAAGCCGCCCAGATCACCGAGATCCTCTCGGCTGTCGAGAAAAGCCTCGATCAGTACCAGTCCGAGCTCGCCGCGTGATGCGGTGCCGGCCCCGACCATAGTTAAGGCGCGCATCAAACGCTGTTGCCGATCGCTCTGAAATGGTTGGGGCTGGATCGCCCACTTTCGCCCCAAATCACAAGTGGGACCACCTGATCTTGCTGGGCATTGCCACTGTTTTTGGCATGTGTCTGGGTTCAGGGCGCGTGATCACGGGAAAAAATTGAAAACAATCAATGGCCGTGCTTCTGTGACTCATGGCACAAGACGCTTTGACGAAAGAAAAAACGCCCGCGCTCAGCCGGTCGCTCGCTGCAAAAGTTGGGGAAATCTATCCTCAAGTCGACGCCGACATTCTTGCGTCAAAGGTGATCGAGGCTTTCTGGCCCGAAGGAACCCATCGCAGAAAGCGCGGGCGGAAACCGGGAAACGCTCTTTGGTCACAGCGTGACGCCTTGCTCATCACCTATGGCAATTCAATTGTCGACGGGGCGCATAAACCGCTCGACCTTCTGAACGATTTTCTGCGTCGCTATCTGAGAGGTGTTGTGGACGGGGTTCACATCCTGCCCTTCTTTCCGTTCACATCCGACGACGGGTTTGCCGTGACCGACTATATGGCGGTCAATCCGCAACTCGGCGACTGGTCCGACATCAACCGCATTGCAAGCGATTTCAAATTGATGTCTGACCTTGTCCTGAACCATGTGTCGAGCCAGGGCACCTGGTTCAATGCCTACCGGCAGGGTCAATCGCCCTATGATCGCTTCTTCTTCGAGGCCGATCCGGCAGATGATCTCAGCATGGTCGTGCGCCCCCGAACGACGCCGCTCTTGCAGGAGGTCGAGACCAAGGACGGACCAAAACACGTTTGGTGCACCTTCAGTCACGATCAGATCGACCTCGACTTCCGCAATCCCGAAGTCTTGCTGGAGTTCCTGCGCATAATCCGAACCCATATCGACAACGGCGTGCAGATCATTCGACTCGATGCAGTTGCGTTTCTCTGGAAAGAAGTCGGATCCCCATCCATCCACCTTCCGCAGACCCATGCGATCGTCAAACTGATCCGGCTGCTTTGTGACTATGCGGTCGAGCCCATCATCCTTCTGACGGAAACGAACGTACCGAAAGCCGAGAATCTCAGCTATTTCGGCAAGCGCGACGAAGCGCATGTGATCTACAATTTCCCGCTGCCGCCGCTGATCCTGCACGCGCTCTTGTCAGGCAGTGCCGAGAACCTCGACAAGTGGCAGCGTTCGATGCCGCCCGCACCGCTGGGCTGTGCGTATCTCAATTTCACGGCCAGCCATGATGGCATCGGCATGCGTCCGGCCGAGGGGTTGCTGTCGCCAGACGATCAGGCGGCAATGATCCGGGCGGTAAAGGCGGCAGAAGGCCTTGTGTCCATGCGCGCCTTGCCGGATGGCGGTGAAGCCCCTTACGAGTTGAACACGACGTATTTTGCAGCACTTGGTCAAACCTTCGACGGGCCGGATGCGTATCATCTTGAGCGGTTTCTCTGTTCTCAGACCATCGTGATGTCGCTTGAAGGCATTCCCGCCTTCTACATCCACTCCATGCTTGCGACACCAAACGACACTGATGCAGTTGAACGACGCGGCATGAACCGGGCGATCAATCGTCACCGATGGGACTACGCCACGTTGCAAGCCGCGCTGGCGGACCAGACCACGATCCATGCCAAGGTTCTCAATAGCCTGAAACAGCGTTTAAAGGTCCGGCAAAAACAATCCGCCTTTCACCCCAATGCGACGCAGTTCACGGTCAACACCGGGGACAGGCGGGTCTTTGGCATCTGGCGGCAAAGCCTTGACCGGAACCAGTCCATTTTTGCACTGCACAATGTCAGCAAGGACACGGTCACGCTGCCCGTCAGCACGCTCAACATCATCGCGGATGAGGAGTGGCGTGACCTGCTGTCAGGCGAGGGGATTGCCGAGGACGATATTGTCCTTGGTCCCTACCAGTGCCGCTGGATCAGCAATGTAGGTCACTGATAGTCGTTCAAATCCGCCAGCGCCGCCGTTTGCATATCGCGAAGGAACTCTGGATCGGCCGCATGTACACGGTTCCAAGTTGCGATGAACGGCGTTTCATGTGGATTGTCGAGAAAGGTCTGCCCGGCCCGCATGATGTTCTCTGCAAAAAGCTCGATCGACGCTTCCTCTGCATGCCGGTCTAGTGACAAGCCGTTCATCTGCGCGTCGCTGTAATAGGCGTCCAGCAGATCCAGCGCGCTGCGGTAATAGGTGGCTTTCAATGTGCGAAAGACGTTGGTGGTGAAGATCGTACCGTCTGCAGCAAGCTTCCGGAAGATTGCCTTGCAAATATCCGTCGACATCCGGTTCAGCCCGGTCGCAGCATCCTCGGGACTCAACGCCTGATGCTTGTGATCATAGGCATCAGCGATTTCGACCTGGCAAACAGCCTTGGGGGCCAGATTGCGCCATGCCTCTGAAAGGACACCAATCTCAAGCCCCCAATCCGACGGAATTCTCAGGTCTGGAAGGATATTCGTCCGCATCGCGAATTCGCCTGATAGCGGGTAACGAAAGCTTCTCAGGTAATCGAGATAATCTCGATCCCCGACAACCCGCTTCAAGGCAATCAGCAACGGGCTGACCAAGAGCCGGGTCACCCGGCCATTCAGTTTGTCATGGCCGATGCGGGCATAGTAGCCCTTTGCCACCTGATACGGGAAGGTCGGGTTGGCGACGGGGTAGATCAACCGCGCCAAGAGTTCGTTTGTGTAAGTCAGAATATCGCAATCGTGGATGGCCATGACCGCGCTGTCCTGACACCCGATCAGATAGCCGATTGACGTCCAGACGTTCTTGCCCTTGCCCTGTTCCGCCGGGGCTAGACCCATGTCCTCAAGCCGCTTGTTCAGGGCAAGCATCCGCGGGCTGTCATTCCAGATGACGATGTGGTTCTGGTTGATGCCCTCGAAGAACCGCTTAGCGTGGCGAAATTGGTCTTCATTGGCACGATCGAGCCCGATGATCACGCGGTGCAGATAGGTCACCTTCGAAAGCTCCGACACGATGTTCGGCATAGCGTCGGTTTCAAGCTCTGAATAGAGGCAGGGCAGGATAAGCGACAGTTTCCGCGTCTGTGCAAATGTCTCCAACTCGTAGGTCATTTCCTCAAGCGAACGGGTCCGCAGATTGTGCAGTGTCGCGATGTTTCCGTTCTGATGAAAATCAACCATGAGACATGTGTCCTTGATCGGGGAAAAGCGTGTCGAGGAAAGCGTTGACCGCGACGTTCCATCCAAGAGGCCCCGGCTCCTGTGTCCGGATGATCCGGCCTTCGGTTTCACCGCGAAGTTGGGGCAGGGGGGCATGATGCGGGTTCGCAACAATCACGCCAAAGTTGGCCTGTTCGAGCATGGCAACGTCATTTGGCGCATCTCCCAACGCCAAGGTCACGTCCGGCTTGAGGGTGCGGGTGACTTCGGCCATCGCATCGGCCTTTGTGCGCCCGAAGGACAGGGTCAGAAACCGTCCACCGCGCTGGGCGAAGACGCCATGATGCGCCAGTATCTTCGCAAAGGTCTCAAGCTCTTGCCCATCCCCGGTCCAGAGCCCCGGTTCGGAATAGTCACGCGCCTTCGCAAGCGCAGCCGCTTCTGGCGACAACCCGGTCAGCGATGACACGTCTTTGGCCGTCATGTCTCCAAACCCGGTGAATTGCGCGCGCAGGTGTGCAGGCAAAAGATCAAGCGTCCGGCGCAATGCAGCATAGGTCCCTGTGCCCTGCGCCCCATCAAGACCGATGAGCCCCGCCCCATTCTCGACCAGTGCTGGCTGGCCAGACAACGCCAGTCTCTCTTGAAGCACCAAGACTTCAGCCGCTGTTTTGCTGCTGGCCAGAACAACGGAGCATCGCAGTCGCACCAACCTGTCCAATGCGGGTTTTGCTGCGTCCCAGCTATACGTCCTGTGGTCCAGGAGCGTGCCGTCCAGATCGGTAAAGACAGCCAGCTTCAGAGTTTTCTTCATCCCCCAAGCTTCGGGTCTCCCTGGCTCCGCAACAAGCTCAAAAGGCAAGATTTCGGGCAATCGACCTCTGAGCGCTTAAAAAGTGGGCGATCCGGCTGTTGGCCACACCCCAACAAAATCCGTATGCGATAAACCTGAAACATTCACCGGACCTGATTAGGATGCGTGGTGCCCGGGGGCGGAATCGAACCACCGACACGAGGATTTTCAATCCGACCACATCTTCGTTTGGCGCGTCGTCAAAAATGCCCATAGGGAAAAGAACTTAAATGATCCCCTATTTATTCAAGTGAACAGATGCCGGGGATCATTTCTGTTGCATATACAGAATGGTGCTCAACGTGGTTCCGATCAAAATGCGCTCCGTCCTTGCAACCTGCAGCGCATTCTGAAGGCGATCCTGAAATGAATGCCTACCCCACCGTAGATCCCAACCAGAGCGTGATGGCGGGGAACGCCACTAGAAGTGCCAACCGGACGACATCAACAGCGATAAATGGCACCAGGCCTTTGAAAATCCGCACGACCGGGACCTCGGGCAAAACCGCCTTGAGGACAAAAACGTTCATTCCGACGGGCGGTGTCACCAACGCGATCTCGGTCACGACGATCACGATGATGCCAAACCAGACAAGGTCAAACCCCTGGGACACGACGATAGGGGCAAAAAGCGGCACGAAGATCAGGATGATCGCCATGGAGTCCATGACGCAGCCCAGCACCAGAAACACCAGCATGATCGCGAAGATCAGGGCGTAGCCTTCGAGCCCGGTCGATTGCACCAGTGCCAGAACGCCCGCTGCGAGGCCCGACAGCGTGAGCAGCTTCGACAGCATCAGCGCGCCGAACAGCACCGAGTAGAGCGAGACCGAGGTGTAGGCGGTGTCGATGATCACCGCCCGCAGAACCTTCCAGGTCAGGCGGCCATGAAAGGTCGCGATCAGGATGGCGAGGCCCGCACCCATGCCGGCCGCTTCGGTCGGGGTAAAGAGCTTGGCATAAAGCCCGCCGATGATCAGCCCGAACAGCAGGACAAACGGCCAGATGCCCGACAACGCCTTGATCCGTTCGGACCAGTCGCTTGTTTCGCCCTGCGGCGCGTGTTCGGGGTTGCGGGCGGCCACGACCCGGATCGCCAGCATGTAGAGCGCAAGACCGATCAGGCCGGGAACAACACCTGCGATGAAAAGATCGCCGATATTTGTCTGGGTCAGGATACCGTAGACTACCATGATGATCGACGGTGGGATCAGGATGCCCAATGTGCCGCCAGCCGCGATGGTGCCTGCTGCCAATTCGTCTGAGTAGTTGTATTTCTTCATGCTCGGATAGGCGACCTTGGCCATCGTCGCGGCTGTCGCATAGCTTGAACCGCAGACCGCGGAAAAGCCGGAACAGGCCACCATCGTCGACAGCGACAGCCCTCCACGTACATGGCCGACAAAGACATAGGCCGCGCGGAAGAGATCATGTGCGATACCGGTCTTCGAGATAACGTTGCCCATCAAGATGAACATCGGCACCACCGCCAGATCATAGGACAGCACCGCGTCCGAGATCGTCAGCGGCAAAAGCTGAAACGCGATGTTCCAGTTGATCGCAAAACCGATCCCGGCAACAGACACCGCCAGCAGCGAAATGGCCAGAGGGACGCGCAGAAAGGCCAGCAGAATGGCCGTAAACATGGCAATGGAGCCGACGATCATTGCGCTTCCTCCTCGTGGGTGTCTTTGGGATCGATCATCGGGCCGGTGACCGCGACGATCAGAGCGGCAAGGGCCGACAGTGCGCAGCTCAGCGCCATGAAGAAATAGAGCGGAGCGCGCGGCACACGGAGCGCCTGGCTCACCTCGGAGATCCGCGACGCGTTCAGACCGTGTTTGACGAAAAGCCACGCGATCACAGCCAGAACCACCGTCACCAGAAGGGCCACCAAACCCCGCCACCATGCCATCCAAGGCTGGCTCACCAGCTTGTCGGCAAGGTCGATGGTCAGATGTGCCCCTGCGGCGGTCACCAATGGCAGACCGGCAAAAACCACAAGCGCCATCAGGTGTTCGGTGATGTCATTCGCGCCATAGATCGGTTTGCCGACCAGGCGCCGTCCGATCACGTCGGCAAATGTCAGCGCCACCATGGCCAGCAGGAACAGTGCCATCACTGTTTCCACGCCACGGCGTATTTTCCATGCCAAAGGCAGCATGATGGGCCTCCTCCCCAAAAAAACGGGGGCCGGTGTGCGGCCCCCGCGATGTTGCTTACTGAGACACCGGTGCTGCGGCCTGTGCGGCAAGCGCGCGGTAGGTCTCACCGTAGAAATCCAGCATCGCCTGCGGGTCTTCGACACCCGCCGCCTTGGCCGCATCGACCCACTCGCCAACCATCTCGCCATAGATGACATCGACAGCCGCGATCAGTTCGGGCGAGGCCTCGACAATCTCGTGCCCGGCTGCACTCAGTTTTTCCACCGCTGCCGGGTTCTGTGCGTCAAAGTTGCGTCCCCATGCGGCAGACAGGGTCTCGCCACTAATGCTTTCGATCGCGGCCTTGTCCTCGGCACTCAGACCGTCCCACTTGGCACCGTTCATGACCACGAAGAAGGTCGCGTCATAAAAACCGTTCGGGAAGATCGTGTGATGCTTCAGGCTGTCTTCGAGGCGGAAGTTGACCACCGACTCCATCGTGTGCAGCGATCCGTCTATGACGCCGCTTTCGAGCATTTCGTAAGCCTTGGTGGCCGGAGCGGCGACCGGAACCGCACCGAGAGCGGTCAGCAGTTTTTCCTGGATCGGGCCACCCATGCGGAACTTGGTATTCGCCATGTCCTCCGGCGTGGTCACGGCTTTGGTTCCGTGGTGCAACTGGCCACCACCGAACATACCGACGCCCAGCATCTTCACACCGTCAAACGCGGCATTGTCGGCCAGGTAGGTGTCAAACGTCTGCCACAGCGCGCGGCTTTGCGCCTCGGCATTTGTGCCCGCATTCGGGAATTCGGCAAACCACAGCGACACAAAGCGCTCGGGCTCGTAGGTGAAGTTGCCCCATGTGATGTCGGCCACGCCGTTGCGCGCCAGTTCCCAGTGCTGGGGCGGGCTGGCCAGAGGTGCGGGAAGGATCGTCACGGTCACACGGCCTTCGGTCACTTCGGCGACCTTTTCGGTGAAGGGCACAAGGAAATCGGTGTGCACGAAATGGGTGGGCGGTACCCAGGACGACAGTGTCAGCATTTCGGCGCTGGCAAGTTGGGCCGAGGCGGCGATGAGGGCGCTGGCGGCAACGGCGCTCTTCAGCAAAGTGGTGGAACAGAACGACATGGGTATCCTCCCTTGGATGATGTCTGTGTCAGGTCAGGTGGTGAGAGTTGAGCGAAACGCTCGTGCAGTGCTTTGCCAGATCGGCAAAGATGGCGGCTCCGACGGGAATGATGTTGGTGTCGAAGACGAATTCGGGATGATGCGGGGCAGGGCCGGCCTGTCCGATGAAGAAATAAGCTCCCGGCACGCGGGCCGAGAGTTCCGCGAAATCTTCGGACGCCATCAGGCTGCGGGCGTTCTCGGTCACGCGGTCGGCACCGACCACGCGGGTCGCCGCAGACACGGCGGCGGCAACACAGGTCGGGCTGTTCATGGTGACAGGGGTGACGGTTTCGATGTCGATCTCGATCAGGACGCCGAACAGCAGTTCCGTCGCGCGCACGGCGTCTTGCAGCATGTCCGCCAGACGATTGCGAACCGTTTCTGCAGTCGTACGCATCGTGCCCTCGATCCGTACGGTATCGGGCAGGATGTTCCGGGCAGTTCCGCCTTGAAGCAGGCCAAAGGAAATCACCCCGGCGGCGCGTGCATCGACCAGCCGTGTGGCGGCTTGTTGCACCGATGTGATCAGATGCGCGGCGGCTGTAATGGCGTCTTCACCCGTATGCGGCATGGAGCCGTGCGCCCCGTTGGCGCGGATGGTGATGTCGATATTGTCGGCTGACGACAGCGCAGCGGTGGTCGGGACTCCCACCTGACCCGCAGGCAGGTCAGGGGAATTGTGCAGCGCGTAAATCTCGTCGCAGGGGAAGCGGTCAAAGAGGCCATCGGCGATCATGGCACGGGCGCCGGTCAGCAGCTCTTCTGCTGGCTGAAAGATGAACCGGACCGTGCCGTCGAACTCGCGATGCTCGGCCAGATAGGCGGCGGCGGTCAGCGCGGTGACCATGTGCCCGTCATGCCCGCAGCCGTGAAACCGTGCAGGGTCTGTAGAGGCATAATCCAGTTTGGCCGCCTCTTGCATCGGCAGCGCATCCAGCTCGGCCCGAAAGGCAACGATGCGGCCCGGTGCGTTTCGCGACGCCTTGATGCCATAAAGCGTGCCAACCACGCCGGTGCCACCAATGCCTGTGC
>JAUIBL010000017.1 GCA_030428355.1 Alphaproteobacteria bacterium | reverse complement strand
CTAGTCACCCGCCAGCTACATGGAGAGCGCAGCTGACTGGCCGCCGCTCATCACCCGCGTCCCGCGTAAACCCAAAGTGGCCCAGTTTTGCGCCGCCCCGTGGCCTAATTTTACTCCGCCGTTGACAACGCTGGAGCCATATACTCCAACCAATTCGTCCGGAATGAGCGCAAGGCGCGATTGACCGATCGGATCGCACCGCCGGGTAAAAAACTCGAGATCATGGTTGATCCGTTTGATCTGGGCGGCATTTCCGTGCTCGCGCACGGTGAGTTGATCACTGTGCGTTGCCTTGACTCCCAGATGGCCGGCAAGTCCCTTCGGGAGTGGAAGGCCGAGCGCCAGCTGGAACGTATGAAGGCCGATATGGAAGCAGCGGCACAAGATGGCGCCCGCCGTGAGGCAAAGGAATTTTGGCAAAACTACTCGAGATCGATCATGCGCTCCTCCGATATCGGGATATTTGGTTATACCCAGACCGAGATTGATCGCATGAAGTATGGAATGGAGTTCGGTAAAGGCCAGCACGAAAAACCGTTTGTCGGTGTCGACGAATACTCCGATCCGTTGACTGAAGGTGGTACCCAGACTGGCTTCATCAATCGCATCGATTCTGATGATGAACTCTATTATCCGGATGACCGTGATTTGGGCCCCAAAACCAGCATGGACCGGTTACGGTCAGGCGCACGCGACCGGAAGAGTAAAAAACGTCCGAATTGAACGATCAAGATTCGAAGAACATAGGGGCGGTGCCGATGGCACCGCCCCTTTTTGTTCATTTAGCCTCAGTACCCAAGGAAGAACCGATAAACTTCAAAAATGGGTCTTTTGTCGCAAAAACCCAATCTAGGTGTCGGACGATACGGAGCATGATCTGGCGATCCCTTGAGGACTCGAACCCCAAACCTGCTGATTAGAAGTCAGCTGCTCTATCCAGTTGAGCTAAGGGACCGCTGCAGGCTATTTGCAGGTTTTGTCCTTGCGGGGCAAGAGACGGTCACAATGTGCGGGTCATAAAAACGCTGAGCGGGTCGTCTGCGTAGCCGGCGAACGGAGGGCAGTAGGAAAACCCATGGCGTTCATAGAGGCGACGCGCGGGGGCGAACGGGGCTTCGGACCCGGTCTCAAGGCTGACCCGCGCAAGGCCGAGATCGCGGGCTTCGGTCAGGATGCGCTGCACAAGGGCTCCGCCGACGCCACGGCCACGTGCCTCGCTGCGGGTATGCATGGATTTCAATTCGCCATGACTGTCATCAAGTGGCTTGAGTGCCGCAATGCCGAGCGTCATGTCGTCATCGCGCAGTGCAAAAATTCGGGCACCGGCTGCGAACAGGTCATCCGCGCTCATCACATGACAGCTTTCTGAAGGTGTCTGTCCCCGCATCATATCGAGATGACGGTTAAGCAACTCGGCAACATCCCAGGTCAAGGCGACGACAGGATCGATGCGGCAGGAAGAGATCGGTGCGCCGGTCAAACGGGCCTCCATGACTTTCATTCAGAGGATGGGCACAGGTTCCTTTGAACTGTGGTGCCCCAGTAAATTTCCGTGGATCGTCCCGTGTGCCGTTCGAAAAGACAACCGGAAATCCGGCTCAGGCCTCCTGCGGTCTAGTGATCAGTCAATCGCCGACGTAGGTTTGATAGAGTTTGGTGATCGCCGCAGTCACCGGGCCGGGACTCCCCGTGCCCACCTTGCGCCCATCAATCATGGTCACGGGCGTGACCCCACCCAATGTGCCGGTGACAAAGGCTTCGTCCGCAGCATAGGTCTCGGCCAGTGTATAGTCTTTTTCGCGCACGGTCTTGCCAGCGTCCCGCCATAGCGCGATCACCTTGGCGCGGGTGATCCCGTTGAAGCAGGTGGCCCCGGTCGAGGTCCAGAGTTCCTCGCCGCGGATGATGAAGAAGTTGGTCGAGTTGCAGCTTGCGACAAAGCCGCGATCATCCAGCATCAGGGCTTCGTCCGCCCCCATGTTGATCGCCTGGATCAGTGCCTGGATGAAATTCAGCCGGGAATGCGAATTGAGCCGCAGATCGAACACATCGGGGGTCGAGCAGCGAATGGTCGACGTCATCAGCTTGAGCCCCCGCGCCTTAAGCGCCGCGTTGGGCTGTTTGTATTCAGCAACGATCACAATGGTGGCCTTGCCGATGATGAAGCGCGGGTCCTGATTGGGCGTCGACTTGACCCCGCGCGAGATCATCAGCCGGATATGCACCCCGTCTTCCATGCCGTTGTGGCGCAGCGTTTTCCAGATTTCCTCGACAAGGGCTGCGCGATCCATACCGATGTCGAGCTGAATGGAATTGGCCCCCTCGTAAAGCCGGGCCATATGTTCATCGACGGCCAGAAGACGGCCTTTGACAAGGCGCAGCCCCTCCCAAATACCATCCCCGAGGACAAACCCGCTGTCAAAGACAGGCACCATGGCTTTATCGCGGGGAAAGAATGCGCCGTTGACGTAGACCTCGACACGGTCGTTCCGGGGGTCCGGCACGTAGCTTTGGGCGCTGGTTTGGGTGGTGTCTGTCATGGCAGAGTCCTGCGTTAGAATTCGAATTGCTTGTGACGGGCGAGAAACGCCTGCGTGCGGGGGTTCTGCGGCGCTTTCAGGACCTGCTCTGGCGGTCCCTCCTCATGAATGACGCCGTCGGCCATGAAGATCACACGATTGGCGACGTGATACGCCAGTACGTCACGTCTGTTCATCTTCGACTCCTTGTTTGACTGAGGCTGAGGAAATCATGGTTCGCCTGGCAACGACGTCCGATCTCAAAGATCGTTGAGGGATATTGAAGATTGTCAACAATGTCATGAGGGCTGTTGAACCGGGTTGTTCGCTCGGACGTATTCGCGGGATTGACAAGGCAGTCCCGGTCGGTAGCGCTGGGGTATGGAAAATACACCTACCAGTACCACGCCTGTGCGCACACGTGACCCTGAACGAACCAAAGGCCAGATCTTGGAGGCCGCTTTGAGCGAATTTGCAACCAACGGGTATGATGGTGCGAAGGTCCATGAAATTGCCCGGAGTGCTGGGTGCAATGCGCGGCTGATCTACCACTATTTCGATAACAAGGAACGTCTCTATGCGGCGGCGTTGCGCAGGATCTACTGCGACATCCGAGAGCGTGAGGCCAAACTCAACCTCGACGCATTGCCACCCGAAAAGGCCATGACGCGGCTGACCGAAACGACGTTCGACTTCTTTGAAAACAATACGGCCTTCCTGTCCATCACCCGCAATGAAAACCTGCTCGAAGGGCGGTTCATAAGGCAGGAACCCGAAATTCAGAAGATGTCACAACCGTTTCTCGACAAGATCGCGGATGTCTTGAGACGCGGGCATGAGGCTGGTGTGTTTCGAGGCGGGGTCGACGCGTTGCAACTCTATGTCAGCATCGTTGCGCTAAGCGCGCATCACATCAATGCAAGCCACACATTGTCGGCCACCTTCGGGCGAGATTTGTCCACCGAAGCATGGCGGCAGGACCGGCGACAGCATGTGATCGAGATGGTGCAGGCCGCCGTTCGCAAGCGCGAATCGAAGGCCTGACCCGCACCGAGGGTGCGACATTGTATACCTCCGCATATGCAGATTTCTTGCTCAGACGGCGAAAATAACGCCCGCAAAAGAGGCAGCACGAAGATAATTCAATTTTCATTTACTTAACCACTTCCGGTTTCACGACGCGCTGCTGTTGGGTCGGCGGCATGAACATGTCAGCCAACATCCCCGCTCCCACTGCGCAGCAGGCCAAACCTGCAGGCGTTCATTCCCGACCGGCGTTGGAACTGCAGGACGCGTCCGTTGTCTTTGGCAGCGGAGACACCGCTGTCACGGCTCTGTCGCCCACAAACCTCAAGATGGAGCGCGGGGATTTCCTTGCGCTTGTCGGTCCCTCGGGCTGCGGAAAGTCCACGATCCTCAAGCTCGTCAGCAACCTGATCCAGCCCAGCTCGGGTCTTGTGCTGGTGGGCGGGAAAGAGGCCAAGGCCAAGGAACTGCGCATCGGCATGGCGTTCCAGAACCCGACGATGCTGCCCTGGCTCACCATCGAGCAGAACATCCTGATGCCGCTCAAGATCGTGGCACCGTTCAAACACACCTATCGGCAGGACAAGAAGGGCGCGTTCCGCGACCGCGTACATGCGCTGCTGGCACAGGTGGGGTTGAAGGATTTTGCCAACCATTATCCCTGGCAGTTGTCGGGCGGCATGTTGCAGCGGTCCAATCTCTGCCGGGCGCTGGTGCATGAACCGGACCTGCTGCTGCTGGATGAACCCTTCGGCGCGCTCGACCAGTTCACCCGCGAAGAGCTGTGGCAGATCATGCAGACGCTGTATCTGGATCGCAAACCCACGGTTCTTCTGGTCACGCATGACCTGCGCGAAGCGGGATACTTGGCCAACCGGATCTGCGTTATGAGCGCGCGTCCGGGGCGGATCATCTCGGACGAGCCGGTGAACATCCCGCAACCGCGCGACATCGGCATAATCTACAGCCCCGAATTCGTCGAAATGACCCAAGGACTGCGTGAGTTGATCGCGCAAGTCCGCAGCGCATGAGGATTTTGCAATGACCGACTCTCAACGCATCCGAGTGCTGTCCACCTCGCTGATCATCGGGTTCTTCCTGACATGGGAGGTGCTCTGCATAATCCTGAACGTGTCGGACCTCATCCTGCCGCGCCCGTCCGAGATTTTGGTGACGATGTGGACACGGTTCCCGGTGCTCTGGCCGCATATCCTGCAGACGCTCTATTCCACTTTGTTCGGCTTTTCGCTGGGCGTGATCATCGGGGTCGCTTTGGGCGTGATCGTGGGAACCTCGAAGATCGCCTATGCCGTCGCATACCCTTTGCTGGTTGGGTTCTCGTCGATCCCGAAGGTCGCGGTGGTGCCTATCTTCGTGCTCTGGTTCGGGTCAGGCACCACACCTGCCGTGCTGACGGCAATGGTGATCTGCGTGTTCCCGATCGTCGTGAACATCGCCACGGGCCTTGCAACGACCGAGCCAGAGCTTGAAGACGTGCTCAAGACGCTGGGCGCGTCGAAATCCGAGATCCTCTGGAATGTCGGTCTGCCCCGCGCGATGCCCTATTTCTTTGCCTCGCTCAAAGTGGCGATCACGCTCTCCTTTGTTGGCGCGGTTCTGTCGGAGACCGTGGCGTCCAACATGGGCATCGGCAATGTGATGATGACCGCCTCCTCGAACTTCCAGGTCTCGCTGGTCTTTGCCGGGCTGATCATCCTCGCCCTGATGGGGGTCGCGCTTTACGCGGTCTTCTCGTTCCTCGAACGCCGGGTCACCGGTTGGGCCACACGCGGCAACGACATCGCCGTCACCTGATCCGAAACTTCCCTCTCTCTCCAATCGAAAAGGACGACCTCATGAAACACTCTCTGTTCGGTGCCGCCCTCGCCCTTCTGGCCGGAGCTGCCCCCGCCTTTGCCGAAATGACAGACATCCGCTTCACACTCGGCTGGAAAACCCAAGGGTCGGACGCGCCCTTCCTGCTCGCTCTGCACAAGGGCTATTTCGAGGAAGAAGGCCTGAACGTCACCATCGACCAGGGCGAAGGATCGGCCGCAACGGTGACGCGCATCATGGGCGGGGCCTATGATGCAGGTTTCGGTGACATCAACGCCATCATCCAGAACGCGGCCGCTCGTCCGGGCGAAGCGCCGGTCATGGTCTACCAGCTTTGGAACCGTCCGCCCTTTGCCATCGTGACACCCAAGACCGCCGGGATCGAGACGCCCGCCGATTTCGAAGGCAAGACGCTGGGCGGCGCGCAAGGCACGCCGACCACCCGCCTTTTCCCGGTCTTCGCCGAGCTGAACGGCATCAACCTTGATGCCGTCAAGCAAGAGAACATGGCGCCGAACCTGCAGGAGCCGATGATGATCCGCGGTGACATCGACGGCGCGTTTGTCTTCACCTCGACCAGCTGGTTCAACCTGATCGCCAACCGTCAGGATCCGGCGAACGACTACAACTGGTTCAACTTCGAAGACTACGGCATGGACCTCTATTCCAACGGCCTGATGGTGTCGCGCCAGTTGCTGGCCGAAAACCCCGAAGCGGTGGCTGGTCTCGTCCGCGCGGTGAACAAGGCCACCATGGAAGTCGCGGCCAATCAGGACAGCTCGGTCGAGGCGATCCTTGCCTTCGACAACCTGGTCGACCCGGAACTGGAACGGGCCCGTCTGGAATTCGCGCTGACCAACCTGATGAACGCGCCCGAAGTGACCGAGATCGGCATGGGCGATCTGGTGGACGAGCGTCTGACCCGTTCCATCGAAATCGTCGCCAAGGGCTATGGCCTCGACCGCCTGCCCGAAGCGTCGGAAATCTTCAACCGCTCCTTCCTGCCGCCGATGGAAACGCGCACCTTCGAAGTGACGCTGAACTGAACCACATAACAGACATGCGCCAAGGCCCTGCTTTGGCGCATGTTGTCTGTCTGGGGATCGCGGACATATGACGAAAACCCTGATCCATGGCGCCGAGGTGCTTGTCGGGAACGACCAGTTTGCCGAGGTGTCGCTTCTGATCGACGGCGACCGGATCGCGGCGATCCTGCCCAAGGGTGAAACCGTCGCAGGTGCCAAGGCACTGGATGCCAGCGGTCGCCTGATCATCCCCGGCCTTGTCAACGGACACACCCATTCGCATGGCGCACTCTCGCGCGGCGGTGTGCCAGATGATGCCATTCTCGAGACATTTCTGTCGGGGTCCGCATGGTTGAACGTCAACCGCAGCCATGACGATCTGGCACTTTGCGCGCAGCTGTCGGCGGTCGAGCTGATCCGCAAGGGCTGCACCGCCTGTTTCGACCTCTTCATCGAATTGCCCGGTCCGACGGTCGAAGGCACCCATGCCGTGGCCCATGCCTATCACGAGGTGGGCTTGCGCGCCGTTGTTGCGCCGATGATCGCGGACCAGACGATTTATCAGGCGCTGCCGGGGCTGCTCGATGCCTTCGACGGCCCGCTGAAAGACGCGGTGGCGGCGCTGAGCCTGCCGGATTGGGACAGCACGATGGCCGTCTGTTCCGAGGCGCTGCGCGACTGGCCGGTGCCCATGGATCGGGTCCGGCCGGGGATCGGGCCGACCATCCCGCTGCATTGCTCGGATCCGTTCCTGCAGGCCTGCGCGTGCCTCTCGGACGACATCGGGCTGCCACTTCAGACTCATCTGGCCGAAACGCGCATGCAGCAGATCATGGCGCAGCGGAAATACGGCACCTCGTTGGCAGAACACCTTTCTGAGCTTGGCGTGCTGTCGCCCCGCTTCAGCGGCGCACATGGTGTCTGGCTGTCTGATGTGGAGGTGGCGCTCCTCGCCGAAGCTGAGGCTGGCATCTCGCACAACCCGATGAGCAATCTGCGGATCGGGTCAGGCATCGCGCCCGTGCGCCGCATGGCCGATGCGGGCGTGACCATGGGCATTGGCACCGATGCCAGCAACACCTCGGACGGGCAGAACATGTTCGAGGCAACCCGCCTTGCCGCCACGCTGAGCCGCGCGCACAGCATCGACAGCGCCGCGTGGGTCCGCACACGCGAGGCGTTCGACATGGCGACGATCGGAAGCGCGCGGCTGCTGGGGTTCGACAGGCTTGGGCAGATTGCCGAAGGCTGGCTCGCTGACCTTGTCTTTCTTGACGCCAGCTATTGCCACTACACGCCCCGCCGCGCGCTGCTCGACCAGATCGTGTTCGCCGAAACCGGCGCCGCCGTGCGCGAGGTGATGATCGCGGGCCGGATGGTTTTCGCCGGGGATCGCATCCTGACGTTGGATGAGACCGCCCTGCGCAGTCGCGCCTTCGCTGCCGCTGAACGGATCACCCACGCCAATGCCGAGGCCCGCGTGATGAACGCCGCTGCCGCCGAAGTCGTCAAAGGCTTCTGCCTGCGCAACTGTGCTGCCCACTGACCCCATGAAGGAGGACCACATGGACCAGAAAACCGATCCAGCCACCGCCGCAAAGGCCATCGTCGAGGCCTATCTCGAACGCTCGATGGTGCCCGATCCCGAGGGCGCGCGGGCCTATGTGTCCGACGATTTCGACATCACCTTCACCGGCGGACGCAAGTTCACCGGACCGCACGAAACCTCCGCCTTCAACGCCAAACGCTACAAATGGGTGAAAAAGAGATTCCTGCGCACCGATGCAGCTTTTGATCCGGCGACGGGGGATGTCCATGTGTACAACACGGGCTATCTTTACGGCGAATGGCATGATGGTACGACGTTCGAGACCAACCGCTACATGGACAGCTTCGTTGTCCGCAACGGCCAGATCGTCAGCACCCATGTCTGGAATGACAGCGCGGAAATCCTGCTGGACAAGGCAGGCTTGGCCGAGGCCCCTTTATGATCCAACTGCCGACCCACGACCGGTACGACTACAGCGCCATCACCGACCGCCCGGATTTTACGTGGCCGAACGGGAAACGGCTGGCGGTTTATATCGGGCTGAACCTTGAACATTTTGCGTTTGGCGAGGGGTTGGGCGCCGAACTGGCCCCCGGCGGTCCGCAGCCTGACGTGCTGAACTACGCGTGGCGCGACTATGGCAACCGTGTCGGCGCTTGGCGGATGCTCGATCTGTTCAACGCGCTGGAACTGCCCGTGAGCGTGCTGGCCAATTCAGTGATGTATGACTACGCGCCCGATCTGATGGCCGCCTACAGCGCGCGCGGAGACGAGATTGTGGGCCACGGGCGGACCAATTCGGAACGGCAAAGCGTGCTGTCCCCTTCGGAAGAGGAAGCGCTTATCGTTGAAGCCACAGATGTCCTGACCAAAGCGGAAGGCAAAGCGCCAAAAGGCTGGCTGTCGCCCTGGATCGCCGAAAGCCGGGTGACGCCGGACCTGCTGAAAAAGGCGGGCTACACCTACACGCTAAACTGGTGCATGGATGACCAGCCCGTGTGGATGCGCACCGAACATGGCCCACTTCTGTCGATCCCCTATCCGCAGGAAGCGAACGACATCCCGTCCATCGTGGCGCGCAAAGATGGCGCTGCGGCGTTTGCCGACATCCTGATCGACACTTTCGACGAGATGCTGGAACAGTCCAAAGCACAGTCTTTGGTGATGGGCATCGCGCTACACCCGTATCTTGTCGGCCAGCCTTACCGCCTGCGCCACCTGCGCCGTGCGTTGACGCATATCTGCGCACACCGCGACGACATCTGGATCACGCAGGCCGGGGCAATCCATGATGCGTTTTCAGGTACACTTGCGCCGTAGGTCTGTGGATATGCAGTGCATTATCGGCGGGCCTTTTCTGGAAGAGCGCGGGACAGATTGTCTTTGACACGGAGTTGTTGTGCGGCATTCACCTGACAACATCCACTCGGCAGATCGTTTGATGCGCTGCATCCGAGGCCTGATAAAATCCCAAGATTGGGCCATGACGTGATCTGCTGAAACGGGTGCGAAATGCTCCGAGCTAGCATTAAATATTGCAAACCAACATCTGGCTGCCCGCGATTCACCAAGCAGTCTTTCCGGACAAGATATGGAATGCCGGAAACACGTAGGTTTCCATACGTGTTGACCAGGCTACCCGCACTGATCAAGGAGTCTGACCCCCTGGCTACTCAGAGTTTGTTCCAGTTTGAAAGGCCAACAATTCAGTGCGGGGTCAATCGGGTCGGCGGTCGGAGTAGCGCGTCTCAAGATCGTAATATTCGTTGAAACCGACAAGGCGACGTAACTCTTCGAACGGCAAAAGCCCCTGTGGCGTGCGACCGTCTTGCAGCGCTGCCAACGCCTCTTGCATGGCGCGCATGGCGGCTGACATGAGGGTCAGCGGGTAGGCTGCGTGGTTGTAGCCGATTTCGGCCAATTGCTCTTGCGGCAGGATGGGCGTGGCACCGCCTTCGACCATATTGGCCATTTTCCAACCCGGAAGTTCGGAACAGATGCGGCGCATCTCGGCCTCGGAATGGGGGGCTTCGACAAAAAGGATGTCGGCACCGGCAGCATGGAACGCCTCGGCCCTGGTCAAGGCTTCGTCCAATCCATGTCCATGTCGTGCATCTGTCCGGGCGATAATCAGAATGTCCTGACCGATCTCTTGGCGTGCATCGTCGGCGGCGCGGATGCGGTCCACGGCTTCGGCTCGGTCGACAACGAGTTTGCCCTTGGTGTGGCCGCATCGTTTCGGTGCAACCTGATCCTCGATCATCACCGCAGCGGCACCTGCGCGGGCGTAGCCTGCGACGGTGCGGCGCACGTTCATCGCATTGCCGTAGCCGGTATCTCCATCTGCCAGCACAGGCAATCGTGTGACCGCACAGATGTCCCGCACTGCATCCCGCATTTCACCGTAGGAAATCAGCCCGGCATCAGGGCACCCGATACGGTGGGCCGAGACGGCAAAACCCGACATGAACATGGCGTCGAACCCGGCATCTTCGATCAACCGGGCCGAAAGAGCATCTCCGCACGAGGGCGTCACAAGCAACTTGCCCGTCTCAAGCCGAGCCCTTAGCCGTGCGGCGGCGGTCTGTTGCGGGATGGTGGTTACAGAACCCGTGGCAGCCATAGGGCGATATCCTCGAACCAGTAGATAATGAAGACAGTGGCCAGCATCATTGCGACAAAGGGTGCAGCTCCACGAGCCACTTCACCAAGGCTGGCGCGACCAATGGCCTGTATGACGTAAAGGTTCAACCCGACAGGCGGGGTGATCAGTGCGCATTCGACCATGAGCACGAAAAAAATGCCGAACCAGATCGGGTCGATGTTCAGGGCCATGACCGCGCCGGCCAGAACCGGCATCATGATCAGCATCATCGAAAGGGCTTCCATGAACAGCCCCATGATCAGTAGTGCAATTCCGACGGCGATGATGAACAGGCCCATAGTGTCGATGTTGGACGTGATAAACGCCGAGACATCCTGAGGAATGCGCCAAAGCGCGATGGCCTTTCCGAAGACCTTGGCACAGCCCACGATCAACAGGATCGCCGCGGACGCGCGTAGTCCGTCCATCACAGCAGCTTTCAGCCCCGCCAGATCAAGGCTGCGCAGCACAACGAATGTCAGAAACAGCGCACCCAGAAAACCGATGGCAGAAGCTTCGGTCGGGGTGAACCATCCTGCGTAGATGCCGGCGATGACCAGTGCAGCCAATGCGATTGTCGGAAGCGCGCGCAGACCGGTACTGCGGCGTTCGGCCCAACTGGCTTTGGGGGTTGTCGTGTACTGAGACGAATACCGCGCATACAGCATCGAGTACCCAATGAAGAGTGCCATCAGCAAAAGGCCGGGTCCGATCCCCGCCATGAACAGATCAAGGATCGAGGATTCGGTGATCACTCCGTAGACGATCAGGATGATCGAAGGCGGGATCAGGATACCCAGCGTACCACCGGCCGCGAGCAATCCGAATACAAAGGACCGGGGGTATCCGCGTTTTGTCATCTCGGGAATGGCGACAGAGCCGATGGTCCCGGCCGTTGCCACCGATGAGCCCGAGATGGCCGAGAACAATCCGCAGGAAATCACGGTCGCCACGGCCAATCCGCCGGGCCAATGTCCGACCCAGGCCTGCACCGCTGCAAAAAGGTCACGTCCGACGCCGCCGCGCAGCAGGATGTTCGACATCAGCAAGAACAGAGGCACGGCGATCAGGATGAAGCTGTCCAGTGAGGAGAGAAGCCCGGTTGCCGCGATGCGCGGCGCAAAATCCCCAAGGATCAGCAGCGCAACACCAAGTCCGCCCAAGGCAAAGGCCACGGGCACTCCGATCAGCAGCAACACGAAAAGCGCCAACAGAATGGATATGACAGTCACTTTGGATTATTCCGGTGCATGAGCATCTGCAGGGAGCGGCGCGCCAAGCGCACAGCGGATGAATTCGATGATGGCTTGGATGCCCAGCAGGCTGAAAGCCAGCGGGACGGCGGATTGCGCCCACCAGGCCGGGATATCCAGCATACTGCCCGAAGAGCGTCCGCGCTCGAACGAATTGATCGGCGCGTCCTTGCCATACCAGACCAATACCCAGCAGAACACGACCACAAAAGCCAGAGCGGCCAGCCGTGCCGCACGCTGCGCACCCGGTCCCATCAAGGCGGTCAGAGCTGTGACGCGGATGTGCTGGTTGTGACGCAGCAAGGCTGGACCCGCGAGAAGGGTCGCAAAGACAAACAGCAGGCGGGATAGCTCTTCGGCCCAGATCGTCGGCGCGTTGAAGAAATAACGTGCAACCACCTCAAAACCGAGCATCAGCCCGATGGCAAAGTAGGCCCAGCCGCAAAGCTGGGCCAACCGATCGGCAAGCCAATCGAAGAAAGTCGCAACAGACTGCATTGCGGTCAGAAATTTTCTGCGGCGTCGAGCAGTTGACGACCCAGATCACCGGCTTCGGCCAGCCACGCATCGATAACGGGTGCGGAGGCTTCCTTCCAGCGTGCAATTTCCTCTTCCGAAGGATAGTAGACCGTCATGCCGTTGGCTTCAGCCTGCTTGAATGCATCGGCCTCGAATTCCGACATATAGTCGCGGACTGCGGATTCAGCATTGCGTGCGGCTGTTGTCAGTACGTTGCGCTGGTCTTCGGTGAGACCTTCCCAGACATCTTCGTTGATGACGACGAGGAATTCGATATCGGCGTTGTTCACTACGGTGATGGCGTCCATCACTTCCCAAAGCTTGCGTGAGACCACCCCGGACACACCGGTCATGCCGATGTCGACCGTACCGCGCTGATAGGCGAGAAACTGTTCGGAGCCCGAAATCAAAGTCGGTGCGCCGCCTAGGACACTGACCCATTCACCCAGCCACTTGCCGAAGACGCGGGCTTTCTTGCCCTCCATGTCCTCGGGTCCACGCAATGGTTCGTCCTTGCTCAGCAGAACTGACCCACCGTAGGCCTGCCACCATAGAACATGCGAACCCGTTTCACGAATGGCCGCATCAATCGGTTCCCGTACGGGTGACCCGGGTGCCACCGCCGCACGGACCTTTTCCTCCGTGTTCAGAACGAAGGGCATGTAGAAAATATCAACAGCCGGAATTTCACCGACATAGCGGGTGAGCGAGGCTACCCCCATTTCGATCTCGCCTGCGCCTACCGCCTCGGGCACTTCATTGTCGCGATAGAGTTGGGCACTGTCATAAATTTCGATTTTCAAATCGGAATTGGCCTCAACTTCTTCTTTGAACATCAGCAGGTTCTGGCCAAGATGGCTTGCAAGAGGCAACTGCAGCGTAATACGCAGTGTCGTCTCGGCAAATGCAGGGGTGACATAGAGCATTGCTGCAGCGACAAGGCTGCCAAGCAGATGTTTCATGGTTTCCTCCTCCCAAAGGTGTTTTCTTTTTCACTTGCGCCCGCACCTCCCCGTGCGGTTGGACGTCAAACAATGAATGGGTTCGTTCCTCTGTCAAGACTCCTGCGGCAAACTTTAAGATGGTTCAGCGAATGGCTGTTCCCAGAGCAACTCCAATGGCGGCGTTCAGCCCGACTTTCGAGAATGCTGCGCAATAGCGAATGTCTGGTTCAGTGGCATCTGAAAACCTTGCTGTGCAGCGGTGAATTCACGCTTTCCGCCTACTTTCCAGCCAGAACTCCATGACCAAGGCATGCAGCTTGTTCACCCGAAATCCGCGACGCGCTCCCAGAACGACGCTTTTCGGGCGTGATTTGCCTTTAGGCGGTCGAGATATTCCACATGCGTCGGGTGCCCCGCGTAGTCCGGTATCGCCATGTCCGCTGTGGCGCAGGACGCGAGGTGGCGGGCGGCGTGGCCGTAGCGGCCTGAGCGGGACTTGGTCAGGGCGAAGTCGATCATTGACCGCCACAGCAGGACGGCGGCCAGGGGGTGCGTGGCCGTCAGCGCATCGGCAAGCGGGGTCAGGATGTCATAGGCATCGCCATCGATCTCGGTGTGGCGGGACAGGATCAACTGGGACGCGAGGGACATGTCCTGAACTTGCAGGCAGTAGGCCAAGGCGGCGTCGATGACCGGAAAGGCGAGCACATGCTGGCGGGCGGCGTCTTCGGCTTCGATGTCCTCGAAATCCGGCAGGAGCTTGAGATGCCGGCGCAGCGCGTCTGGACACAGGCGCTTTTCGCACGCGCCCACAGGGCATTGCGGAGGTCGTCCTTGCGGCCCAGCGTCTCCAGGCAGGCGAAATGCGCCTGATCAAGATCGGGGGTGTCGAACCAGTGGTCGGTCGGCAGGGCACGGTCGACAAGCTGCAGCGCCTCTTCGGCGCGACCGGCGGCCAGCAGGCGTGTCGCGGCCTCGGGGGCGATGGTGTGGAATGTCAGCTGCTCGGGTGTGTACCGGGACAGCCATGCGTCGACGTCCCCTTGCAGATCCGCGACATCCTGCAGGATCATCTCGACAGTCCGGTCGCGGGCGACCCGAGCGCGATCTTCGCGCTGTGCGGGGTCTGTTATGAACTCGTACAGTATCAGATCAGCCTCGGTCAGCGGCGCAGACCGCGCAGCCTCCGACAGCGCTTTGAGATGCGCCAGACCGGTGTCACCCAACGCCTCTGCCAAGGCATGGACGGCGTGATCGAACGCGCCGTATCCGTCCACCGAAACCGCCTCGAAGACGTCTTCCGCGAGAGCCTTCGGGTCTTTGGTCAGGAATGGCGCAACGCGGGAGATCGCCTCCATCGCGTCCCGCATCACGTCGCCGATCGTGCCCCAGCTGTCGTCCGTGCGCTCATGGATGCCCGCTGCCAAGTGCAGTTGCGCCCAAAGCAGATCGAACGCCAGGTCCGGCGCGTCAGGCGCGATGCCTGTTTCGATCAGCTGCGTAAGGTCCGACAGTTCCCTGGCCAGCGACTTCTGCGCCTTGCGGGAGATGAAGCTGCGGCCCCTCCGGACCTGCGCAAACCGCTTGCGCACATCGGCGGCAATGGTCTCGGGTCCCTGTTCCGCCGCAAGCGCCATGCGTACGCGCCGCTGTCGGGCGGCGTCGCCCTTGACGCTTTCCAGAAGCAGGTCGGCCAGAACATCTGCGCCGAGGGTCAGCAAGTTCGCCTTGTTCAAAGCTTTTCCCGCCATAGCCATCCTCCTGTGCCGCAACTCTCGACCAGAATCTACATGTAGAAAAGGCGCCCAGTGGGCGCCCCATATCTAGCTCGAACCATCGTCTTCGCGAAATCTTTGCCCGATTCCGTGCTAACTTTGCCCCGATTTACAATCAGTGCGTCCAAGCACCCTTGCGATCGACGGCGAAGTTTTCCGCATAGCCGCGCGGGCGGATGTTGGGCTTGCGCTTGTTCGGGGTCAACTGGATCACGTCGATGCCGTGTTCCTTGGCATACGCCTTGGCAGCGTCAAGCGTGTCGAACTTCAACCGCACCTGACTTTGCGTGTCCGAAGACGATGTCCATCCCATAAGCGGGTCAATTTCGCGCGGGCTTTCCGGTGCAAACTCGAGAACCCAGTGGCGGGTTTTCGCAGTCCCGGAAGACATGGCGGTTTTCGAGGGCTGGTAAATGCGAGCGCGCATGGTTTTCACCTCATACGTTGTTGACAGTGGTATGGTGAAAAACGGGTCGACGTGCAAGGTTATGATAATGTCGCAGGTCGTTGCAATTCAGTGCAAGCAGGGTTTCATCCACCAACGAGCCGCGGGGAGCGAGGGGTGGGTGTGTGCCGCTCGAAAACAAATGATACCAACTGCTTGCACCTACAAAGGTACTTCATTCGCACAACTTTTAAAGGAAAAAAGCATCGCCGCCTCTTGCGAGTGCGCTGCTGGTTGAGACCAAGCTTCCGAAATGTAATGAATTCAAGACACTAAAGTGTAAACTTCAACATGCACGACATTGGTTGCATTTCCGGTATGGCATGTCCATTTTGACGTTTCAGCCTGCATATTTCCTCTTTCCGCAACAGCCGATTCCACCAGGTGATTCATGCCAGATACGCAAATTCTCCATGCACCAGCGCCGGATGTCCGATCGCGCGACAAGCTGGAAGGTGGAATCCGGTTTCGCATGAACACCGAATTCGAGCCGGCGGGCGACCAGCCAACGGCGATCCGGGAGCTGTCGGCAGGTGTCCTGAATGGGGAGCGAGATCAGGTACTTTTGGGTGCCACGGGCACCGGAAAGACTTTCACCATGGCCAAGGTGATCGAGGAAACGCAGCGTCCGGCGATCATTCTTGCGCCCAACAAGACGCTTGCCGCGCAACTATATGGCGAATTCAAGGGGTTCTTCCCCGACAACGCGGTCGAATATTTCGTCAGCTATTACGACTACTACCAGCCCGAAGCCTACGTGCCCCGGTCGGACACCTATATCGAGAAGGAATCCCAGATCAACGAACAGATCGACCGGATGCGCCACTCGGCCACCCGGGCGTTGCTCGAACGGGATGACGTGATCATCGTGGCTTCGGTCTCGTGCATCTACGGTATCGGCTCGGTCGAGACCTACGGCGCCATGACGCAGGATCTGCATGTCGGCAAAAGCTATGACCAGCGTGCTGTGATGGCGGATCTCGTGGCGCAGCAATACCGCCGCAACGATCAGGCCTTCCAGCGCGGGTCATTCCGGGTGCGGGGCGACAGTCTTGAAATCTTCCCGGCGCACCTTGAGGACCGGGCATGGAAACTGTCCTTCTTCGGGGACGAGTTGGAAAGCATCACTGAATTCGATCCGCTGACGGGTGAGAAAACCGACAATTTCGAACGCATCCGGATCTACGCCAACAGCCACTACGTGACCCCGAAACCGACGATGCAGCAGGCCATCTTGGGCATCAAGAAAGAGTTGCGGCAGCGGCTTGACCAGTTGGTGAACGAGGGCAAGCTGCTTGAGGCGCAGCGGTTAGAACAGCGCACGAATTTCGATCTTGAGATGCTGGAGGCGACAGGCGTCTGCAACGGGATCGAGAACTATTCCCGCTATCTGACCGGGCGCGCGCCGGGTGAACCGCCACCTACCCTGTTCGAATTCATCCCCGACCACGCGATTGTCTTCGCCGACGAAAGCCATGTCAGCGTGCCGCAGATCGGCGGCATGTACAAAGGCGACTACCGGCGCAAGTTCACGCTTGCCGAACACGGATTCCGCCTGCCCTCGTGCATGGACAACCGCCCCCTCAAGTTCGAGGAATGGGATGCGATGCGCCCGCAATCGGTGTTCGTCTCCGCAACCCCGGCGAAATGGGAAATCGAACAGACCGGCGGTGTGTTTGTGGAACAGGTGATCCGCCCCACGGGGCTTTTGGATCCGGTGGTCGAGATCCGCCCCGTGGACATGCAGGTGGACGATCTGTTGGACGAAATCCGCAAGGTTGCGGCCAACGGGTACCGTACGCTGGTCACGACTCTGACCAAGCGTATGGCAGAAGACCTGACCGAATATCTGCACGAACAGGGCATCCGCGTGCGCTACATGCACTCGGACATCGACACGATCGAACGGATCGAGATTCTTCGCGACCTTCGGCTTGGCGCGTTCGATGTGCTGATCGGGATCAACCTTCTGCGCGAAGGCTTGGACATTCCCGAATGCGGCTTGGTCGCCATTCTGGATGCGGACAAGGAAGGCTTCCTACGGTCCGAAACCTCTCTGATCCAGACCATCGGACGGGCGGCTCGGAACGCCGAAGGTCGTGTGATCATGTATGCCGACCGGATCACCGGGTCGATGGAGCGCGCGCTGGCGGAAACCGACCGCCGCCGTGCCAAACAGATCGCCTATAACGAAGAGCATGGGATCACGCCGGAAACGGTCAAAAAGAACGTCGAGGACATTCTTGCCGGGCTTTACAAAGGCGATGTGGACATGAACCGCGTCACCGCCAAGGTGGACAAGCCGCTGGCCGGCGCGAACCTGCAAGCGGTTCTGGACGGATTGCGCGCGGACATGCGCAAGGCAGCCGAAAACCTCGAATTCGAAGAAGCCGCGCTTCTGCGCGACGAAGTCAAGCGGCTGGAGGCGGTGGATCTTGCGATCGCCGACGACCCGCTGGCCCGTCAATCGGCGGTCGAAGCTGCAGCAGAGGCAGCCATCGCGTCTTCGGGGCGGTCAACGGCAGGTCGCCCCGGTCAGCGCGGTGGGAACGTGAAACGGCGCAAGAAGCGGTAAGTGTGCGCCTTGGGCCCACCTGAAGAGGGCCAACAAAACATGCGTTGCGCGGTTTGGGGCGTCGGGCTACCACTTTCCACGTGAGGGATGTGCCGAGACATCAATGGCACGCCGTCATTGATCGGTAGGCCCCTCTTCGTTTTGGACAAGCTCATATGCGAAACCTGTTCTTGCGCGTTGCAGCAACCCTCGTTGTGTCAATGGCTCTGACTCCAATGGCGCTGGCGCAATACGGCCGGTCTGATGGACTGAGCAATCGCACCACGTCAGCGGTTGTGCGTCTTTTGCAGGGGGATTTCCGGGAATGTGGCGATTTGATCATCGTTTTCCGCTACGATTGCTACAGCCAGAGCTATCGCAGCGCGGCTGACCGGCTGGATGGGCTTGTCGGGTACGCCGAAGCGCAGACGGCCCTGCGTCTTGTTGAAACCCGGATCGGGTCTGTTGTTTCGGCAAACAGAGAAAGAACAAGGCCGCCGCTCCGGCAGGGTGGCCGCGTGTTCAATGCGGTGACGGAAGAGGCGATCCCGTTGCTGCGTCGTGAGACGCTGCGCGCAATGGACGAGGCGCAGACGGTCCTTTTGCGATCACCAACTGCAGCACAAAGGCCACATTATTCCCGCATCGCGGCTGTCATCGACTCGAACAAGGTGCTGTTGCGGTCGGCGCTCTTGCTTATCGATACAGGGCTGCGGCGCATCGCCGGTCTGATCTTTCAACCGTCCACCGGATGACCGTGGCGATAATGCTTCGAAGCCAACTCAGATCAGCGGCACAAATGGCACACCGCAGGCTGACAGCGCCAACATACTCGCGATCACACACCACACACGCATAGCGCCTCCTGAGGTCGGGTTCATCCGGCCCGATTAGGCGAGGCTGCATCAAAAGTCGAACAGTTCGTCAAGAAAGCCGCCGCGCTTATTCTTTTTCCCGTATCCCGTGTCGTGATAGCCGCTCGCGTCGCCACGGGCCGGTTGCGGAGCGGAGGGCGGGGGTGGCGGTGGTGCGGTATAGGCGGCACTTCGTTCGATGATCTTGTCCAACTCGCCGCGGTCCAGCCAGACACCGCGACATTGCGGGCAATAGTCCATTTCGACACCGGAGCGTTCTGCGATCACCAAAGCATTTCCGTCGATGGGGCATTTCATGTGGCTGTCTCCTTCGGTTGACCCATCATCGGATATGCACTCCGGTCCGAATATCATCTCCAACCGGATATTCTTCGTGAACCTGCTGGCACAAAGCGAAACGTACGCTACCATTGCTTCATGCGTACGGTTGTGATTGCCATTGCCCTTCTGGTTGCGCCAGTCCCGGCGAAAGCGTGGGATTTTACGCCTGTCCCGATCTGTACATTGTTCCACCAGGATGCAGATGTGGCCGTCATGGTCACCTATGATCCGGGCAGTGGTGAATATGCCATTCATCTGTCGCGCGAAGGTGGCTGGCCTGAAGCGGCAGTGTTTTCGATGCGGTTCGAAGGACCACGCGGCTTGACGATTTCGACCACCCGACACGTGATCGAAGCCGAAGACATCCGCACGTTGACCGTTCGGGACAGGGGCTTTGGCAATGTGTTGAACGGATTGAATTTCAATCAGCGCGCTGTCGCCGTTCTTGGAGATCTGGAGGTTGCTGTATCGCTCGCCGACGCGGCCCCGGCGGTCGAACAGTTCCGCGCGTGCCCGGCCGATCAATTGGTTCTGGTACGACCGGGAGACGACGTCGGACAGATCTGACCCCTTCTTGCGACACAGGCCGAGGCTGGCATAGAAGGCGCCATGACCCGGCTTCCCATCGATCCTGTGCTGCCAGAGCTTGTTGCGCATCTTCGTGATTGCGGCCGTGTCGTTCTTCAAGCCCCTCCCGGAGCAGGCAAGACGACGCGCGTGCCTTTGGCCATGATGGAGGCGGGTCTGACCCCGAAGCGCATCGTCATGCTGGAACCCCGCCGTCTGGCCGCGCGGGCGGCTGCCGAACGGATGGCCGAAACGCTGGGCGAGGCCACCGGCGAAATGGTTGGCTACCGCGTCCGCGGCGAGAGCAGGGTTTCGGCCCGGACCCGAATCGAGGTGGTGACCGAAGGCATCCTGACACGGATGATGCAGTCCGATCCCGAACTGTCAGGCATCGGCGCGGTGATCTTCGACGAATTTCACGAACGATCGCTGAACGCCGATCTCGGCTTGGCTCTGGCTCTGGAGATCACCGGCGCATTGCGGGATAACCTGCTGCTTGTGGTGATGTCGGCCACTCTGGACGCGGCCCCGGTGGCACATCTGATGGACGCCCCGGTCGTCACGTCAGAGGGGCGCAGCTATCCGGTGGAACCCCGTTGGCTGGACAAACCGGTTGGCAAATCGATGCGTTTCGAAACAGCCATGGCGGATCTTGTCTGCGAGGCGGTCCAAGCCGAGACTGGCGGCGTTCTGGCGTTCCTGCCCGGCGAGGGCGAAATCCGACGGGTCGAGGCCGCCCTCAAAGGCCGTCTTCCCAGTGAGTGTCATGTCCGCCCCCTCTTCGGCGCGATGCCGTTCCAGGCACAACAAGCCGCCCTTCGGCCAGAGCCTCATGGGCGCAAGGTGGTGTTGGCCACCTCGATTGCCGAAACGTCCCTGACAATTGAGGACATCCGCGTTGTGGTGGATGGCGGACTGGCACGCCGGTCGCGATTTGATCCAGGGTCCGGCATGTCGCGTTTGGTGACCGAAAAAGTCACAAAAGCCGAAGCAAAGCAGCGCGCCGGGCGCGCCGGGCGCGTGACCGACGGCGTGGCCTACAAGCTTTGGACCAAAGGCGAGGATGGGGCGCTAGCCGCGTTTCCCCCTGCTGAAATTGAAGCGGCCGATCTTGCGGGGCTTGCTCTTGAACTCGCAGTTTGGAGGGCACCCCCTGACGCGTTGCCGTTTCTGACACCCCCACCGGACGGAGCGTTTGCCGAGGCTCAGGCCCTTCTGCGCCTGCTGGGTGCTCTGGATGCGCGGAACCGCATCACCGAACACGGGCGCAGGCTTGCGACTTTGCCGCTGCATCCCCGGCTGGCGCATATGGTTGGCATCGCGGGCGCTTCGGCCGCACCGCTTGCGGCGCTGCTGGCAGAGCGTGACCCGCTTCAGGGCGGCGGTGTCGATCTTGCCCTTCGGATGGAGGCCTTGCGCGATCCCGCAGGGTTTGCCGAACGCCGCAGAGGTGTTCTCAACAGGGGTGCCGTGGACCGCATCCGCACCGAGGCGAAACGGCTGGAACGCGCCGCGCCAAAGGCACAGGGACACACGCTGACTGTTGGCGAAATGGCCGCCCTTGCCTATCCCGACCGCATCGGTCTGCGACGCAAGGGAGATGCCCCACGCTATCAGTTGTCGGGGGGAAAAGGCGCCGTGATGGACAGTGACGACGCCCTTGCCGGAGCGCGCCTGATCGTGGCCACCGATCTGGACGGCAACCCAAGAGAAGCGCGCATCCGGCAGGCGGTTCAGATTTCCGAAAGCGCGCTGAGGATGCTGTTCGCAGACCAGATCACATGGGTCAGCTTCTGCGAATGGTCGAAGCGCGAACGCCGGGTGATCGCCCGACAGCAGGAAAAACTCGGGTCTCTCGCGCTGGATGATCGGACATGGAAAGAGGCCACCGCTGACCAGATCGCCCTCGCCATGCTGGACGGTGTGCGCGATTTGGGTTTGGCCCCTGCCACGAGCGATGCCGCACGTCGGTTCATTGCACGCGTCGGCCTTGGGCGTGAGGCCGGTCTTGCGCTGCCGGATATGTCGGAGACCGCATTGATGGACAGCCTCGAGGACTGGCTCCTGCCGCATTTGAACGCGGTCCGCAGTGCCGATGACTGGAAACGGTTCGATCTGTTGCCTGCCCTGCGGGCGCAGCTTGACTGGAGCCTGATGCAGGACTTGGACCGACTGGTTCCCGGCACGTTCACCACGCCGCTCGGGCGGCAGATCCCGATCGACTATTCCGGCGACCATCCCGAGATCGCGTTGCGTCTGCAGGAAATGTTCGGCCAGAAGACGCATCCCAAAGTCGGCAAGACCCCGTTGCGGGTGACGCTGCTGTCTCCTGCCCAGAGGCCGGTTCAGACGACGCTTGATCTGCCGGGGTTCTGGGCTGGATCGTATGCGGATGTGCGCAAGGACATGCGCGCCGCCTATCCAAAGCACCCATGGCCGGACGATCCAACTGAGGCCGATCCGACATTGCGGGCCAAACCGCGCGCCCGCTGACGGGGCTTGTCCGGCTGCGCGTTCCCACGTAGATCGGACACATGCTTGACGATGCAGATGACATTCACCCGCTGTTCTACGGTGCCCCCAAAAGCACCGAGTTCAAGAAATTGCGCAAACGCATCGTGCAGAATGTGCGCGAGGCGATCGAGCAATACGGCATGGTGGAACGCAACACCGATCAGACGCCGAAATGGCTGATCTGCCTGTCCGGAGGCAAGGACAGCTATACGCTGCTTGCGGTCTTGCACGAACTGAAATGGCGGGGCTTGCTGCCCGTGGACCTGCTTGCGTGCAACCTCGATCAGGGTCAGCCCGGGTTTCCGGCAACGGTCCTACCCGACTTTCTTGAAAGGATGGGAGTTCCGCACCGGATCGAATATCAGGACACCTATTCGATTGTGGTCGACAAGGTCCCGCAGGGGCGGACCTACTGCGCGCTGTGTTCCCGGTTGCGGCGCGGCAACCTCTACCGGATCGCGCGCGAAGAAGGATGCTCGGCAGTTGTTTTGGGACATCATCGCGATGATATTCTCGAGACCTTTTTCATGAACCTGTTTCACGGCGGTCGTCTTGCGACCATGCCCCCGAAACTGGTGAATGAAGAAGGCGATCTTTTCGTCTATCGTCCGCTTGCTCATGTGGCAGAAGCCGATTGCGAGAAATTCGCCACGGCGATGAATTACCCGATCATTCCCTGCGATCTTTGCGGAAGCCAAGACGGGTTGCAGCGGCAACAGGTCAAGGCGATTCTTGATGGCTGGGAGAAAAACAGCCCCGGCCGTCGCCAGGTGATGTTCCGGGCCCTGACGAATGCGCGCCCGTCACATCTGCTGGACAGCGGTCTTTTTGATTTCAAAGGGCTGTCTCTGCGGCCCGGTCCCGAAAGCGAAAATTCTTCGGATATTCCAAAGCTGCGTTAATCCTTCGCTGAGGAAAGATGCGCAACAGTCCCGCAATCAAGTTATGGGACACCGCTGCCATGCGTCACTTTCCGGACCTGTCCACTCTCCGGGCGCTCCTGATCAAGGGATTGACCGGCCCTCAGATGCTGGCCTTCCTGCCCGCACTGTGCCTGTCGGCCTATTGGGTCGGGGGCGAGCCGTTTCTGGTGATCTGCGCCTTGGCTGTCCCTTTGATTTATGCGGCTTTTGGCGGGACCGGACATTGGGTCGACAGCGGGCCGCTTGGCGATCTGCAAAAGCCCTCCGTCGAGGCAGTCGCGAAACAGTTTCTCGGCATTGCGCAGCACAACGGGCAAACCACGGCCTGCTTGCAAATCGCCATCCCGCAGCTTGAAGGCATCATTGAACGCTTCGGTCCTGATCGCGCGGTCGAGGCACGTATCCTGATCGCTTCCCGGCTGCGGTCTGCACTGCGTGCACCGGATCACGTCTTCGAAACCGGACCGATGCGTTTCACGGTCCTGATTGCTCCAGGCTTTCGCCTGCGTCTAGACAACCTGCTGGAGCTTGCAAAACGTCTTCGGGCCAGCGCCGAGGAACCGCTGCTGATCGACGGAGTCACATGTTCGGTGTCGGCGACGATCGGAATCGCCTCATCGCTCAATTTCGGGCGAAACGTGACTGCCGACTCCTGGCTGCGATCGGCGACGGAAGCACTGGAAGAAGCCATGCTGAACGGTGAAAGCGCCACACGGCTCTGGTCGGACAGATTGTCTCGACACCACAAATCCCGAAATGCGCTTGAAACCGAAATCACGTCGGCACTTGATCAGGGGCGTATTCAGGCGGTTTTTCAACCCGTGATCACGCTGCGCACCGGTCTTGTCTGCGGCATGGAAGCGTTTGCCCGCTGGGATCATCCGACGCGTGGCCTTTTGACGGCGTCCGAGTTTCTTGACGCGGCGCGGGACGCCAACCAGATGTCGCGCCTGGGGCGCACCATGTTTCTTCAAGCCACTACTGTGTTGCGGGCCTGGGATGCTGCGGGTTTCACTGTCGGCACCATCAGCCTCAATCTGTCAGAAGACGAATTGCGCGATCCCGATCTGGCCGCCCGGATCAAAGGCGACGTGATGCGCTGTGATCTGCCGGCACATCGTCTTGTTTTCGACCTTCCCGAAGCGGTCCTGACCAAGACAGGCGAGGACGTGATCCGGCGCAATCTGGAGTTGCTGACAGAACTGGGATGCGCACTTGATCTTGACGTCTGCGCAAGTGGAGGCACCAGCCCCATTGCGCTGCAGCACCTTCGTCTCTCACGCGTCAAGCTGGACCGGTCGTTGATCCGGGGGATCGACACGTCCAACGACCAAAGACGTGCCCTGCATGCCGTTTTGGCCATGTGCGACCGGCTGGAGCTTGGCTCCGTGGCGACCTGTGTGGAAACGCAGGAAGAACACGGTGTCTTGCGGGATCTCGGATGCGGGGCGGCTCAGGGTCACCTGTTTGCACCACCTTCGAGCGCGGAAGAGATCGGCCTTTGGCTCAAGGAGCAACAGGTCGGACCCCCTGAACCGACCCAGTCGCGCATCCGACGGATCAAGTAAGCGCAACCGCCAAATGGCAATGGATCACAAGCGCCTGAACAAATGCCGCACTGCGCCTGTCTTTCCTGTGAATCCGCTTGACCTTCAGGCACAGTGCCTGTTGAACGCAGCGGTAATCCAAAACACCACAGGTGGCAGGCCCCTATGGACGATCAGAACAAGAACCTTCTAATCGCAACTGCGCTAAGTTTTGCGGTCATTCTGATATGGTTTGTCCTGTTTCCTCCACCCGAACCGACCGTATCCCTCGATGCGGCTGTCACGGCCCAATCCGATGGGGCGCAGCCTGCCATTGCCGCCACGCCGGACGCTGCTCCGGGAAGCACGGCGGCGATCAATCAAGGCGCAACCGCCGTCGCCGATGCCCCGCGCGTGCCGATCGAAACCGATCGGGTTGTCGGGTCTATCTCGCTTGTCGGTGGACGCATAGATGATCTGTCGTTGAAGAATTACCGCGTCAGCCTGCAGGAAGACGCGGATGTCGTGCATCTCTTGAACCCGGTCGGATCGGATCGGCCCTATTATGCGCTGTTCGGCTGGGCACCGGGCGGCGGGCTCACGTTGGACGATGTGCCAAGCGTGACCACCAACTGGACCGTCGAATCCGGCGAGACCCTGACATCGGCCACTCCCGTTACCCTGCGCTGGGATAGCCCGAACGGCACGGTATTTCGCCGGACGATCGAGATCGATGACGACTTCATGTTCACCGTCACCCAATCGGTGGAAAACGCCAGCGACAGCGCATTGACGATGGCACCTTATGGGCTGATCGCGCGTCATGGCGAACCTGCGGACCTGAAGAATTTCTTCATTCTGCACGAAGGCGTCGTCGCAATGGCTGATGGCACCTTGGCCGAGATCGACTATTCCGACATGACCGACTTTGCCATCGACCCCGCCGAAGGCGCGCGCGCCGAGGTCACGCAGGTGACCGAGAACGGCTGGATCGGCTTTACGGACCACTACTGGATGACCACGATCATCCCCGAGAACGGCACGCCGTTCCGCCAGGTCGCGAAATACAGCGATGCCAGCAACATCTACCAGACCGAAGCGGTGCAGCCGACGATCACCATTGCCCCCGGTGAAACGCGCCAGGTGTCCACCCAGCTTTTTGCAGGCGCCAAGGAATGGGAAACCATCCGCGAGTATCAGGCCCGCGGTGTGGATCGGTTCATCGACGCAATCGACTGGGGCTGGTTCTTTTTTCTGACCAAACCGATCTTCTGGCTGCTGCATCACCTGAATCTGTTGATCGGCAACATGGGCTGGGCGATCATCGGCCTGACGCTGATCATCAAGGCTGTGCTGTTCCCGCTGGCGTACAAATCCTACGTGTCGATGGCGAAGATGAAAGAGCTTCAGCCGGAGATGGAAAAGATCAAGGAACGTGCCGGAGACGACCGTCAGAAGCTCCAACAGGAGATGATGGAGCTTTACAAGAAGGAAAAGGTCAACCCGGCCTCGGGGTGTCTCCCGATCCTGTTGCAAATCCCGATCTTCTTCTCTCTCTACAAGGTGATCTTCGTCACGCTCGAACTGCGTCACGCACCGTGGCTGGGGCCGTTTCAGGACCTGTCCGCACCAGACCCCACCTCGATCATCAACCTCTTCGGCCTGTTGCCTTGGGCAGCACCGACACCCGGTTCACTTTTGGCGCTGATCTTCATCGGGATCCTGCCGCTGCTTCTGGGTATCTCGATGTGGTTGCAGCAAAAGCTCAACCCGGCACCGACCGACCCGACGCAGGCGATGATCTTTGCATGGATGCCGTGGGTGTTCATGTTCATGTTGGGTGGTTTCGCCAGCGGTCTTGTCGTCTACTGGATCGCCAACAACACGATCACCTTCACCCAGCAGTATCTCATCATGCGGTCGCAGGGCTATAAGCCGGATGTATTCGGCAACATCAAATCAGGCATCAAGCGCAGCCCGAAAACGGGTCAGAAATGACAGCGACCGTCACCGAGATCTGGCGACACCCGATCAAAAGTCATGGTCGGGAAAGTCTGGCCTCGGTGATGGTGCAGGCGGGTGACGCCCTGCCGTTCGACAGGATGTGGGCGGTGGCACATGACCGCTCGACTGCCGATGGGTCGCAATGGGCGAGTTGCGGCCATTTTTGCCGTGTTGCAAAGCTGCCGAACCTGATGGCGATCCGCGCCCGCCTCGATGAGACATCGGGCAGGATCACGCTCAGCCATCCTGACGCAGACGACCTGACATTCGATCCCGATACGGAAAGCGCAGATTTCATTGCCTGGGTCAAACACCTCGTCCCGGCAGAGGCCTTGCAGCCCGCGCGCCTGGTCAAAGCGCAAGCGCAGGCCTTTACGGACAGCGATTTCCCAAGCGTGACCTTGTGCAATCACGCATCGCACCGCGCCGTGGAACAACGTGTCGGCAAACCGCTGTCACATCTGCGGTGGCGTGGGAACATCTGGATCGACGGTCTGGCCCCATGGGAAGAATTCGATTGGGATGATCGCGAAATCCGGATCGGCGAGGTGATTGTAAGGGTCAGGGAAAGAACCGATCGGTGCAAGTCGACCCACAGCAACCCCGAGACAGGATTGCGTGACGCCGATATTCTGACCGCCTTGGAAAGCTGGGGACATCAGGATTTTTCGGTCCGGGCCGAGGTGATCCGAAGCGGTGAAATCAAAACCGGCGACGAGGTGGCCCGTGTCTGACATGAAGTTGCCTTTTCCTCTGGCGGAAGAGCCGGACGACCTGAGCCGGGAGGCCGGGCGCAAGCTTTTTGCCGGCGAGGTGGATTTCCTAAAGGGCGTCGTTGCGATGTCTGGGCTTCCCCCGGATGACCGTATGGAGGTCTGCTTTGCCGGCCGGTCGAATGTCGGGAAATCGTCTCTGATCAATGCGATCACCGGACGCAAGGCGCTTGCGCGCGCGTCCAACACGCCAGGCCGCACCCAGGAGATCAACTATTTCACGCTGGGCGATGACCGCTACCTGGTGGACCTGCCTGGCTATGGCTATGCCAATGCGCCGGTCAAGGTGGTCGAGAAATGGCAGGCGCTTCTCAAGCAATATCTGTCGGGGCGCGCCAGCCTGCGCCGTGCCTTCGTGCTGGTGGACAGCCGCCACGGGATCAAACCGGTGGACGAAGAGATCATGACCCTGCTCGACAAAAGCGCGGTCACGTTTCAGGTGGTGTTGACCAAGTCCGACAAGATCAAACCGTCCCAATATGACGCTCTGCTGGCTCAGGTGCGCGACAAGCTGGCCAAACACCCGGCCGCCTATCCGGAATTGGTGCTGACCAGCAGCGACAAGGGCGATGGTATCGCCACCCTGCGCAGCATCATCGCCGGGATCGCCTGATCGCGGCAAATCGGCTTGCCTCCGGGTAAACCATGTCGCACACAGGGCACGCGCCGGGCACTGGACCGGTTTGGATCGAGAACAGACATGAAATCCCGAGATATGAACCACGATTGGATCGCAACCGCCCGCACCCTTTCCGAAGCCCTGCCCTTCATGCAGCGCTATGCCGGGGCCATCGTGGTGGTCAAGTTCGGCGGCAACGCGATGGGCGACGAGGCAGCAATGGCCGAATTCGCCCGTGACATCGTCCTGATGCGTCAGGTCGGGATCAACCCCGTTGTGGTGCATGGCGGTGGGCCGATGATCAATGACATGCTCAACAAGCTTGGGATCAAGTCGAATTTCGTGCGTGGCAAGCGGGTGACCGACAAGGCAACTGTCGAAGTGGTCGAGATGGTACTGACGGGGCTTGTGAACAAGCGCATCGTGCAGGCGATCATGGACGAAGGTGGTCGCGCCGTGGGGCTGTCGGGCAAAGACGACGATCTCATGGTGTGCGAGGCGGATGATCCCGAACTGGGCTTCGTCGGACGCCCGGTCGAGATGAACCCGCAGGTGCTGCGCGATCTGTTCAAGGCGGGGATTATTCCCGTGGTGGCACCGGTTGCAACGGGCATGAACCCCAACGAGACCTTCAATGTGAATGGCGATACCGCCGCAGGCGCAATCGCCGGCGCGCTCAAGGCCGACCGGCTGTTGCTGCTGACGGATGTCAGCGGTGTGAAGGATGCCAGCGGTGCGGTGGTGACCGCGATGACCCCGGAAGAGGTCACCGCGATGATCGAGGACGGGACAATCGCGGGCGGTATGATCCCCAAGACGGAAACCGCGCTCAAGGCCATCGAAGAAGGTGTGCGCGCGGTGGTCATTCTGGACGGCCGGGTGCCCAATGCCTGCCTTCTGGAACTGTTCACGGAACATGGCGCCGGGTCTTTGATCCGTCCCAAACGGTGACACTCGCACGCCTTGCGTCAGCGGCGCAGGAGGTCGGACTGACCCTGCGGGGCGCGTTTCATCCAAACGCGCATGACGGTACCCCGGAGGGCACCCAAACTCTTGTCCTTCTGGGGCCTGACGAACCTGCCTTCTGGGCGATGTTCACGTCTTCGCCCGAATATCTGGATGCGTCCTCGGATCCATTGGACCGGTGGTCAAAACGGGTGGCAACAGGCCTTGCCGGGTCTTTTGGCGGCACCGCGATCTTTCCCTATGATGGACCACCCTACCCTCCCTTCCTGCGTTGGGCAGAACGCAGCGGTGCCTGCTGGTCATCGCCCGTCGGCCTGTTGGTGCACCAAGCAGCAGGTCTGTTCATCAGCTACCGTGCGGCGCTCGCCCTGCCGGAGCGGCTTGGGCTTGACGCACCATCCGATGCCCCCTGCACAGAATGCGATGCGCGGCCCTGCGAGAACGCGTGCCCTATCGGTGCATTGGCACCGGATCAACCTTACGATGTCGTGGCCTGCAAGGCGCATTTGCGGTCTGCCGAAGGGGCCGACTGCCGCTCCGGTTGCCTTGTCAGACGGGCCTGCCCCGTATCGCAGCGCTTTGGCCGCCTTCCCGAACAATCCGCTTTCCACATGCGCGCATTTTTGGGAAAGTGACGTGACCCACGGAAAGGCGGTTTATCGTGAAAAGACTGATCCTGATGCGCCATGCCAAGTCGGACTGGTCGGCAGCCGGAGATGATCACAGCCGCCCGTTGAATGCACGCGGCAAGACGAACGCCGCCGTGATGGGCACCTGGCTGCGAGGTCAGGGCTGGCTGCCCGATGAGGTTCTGTGTTCGACGGCAACACGCACACGACAGACGCTGGACCTTCTGGACTTGCCGAAGACACCGACGCGGTTTGAACGGGCGCTTTATCTTGCCGAAGGTGACGAGATCATGGATGTGCTGCGTGAAGCCAGTGGGGATTGCGTCTTGCTGTTGGGGCACAATTACGGAATTGCCGATTGCGCACAGAGCCTTGTCGAAGTCCCCCCTGAACATGCACGTTTCGAGGACTATCCGACCTGTGCAACCAGTCTGATCCGGTTCGACATCACCGACTGGGGGTATCTGCTTGCCGGAACCGGGGTGTGCGAGGCTTTTGCCATTCCCCGAGAGGTGATCGCAGCACAAGAGAGCAATCCGACGGATTGATGCGCCCCGACCTTTTGGCCGGGGCGATTGCGCAGGTGTTCCTGACGGTCAGTGACCGAGGATCTGGCTCAGGAAAAGCTTGGTGCGGTCGTTCTGCGGGTTGTTGAAGAACTCTTCCGGTTCGTTCTGTTCCACGATCTGACCCGCATCCATAAAGATCACGCGGTTGGCCACCTGACGAGCAAATCCCATCTCGTGCGTCACGCAGAGCATGGTCATGCCTTCTTCGGCAAGGCTCACCATGGTGTCGAGCACTTCCTTGATCATTTCCGGGTCAAGCGCCGATGTGGGTTCGTCGAAGAGCATGATGCGGGGGCGCATGCAAAGCGAACGTGCAATCGCCACGCGCTGCTGCTGTCCACCCGAAAGCTGGCCGGGATACTTGTTGGCCTGTTCGGGGATCTTCACCTTCTCAAGGAAGTGCATCGCGGTTTCCTCGGCCTCGCGCTTGGGGATCTTGCGTACCCAGATCGGGGCCAGCGTACAGTTTTCCAGAATGGTCAGATGCGGGAACAGGTTGAAGTGCTGGAACACCATCCCGACCTCGGACCGGATCGTGTCGATGTTCTTGATGTCCGAGGACAGCAAGGTGCCATCAACCGTGATCGAGCCCTTCTGGTGCTCTTCCAGCGCGTTGATACAGCGGATCAGCGTCGACTTGCCCGACCCGGACGGCCCGGCGATGACGATCCGTTCGCCTCGGTACACCGTCAGGTCGATGTCACGCAGCACGTGGAACGTGCCGTACCACTTGTTCATCTTTTCGATCTGGATTGCCACCTCGTCCGAGACGGTCATTTGTGCATGTGCAGTATCAGCCATGTATCGGCCTCCTGTATATTGCCCTGTCGCGCGCGCGGCTGCAGGGCCTTAGCGGCGATCGGTGGCAAGCTGACGCTCGAGCCACTGTGAATATTTCGAGATGCTGTAGCAGACGATGAAGAACACGAAGACTGCAAAGCCCCAGAGTTCCCAATAGACACCGTTCCATTCGGTCGATGCGAGGATCGGCCCGCGGATCATGCCCACAAGGTCGAACATCGAAATCACCGACACAAGCGTCGTGTCCTTGAACAGACCCACCGCCACGTTCACGATGCCCGGGATCGAGATCTTCAGCGCTTGCGGCAGGATGATAAGGCGCATCGACTGTGCGTAATCCAGACCGAGGCTGTCTGCCGCTTCGTACTGACCGCGCGGCAGCGCCGCCAGACCACCCCGGATCACCTCTGCGATATACGCGGCCGAGAACATGGTGATCATGATGATGACGCGCAGCACGAGGTCGATGTTCGACCCCGGCGGGAAGAAGTAAGCTAGGACCACGTTCGCGACGAACAGCAGCGTGATGAGCGGAACACCCCGGATGAACTCGATGAAGATCACGCAGATCCACTTGATGATCGGCATCGAAGATTGGCGACCAAGGGCCAGCATGATGCCCAAGGGCAACGACAGCGACACGCAGACCGTCCCGAGGATCATGTTCAGCATGAAGCCGCCCAGATCCCGCGAGGGAATGGCCTGAATGGCCAGAACATCCGGCATCGCTGCCGGGACAATGCCCCCGGCCCAGATCACGACGATTGCTGCAACAACACCCGCCAGCAGCCCCATCGCAAAGCTTTGGCGTTCGAATTGCTTGAACGCGAAGTAGCCTGCGATCAGTCCGACGAGAATCATCAACGGGGTGAGCAAGGTGCCGCCCCAGATCAGCCAGTACGCGAGGAACGGATAGATCCCCGTGAACACCAGCAACTGACGCGGGGCCTTGGGGTACAGAACCGGCGCAATGGCGACGATCAGCAGAACAAACGCCAGAGTCGGACGCCAGTAGGCATCCGTAGGATAGGTGAACCCGAACAACAGTTGGTTCCAGCGCTCGGTCAGAACGGAGAAGCAGGCCCCTGTCATCCCGTCCAGCATTTCGCGGCATTCCGCCAACGAGCTTGTGTTCCAGATCCCGTTGGCAAACCAGGGGTAGGCGCTCGTGACGATTTGGAAGATGAAATAGAGCGACAGGATTGTCAGAAGCGAATTGAACCACCCCTTGAACAGGTTCTCACGCATCCATTTGATGACCCCTGCTTCAGACGCGGGAGGCGGCTGCTCGGGCAGCATGGTGGTGCGGACGAAGGCAACGGTCTGTGCATGTGTGTCAGACATCTCAGCGCTCCTTCAGTTTCACGGCGTTGTTGTAGACGTTCATGATCGCCGAGATCGCAAGCGAGATGGCGAGGTAGAACAGCATGAGCAGGAAGATCGCCTCGATCGCGCGGCCCGTCTGGTTAAGCGTGATGCCACCCAGCGTCCCGGTCAGGTCCATGTACCCCACGGCGATTGCAAGCGACGAGTTCTTGGTCAGGTTCAGGTACTGAGAGATCAGCGGCGGAATGATCACCCGCAGGGCCTGCGGAAGAATGACAAGGTTCATGATCCTCCCCGGGCGCAAACCCAGTGAGGCTGCCGCTTCGGTCTGTCCCTTGCTGACGGCAAGGATGCCTGCGCGCACGTTCTCGGCGATGAAGGCAGCCGTGTAGATCGACAGGGCGAACCACAACGCAATCAGCGAGTTGCGCATGAAGATGCCGCCCTGGAAGTTGAACCCCTGCAAGGCGGGATAATCGAGCGTGATCGGCCGTCCCATGATGAAGAACACAAGGATGGTCGGAATGAAGAAGATCGCAATCGACGGCCAAAGGGTCGGGATCAATTGGCCCCGGTCATAAAGCGCCTTCTTGGCGTAGCGCTTGAACGCGAATATGCCGACCAGCGATGCAAGGAAAGTTGCGATCACCACCGACGATCCCGGACCGAAGACCGGCGCTGGTGTGTAGAATCCGCGTCCAGTGAACGCGAACATGCCAAGGACCATCGACGCCGTCGCGTCGTCACCACGAAAATCGCGGGGCTGCGGCAGGACGGCGATGAATATCGCCATGATGATCAGGATCCAGATCAGGACCGGCACATTGCGGAAAATCTCGACATAGATCGACATCAACTGTCGGACGAGCCAGTTGTCGCTCAGGCGCATGACGCCGACAAAGACACCAATGATGGTCGCCATGATGCAGCCCAGAAAGGCGACCAAAAGGGTATTGAGAACCCCGACCATCGACGCTTGCCAATGTGTCGACTGGCTGGTGTAGGGGATCAGCGTCTGGTTGATGTCGTAACCGGCCGGTTCACCCAGGAAATTGTACGAGATGTTGAGACCCGCCGCCCGCAGGTTTGCCAGCAGGTTGTGGCCCAGATAGGCAAACGCCATGATCAGAAGGATCAACGCGACGAACTGAAATGTATAAGAGCGGTAACGCGTGTCGTTGATCAGCATGGATAGCTGAAACGACCCCGCTGGTGGGTCTGAAATCGTGGACATTATTTTATCCCTGTTGTTCCGGAGCATTTTGGCGGCGCTTCACGCGCTCTGATGCCGTCTCCGAAGGCTTATTCGTTGATCTGAAAAAGGGCGCGGAGTGTTCCGCGCCCTTTTCCGAAGTCCGAAACTTAGCGGAAGGGCGGTGTGTAGAGCAGACCGCCTTCGGTCCAAAGCGCATTCAGACCACGCGCCAAACCGATCGGTGTGTTCTCACCGATGTTCTTCTCGAACAGCTCGCCATAGTTGCCGCCGGCCATGATCGCCTTGACGGCCCAGTCATTTTCAAGACCAAGCATCGCACCCAGAGTACCTTCGGTGCCCAGCAGACGGTTGATTTCCGGGTTGTTGCCCGGTGCAGCAGCCAGCTCGGCCACGTTTGCCGAGGTAACGCCAAGCTCTTCCGCTGCGATCAGCGCATTCAGGGTCCAGCGTGCGATGTCGCCCCACTGGTTGTCACCGTGACGAACGAGCGGGCCAAGCGGCTCTTTCGAGATGATTTCCGGCAGAATGACGTGATCACCCGGGTTTTCGAACGCAGCGCGGGTTGCCGCAAGGCCGGATGCGTCGGTGGTGTACACGTCGCACGCGCCTTCAAGATACAGCGGCTGTGCTTCCGCGTTGGTTTCGATCGGAACCGGCTCGTAGCTGATATTGTTGGCGCGGAAGAAGTCCGCGAGGTTCAGCTCGGTGGTGGTGCCGGTCTGGATGCAGACGGTCGCGCCATCGAGTTCCTTTGCCGAGGACACACCGAGGTCCTTGGGCACCATGAAGCCCTGACCGTCGTAATAGTTGATGCCGACGAATTCAAAGCCGAGGTCGACATCGCGCGAGAACGTCCAAGTTGTGTTCCGAGCCAGCAGGTCGATTTCCCCCGACGCAAGCGCGGTAAAGCGGGTCTTGCCGGTTGTCGGCACGAATTCGACCGCAGTCGGATCGCCAAGAACGGCAGCGGCAACGGCCCGGCACACACCAACGTCGAAACCTTCCCACTCACCGTTCGCATTCGGCGCTGCAAAACCGACGAGACCGGTTGTCACGCCGCAGTTCAGCTTGCCGCGTGCTTTGACGTCGTCAAGCGTGGCAGCCGACGCAACGCCAGCCGACAGGCCGGCCGCGGTCATCGCGCCAAGAATTGCAAGTTTTTTCATGTTTACCTCTTCCTGTTAGCCCGCACCTATCAGTGCGGTTTCTGACGAACGCATCTGCGCTCATACGACGAAAGTAGGGAACCCCCCACTCGCGATGCGATCGATTTTGTGGGGATTCATTTCCTGAGGTCAAGCCGCATAGCCTATTTTTTGATCAGATCGACGCAGTTTCCCCTGCGTCACGCGCCGTATTGCCCGTTGAGCAATCGCATAAATGCGGCAGCGTGCAAAAAGGCGGCCTTCTTGTGTGCCGCCATTTCCGCAGCCTCTTCATCCTCACCCCATTGCTCTTGCTGCCAGGTTTCATCCACACGCGAGGCAGCCCACAGGTCTTCAATCGGCTTGACCTCTGCCTTCGCGGCAAATCCGATGATCAGCGACCCGCTGATGGCGACCAGATCGTGGAAGGCGGCCAATTCGAACGCCGACATCGCATGGACCGCTGTTCGCAGCCGCGCCACGGCCTCGGGATCCTGTGGGTCGTGCATGACACCGACACGCGGCACAAGCCGCGATCCAAGCGTTGCTGCCGCCCAGTCCAGTAGCGGATCCCACGCCTCGGCCTGCCGCGAGACCAGCTCCTCGGGGGCTTCAGCCCGATAACACAAAAGGTCGCTGTCGCCATAATCGGCAAGCATGTCAGCCACTTCGGCGTGCTGCAGTGCAACCTTGTCGACAGCCGCGTTTGCGGTTCTCGTAAAGGGCATGGTGCGCGGATCGATCCTGTCGTCCTGCGCATCGAACTCGTGAGCGATTCTCTCGGCAATCGCGGCTGTGGGCACGGTGAGGATCGCCTTGGCTGGCGTCCGCACTGGACGGCCATCAAGCAAGACGCCAAAGCCAAGATCAGTGGCCTGTGCCGTGGCTGCTTTCCAGAAGCGTTTCGGAGCCCATTCACTCATGTGCGGTCCTCGATCCAGTGTGTCAGTGCAGTGCTCAATTCGTCGGTGGTGTTCACGATCAGGTCGGCCGCTGCAAGATGCTCAAACGGGTGATTGCCCCAGGTGACGCCAATGGCATGGAGGCCTGCGGCCTTGGCCATCAGCATGTCATAGCTGGTATCACCGATCATGACGGCGTCTTCAGGTACGACCCCGGTTTCCGCAAGCGCGGCGTGAAGCATTGACGGATGTGGTTTCGACGGATGGGTGTCGGCCACCTGTGTCGATTGAAAATACCCGTCAAGTCCATGTTGCGCGATGATCCGGTCCAGCCCCCGGCGCGACATACCTGTTGCCGTGGCCAGCAGCGTGAAATCGTCGCCCCGCAACCGGTCCAGCAGTTCGCGAATGCCCGGAAAGAAAACGGCATGATGCCCCTCTCCTGCGGATTCATGCTGCGCCAAAGACGCAGATTTATACCCTTCGTACAGCGCATGGCGCACCTGCAGCGACTGGTCCGGAACAAGCTGTGCCATCAGGTCCGGCAAAGACAACCCGACGCCATGGAGAATGGCATCGCGCGGAGGTGTCTCAAGACCCAGTCTGCCGAACGCGGTGCCCATGGCTTGCAGGATGTGCGCCTTGCTGTCGACCAGCGTTCCATCGACATCGAACACAACCAACCGCAAGCGGTCCGCCATCAGTCGAGATCCTCGAACGGATCGGCTGGCACATCTCGGGGATCCCATTGCAGGAATTCCCACGTCCGTTCCATGTGCTCGGGCAGCGGAGCGGTTATGGTCAATCGGGCACCAGTGACCGGGTGTTTGATCGTGATGGACCGGGCATGCAGGTGCAGCTTGCGGCTGATCCCGCCGCCCAGCATCGCGCCCCAGCCATCGCCCAGGTTCTCCTGACCGGACCCGCCGTATTTGCCGTCCCCGATGATCGGATGCCCAAGCTCGGCCATATGCGCGCGCAATTGGTGGGTGCGTCCGGTGATCGGCACCATAGCGACCCAAGCCGCGCGTTTCGCCAACGCGCTGAGCACGGCGTAATCCGTTGTCGCGTGTTTCGCGCCTTCGGTGGTGGCGACATCCTTGGGGTGCACCGCACGCATTTTCTCGTTCTCGCCGCCTGCACCATGTCCCGGCGCTTTGACCAGACCGAACTTGATCGTGCCCATCTGCGGGAACGGAACACCTGCCACAGCCGCCCAGTAGATTTTGCGCGTTTCCCGCGCGCGAAAGGCTTCGGTCAGTGCACCGGCCACGGCACGTGTACGTGCAAGCAGCAGAACACCAGACGTGTCCTTGTCGAGGCGATGCACCAGCCGGGGCTTTTCGTCATAGCCAAAGGTCAGCGCCTCGGCCAACCCATCGACGTGGCGGGTCTGCTTGCTGCCGCCCTGGGTGGGCAATCCCGGTGGCTTGTTCAGCGCGATGATATGGTCGTCCTTGTACAGAACGAGTGATTTCATCATCGCGGCGTCCTTGTCGGAGACGGTCGGCTTTGGCCGCGATTCCACCTCACCGGGCGCGGGAAGCGGCGGGATGCGCACCTCTTGCCCGGTTGAAAGCCGGGTGCTGGCCTTGACACGGCCCCCATCCACCCGCACTTCACCCTTGCGGCACATCTTTTCGATGCGCCCCTGCGCCAGATGCGGGAACAGCCGTTTGAGCCAGCGGTCAAGCCGCTGATCCGAATCCCCCGGACCGACTGTGATGATCTGAACTTGGCTCATGCAAAGACACTCCGCGCCAGAAGAAGACCCAATGCCAGCCCCCCCACCGACAATGCAACGGAAAGAACAACGTAAAGCATGGCAGACCCAACCTGCCCTCGTTCGATCAGGGTCATGGTCTCGAGCGAAAAGGCCGAAAAAGTCGTGAAACCGCCGAGAACACCCGTCATGACAAAAGGTGACAGATGCGTAAGACCGCGATGCGCAGCCGCTACCACGAATACCCCCATCAGGAATGAGCCGACGATGTTCACTGTCAGGATCGCCACCGGGAAATCACCCTGACCGAACAGCCGCACGATACCCACACCGGAAACATACCGGAGGGATGCGCCAATCGCGCCGCCAAGGGCCACAAGGGATAGGGTTGTCAACATTCAGGCTCTGTCGCGCGGCGACTGTGAGATGTCAAGCAAAGCACCATTGCTCTTTGCGAAGGGCCGACTAAGCTTTCTCGCATCATCATCGGAGGGAGCCGACATGCGGCGTCGTCAGTTTCTGGGCAGTCTTGCGGTCGCGGGCCTTGTTCCGCGTATCGGCCTCGCACAGGCGTCTCGGACGACGCTAACCGCTGCAGCACATCGTCAGCAAATCCTTCCGGTCGGTTATCCTGATACCGAGATGTGGAGCTTTGGTGCGGCGTTTCCCGGTCCCGAACTGCGCGCGCGTCAGGGTGACCGCCTTCGGCTTACCGTGGAGAACCAGTTACCGCAGCAGACCTCGGTGCATTGGCATGGGTTGAGGTTGGAGAATGCGATGGACGGCGTGCCCGGACTGACGCAAGCCCCCATCGCTCAAGGCGCATCGTTCGACTATGATTTTTCCCTGCCGGACGCGGGCACCTATTGGTATCACAGCCATTCCAAAAGCATGGAACAGATCGAACGCGGGCTCTACGGCCCTTTGATCATCGACGAGACCGATCCGCCGGATTTGGATCAGGACATCACCCTAATGGTCGACGACATTCGTCTGGAACAGGATGGCAGTTTGTCTGCCTTCGACAATTTCCACGACCTCAGCCATGCGGGGCGCATTGGCAATCTCTGGCTGGCCAACGGGCAGATCGACCCGGCCTACCCTGTAAAACGCGGTGACCGCGTGCGGCTGCGGTTGATCAACGCCGCCAATGCGCGCGTGTTCACACTTGGGTTGCAGGGGTTCGACGGATGGGTCGTGGCGCTCGACGGTATGCCTTTGAACGAACCACAAACGCTGCCCGAAGAGCTTGTCCTTGCCCCGGCACAGCGGATAGACCTCATTCTTGATGTGACGACCGACAGTGAAGAGGCGTTCCTGATCACATTCGAGCGCGACGGCGGCTATGCGATTGCTCATTTCCCGGTGTCCGGCCCGTCGAAAGCAGCGCGCGCGAACAAGGTGATCCTGCCGCCCAACCCGGACTTCCCAATTGATCTGGCAAACGCCCGCACGGCGACCCTGTTGATCGAAGGTGGGGCGATGGGCGGCATGCGCGCAGCGCGGGTCGACGGTCAGGAACTGGACCCACGCGAACTAGCCGGTCGCGGCCTGTTCTGGGCGCTCAACGGTGTGGCCGGGCGACCAGAAACACCGCTTCTGGAGTTGTCTCTTGGCGAAAGCGCGCGGATCGGCATGGCCAACAACACGGCTTTTCCGCACGGGATGCACCTGCACGGGATGCATTTCTCGGAGGTTCTGGCCGATGGATCGCTTGGCCCCTTGCGCGACACGATCCTGCTCAACCCGCAGGACACCCGCGAGATCGCGTTTCAGGCGCATAATCCGGGGGACTGGCTGTTCCATTGTCATATGCTGGCCCATCATCAGGCCGGCATGGGCACATGGATAAGGGTCTCAGCCTAACCGGTCAGCCGTTTCTCTTGGCGCGCAGCTTGGCGAAATACTCGACCCGCTTTTTCAGGTCACGCTCAAACCCGCGTTCCACTGGCACGTAAAACTCGGTGCGACCCATGGTTTCGGGGAAATAGTCCTGACCGGAAAAACCATCTTCGGCGTCGTGATCATAGGCATAGCCCGACCCGTAGCCCTGATCCTTCATCAGCTTGGTCGGTGCGTTCAGGATGTGCTTGGGTGGCACCAGTGATCCGGTGGTCTTGGCCGCAGACCGCGCCGCCTTGTAGGCCACGTAGACCGCGTTCGATTTTGGCGCGAGGGCGATATAGACCAGCGCCTGCGCGATGGCCAATTCGCCTTCGGGGCTGCCCAACCGTTCAAAGGTTTCCCAGCTTTGCAGGCAAACGGCCTGCGCCTGCGGATCTGCCAGGCCGATGTCTTCGACCGCCATGCGGGTGATGCGACGGGCCAGATAGCGGGGGTCTTCGCCTGCATCGAGCATCCGTGCGAACCAATAAAGCGCCGCATCAGGGTCCGACCCGCGTACCGATTTGTGCAGCGCTGAGATCAGGTTGTAATGCGCATCCCCCGATTTGTCATATTGCGCGGCGCGCTTCATAAGGCGTTGACCCAGAGCCGCGCTGTCCAGCGGTGTGTCGACATGCCATGCCATGACCTGTTCGACGAGGTTGAGCAGCGCACGCCCGTCGCCATCGGCCATCTCGAGCAGGTTTTCACGCGCAGGGCCGTCCAAGGGCAGCGTCCGGCCCAGCTCAACCTCGGCCCGTTGCGCAAGACGTTCCAGATCGGCCAATGCAAGCCGCTCCAACACCAGAACCTGTGCCCGGCTGAGCAAAGCGGCGTTCAACTCGAAGGACGGGTTTTCCGTCGTCGCACCGACCAAGAGGATCGTGCCATCCTCCATATGCGGCAAGAACCCGTCCTGTTGCGCTTTGTTGAAGCGATGGATCTCGTCCACGAACAGCAGCGTGCCCTGCCCCGCCTTGCGCCGTTGCTTGGCCGCGTCGAAGACCTTGCGCAGTTCGGGAACACCGGAAAAAATCGCGCTGATCTGGACGAAATGCAGTTCGGTCTCATCAGCCAACAGCCGCGCGATGGTGGTTTTTCCCACACCCGGCGGCCCCCAGAAGATCACCGATCCAAGGCTGCCTGCCTCAAGCATCACGGTCAGCGGCGCGTCAGGGCCGATGACCTGCGACTGGCCGATCACCTCGGAGAGTCTGCGGGGGCGCAACCGGTCGGCCAGCGGCCTTGGCGCATCCTTGGTCGCGTCACCGGTATCAAAGAGATCCGCCACCTGTCAGGCCCGGAACCGCAGGATCAGGCGTTGGCCGCCCCGCTCTGCCTCGATGGACACGTTCGGCGCAGCCTGCCTAAGAGCTGGGCCCACATCGGAAGGCGACTGGATGACAAAGCGATCCACCCGACGGATCACGTCCCCGGTCTGCAGCCCGACGCGCCGCCCCAACGGGCCCGGTTCCACCACCACGACACCATCCTTTTTCAACGGCAGCCCCAATTCGGCTGTCACGGCAGGATTGATCCGCGCAACCTCCAGCCCCGTCAAGACGTCACGATCCGTCAGGATCCGTGCGTCGCGCGGCGGATCATCCGGCGGCGCGATCAGGGCGACCTTGGTACGTATAAGGTCGCCATTGCGCAGATACACCATCTCGACCTCTTCCCCCAAGCCTTCGACCGACATACGAAAAAGCATCTCGGCTGGCGTGTTCACCGGCTTACCCGCTACTTCGACAACCACGTCCCCCACGTCAATGCCTGCGGCTGCCAGCGGACTGGCGCGATGCAAAGCGGTGATGATCACACCTTCGGGGCGCAGCAGGCCAAGGCCATCCGACAGGTCGGCATCCACCGGTTGCCCGGTCGCCCCGGCCCAGGGGCGTTCGAATGCGGTTTTCCCCGCACGCGCCTGGTCCAGAAATTCGGCAACCAACGCGGCCGGAATGGCAAACCCTATACCGTTCGATCCGCCTGACCGGGTCAGGATCGACGTGTTGATCCCGATCATCCGTCCCGACACATCGATCAGCGCACCGCCGGAGTTGCCAGGATTGATCGGCGCATCCGTCTGGATGAAATAGCCCCGGCCATTGCCGGACGCCGTCCCCGACCGGGCAAGCCCCGACACGATCCCCGACGAGACGGTCTGCCCCACACCGAAGGGATTGCCGATGGCAAGCACAAGCTCGCCCACCTCGACCGTGTCGCTGTCGCGGAGTTCGAGGAACGGCATGTCCTCGGCGTCAATCTTGAGAATGGCCAGATCGGACTCTTCGTCGCCGATCAGCACGCGGGCCTGATATTCACGGCGGTCGTTCAGAACGACCCGAATGTCGTCCGCCTGTCCGACCACATGGTAGTTCGACACGACAAACCCATCCGGCGATACGATCACACCCGACCCCAGCGAGTTCTGAACCCGAGGACGCGGCGCGCCGAAGTCTCTGAAAAGGCCGCCAAAAAACGGATCACCCTCAAAAGGGCTGCGCCGCGACTGCACCACGCGGCGGGCGTAGATGTTCACAACGGCAGGCGCCGCTTCCTTGACCAGAGGCGCGAAAGACAGGCTGATTTCCGCAGGGCTTTCCGGCACGCGCGGGGTGCTTTCGGATTGTGCAAGCCCCGGCCCTCAAAGCAGGGCAAGGGTGGTGATGCAAAACAGTCTGATCCCGATCATGGCGTGCATATGTCGCCGACCAATCGGTTTTGCAAGTAAGGTTGTAAGGGGAAAACCAGTGGCAGCCCGTAGGGGAATCGAACCCCTCTTTCCAGGTTGAAAACCTGGCGTCCTAACCGATAGACGAACGGGCCACTCTTGGTGAGCGGTGTTTATGCAATGGCGCGGGGCCATGCAAGCGGAAATTCGACGGTTTTTTGCTGTTTTTTCGATCTGCGGGAAATAATTTTTACTAAATGGTAAAGTGATTTATTTTCAATGACTTAAATCAGTCCCTATTGGGCTGGCGCGGCATCCTCAAGACGCAGTTGAACAGATCGTCTGCCGCCCCACTCGTTGATTTCCAGACGTCCCGCCAGATGGAATCGTGCGCCGCCGTGCTGTTCCAACGCCGGACCGAGCGGGCCATCGAATGCGCCAAAGGAAATCGCATCGATCCGCGTCCCGAGGCCATCGCCAAAGCTGATCTTGAGATGCGCGCTGCCCACCCGCTTGGCGAATCCGATCTGCATGTCGGGGAACACGAACCGAGGGGCCGCAGCGCCCGCCCCGAACGGTCCGGCCTCTTCCAGCATGTCGACAAGTTCCGGTGTTGCGGCTCCCGGCATCAGCGGTCCATCCAGACGCAGGTCTGAGGCGCCCAGTTGATCGGCACCCTGCCGCGCGAGGATGTCAGAGAGACGGGCCATGGCTGGCTCCAATTGCGCGCGGGTCAAGGACAGGCCAGCCGCCATCTTGTGACCACCGCCTTTTTCGAGATGGCCCTCGGCGGCCAGTTTCTGGATCGCCGCGCCAAGGTCTATGCCGCTGACCGACCGTCCGGAGCCTTTGCCTGCGTCACCGTCAAAGCCGATCACGATGGAGGGACGGTTCGTACGTTCCTTGAGGCGCGACGCCACGATGCCGACAACCCCGGGATGCCAGCCGTCCCCGGCAGCCCAGACCAGAGGCGCGTCAAAGCCCCGCTTTTCTGCCTGCTCCAGTGCCTGGGCCCGTACGGCCTCCTCGATCTCGCGGCGTTCGGTGTTGAGCGCATCAAGCCGTTCGGCAAGGGATCTGGCCTCATGCGGATCCGTCGTCGCCAAGAGCCGTGCCCCCAGATCGGCCTTGCCGATCCGTCCACCTGCATTGACCCTTGGCCCCAGAACGAAGCCGAGATGATAGGATTTGGGCGCAGTGTCCAGACGCCCCACATCACACAGCGCGACCAGACCGGGACGCGCACGCTGTGCCATCACCTTGAGGCCCTGCCGCACCAAAGCACGGTTTACCCCCCTGAGAGGAGCGACATCCGCCACGGTGGCCAGCGCCACCAGATCCAGCATCGACAACAGATCAGGCCCCTGCGTACCGGCCTCGCGCATCTGCCGGCCGGCCTCGACCAGTGTCAGAAACACCACGCCTGCAGCACACAGGTGCGCGAGGCTGCCATCCTCGTCCTGTCGGTTCGGGTTCACAACCGCAAACGCGTCCGGAAGGGTCTCGCCCCCCAGATGGTGGTCCAGCACGACGACATCCGCGCCCCGCGCCGCCGCGATGGGGCCGTGCGAGAGGGTTCCGCAATCGACGCAGACGATCAGATCGTGATCCCGTGCCAAGGCCTCCATCGCCGCCTCGTTCGGGCCGTAGCCTTCGTCGATGCGGTCGGGCACATAGAGGGTCGCTGTGCGGTCAAGCTGCCGAAGCCAGTCAAGCAGCAATGCCGCGGACGCGCCGCCGTCGACATCGTAATCGGCAAAGATCGCAAGGCGCTCCCGGTGTCGCACCGCCTGCAGGATGCGTCCCGCCGCCTGTTCCATGTCCCGCAGGCTGCGCGGGTCCGGCAACAGGGCCCGCAGAGTCGGGTCTAGATAGGTCGGCACGTCATCCGCCGGAACCCCAAGGCGGGACAGCGTCTGGCACAGCGCGGGTGGCAATCCGGTCTGCTGCGCCAGCGCTTCGGCCTGACGCGCGATGTCGGGGGCAGGACCGATCCAGCGCCGCCCGGTCAGGGACCTGTCAACGCCAAGATATGCGGTCACGCCTGCCCCATCAGTGGGTCGGGTTCCGGTAGGTCATGCGGCGCACGGATCCGGTCTTCGACCGCATCAGCAGGGTTTCGGTCGTGTAATAGCCGACCTCGCGCTTGATCCCGGCGAGCAGCGATCCGGTGGTGACGCCCGTGGCGGCAAAGATCACGTCCTGCGTGACCATCTCGTCGCGGGTGTAGATCTTGTCGAGATCGGTGATCCCGGCCTTGGCGGCGCGGGCTCTCTCGTCATCGTTGCGGAACAGAAGGCGGCCCTGGATCTGGCCCCCCATGCATTTCAGCGCGGCCGCCGCAAGCACACCTTCCGGCGCGCCACCGGTGCCCATATACATATCGATCCCGGTCTGACTGGGTTCGGCGCAGTGCATCACACCGGCAACGTCCCCATCGGTGATCAGCCGGATCGCAGCGCCGGTCGAGCGGATTTCGGCAATCATGTCTTCGTGGCGCGGACGTTCGAGCACACAGACCGTGATGTCGCGCGGGCTGCACCCCTTGACCCTGGCGAGTGCCGTGACGCGCTCGCGGGGCGACATGTCGAGGGTCACCAGACCTTCGGCAAAGCCCGGACCGATGGCCAGCTTTTCCATGTAGACATCCGGCGCGTGCAGCATCGACCCGCGCGGACCCATCGCGATCACTGTAAGGGCGTTCGGCATATCCTTGGCGGTGAGAGTCGTGCCTTCCAGCGGATCCAGCGCGATGTCCACACCCGGACCATTGCCGGTACCCACCTCTTCCCCGATGTAGAGCATCGGCGCTTCGTCACGTTCGCCTTCGCCGATCACGACGACCCCGGCAATATCCAGCAGGTTCAACTGTTGACGCATCGCGTTCACCGCGGCCTGATCGGCGGCTTTCTCGTCGCCGCGCCCGATCAGGTTCACAGTTGCGATGGCGGCCTGCTCTGCCACCCGCGCCAAACCAAGGGACAGCATACGATCGTTGAAATCAGCGCGCGCGGTCATGAAACTCTCCAGTCACAATAAGTCGGTTGCGAAGCGTGTTAAGCCCGCGCCTTCCTGCTGACAAGGTTGATTGCGCTAAAGCGATCAGACCTGTTCGATCCGCAGCGCGACGGGTTCGCCTTCGACGACCTGTGTCCCGACCATGGCGGCCAGCGCCGTGTCCAGCGCCGCGCGCGTGGTCTTGTGGGTCACGATCAGCACCGGCGCGGTGTTTTGATCGTGGCTCCGCTGGCGCATCCGGTTGATCGACACGCCTGCTTCGCCAAGCACGGCGGCGACCTTGGCCAGAGCACCGGGTTTGTCGAGAAGGATCAGACGCAGGTAGTACGGCGCAGGGGTCGCAGTCTGCGCAGGTGTGGCCTTGGACAAGGTCGCAGCGGGCTGACCAAAGGTTGACACACGCGTGCCCCGCGCGATGTCGATCACGTCGCCCATCACGGCGCTTGCGGTCGGGCCTTCGCCAGCACCGGGGCCGCGCAGAACGATCTGACCGACCTGGTCGCCTTCGATCACGACCATGTTGGTGCCCCCGTCCAACTGCCCCAGCGGCGAAGAGGCCGGCACAAGGCAGGGTGACATGCGTTGTTCAAGGCCCCGACCTGTCATCTGGCAGACACCCAGAAGTTTGACCTTGTAGCCCATATCCGCCGCCTGACGGATGTCTTCGATGCTGACCCGCCCGATACCTTCCAGTTCGACCGCATCAAAGGCCACCTGTGTGCCAAAGGCGATCGAGGCCAGGAGCGACAGCTTGTGTCCCGCGTCGATGCCGCCGACATCGAGGTTCGGATCGGCTTCGAGATAACCCAACCCGTCGGCTTCGGCAAAAGCCTGTTCATAGGTCAGCCCGGCGGATTCCATGCGCGTCAGGATATAGTTGCAGGTGCCGTTCATCACCCCCATGACACGGCTGATGTCATTCCCCGCCAGACCTTCGGTGAGGGCCTTGACGACCGGGATGCCTCCGGCAACGGCCGCTTCGAACCTCAGAACCGATCCGGCCATTTCGGCGGCTTCGGCGAGGACTTGCCCGTGATGCGCCAGAAGAGCCTTGTTGGCGGTGACAACATCCTTGCCTGCTTTCAGCGCGGCCTCGGTCGCTGCCTTGGCAGGACCGTCACTGCCGCCGACCAGTTCGACGAATACGTCGACATCCTCCCGCTGGGCAAGAGCCACGGGATCGTCTTCCCAGGCGTATCCATCCAGTGAGACACCGCGATCCTTGACACGGTTGCGCGCGCAGACCGCGGAGATGGTGATCGGTCGCCCGCCCCGTGCCTCGAGCAGTGCGGATTTCTGGCGGACGATCTTGACAACGCCCGCACCGACAGTGCCCAGACCTGCAATTCCAAGGCGCAGAGGTTCAGTCATTCAGGCAATCCTTTTGCAGTCGGCGGTGATTTGGCCCGCAATAGCGCCTTGTGTTCAGGCCTGCAACGGCCCTGATCAGGGCTGCGTCACGCCGTCGTCCATTCGGTCACGGGTGTCGGACTCGATCACCGGACCGCGCAGCCCGTCCGCCCGGTTGCGCAGGTCGGCGGCGCGGGCGAGCAGAATGTCGTCATCGGTCTCGGTCAGACCGGTGTCCTGAACCGCAAGAAGCTCTTCGAAGGGCAAAAGGGCCGGGTAATCCGCAGCAGGCCCTCCCGCCTCAAGGGCGGCGTCGACCTCGGGAAATTCCGCACATGCGGTTACGAGAAAACCAAGGATGACTGCCACCCGCCACATCAGAATGCTCCTTCTCACTCAACTGTCATGCCGCAGCGCGGAGGCCTGCGCAACCACGGGCTTGATCTGAACGGGTGTTCAGATAATCTGCCTGCCATGGCACGCACGGCTGGCTCACATTCGGACATCACGGGGCCACGGGTGCGCGAGGCGGCGCTGGCGCTGTTTGCGCAGCATGGCTATGCGGCTGTGTCGATGCGCCGGATCGCGCAGGAGGTCGGTGTTCAGGCCGGGGCGCTTTACAATTACACCCCGGACAAGCAATCGCTGCTCTTCGACCTGATGCAGGGTCACATGGACGAGTTGCTGGACGCACGTGCCGAGGAGCCTGTCGCCGACACACCGCTGGAGCGGCTGGAGACATTCAGCCGCTTTCACATCCGGTTTCACCTCGAACGTCCGCTTGCGGTGTTCATTTCCTACATGGAACTGCGCAACCTCACGCCTGCAAATTTCGCGACGATCGAAGACCTGCGTCGCAGGTACGAGGGCGAGCTGGAAGCCATCCTGCGTGATGGGCGCGAGGCCGGTGACTTTCACGTGGCTGATACCAAGATCACCACGCTCGCGATCATCGCCATGCTGAACGGGGTCAATACGTGGTACCGGAGCGGGGGGCGGCTGTCGCTGCCCGAGGTGGAAGCGATCTACTGGGACATGGTGCGCAAGGCGGTCACGTGACAAGAGATTTCGAAATCTCTTGTCAAAGCGCGTTGGAACGCGCTTGAGCCGCGGTTTCGAAACCGCGGCTCAAGGTCTTTCGAAAGACCTTTGGCCCCACCTCAGACCGATGTGCCTGCAGGGCCGCCCGTGAACTCGTCATACGCCTCGAGCGCCTTGGCGCTGAACGCCACCGACGGTCCGCCACCCATATAGGCGATCATCGCCAGCGCCTCGCAGAATTCCTCACGGGTTGTCTTGAGCCGCACCAGCGACCTGACATGGAACGCGATGCAACTGTCGCACCGCGTCGAGATCGCAATGCCCAGCGCGATAAGTTCCTTGGTCTTCTCGTCCAATGCGCCGTTCGTCTTGGCCGCCCGCCCCATCTGGTTGAACCCGGCAAATGTCTCGGGCGTTTCCTTTTGCAGAGCGTCAAGACGCCCCACCGTGTCTTTCATGAAATCCGACCAACTCATCACTCGCTCCTTCAACGGCTTTCATCCGCGCCCATCTTGCGCTCCAGCCAACGCACAAAGAAGCTTATGATCAGGACGAGGACAAGATATTCCAGGATCAGCAGCGTATAGATTTCAAGCGGTCGGTATTCCGTCACCACAAGCTCATTTGCCCTCCGTGTCAATTCCTGCATCCCGATGACCGACGCAAAGGCCGACATCTTGACGATGTAGATGAACTGGTTGGCCAGCGGCGGCAGGATGCGTCGGATCGCCTGCGGAAGGATCACGTACCGCATCGTCTGGCCATAGGTCAGGCCAACGGTGCGCGCGGCCTCGGTCTGGCCTTTGGGGATAGACTGGATGCCGGATCGGTAGATCTCGGCGGTGAAAGCGCTGTCGGAAATGGCCAGCGTGATGATCGCCCCCCAGAAAGCGTCGATGGTGATCGGAAAGCCCAGCGACCGCATTACCACCGGAAGGCCATAGAACACCCAGAAGAGCATCGGCAGCAGCGGGATCGCACGGACGAATTCGATATAGACCCTTGACGGCAGCCGCACCCAGCGGTTCGACGACATGCCCGGCAGGGCCACCAGCAGTCCCAGCGTCATCGACAAAGCGGTGGCGATCAGAGAAAGCTGGATCGTAGCCCAGAACCCACCCACAAGAAACCGGATGTTAGACTGTCCCTGCGCCGTCGAAGGGTCGATCACGTACCATCCCCAGGTGCCATCACCGGAACAGGCGGCAAGAAACAGGCAGGCACCCAGCAGCATCCAGATTTTGAAGAACCGTGTCATCGCCATGTCCTCAGTGCTGCAGGATCTTGTCGAGAAACGACTTGAACCGCCGGGTCTTCGGCGCTTCGAAGACATCGGCCGGAGTTCCGGTCTCGACAATCTCGCCGCCATCCATGAACACCATCCGATCCGCAACCTTGCGCGCAAATCCCATTTCGTGCGTGACCACCAGCATGGTCATGCCATCGCGCGCCAGTTCGACCATCACGTCCAGCACTTCGGCGATCATCTCGGGATCAAGGGCGGATGTCGGTTCGTCAAACAGCATGATCTTGGGCTTCATGCAGAGCGACCGGGCAATTGCCACGCGCTGTTGCTGACCGCCTGACAGCTCGCGCGGGCGTTTCAGAGCCTGTTCGGGGATCTTCACCCGTTCGAGATATTGCATCGCCAGTGCCTCGGCCTCTTTGCGGGACAGACCGCGCGCTTTCATCGGGCCCAAGGTGAGGTTCTCGATCACGCTCAGATGCGGGAAAAGGTTGAACTGTTGAAACACCATCCCGACCTCGGCACGCACCTTGTCCACGCCGCCCGGTTCAGACAGGGAAATACCATCAACCGTGATGCTGCCGGAATCATACTGTTCCAATCCGTTGACACATCGGATTAAGGTGGACTTGCCCGAACCCGAAGGTCCGCAAATGACAATACGTTCTCCCAGACTGACAGTCAGGTCGACATTCCTGAGAACCTGGAAATCGCCGAACGATTTGTTCAAAGACCTGATTTCTATGACGCGGTCAGCGTTCATGCCACACTCCGATCGACCAGATTTGCTCTCTAGATAGCGCGCGCGCAGAAAAAACCGCGTGTCGTGATGGCCGTCGGAGCTCTCCCCCTTATGTAACCCCATGAAGACAGACACGAAAAGGGAAATACCATGCGTTTTCTGAAATCAATTGGCCTTGCCGCTGCATTTGCAGCATCCGTTCTTGCCGCGCCTGCATCGGCGCAATCGGCGTTGCAGGACATTCTGAGCGGCGGAGTGCTCAAAGTCGGCACCACCGGCGACTGGAACCCGATGTCCGTGCGCGACCCGGCCACCAACAGCTATGTCGGGTATGACATCGACGTGATGACCGAACTGGCGACCGACCTTGGTGTCGAACTGGAATTCGTCCCCACCGACTGGAAAACGCTGGTCAATGGTGTGGTTGCCGGCAATTACCACATGACCGGCTCTGCATCGATCAGCCCGGCGCGGATGAAAGCCGCAGGTTTCTCGGACAGCTACATCTCGGTCGAGATTTTCCCCTTCACCACCGAGGACAAGGTTGACCGCTTCTCGGGGTGGGACTCGATCAACGCGGGCGATGTGAAAGTGGCGACCACCCTCGGCACCACCTTCGAGAAACTTGCCAAGGAATGGTTCCCCGACGCAGAGATCACCGTCGTCGAAGCACCGGCACGCGGCTATCAGGAAGTCCTGTCCGGCCGGTCTGACGTGTTCATCACGTCGAATATCGAAGGCGCAACGCTGGTTTCGAAATTCCCGAACCTGCGCCAGATCGAAACCGACGGTCCCCGCGCCCCGTCGCCCATTGCCATGCTGCTGCCGCAGAACGATCAGGTCTGGATCAACTACGTCAACAGCTGGATCGAATTGAAGAAAGCACAAGGTTTCTTCGAGCGTACCGCCGAGAAATGGGGGCTGTAACCACGCCTTTGTGACGCCTCAGGAAAACCGGCCACCGGCCGGTTTTTTTGTGCCCTCCGCGTCTCGGGCGACGTCGTGCGGACCCACCATATCGACCACCTTGATCATCCAGCGCAGCACCTGTGCATCATCGTCATTCAATGTCCGCATCTCGAGAAGCTTTTCTGCGTTCAACCGCAGTCGCGGCCATTGTTTGTAAAAATCGACCGCATCCGTGATTTCGAGAGGTGTCGGCTTTTCGGACATGAAATGGTCCTTTTCTCTTTCTGTTCTGGCAGGTTAGCAAATGGCTTGGGGGACTTACCGTGAAATAAGTGTGAACGGCTTGGTTCCGGCGCAGAGCGCGGATAGCATCAGAGCACATGGTGAAAGAGGCTAAGGTGGCCACGGGGCTTGAAATTTCCTTGTTCGGATCATGCGTGCTGCGGCGCACGGATGCGTCTGCGCAGGACATCACAGGTGCGAAACACCGTGCGCTTTTTGCACTCTTGGTCACCGCTCCGCTGAACCGCCGATCCCGCAGCTTCCTGCAGGAAACGCTGTGGGGCTTTGCAGATTACGAAAGTGGACACCAGAACCTGCGTCGCGCCTTGTCCGATCTGCGCAAGATCCTTGGAGAGGATTTCGACAGGATCCTCACGGTGACCAACAAGGAAATCGAAATCGACATGACCCGGGTCAAGGTCATCGGCCACCCATCGGATGGTCCGTTCCTTGATGATCTCAACGTCCGCGATCCTTCGTTCGTGGCTTGGCGCGACAGCATCCGCGCCGACCCGAGTTCAGTGAAGGCGCTCTGTTTCATCTCGAACAACCGTGGACCGATCCGCATCCGGCCCCGTGTCTGTGCTCTGCCCCTGACCGTGCCGCCCGGAGATGCGGACCTCGCCATCACCGGTGACTGGATCGCAGAAGAAACCAGCCGCATGATGTCGCGCTCCAGCCTGCTTTCCGTCATTTCGCATCTCTCCGGGCGGGCCATGTCGAAGCGCTTTGTCGACATCGTGCATGTGCGCGAAACGCTGAACGTGGATTACCTGCTGACCGGCAGCATGCGCCGTCAGGGTGACACGCTGATCGCGGATCTCGATTTTACCGATGTGCACAGTGGCACGCTCTTGTGGAACAGGCACCTGTCCTGCCCAATGGCGCATTTCTCGCAGGAAGCTTCGGGATGGTTGGTGAACGTGGTGCAATCGGTCGGGCGTGCGATTGCCGAAACGACCTTGTCGGCCGGACGACAGACACCGCTGCCGGACTTGCCGGACCATAAATTGCTGATCGCCGGGGCGACGGCCATGCATCACCCCAAGCTTGGAGATTTCCTGCGTGCCCGACAGTTCCTTGACGAAGCTGCGGCGCGTGCTCCGGCCAACCCGCATGTCTTTGCGTGGCTGGGCAAATGGTATGTGCTCAGCGTGTTCAAGAACTACAGCGCGGACCGCCAAGGCGACACGCAGAAGGCTCTAGACTGCACCGCCCGCGCGTTGGATCTTGATCCGCAATCCAGCTTTGGCCTGACCATCGACGGCTTCGTGAACGGCAATATCCTCAAGAACATGGACGTGGCAGAGCGCCGCTACAGCGCGGCACAGGACATCAATCCAAGCGAAAGCCTGTCATGGCTGCTGCGCGGGTCGCTCATGGCATTTCGTGACGAAGGCCAATCCGCGATCCGGGCCACGACCATGGCCCGCGACCTGTCTCCGATCGACCCGTTCGGGTATTATTTCGACAGTCTGGCCAGTTCTGCCCATCTGGCAGGCGGCGACTATGAAAAGGCGCTTGAATTGGCCGACCGGTCGCTCGAGTCGAATGACCGGCATATTTCAACACTTCGAACACGCATCGCCGCACTGCATGCGCTTGATCGTGGGGCCGAGGCACGCGAAACCGCACAGGATCTCCTGCGTCGGTTCCCGTATTTCAGTCTCGACGATTATCGCAGGACACACCCCTCTGCAGACAGCAAGACCGGGAAACTGGTGGTTTCGGCTCTGGCCGCGGCGGGACTTACTTAACCTATTGAAAACAAGGAATACACAAGATGTCACAATATGGTGGATTTGGCGGCTTCGGCGGATTTGGCGGTTTCGGCGGCTTCGGAGGGTTCGGCGGCTTCGGTGGATTTGGCGGCTTCGGTGGTGGCACGAACTTTACCGGCCTCGGTGGATTTCTGGGAAGCGAAGACCCCGGCGGCTATGATCCGATGACCACGCATGGTCTGCAGACCACCGCCGAAGGTCTGCGCCACCTGACAGAAAACGGAACAACCCCAACCGACAAGGAGCTGGGATTTTCCGATCCCAACAATCTGAGCGGACTGGCCACATGGGTCCGTGGGTCGCTTTATGTGAGCGAGTTTCTTGCGGGCATCGGGTCCGAGGCCATGGTCGGCACAGGCGGTGCACCCGACCGGGTGTCGCTGTCCTTTGACGGCAGGACCTGCCTGACGCTGGATCGTCCGGCAACGGACCTGTTGCGGTCGCAATGTCGGCTGGTGTCGGATTACGCCACCCTGCGCGCCGAACGCACAGCCGAGATCACGTCGCAGCTTGGCTTTCCAACCGCCTATTTTGCGATGATGCTGGGACTGCACAGCGCCCAGAACAAAAAGACATTCGAATTGATCACCGCCACGCAAGTGGCCGCAGCGCACACCGCGATGATCGTAAAGAACCACCTTGCCATCCGCCGCCCCGATCAGGTGGACGCCCGGCTGATGCCGATGATCCCGACGCCGGGCCATGGCAGCTTCCCGTCGGCCCACGCAACCGAAGCCTATGCCGTGCTGACCGTTCTGGAAGCGCTTGTGACCGAATGGGACAGCCTTTCCGATGGCGAACAGCGCATCAAGGTGCTGCGCGGCTTGGCCGAACGCATCGCGGTCAACCGGACGGTGGCGGGTGTGCATTACCCCATCGACAGTTGGGCAGGTGCCGCGCTTGGACGGATCGTCGGGCAGGTTGTCCTGAACCGTGCAGGCGCAGGAGGTCCTGTTGCGGAACTGGCCTACAGCGCGGGCGATCACGACTTCTTCGATGAAGATCAGCGCGACCCGGGCATCGCCGCAACAAAAGGCCTGACCGCAACAGGCGCATGCGCCACGCTTTCGGCCAAGCCTGCGTTCTCGTGGCTTTGGTCCGGAGCCGTCGCCGAAGCGCAGAAAGCCTGAGCCATGTTTCCGCACCGCCATGATGATGAACGGATCGACAAATATCCCGGTCCGTATGAACGCTGGATCTTTTCCGAAGACCTCGGTCGCCCCTTTGCGTTTCCGGCAATCCGCACGGGTCCATCAAGCCACATCACCGCCCTGATGGAAGGCGAAGGCATGCTGAGCGGCACGGACGATGTCGAAATCCGCATCCCGCCGCTCTGGAAGGACAACCCGGATGTCACGCCCTTTGCCATGTGGAACAAGGCGGTGACTCCGGAGACCGACCCGGCGCAGGACGACGCGGAACTGGCCCGCTGCCTGCACGCGCTGAACGGGACCCGCTACCGGCTCAACATGCCGATTGATCCAGTGACGTGGCCCGCAAGCTATGACTCGACCGCGACGCCCGAGGGCTGGCAGAAGCCCAAAGTCAAACCCCGCGTCATTATTGGGGTGATCGACGACGGCATCCCGTTCCTGCACCGCGCGTTCCGCGACGCGGCGGGCGACACGCGGATCAACCTGTGCTGGCTGCAGGCCGCGCGGGCGGATACATCAGCCGCCGTTCCTTTCGGCTGCGAAATCACAGGCACCCGGATCGACCAGTTGCGCACGCAATTTGGCGATCAGGAAATCCGCGCCTACAAGGCGGCCCATGCCATCGACGCCGATCTGCCTGAAGTGGACACTGTGCTCATGCACCACGCCACCCACGGTGCGCATATCGCCGGGATTGCCGCCGGGAATGACCCATTTGTCGGCGCGGCCGATCTGCCCGACGATGCGGCGGTGATCGCCGTACAACTGCCGAACACCATCGCCTGGGACACGTCGGGCTTTGGCAAGGAAATGATGATGCTCAGCGCGATTGAATACATCTTCAACCGCGCCCGCATGATCGCGCAGGCCTACAACTGCCCCGAGATCCCGCTGGTGATCAACTTCAGCTACGGCTGGAGCGCCAATCGCCATGACGGTCAGTCAAGCTTCGAACGGGCCGTCGAGGCGCTGATCACCGACCGGCGCAAGGTACAGCCCTGCACGGAACTGGTCATGCCGACGGGCAACAACTTTGCCAATGACATGCACGCAAGGTTTGCCCCCGTCGACCTGCAGGACGACTCGGTCAGTTTTGGCTGGCAGCTCAAACCCGATGACCGGACATCGAGCTATCTGGAGATCTGGCTGCCTCCGGACCGCGATCCGATGGGCTGGTCTGTCACCGTCTCGCCTCCTGCCGGACACCCGCCCGAGATGCAGCAAACCATCGCCGTTGAGGCCGATCCCCTGCTCAAAGGCGGCGACCCGCGCCGGTTTGTCGAAATTGAAGCCGATGGCAAGAACATCGGCCAGCTTTCGGCGGACAAGCATCAAGGCAACCGCTGGCGTGTCATGCTGGCGATGATCCCGACGGCTGGCAATCCGGGAGCGGGGCGACGGACCCCTGTCGGAATGTGGACGATCCGGATCGACACCGGCTCGGACCCGCTGAGCCAGGGTGAGCATATCGACGTCTGGGTACAGCGCGACGATGATCCGACGCAGTTGGGCACGGGTGGACAGCAAAGCCATCTTGTCGACCTGTCACACCCGACACCACCGCGCCTGTTCGAATTGCCTGCCCTGACCCCGGTTCGGGGATTTGGCTGCCTGAACGGCATCGGCACGGCCCCCTCGGTGTTGCGCATCGCCGGCTACATGCAATCAACGCTCAAGCCTTCGGCATATAGCGGCAGTGCGTCCATCGCCCTTGATGAAAGCGGAACGGCTTTTGTCGATGCCAACCTGCCCGCGGCCACCGCCACGGCGGATCAAGGTTGGTTCAGACCCGGTTTGCCCTCGATAGGAGTACTCTCCGGTTCCGGGGCGCGGATCATCGGAACAAGTGCCGCGGCGGCGACGGCCACGCGTTTGATCGCCTTGAACTTCATTTCCGACCGTCCGGCGCGATACGGGTTCGCGGAGATCTATCCGGGCCCGACGCCCGACGCGCGCAATCTCGCCAGAACAGGCCCGTACCGGGTGCCTCCGGTCTGCAGCACCGTGGTGGCACGCGCGCAGGATCACCCGTTCATCGGCATGTGACATACGCATTTACGGCGGCGGCGGTCAGACCAGACCGGACCGCCGCCGCGAAATCACCACAAGCATCAGGATCGTCACCAGATAGGGCAGGCTCGACAGCACCTGCGAGGGCAGACCCACGCCCATCGCTTGGGCTGTCAGCTCGCCCAAAGACAGGATCCCGAACAGCAGCGCGCCGAAGGCGACACGCCCGGTCTGCCATGTGCCGAACACCACCAGCGCCAGCGCGATCCAGCCCCGCCCGGCGATCATCCCGTCCGCCCAAAGCGGCGTGTAGACGGTCGAGGCATAAGCCCCCGCCAGCCCGCACATCGCGCCGCCAAAAGCCACGGCGCAGAGCCGGATAAGAACCACCGGGTAACCGATGGACCGCGCAGCATCCGCATTTTCGCCCACAGCCGCGATGATGAGACCCAGCTTGGTGCGGTTCAGCACCCACCAGAGCGCAATCGTGCCAAGGACCGCCAACCAGACAACGATATCCTGCGTCAGCAGCGTCGGCCCGATCAGCGGGATGTCGGACAGGACGGGAATGTCGATCTTGGGAAGACCACTGATGGTGCGGCTTTCGTATGACTTGCCGAAGAGCGCCGACAGCCCGAGCCCCAGAACCCCGATGGCGAGGCCCGAGGCCACCTCATTGGCCTTCACACCGATCACGAGGATCGCAAAGAGCATCGCAACCGCCGTACTGATCAGCGCCGCAGCCGCAAATCCCAGCACATGCGAACCGGTGTGGAAGACACAGATGAACGCAATCGCGGCCCCGATTGCCATCATGCCTTCCAGACCAAGATTCAGCAGCCCTGTCTTTTCAACGACCATCTCGCCCAGCGCGGCCAGAAGCAAAGGGAGGGATGCGGCGAGTGTGCCCGCGAGGAGGAACTCCAGCCCGCTCATGCCGGCACCTTGCGGTCAAACTCGATCCGGTAGCGGATCAGGGTGAAGGTCATCAGGTAGAAGAAGAGCAGCAAGCCCTGGAACACCTCGACCGCCGCCACCGGCAATCCGGCAGAGACAGTGGCACTGTCGCCGCCGATATAGATCACCGAGATCAGGAAACTCGACGCGATGATCCCGAGCGGGTTCAGCCCGCCGACATAGGCGACGATGATCGCCGCGTAGCCATATCCCGAGGTGACCGAGCGCTGGAGCTGACCAAGCGGCCCGGCAACCTCGCTCGCCCCGGCGATGCCAGCAGCCAATCCACCAAGACCCAGCCCCAGCCACACCATCTTCGGCGCGGAAAACCCGGCATAGAGCGCGGCGCGCGGTGCAAGGCCCGCCGTGCGCAACTGGTAACCCCGGAAGTGGTGCTGCATCATCAGGTAGGCAAAGACGCTCGCCAGCAGCGCGAAGATCAGTGAGATATTGGTACGTGTCCCGTCGAACAGGATCGGCAGCATCGCGTTGTCGGGGAACATCACCGTCTGCGGGAAATTGAACCCTCGCGGGTCTTTCCACGGACCCAGTAGCAGGTAGTTCAGGATCTGGACCGCGATCAGGGCCATCATCAGCGTGACGAGAATTTCCGACGCGCCAAAGCGCGTGCGCAAGGCTGCGGCAATCAACGCATAGACCATGCCGCCCAAAGCGCCGAAGGCGATCATTGCGGGCAGCATCATCGGGAAATCCCCGTCGGGGAAATAGACCGGCAACGCGGAGGCGCAGAGCGCACCGACGATAAACTGCCCCTCGGCCCCGATGTTGAACACGTTGGCCCGGAACCCGATAGCGAGCCCCTGCGCGATCAGGAGCAGCGGGGCCATCTTCAACAGCACTTCGGAAAAGCTGTACCAGCTCAAAAAAGGCTTGAGCAGCAGCGCATGCAGCGCCGCGCCCGCGTCTTTGCCCAGCGCGGCAAACAGGACAAGGCTTGCCAGACAGGTGAGCACGAGCGCCAACACGGGTGCCGCGAACATCGCAAGGCGCGAGGCGGAGTCGCGGCGGATCAGTCGGAGTTTCACGTCGCAGCCCCAATCATGTAGCGCCCGATTTCCTGCGGGGTCGTCTCTGCCGCGTCGAGGGCGGGCGACAGATGCCCTTTGTGCAGCACATGCAATTTGCTGCAGATCTCGAACAATTCGTCCATTTCCTCGGAAATCACGAGGATCGCGCAGCCCTGATCGCGCATGTCCAGCAGACGCCTGCGGATCGCGGTCGCAGCCCCGATGTCGACACCCCATGTGGGTTGCGACACGAGCATCACGTCCGGGTTCAGCATGATCTCGCGGCCCAGAATGAATTTCTGCAGGTTCCCGCCCGACATCGCGCCCGCCTCGGCATCCGGTCCCGGGGTGCGCACGTCGAACGTCTCGATGCACTCACGGGTAAAGGCGCGCTCCACGCTGCGCCGGATGAACCCGCGCGACAGCATGCTGCGGCCGTGGGCGGTCAGAAGGCTGTTGTCGGCCAGAGACATCTCGGGCACCGCGCCGCGCCCAAGCCGTTCTTCCGGCACAAAAGCAAAGCCCAGCTTGCGCCGCGCCATCGGGCCAAGATGCCCGACCTTCTTTCCCATGATCTCGATCATCCCCGGTTCCTGGGCCCGGGTTTCGCCCGAGATGAGCGCCGCCAGTTCCTGCTGCCCATTGCCGGAAATCCCCGCAATCCCGACGATCTCACCGCTGCGCAGCTTGAGGTCGATGCCCTCCAGCGTTGTGCCGAACCGGCTGGCACGCGGATGGCTCAGCGCATTCAGGCGCAGCCGCTCTTCCCCGGGCGGGCGCGGCGCGACATGGGCCACATTGGGCATCTCGCGCCCGATCATCAGTTGCGCCAGAGAACGGGCATCATGCTCGCGCGGATCGACGCGGCCGGTCACCTCGCCGCCGCGCAGAACACTCGCGGTGTCGCACAGTTCGCGGATCTCGTCGAGCTTGTGCGAGATGAACAGGATCGCCATGCCATCGGCCTGCAGCTTGCGCAGGGTCTCGAAAAGACGACGCACGCTTTGCGGCGGCAGCACCGAGGTCGGCTCGTCCAGGATCAGCAGTTTCGGATTGAGCAGCAGGCAGCGGATGATCTCGACCCGCTGGCGTTCGCCCACAGACAGGCGATGCACCATCGCGTGCGGGTCGACGGACAGACCGAACTGGTCCCCCAGATCGGCGATCTGCTGCGCCAATTCCGCCGGTTTGCCGGGGATCATCAGTGACACGTTCTGCACGACGCTCAGCGTCTCGAAGAGCGAGAAATGCTGAAACACCATACCGATGCCCAGCACCTGTGCGTCAGAAGGCCGGGCAAGATGCACCTCCTGCCCGTTCCAGTAGATATGCCCCGCATCCGGCTGTTCGACACCGTAGATGAGCTTCATCAGGGTGGATTTGCCCGCCCCGTTTTCACCCAGCACGGCGTGGATCGACCCCGAATGCACCTCGAGGTCGATCTCCTTGTTGGCCTGAACGGTGCCGTAGCGCTTGGAGACCTTTGAAAGCCTCAGCAGCGCAGGCTGGCTCACGACGGCAGCGGCGTGGTCACGCCCGCAACATGCCAATCCATGCCGATGATCTCGCCATCGGTCATCGCCACGCCATCCGCCACACGCTCGGTACCGGACTGGTCGGTGAGCGGGCCTTTGAAGACCACGAAGTCACCGGTTGCGATTTCCGCCTGCTTGGCCTCGATCCGGGCGATCATGTCGGCCGGGATGTCCGGGTTCCAGTCGGCGGTAAAGACCACGTCGTCTTCCATGCCCAGCCAGTAGTTGGCGCTCGGGAAATTCCCGGCGACATGACCATCGACCAGACGCTTGAAATGCGGACCCCAATCGGTGCCGACAACGCCAAGATACTTGGTCGGCGCATAGCTCTTCATCGACGAGTTGAGGTTATAGGCATAGACCCCCGCCTCTTCCGCCACGGCGATCACCGACGGCGTGTCCTGCGCGTTCGAGAAGAGGATGTCCACATCCTGCGAAATCAGTGCTTTGGCGGCTTCCTGTTCCGACGCGGGGTCGAACCAGCTGTTCACCCAGACGACGCTCATGGTGATTTCGGGATCAACCGACAACGCGCCCAGCATGAAGGCGTTGATCGAGGTGATCAGTTCCGGGATCGCAAACGCGCCAACGCAGCCGATTTTCTTGGTCTTGGTCAGCGACGCGGCGGCCATCCCCATCAAGTACGTGCCCTGCCAGTATTTCGCGGTGAAGGGCGCGAAGTTCGGCTCGACCATGAAGCCCGAGGCGTGAATGATCGACACATCGCGGTTGCGCTTGGCGATCTGGATGCCGCCGTTCTGGTAGCCGAACGACCCAAGCAGCAGGACTTTGTTGCCTTCGGACACCAACCCGTTGGCGATGCGGTCGGCATCCGGGCCTTCCATGATGTTCTCGAGAACGGTTACTTCGAGCTTGTCGCCGTAGGCTTCCTTGACCGTGTTCACGCCTTCCATCAGCGTGTGCGACCAACCCACATCCGCGATGGGCGATGGCAGCACGACGCCCATCTTGAGAACGTCCTGCGCATGGGCGCGCATCGGCAGCGCCAAGGCGGTTGTCGCGGCAAGAGAGCCTTTCAGAAAACTGCGGCGTTTGAGTGTGTCAGACATGGTCATCCCCGTTGGTTGTGTTTGGCAGAATGGTGTGAAGTGTCTCTTCGGCGGCGGCGAACAGCGCGCCTTCGTCGATCCCCGGAAACGCGCCCTTGTGCCAGACGATGCGGCCGTTGATCATGGTAAGGTCCGTGGGCGTGCCGACCCCGACCTTGGCCAGAAGGCTGATCGGGTCATGGCGCGTTCCGACGAAATCGAGCTTGCGGGTGTCGATGGCGAACAGGTCTGCCGCCATGCCAGGGCGCAAGGCGCCGATGTCTTTGCGGCCAAGAAGCGACGCACCACCTTCGGTCGCATAGTGCAGGAACCGCCCGGGCACCGGCACGACGTCCTGCCGGGTCGAAGCAACGAGGCATTGCAGCATGTAGCCGGAATGGATGCAGTGCATCAGGTTCGAATTGTCGTTCGACGCCGCTCCGTCGCAGCCAAGGCCCACACGCACGCCCAGCGTATCCATAGCCGGGATGTCGGTGACTTCGGCCCCGACCAGATAGACCGGCTCCGGACAATGCGAAACACCCGTGCCCGACGCCGCCAGCTTGGTCAGTTCATCGCGCGTCAGTTCCCAGCCATGGGCATAGAACACGTCCGGCCCGGCAAACCCGATCTCTGCGCAGTAATCCACGGTCCGCATCCCGTGCACCTGTTCGATCACCGGGCTTTCGCCCTCGCCCACATGGCTGTGCAGGATCACGCCCTTGTCCCGTGCCAGCGCCACGGATTGCTCGAATGTCTCGCGGTAGCAGTTCACCGGCTGGCAGGGTGCCACCGCCACTTGCCGCATCGAAAGCGGAGCCGGATCGTGGAACGCGTCGATGGCCTGTTCGCAGGCCGAGATGAATTCGTCGGTACTTTCCAGCATCGCGTCCGGGATGGTGCTGCCCTCGGACTTGGGCAGCGTGTTGCCACCCCGGCCCGCGTGAAACCGCATGCCCAGAAGCTCCGCCGCCTCGAATTGCCGGTCGATGATGTGCGACCCGGCATGGCGCGGGAAGCAGTATTGGTGGTCGAACGCGGTGGTGCAGCCGTGTTTGATCAGCTCGGCCATCGCGACAACGGAGCTGTGGTAGAAACAGTCCTCGGTCAGGCGCGAGAAGATCGGATAGATACGGTCAAGCCATTCGATCACCGAATAGCGCGTCCAGTCGAGTTCCGCGCGGTTGCGGACGAAGCACTGGAAGAAATGGTGGTGTGTGTTGACGAGGCCCGGATAGATGAAATGCCCGGTCGCGTCGATCACCTCTGCCCCCTCGGGCGCCTGCCGCGTCAGGTCGGGGCCAATCGCGGTGATCGCGCCGTTCTCGCAGAGGATGTCCTGGTGCCGCAGAACCGGAGCGCTGGCCGAGGTGACAATCGCCTCGCAGTTCTTGAGAAGGATTGCCGTCATACCGGGTGCGCCAGTTCATGCAGTCGGTGGATGCCCGGCATTTCGATGAAACCCGGCAGGGATCGGATGGCGCGCATCCAAAGGCGTACAGATGGATACGGATCGAGGCTCACACCCCCATCCGGCGCCAGCGCGATGTTGGGGAAACAGGCGATGTCCGCGATGGTGGGTTTGGAACCGGTGAGGAAGATCAGCCCGTCAAAGCGCTGTTCCGTCAGATGCGCCTCAAGCGTGCGCAGCGCCGCCACACCTGCCGCGCGGGCTTTGTCGATGTCGGCGTCGTAGCCGATCACGTCGTGCAACCGCGCGAGACCAAGGCTGGCGTTCAGGGCGGATGCGAAGGCCAGCCAGCGGTCATCGTCGGTGCTCCGCCATTCGGGATGATCCGCCGTCAGATGCCGCAGGATGTCGGCGCTGTCCGTCAGCACCGTGTCGCCATCCGTAAGGATCGGCAGCGTGCCCTTGGGATTCAGCGCCAGCATCTCGGGCGACTTGTGTTCGCGGCCCGGGTGGAAATTCACCGCCCGCAGGGTCAGCGGCGTGCCAAGCAGCGCCGCCATCAGGCGGACCTTGTAGCAACTGGCGCTTAGGACGTAGTCGTAGAGGATCATGCCGCCACCAGTTGCGCGCCGTAAGTGTAGCCGATCTTCTTGAGCCAGCGTCGATAGGCGACCGAGGTCATATCGGCCTGTGTCGGCACCTCCATCCCCGGATCGAGCGGCAGTTTGCGCGGCAACTGGTTCTCCAGGATCGAGCGGTCCTGCATGAAGATCAACTGCTGGAAGCTGACCATCTCAGACATGGTGGAATCGTCATCATAGAGCGCCATCCACGGCCAGACCTCGCACCATTCGTCGGTCAGGGGCTGCACGAAAAGAGTGATGATGTCCCATTCGCCGGGGCGCGGCGGACAGGTCTTGTAGAGCACCGAACAGGTCGGCGCGGGCACGCGGTACATGTATTCGGTGGTGATCCCGCCCGCAGCGGATTTCGCGGCTTGAGGCTGGTAGAACTTGACCTTGGTCGCCCAGACCTCGTCCACCTCTTCGCGGATCTTCACGTCGTAGCGATCCACCTCGGTATGTGGCTCGGCCCCGAGGATGTCGGTGTGCACGAAGGGAAAATGCGCGATGTCGAGGAAGTTCTCGACCGCGCGCAAGGGAGAGCATTTGACCTTGACCGACCCCACATCGACGAGGCGGCGTCCGGGGCTGTCGGCTTCTGGGATGGTGAAGAGATCGCGGTTGGGCTGGCCGGGGCTGGTCCAGAGATGGCCGAACCGTTCGACCGTGGGCAGTTCCGTGCCCGTCGCATCCTTGACCCAGCACGCACCGCCATCCCGACCCAAAGAGATTTTTTTACCAAGCAGTAAAGTTTCGCGTGGCGCGTCGATGCCCGAGATCATGGCGACGGGATACCAGTGATTGTCGATGGCGGCATTCATGCCGGTACCCTCTCCAAAGTTGCGCGCAGGTCTTCGAGCCAGTGGGACACGGCACTTCGATCCGCGTCGGGCGCGGCGAGCGCATGGATCATGCATTCGCCGTCCGTACACGGCTGTACGGCAAGCAGCACATCGTGATCCGACACCACCGCGATCGTGGTGAAACCTGCCGCACCGAAATGCGCCGCGAGGTCCGGTGCCGACATGGACACGGGCAGCGACCTGACCGTCCGACGCCCACCCAAAGCGGGCAACGGAGTGTCGGTTTCCGTCAACGACACCCAGATCACCCCACCGGCCTCGATACAGCGATAGGTCGGCACGCAGATGGTGTCAGGTGGTGTGAGTTTCGGATGGGCGGGGATGTAGTGACACGATCCCGCCTCATTGTATTGCCACCCGTGATAGATGCAGGCCAGAGTCTCGCCCCGGACAAACCCGTGCGAAAGGCGCATGCCACGATGCGGACAGCGGTCCGACCATGCATGGTAGGTTCCGCTGGGCGAGCACCAGACTGCCAGTTCGGTGTCCGCGATGCGGCTCGGGATAACGAAGCCGGGCGGGACATCCTCTTTCAAACCAACAGCAATCCAGTCCATACTCACTCCGCCGAAGTCGGGCCGAGTAAGACAGACGGGCTCCGGTCGATCAATAAGAGCGCCCCCTCAAGGTGCACGAAAACCCGGATAATTGCACAAATATTGCACTAAGCGATGAAATTGTGATCGCACGACCCGTCAGACGCACGCAACGGTTGTGATGTCCATGGTGTCGACGAGCACACTTTCCGGTCCGAGACTCACACCAAGTGCCAGCGCCTGAAGCATTTCTTCGGGGCCTTGCGCCCTGACCTCCAACCCGTCGGGCACGTGCTGCGTCGTGACATGATCAAGGCCAAGCTTGTGGGCATGCCGGGCGATCCAGTTCGGGAAATCCGCACTCTGAACGTGACCTGTCAGGTGGATACGTGCGGACATTTTCTCGGACATCTGGATCGCCTCGGGCCTTGGTTAAGAAAGATGCGACTTGGCCATCATCATGTGAACACCTTTTTCGCGGTTCACGGTCTGGGTGATCCGCAAATCCCCGGCCAGCGAGCAGAGCATATAGGCCTCGGCCCGGCTGATTCCGGCGCGTGTAGAGACCACGTCGATCATGCGGCGCAGCGCGATCTCGACGCAGACATCCAGATCGGGATGCATGCCCATGGTGATAAGGTGCGTCGGCGTTTCGGCCTCGGGATAGGTCATGTCGAGGTCGCGGCGCACGGTCAACCGGAACCGGCCCTGCAACGCGGTTTCGATGGCGGTGACGCAGACTTCGCCATCGCCCTGCGCGCCGTGCCCGTCCCCACAGGAGAACAGCGCACCTTCGGTGTGAACCGGCAGGTAAAGCGTGGTGCCCGCCACCAGTTCCTTGTTGTCCAGGTTGCCCCCGTGCGCGCGTGGTTCGATGGTCGAAATCCGCCCCCAGGCCCGTGGCGGGGCAACCGCCATGACACCGAAGAACGGCGCAAGCGGCAGCTTCAGACCCCAAGGCAAAGTCGCCTCGTTCGCATCGGCATCAAGGCGCAGGGTCATGCCCTGGCGTTCGGGAAAGTCGAGAGGCAGGTCGCCGGAGAGTGGGCGGATAAAGGTGAACCCCCAATCCTGACGCAACTGGATGTCGAGGATGTCCACCTGCAACACATCGCCCGGCATCGCGCCGTCCACGGCAATTGGACCGGTCAGGATATGGCCCGGCACCTGCGGCACGCCGGTTTCGTGGATCGCCAGCAGTTCGGGCGGGACGTGATAGCCTGCGCCCGGCAGCACTTCGGGCCCGCCAGAGACCGTGTTGATCGTGACCTCGGAACCGCTGTCTACAGTGGCGACCGGGGCCAGCGTGGCATCGAAATAGCCCCAGTGACAGGTTTTTGGCCCAGCTTCGATGATCATGCGGGAAGCCTCTGTTCAGCCAGCGTCACCCAATAGGAACAGCCTGTCGGGATGACCTCGTCGTTGAAATCGTATTGCGGATGGTGAAGCCCCGGTCCCGGCCCGATCCCCAACTGGATATAGGCGCCGGGGCAGGCTTGCAGCATGTAGGCGAAATCCTCGCCCCCCGTCGTGCGGGGCGCGTCGGTGATGCAATCGCCCGTCACGTCGCGGGCGGCGCTGATGCAATGCTCGGTTTCCGTTTCATGGTTGGACATCACCGGATACGGCTCTTCGTCAAAGCCCAGTTCGGCTGTTGCGCCATAGCTCTGTGCCGTCAGCTCCGCGATGGCCCCGATCCGCTCCAGCGTCTTGGCGCGCACCTCCATGTCAAAGCTGCGCACCGTGCCGCGCAGGACGGCGTGTTCGGGGATCACGTTGAAGGCTTCGGATTCGGTGCGGAAGGAGGTGACGGAAACCACCACCGCCTGCTGCGGGTCGGTGTTGCGCGACACGACGGATTGCAGTGCCATCACGATGGCAGATGCGGCGAGTGTCGTGTCCACCGTGTTGTTGGGACGTGCGGCATGCCCGCCCTTGCCGCGCACATTGATGTGGAAACTGTCGACGGCGGCGTAAAAAGCCCCCGGACGGATCGCGAATTGCCCAAGTGGCAGAAGCGGCGAATTGTGCAGCCCGTAGATCTCGGAAATGCCGAACCGGTCGATCAGGCCGTCCTGCACCATTGCCTCGGCCCCGGCCCCGCCTTCTTCGGCGGGCTGAAAGACGATGGCGACCGTGCCATCGAAATTGCGAGTCTCGGCGAGGTACTGCGCAGCGCCCAGTAGCATGGCCGTGTGCCCGTCATGCCCGCAGGCATGCATCTTGCCCGGCGTTTTCGAGGCATGCGCGGCCCCTGTCGCCTCGAAGATCGGCAGTGCATCCATGTCAGCGCGAAAGGCGATGGTCTTGCCCGACCGGTTTGTCTTGCCCTCGATCAGCGCCACAACCCCGGTGCGCCCGATCCCTTCGACCACGCTGTCACAGCCAAAGGCGCGCAGCTTGTCCGCCACGATCCCGGCGGTGCGCGGCAGATCGTATTGCAGCTCCGGATGCTCGTGCAGATCACGGCGCCAGGCGGTGATTTCGGGGTGCAATTCGGCAAAACGATTGTGGATGGGCATACTGACTCCCGTGCCTGATATAGGTGGATACCCGTATCAGACCCCAGAACGACAGCAGTGGCAAACGGGAAAACAGGGAGTGGTACGGGCGGTGGGACTCGAACCCACACGGCACAAGGCCTTCGGATTTTAAGTCCGATATGTCTACCATTCCATCACGCCCGCAACGGGTTATCCCTAGCCGCAGGATGGGACGGAAACAATGGCTTGGGTGGGCGATTTGCGGCAATTCGTGATTCAGCCGCACTGGCTCAGAGATCGTCGCCCTCGGGCTGCTTGATCAGCGCACGTTCGCCCAGCCAAGGGTTCAGCGCAACCGCGTCCTTGAGGATCGGCTGCGCCTCGTCCTCAAGCCCCATCGCGATCAGGGTCAGCGCCTTGCCGGTCAACGCCCCGGTGTGACGCGGATTCAGTGCAATGGCCTGATCGAGATCCGGCAAGGCAGCCGGAAAATCGCCCCGCAGGTAATTCACGAAGGCGCGTTGATTGTAACCTTCAGCATAGAACGGACAGTAAGAGACGAGCTTGTTCAAACGGTCGGTGGCGCGCAGGTAGTCGCCCACCCGTATGGCGCGCAGGGCTTCGTCCAGCATCATCTGTGACGGCTCATCCGGCGCTTCCAGCCACAGGTCCCACATCCGGTTCGAAAAGGTCCGCGCGATCATCTCGTTCGGTGCACGCTGCACTTCGGCATAAAGCCCGTCCAGTGCAGCCTCGTGGTCGGGGGCAACCGAACATCCGTCTGCCGTTGCTTGGGTGGCCGCCATCACGGCAAGGATCGAAATCAGTCTGCGCATGATCGCATTAGGCCGCGCGGCGCGTGATTGGTCAAGTCACGTTGCCGAAGGTCTCTTCCTTGACGGCCTGCATCGCGACATAGGTCGACGTGGCGGCGACATGCGGCAGGGTCGAAATTTTCTCGGCCAACACCTTGCGATAACTGCGCATATTCGCAGTGCGCACCTTGAGCAGGTAGTCGAAATTGCCCGCGATCAGATGCGCCTGTTCGATCTCGGGGATCTTGGCCACAGCTTCGTTGAAGGCGGCCAGTGCCGCCTCGCGGGTCTGGGTCATCTTCACTTCGACAAAGGCGATGTGATCAAGGCCGAGTCTGATCGGGTCCAGCAGGGCACGGTAGCCCTGAATCGCGCCCATTTCCTCGAGCCGCTTCAAGCGCGCCTGGGTGGGAGATTTCGACAAGCCGATCCGCCGCGAGAGTTCGGTGATCGACACCCGACCGTCGCGCGCCAATTCGTGCAAAATAGCCCGGTCGAATCTGTCCAGATCGGAAATAATCAAATCGCCTGCCTTTCTCTCAAAAATCAGTACGTTTGTCGCACCAGTTGCCAATAATCCGGCGGTTGTACTTTCAGATTGTCAGTAGTGTAGAGGATATGACTGGAGATCGCCATGCCCCGTGATGAGCTGCCCAACTTGCGTCCCTTGATTGACGACAACACCTATGCCGACGAGGCCCGAAAGGTCGAAAGCCTGCGCGCCGCGGCCCAACTGACCCAAGAGGATCGCACTGCGATCAAAGCCCGCGCAACCAAGCTTGTTACCGCGATCCGAGAGGATTCGCGCCCCGGCCTGATGGAGGTCTTTCTGAGCGAATACGGTCTGTCGACCGAAGAAGGCATCGCGCTCATGTGTCTGGCGGAAGCGCTGCTGCGCGTGCCGGATGCCGCCACCATCGACGCGCTGATCGAGGACAAGATCGCCCCGTCGAACTGGGCCAGTCATCTGGGCGAAAGCACCTCTCCGCTGGTGAACGCCTCCACCTGGGCGCTGATGCTGACCGGGAAAGTGCTCAAGGACGAACAGCCTGGCCCGGTGGGGCACCTGCGGGGTGCCATCAAGCGTCTGGGCGAACCGGTGATCCGGTCGGCTGTCGGGCGTGCGATGAAGGAAATGGGCGCACAATTCGTGCTGGGCGAAACCATCCAATCCGCGATGAAGCGCGCAGCGAAGATGGAGTCCAAAGGCTACACATATTCCTACGACATGCTGGGCGAGGCTGCGCGCACGGAAACCGACGCGCGCCGTTACCATCTGTCCTATTCCCGGGCCATCAGTGCGATTGCGGAAGCGGCCAAGTCGAAGGACATTCGGGAAAACCCGGGCATCTCGGTCAAGCTGTCGGCGCTGCATCCGCGCTACGAAGAGGCACAGCAGGACACCGTGATGAACGAGGTTGTGCCGCGTCTGCGCACGCTCGCGCAACTGGCGCGGTCGGCCGGGATCGGGCTCAACATCGACGCAGAAGAGGCCGACCGTCTGTCGGTGTCTCTTGACGTGATCGAAACCGTGCTGTCGGAACCATCGCTCAAGGGCTGGGACGGCTTCGGGGTAGTCGTGCAGGCCTACGGGCCACGTGCGGGGCATGTCATCGACTGGCTCTACAATCTGGCCGAACGGTTGGACCGCAAGATCATGGTGCGTCTGGTCAAGGGAGCCTATTGGGACACCGAGATCAAGCGTGCGCAGGTGGCGGGGCTTCCCGCGTTTCCGGTGTTTACGGCAAAGCACCACACCGACATCAGCTACATCGCCAATGCCCGCAAGCTGCTCGGCATGACGGACCGCATCTACCCGCAATTCGCCACGCATAACGCGCATACGGTGGCCGCGATCCTGCATATGGCCACAGACCGTACGACCTTCGAATTCCAGCGTCTGCACGGCATGGGCGAGGCGCTGCATGACATCGTCAAGGATGCCGAGGGAACGCGGTGTCGGATCTATGCCCCGGTCGGCGCCCATCGCGATCTGCTGGCCTATCTCGTGCGGCGGCTGCTGGAGAATGGTGCGAACAGCTCTTTCGTGAATCAGATTGTCGACACCGATGTGCCTGCGGCCGAAGTGGCCTCGGACCCGTTCGAGGTGCACGCGGTGCCCAATCTGCTCACCGGGCCGGAATTGTTCGTCCCCGAGCGTCCGAACTCGAAGGGTTGGGACCTTACGCACCGACCGACCCGCAGCGAAATCGAAGCGGCACGCAAACCTTTCTCCAATGTCCAATGGTCCGCAAAGCCGTTGGTCGCGGTCGATGCCGAGACCGGAGAAACAAACCCGGTGCACAACCCCGCCCGCCCCGGCGACACGGTCGGATCGGTCACGTGGGCGACGTCCGGCACAGTCGCTACCGCCTGCGCGGCAGCCCGGCCTTGGGCCACATCGGCGGCAGAGCGTGCAACGGTCCTGAACAAGGCCGCCGACCTCTACGAGGCGCATTACGGCGAACTCTTTGCGCTACTCGCCCGCGAGGCGGGCAAATCGCTGCCCGACGCGGTGGCTGAACTGCGCGAAGCAGTGGATTTCCTGCGCTACTACGCCGCCCGCGCTGACGGGCCGGACCCGCAGGGCGTGTTCGCCTGCATCAGCCCGTGGAACTTCCCTCTGGCGATCTTCACCGGGCAAATCGCAGCCGCATTGGCGACCGGCAATGCCGTGCTGGCCAAACCCGCCGAACAAACGCCGCTGATCGCATATCGTGCCGCGCAACTGCTGCACGAGGCGGGTGTGCCTGCAACAGCATTGCAGCTCTTGCCGGGCGCGGGCGATGTGGGGGCCGCGCTGACATCGAACCCGGCGGTCAAGGGGGTTGCCTTTACCGGCTCGACCGAGACCGCGCAGATCATCCATCGCAGCATGGCCGAGCACCTTGATCCCGGCGCGCCGCTGATCGCGGAAACCGGTGGGTTGAACGCCATGATCGTGGACAGCACCGCGTTGCCGGAACAGGCGGTGCAGGCAATCGTCGAATCCGCGTTCCAATCCGCCGGTCAGCGCTGCTCGGCGCTGCGCTGTCTTTATGTGCAGGAAGACATTGCCGACAGCTTTGTGGAAATGCTGACCGGAGCGATGGACGCACTGGTGATTGGTGATCCGTGGACCTACGGCACCGATGTCGGCCCGGCCATTGATGCCGAGGCACGGGACGGGATCATTACTTATGTCGATGCGGCCGAGGCCGAAGGTCGCGTTCTCCACCGCCTTCCCCCGCCCGGCGGTGGCACATTCGTTCCGCCGACCCTGATCCGCGTGTCCGGAATTTCCCACCTGGAGCGTGAGATCTTTGGTCCTGTGCTGCATATCGCGACTTTCAAATCAAAAGACATCGACAAAGTGATCGACGCGATCAACGGCACGGGCTACGGCCTGACATTCGGTCTGCAAACCCGGATCGACGACCGGGTGCAGCATGTCTCGGAGCGGATCACAGCGGGCAATATCTATGTGAACCGCAACCAGATCGGCGCAATTGTCGGCAGCCAGCCGTTTGGTGGCGAGGGGTTATCGGGCACGGGACCGAAAGCCGGTGGGCCGAACTATCTGGCGCGGTTCCGCAGGCATCCGGCGACCAAGGCAGGGGAGGCGTGGTCGTCGCAGGACAGCAAAGACCGTCTGACCAAAACGCTGGCCTCTGCCGGCGGTAAGGCATCCGCGACCAAGACAACCCTGCCCGGCCCGACCGGAGAGTCCAACGTACTGACCGCAATGGCGCGGGGGCCAATCCTCTGCCTTGGACCGGGTGCAGAGGCCGCAGCTGCTCAAGTCCGCGCTGTGGAGGCGTTTGGAGGAACGGCAGCCAAGGCCGAGGGTAGCATCGCGCCGGAGTGGCTCGCCGATCTTGCAATGGAAGGGGCGCTCTGGTGGGGAGATGACGACACGGCGCGTGCGCTACGAGCGGCTCTGGCAAGCCGGACCGGGCCGATCCTGCCGCTGATCACCGGGATGCCGGATAAAGGCCATGTCTGTCATGAACGCCATGTCTGTGTCGACACCACGGCATCGGGCGGAAACGCACAACTGCTGAGCGGCGCGGCTTGACGCGCCGCCGCTTTGCGCCAACTCTCGCGGCATGTTTCCGATCCGCGATCACAACCCGTCGGGCAGAACGCCCTTTGTCACATACGCGCTGATCGTCGCGAATGTCGGCATCTTCCTGAGCTACTGGCCGCTCATGCAGAGCGACCAGCAGATCATGCGCTTTTACTTCGACTACGCTCTGATCCCGGCGCTGGTGAGCGAAGGTCAGGGGTTCAGCGGGTTCCTGACCTCTATGTTCCTGCATGGCGGCTGGATGCATCTGATCGGGAACATGCTGTTCCTGTTCATCTTCGGCGACAATATGGAAGACGAGATGGGCCATATCGGCTTTACCCTGTTCTATCTTGCCGCAGGGCTGGGTGCCGGGTTCATCCACTATATCAGCGCGCCGGGATCGCCTGTGCCTACGGTGGGTGCGTCCGGGGCCATCGCCGGGGTCATGGGCGGCTATCTCCTTCTCTTTCCAAAGGCGAAAGTCGACATCCTGATCATCATTGTCATCATCTTCCGCATCATCCCGATCCCGGCCTGGATCATGCTAGGCCTCTGGTTCGCAATGCAGATCTTCGGTGGGTTCGGCACAGCGGCGGATGAAGGAGGCGTGGCCTACTGGGCGCATATCGGTGGTTTCGTGATCGGCCTTGCACTGACCATCCCACTTTGGCTCCGGTTGGGAGGGCCGCAGTTCTGGACCCGCACAGAAGGCCATCCGCCGCATCCAGAGGCCAAGTACCAACTGACCCGTTCGCGCATCCCGTCAGTGCGGCGCAAATGACCGGCATGCTGAAAGCCACCTGCCATTGCGGCAGGGTTGCGCTTGCGATCCGTCTCAAAGGCACTCTCGACGCAGCGCGGCGGTGTGACTGTTCCTATTGCCGACGGCGGGGGACCCCGACTGCCAGCGTGGCGCGCGCGGATCTTCAAATCGTTAAAGGCGCTGAGAACCTGACGCTCTACACGTTCGGCACGCACACGGCGAAACACTATTTCTGCCGGACCTGCGGAATATACACGCATCACCAGCGTCGCTCCGATCCAGAAGAATACGGCGTGAACATGGGGTGTATCGAGGGCGTGAACCCCAAGGATTACGAACCAATCGGCTGGCATGACGGCGTGAATCACCCTTCGGATCAATGATCCGCAGAGGCTAGACGCCAAATCCAAACAAAGCCTGAAGACGCGCGATTGCACGGACCTGCCTGCGCGTGTATCCCTCGGCAAAACCGAAATTCAAAGGAACGCGATCATGGCCTCCTACCAGTTTGTCTACCATATGAGCGGGGTCTCCAAGACCTATCCCGGCGGCAAGAAGACGTTCGAAAACATCCACCTGAACTTCCTGCCCGGCGTGAAGATCGGTGTGGTCGGCGTCAACGGCGCAGGTAAATCGACGCTCCTCAAGATCATGGCCGGTCTCGACACCGATTTCTCGGGCGAAGCCTGGGCTGCCGAGGGCGCCAAGGTGGGTTACCTGCCGCAGGAGCCGCAGCTCGACCCGGCTTTGACCGTCCGCGAGAACGTCATGCTGGGTGTTGCCGGCAAGAAAGCGAAACTCGACCGTTTCAACGAATTGGCGATGAACTACAGCGACGACACCGCTGATGAAATGGCCGCGCTGCAGGATGAGATCGACGCCAACAACCTGTGGGATCTGGACAGCCAGATCGACGTCGCGATGGAAGCGCTGCGTTGCCCGCCGGATGATGCGGATGTGACCACGCTGTCGGGCGGTGAAAAGCGCCGCGTGGCACTGTGCAAGCTGCTGCTCGAAGCGCCGGACATGCTGCTGCTCGACGAACCGACCAACCACCTTGATGCGGAAACGATCGCGTGGCTGCAGAACCACCTGATCGAGTACAAAGGCACGATCCTGATCGTCACCCACGACCGCTATTTCCTCGATGACATCACCGGCTGGATCCTCGAACTCGACCGCGGTCGCGGCATTCCTTACGAGGGCAATTATTCAAGCTGGCTGGAACAGAAGGCCAAGCGGCTTGAACAGGAAGCGCGCGAGGACAAGGCCAAGCAGAAAACGCTGGAGCGCGAACTTGCGTGGATGCGGCAGGGCCAGAAAGCCCGTCAGGCCAAATCCAAGGCGCGTATTCAGGCCTATGAAGAGATGGCCGGCCAGTCCGAACGCGAACGCGTTGGCCGGGCGCAGATCATCATTCCAAACGGGCCCCGGCTTGGTGGAAAGGTCATTGAAGTCAATGGCTTGAAAAAGGCCATGGGCGACAAGCTCCTGATCGAGGACCTGACCTTCAGCCTGCCGCCCGGTGGCATTGTCGGCGTGATCGGCCCCAACGGCGCGGGTAAATCGACGCTGTTCAAGATGCTCACCGGACAGGAAAAGCCGGATGCGGGTGACGTGTCCTACGGGGACACCGTGCAACTGGCCTATGTTGACCAGTCGCGCGATGATCTGAACCCGAACGACACCGTCTGGGAGGCGATTTCAGGCGGGGCCGAGATCATCAAGCTGGGCGACGCCGAGGTCAATTCCCGCGCCTATTGCGGGTCCTTCAACTTCAAGGGTGGCGACCAGCAGAAGAAGGTCGGCCTGCTGTCGGGCGGTGAACGCAACCGCGTGCACATGGCGCGTCTGCTCAAGGAGGGCGGGAACGTCCTTCTGCTCGACGAACCGACCAACGATCTGGACGTCGAAACGCTGCGGGCCCTGGAAGACGCCATCGAAGATTTCGCCGGCTGCGCCGTGGTCATCAGCCACGACCGTTTCTTCCTCGATCGTCTGTGTACGCACATCCTCGCCTTCGAAGGCGATGCCCATGTCGAATGGTTCGAGGGCAACTTCGAGGACTATGAGGAAGACAAGAAGCGGCGTTTGGGCGCAGATGCGCTTGAGCCTAAGCGGGTGAAGTTCAAGAAGTTCGTGAGATAAATTCTCGGTGCCAAATCGGTCGGGCTTTTGCCCGGCCGCCCCGCAACTGGATCACGAAATGTACGTAGGTGCGGAGGCTCCTCAGCCCACCCAACCGACAATCTGATCCGCCCGCATCGCCCCCGATTGCCGCGCGCTCTCGCGGCCGCCAACGAAGCGGATCATCGTCGGGATACCGCGGATGCCGTAGGTCTGGCCGGATTGCGGGAAGTCCTCGGTGTTGAGTTTGACAAGCCGTGCGCGGGCGCGCAGGGTGCTGGCAGCCTTGGAAAACTCAGGTCCCATCATCTTGCACGGCCCGCACCACGGCGCCCAGAAGTCGACCACCAGGGGCACCTCGTCATTGCGTGCGGCCTTTTGCAGAGTGGTCCAGTCGACCTCGACAGCTTTGCCCGGCATCAGCGCCGCGCCGCAGGTGCCGCATTTGGGGCCTGCATCCAGCCGATCTTCGGGCACGCGATTGACCTGACCGCAGTCAAGACAGGTGAGTTTCTTGCCGGACATGCGCGTCCTCCCAGATATTCGCAAAGCGACATATGTAGAAAGTGACCTATGGGCAAGTCTTTGCCGGCGCAGGCTATCGAAAGAGAATTCTCTTGTCTCAGATGCGGCAACCTGTCATAGGGGCGATGCTAACGATCTTCTACTCGACCTTCTGTTTTCCGACACCGGCACGCAGCTTTCGATCCAGACGTGACTTTGCCGGGTTGCCGCACAGTGCGGGCAACGGACAACACAAGGATACTTCACATGGCCACTGGCACAGTGAAATGGTTCAACACCACCAAAGGCTACGGCTTTATCGCACCCGATGGCGGGTCCAAGGACGTTTTCGTTCACATCTCCGCTGTTGAGCGTTCGGGCCTCACCGGTCTGCGCGACGATCAGAAGGTGACCTTCGACATCGAAGCAGGCCGTGATGGCCGCGAAAGCGCGATCAACCTCGCGCTGGCATAAGCCACACCGAATCTCTACGGAAAACCGCCTCCGACCCCTGCGTCGGGGGCGGTTTTTTGTTTGGACGCTGCATCGACATTCTGCGATCCGCCGTGGATGCACCGCAGGTTTGTGTCCTTTGTGCCGCAATCCCTCAATGGGTGAGCAAGGCTGACGCGCCTTCATGCTTGTTTTTGCCCAATCCATTGGCAACATGACAGGCGTTTTCATGTCCGAGTACACCGACACACAAGGAACCGTGCTGCCCATGTTTTCCCGACGTCATTTTCTGATTGCCTCTGCGGCCGGTCTTGCCGCGCCAAGCATTGCGACCGCGCAGGGCTTTCAAATCGATCCGATCTATCGCCCGCAGAATGTGCGCATCAAATCAGATGTTGCGCCGGGTCAAATTCTGATCCTGCCGCGTGCGCATTTTCTCTATCACGTGACCCAACCCGGCGTCGCACGTCGCTATGGCGTGGGTGTTGGTCGGGCTGGTCTTGAATTCACCGGAACCGCCGAGATCGCCGTCAAGAAGGAATGGCCGACCTGGCGTCCGACCGACGAGATGATCGAACGCGAATCCAAGACCTATGCAAAATTCGTGGACAACGACTATGTCCAGCCCGGAGGGCCGGACAATCCGCTGGGGGCGCGGGCGCTGTATCTGTTCCAGAACGGGCGCGACACGTTCTTCCGCATCCACGGGACGACAGCACCCCGCTCTATCGGTCAGTCCGTGTCGAACGGCTGCATCCGCATGCTGAATGAACATGTCGAAGATCTGTACAACCGCGTGCCGATCGGAACCGTCGTGACCGTTCTCTGAACACAGATAACCGGAGCGCGGACTGCACGCCTCCGGTTTTCCATCATGCTGCCACAAATCGCGCTTTTTCCGAGAGCATTCATTGCTTGTTAAGGATTGGCGCGCACCAAGGTGCCGGGAAGGTTTGACATGGCAGCAATGACGCTCATCGTGGGAAGTGTTCTGGGCTGGATCGCGGCCTTTGTCGCAGTCCTCGTGGGCACTGCCTTGTCCACGGCTCTGATCGTTTTTCTGGCGACCAGCCTTGGGTTTTCCGTTGTCAGGTTGTCGTCTGTCGCCCTGCGACAGGCTTAGCCATCCTGACATCCTGCACGACCACTGAACGCGGTCGCGCAAGACTTTGCCGATACGGGAAAGTTACAGAAGAACGTGCATGACCAGCAGGTTCGGAATCACGAAAGCCGCACCGATGCAGAACAGCTTTGCCCAATGCGACGCTGTCCGGAACAACGTGTTTTCTTCCAGCGCATCGCCATAAGCCATTGCCGCAAACAACAAGGCACCGGATTGGCCGTTTTCAATCAAACGGTTACGCTCAAGATCGGCGCGCGCTTCGGCATAGCGCTGGTCCAACATCTTTTGCTCGGTTTTGGCGGCCACGCGAACTTCCATGCCTGACATTTCACTCTCCCTTACGTCCAAGACTGACTAAAGATGGGGCGCGCACGGCCCAAGGCAAGCCGCTTTCACAGGAAAGCGACCGCTCGGCTTGTCTTATCCTGATTCCGGCTCCTGAGGTATATGGGAGCCACTGCCCGCCACGCCATTTATGGCGGGCAGTGGCGGCGGTTGGATCGCAATCGGCTGGGTCGCAAAGGACCGTAAAAAAGT
>JAUIBL010000016.1 GCA_030428355.1 Alphaproteobacteria bacterium | reverse complement strand
ATGCGGACCCGGACGAAGACCAAGAGCTCTGAGGACGCGCAGACCTTTGCGGAGCAACCGCAAGCAGTTTTAGGAGAGAAGCGATGGATCTTATCGCTCAGTTGGAGGCGGAACAGATTGCCGCCCTCGGGAAGACCATTCCCGACTTCAAAGCAGGCGACACCATCCGTGTCGGCTACAAGGTGACCGAAGGCACACGCACCCGCGTGCAGAACTACGAAGGCGTCTGCATCAGCCGCCGTCAGGGCTCTGGCATTGCCGGGTCGTTCACCGTTCGCAAGATTTCGTTTGGTGAAGGTGTGGAACGTGTGTTCCCGCTCTATTCCACCAACATCGACAGCATCGAGGTTGTACGTCGTGGCCGTGTGCGCCGCGCCAAACTGTACTACCTCCGTTCGCGTCGCGGCAAATCGGCCCGTATCGCGGAAGATGCCAACTACAAGCCGCTCTCGGGCGCAGACGCGTAAGGAGTGTCGAGATGAAAAAAGACATCCACCCGAACTACCACGTCATCAACGTCAAGATGACCGACGGCACCATGCTTCAGATGCGCTCCACCTGGGGCAGCGAAGGCGACACGCTCGCGCTCGACATCGACCCGACGGTGCACCCGGCCTGGACCGGCGGCAGCTCGCGCCTGATGGATTCCGGCGGCCGCGTGTCGAAGTTCAAGAAGAAATACGAAGGCCTCGGTTTCTAAGATTTTACCACTTGGTAAAAATCAGGCCGCCCCTCACCGGGCGGCCTTTTTTTGTTGTCATCGCTCAGCACCCGAACACCGCAAGCAAGTCTGCTCTTCCGACTTACAGCACGCTTCTCTAGGCTGTCCGAGAGTTTGCATATGCACGTCTGGAGAGGATCACTGCGTTGGACATGCCGCCTCTGATCGCCGCCGTCGTTCTGTTCGCAGCCTCCACCGCGATCGGTATGGCCAGCGTGGTCAAGATCATCACCATCTATGAAGCGAAACATGAACTGAAGCAGGGCTCCGCAGGCTGGATCAGGTCGATCTCGGGCTGGACGCGTGTGGTGTTCTGGCTGTTCGCAACATGGTTTCTGGCAACCATCCTTGGCGACTGGCAGGCCAGTGGAGATCTTGAAGGCGCGATTGACCGGTCTTGGCTGCGCCTGCGCATCATGCTGGAAATCCTTGCGGCGCTTGGGTCTGACTGATGACGCAACCGGCGGCTGAACAATCCGACATTCAATGTCAAAGCTGCGGCGGACAATGCGCGTTTGATCCGGCGCAACAGGACCTGCTGTGCCAAAGCTGCGGATCCCTGTGGCCTCTGGCGACCGAGAATGACCACGAGGCCGCGACAGAGTTTCCCTTCAACCCCGATGCACCGATGGAGGAATACCCCGGTCTGCAGGGTGATCAGATCCATCAATGCGAAACCTGCGGCGGAGAAGTGATCTTCACAGGCCCGGCGCTGTCCGAGAACTGTCCCTATTGCAACGGCCCGGTTGTGCTCCGGATCGAAGACAAAGCCTATGCGACCATGGCGCTTGTTCCGTTCAGGATTACCCGCGACCACGCAAGTGAACACATCACAAACTGGATCTCCCGCAGATTTGCGGCACCCGACAATCTGGCCAATACCGCCGAGACCGGGCGTATTGCCAGCATCTACGCCCCCTTCTGGACGTTCGATTCCCGTGAAGCGATCGAGTATTGGGCCTCTTACACAACTGGCTCCGGCGACAAGCGGCGCAGACATCATGTGTCCGGCACGATGGACGTCTTTTTCGACGACCTTCTTGTGCCAGCCTCCGAGCATGTCACACCTTTGATCCGCGACGGTGTCCTGCACGACTTCCGCCCCGACTATCTGCGTCCTTATCGGGCGGGATACCTTGCCGGGTTCGCGGCAGAGCGGCACACTATGCCGGTGCAGAAGGGCCTGCGGCTCAACAAGCAGGACAAGGACCTTTTGATCCGCAACAAGATCAAGAAGCATGTCGGTCGACACAACGCGCGGGTCGACCGGTACAGAACCGACACGACCGGCATCCACTATCGGCGCATTCTGCTGCCTGTCTGGATTTTGCACTACACCTATGACGGGCACGCGAAAAAGGTTGTGGTCTCGGGGATCGACGGCCGCACCTATGGGGAGCGTCCGTTCTCAAAGTGGAAACTGGCGGGCTATTCCGCGGTCTTGACGGCGATCACGATAGCGTTCGGATGGATCTGGGGTGCCACCGGAATCCTGTAAATGTGAGTCGCCTCTGCACCGTTCCGCGACGGATTGCGCTCCGTCATGGATCTGGCGTTGCAACCGGCGGCGTCTATGCGCATAGCTGAAGCAAAGCACTCAAGAGCAGAGACATGGCACACATCATTGTTGTCGGAAACGAAAAGGGCGGCGCGGGGAAATCCACCGTGTCGATGCACGTTGCGACGGCGCTGGCGCGGATGGGCCACAAGATCGGTGCGCTGGACCTCGACCTGCGTCAAAAGACGATGGGCCGCTATATCGCGAACCGTCTGAAGACGCTTGAAAGCGACGACTTGGACCTTCCCACCCCCCGCTACATCGAGCTACCCGAGATCGACCCCGACACGCTGCAACCGGGCGAAAACATCTACGACCACCGCCTGTCCGCCGCCGTCGCGGAACTCGAGCCGGGCAATGATTTCATTCTGATCGATTGCCCCGGATCGCACACCCGTCTGAGCCAGGTTGCGCATTCGCTGGCGGACACGCTGATCACACCGCTGAATGACAGTTTCGTCGATTTCGATCTGCTGGCCCATACGGATGCGAGTGGCGAAAAGATCGAAGGGCCGTCGGTCTATTCCGAAATGGTCTGGAACGCCCGTCAGCTTCGCGCGCAAGCGGGCCTTCCCCCGATCGACTGGGTGGTCCTGCGCAACCGTCTTGGCGCGCAGCAGATGGTCAACAAGGCCAAGATGGAAAAGGCGCTGGAGCGTCTGTCCAAGCGGATCGGCTTTCGCGTGGCACCGGGGTTCAATGAACGTGTGATCTTCCGCGAGCTTTTCCCGCGCGGGATGACGCTGCTTGATCTCAAGGATGTTGGTGTCAAACAGCTCAACATCTCGAACATTGCCGCCCGTCAGGAATTGCGCGATCTGATCAAGGCGCTGAACCTGCCCGGCGTGTCGGTCACGTTCTAGGGCGGTGGCCACAGGCCCCGCTCCGCCTATCTTTGCGTCAGGCAAAAGGAGGCGCGTGTGACTGGCCCCACGAAAAACGAACTTTGGTTTCGCCTGATCTTCAGCCTTGGCGGGTTGGCGCTTTTGGCCGTGACGGTGATGGTCCGCGGGATTTCCAACTCGGCCGCATTGGTCGAGGTGGTGGGCATCGCGGGCGCGTTCTTCGGGGGAACCGCAATCTGGTCGGCGCTCAAACTGGCACGGCACCGCGACTGACTTGCCTTGCCTGTGGCACTGGTGTCAGATCGCCGAAAAAAGGACGTCTTTATGCCAGCCCCCCTTAATCGTTTCAAAGCGTCCCTGACTTCGGACACGCCGTCTCTTGGCCTTTGGCTGGCCATGGGCAGCGGATACGCGGCAGAGATCGCGGCCTCCGCAGGGTTTGACTGGCTGCTGATTGACGGCGAACATGCACCCAACGATCTGGTGACCATTCACGAGCAACTGATGGCGCTGTCGGGGCACGACGTGTCCCCCATCGTGCGCATCCCGCACAATGATCCGGCGCTGATCAAGCAGGTGCTTGACCTTGGCGCGCAATCGCTTCTTTGCCCGATGGTCAATTCCGCCGACGAGGCCCGTGCGATTGTCGCTGCAACCCGATATCCGCCACGCGGCATCCGGGGCGTGGGGCACATGCTGGGTCGGGCGTCGGCGTTCAACGGCGTCCCGGATTATTTGGAAACTTTTGAAAATCAGATTTGTCTTATCGTTCAGGCTGAAAGTGTTGCCGCGATGGACGCGCTCGACGAGATCTGCGCCGTCGACGGCGTGGATGGCGTGTTCATAGGCCCGGCGGACCTTTGTGCCGATATGGGTCTTCTGCCCGAGACCACGCATCCCGATGTCCGTGCCGCCGTTCAGGACGGCCTGCGCCGCATCCGCGCCACAGGCAAAGCGGCGGGCATCATCGACGGGGACCCCGCCTTGATCCAGCAGGACATCGACGCGGGCGCGAACTTCGTGGCCTTGGGCGCCGATGTTCTTCTGCTGGCCGATGCGATGCGGGGGCTTGTCAAAACGTGGAAAGCCCGGACCACGTGATCCGGGCTTTCGCAACTTCGGTGTTTGCAGGGCTTATTCTGCGGGCACCGCATTGGCAGGGACGGCCCGGCGGGCAAAGTGCTGGCGGTTGAGGCGAAGAACCAACACGATGGCGACAAGCTGCGCTGCAATGGCAATACCGGTTACACCCCAGTAGGCGACACCGAACTTTTCGATCGCACCCGCAGCAACAAGACCCTTATTGACGAAGAAGTGGATCATGACCGAGAGCGCCACGGCAGGGCAGACCAGGGCGTAGGAGCCCGGCGAGGTCTTGGTGCCCATGACGAAGTCGCTGAAGTATCCCTGACGCATCATCACAACCGCACCGAGCAGCAGGAACACGATCTGGATCGACAGAAGCCGTGCGAGGAAGATCATGGTTTCGCCGGGCTGTGCATGGGTGTCGAAGGCGACATGCAGACCGTGGCTTTGGCGCAGGAAGAGGATGCCCAGAACGGTGACAATCGGCACGATGATCATCAAGGTCGGGCCGGATTCCCGTGCAGTGCCGTGCTGGAGCATCGACGCAAATGCGGTGGTGGCGGCAATCGCAGTGTAGAGGATCGCGGCGACGCCGAAGAAGGTCGACAGCATCAGGGCAACGGCAACCGTGGTGGCCGATGTGCTCATCGCGGCTGGGGCGGCAAAACCGACACCGACCATGGCAATGCTGAAGGCAGGCAGAAGCTGCGCAAAGGAGTTATGCGCGGTCACGTCGAACACTCCACCCTTGGACAGGACGCGGCCCAAGAACGCGCCGATCATGCGGAAGGCCAGCACGCCAATCGCGGCAAAGGCGATCAGCGCCATCGGGAAGAGGTATTCCACCACGCTCCAAAGCTGCGGCACGAAGACCAGACCCACGATGAACATCGCGTTCACGCTCATCGCAAGCGCAAGCGGCATCGCGAGAAGCGTGGCCTCGGCGTTGGTTTCGCGCAGCTTTGTGTAGGCTTCGGTTTTCTTGAACGCCGACAGGGATTGCAGGTTCCAGATCAGCGATTTGATGTTGAGGAAGGCAAAGACGGCAATCCCGATCACCGCGGCCGCAATTGCAGCCTGCATCGCGGCGCCGCCGGTGGCGAATGCCGCTGCGATGTCTTCGAACACCGGGACCGGCTGTCCGGGATGCGGCACCCAGAACATCAGGAACATGAAGAACGTCACCGCGATCCCACCCGCACCCAGCGAGGCAAGAAAGTAAATGGGCGAATAGGTGTCAGCGGGTCTGGATACGGAATGGTCCATGGCGAGTCTCCTTGTATTCCGATTTCGGAATATATTTACATTCAAAAATCAGAATGTAAAGGGGCACGTTTTGAAAGGGCTGAACTCTTTGGTGGCAGGCGTAAACTTACACTCCCGAACACCCCAATATCTTGTGGATAAGCCGCATTGGATTACCACATGCGGAACCAAATCGTTGACTCAGCGCCAAACCCCGCGACACACTGTCCACCACAACAGGAATCAGGCAGGCTTTACCGGTGCGCTTTTCCAAACTTCGTCTGACAGGCTTCAAAAGCTTTGTTGACCCCACCGATCTGATCATCGCCGATGGTCTGACCGGCGTTGTGGGGCCGAACGGGTGCGGAAAATCCAACCTTCTCGAAGCGTTGCGCTGGGTCATGGGTGAAAACCGCCCGACCGCGATGCGCGGCGGTGGCATGGAAGACGTGATCTTCGCCGGTGCCGCCACGCGCCCGGCCCGCAACTTTGCCGAAGTGTCGATCCAGATCGAAAACAGCGACCGCCTTGCGCCTGCGGGCTTCAACGATCAGGACCAGATCGACATCGTTCGCCGCATCACCCGCGACGTGGGCAGCGCCTACAAGGTCAACGGCAAGGATGTGCGCGCGCGGGACGTGCAAATGCTGTTTGCCGATGCCTCGACAGGCGCGCATTCGCCTGCTCTGGTGCGGCAGGGCCAGATCAGCGAGTTGATCAACGCCAAACCCAAGAACCGCCGCCGCATTCTTGAGGAAGCGGCTGGGATTTCCGGCCTCTACCAGCGGCGTCACGAAGCCGAGCTGAAGCTCAAGAACACCGAAGCGAACCTCTTGCGTGTCGATGACGTGATCGAGCAACTGGCCGCCCAGTTGGCGCAACTGGCCCGTCAGGCACGTCAGGCCGCCCGGTATCGCGCGATTGGCGAGGAATTGCGGCATGCCGAGGGCCTGTTGCTGTATCGTCGCTGGAAAGACGCGGACATCGCCCGCGCCGAAGCGGATGCGCAGTTGCGCGAGCGGACCAGCGAGGCGGCCCGCGCCGAATCCGCTGCGCGCGAGGCGACCAAGGCGCGCGAAGCCGCCGATGCCGCCCTGCCCCCCTTGCGCGAGGAAGCCGCCATTGCGGCGGCCATCGTCCAACGCCTGACGCTTCAGCGCGATACGCTGACGGAACAGGAACGCCGTGCGGAAGAAACGATCGAGACCCTGACCCGCCGCATCGACCAGATGACCAAGGACATGGAGCGGGAAAGCGGGTTGAACCGGGATGCGGGCGAAACCATCCAGCAGCTTGAATGGGAAGCCCGCGAACTCGCCAAGGCCGCCGAGGGGCATGACGACAAACTGGCTGCCGCTATCGAGGCGGCGCAGGAGGCCGGTGCCGTGCTGCAGGCCCGTGAGGCCGATCTGAGCCAGAAGACCGAAGATGTGGCCCGCCTTGCCGCACGGCACCAATCGGCGCACAGGCTGCTGTCGGACAGCCAGAAAACGCTCGACCGTAACGAGGCCGACGCCCTGCGCGCACGCGAAGCGATGGCGGCGGCCAAGCAGGCCCTAGCGATGGCGAAAGACGCGGCGATCACAGCGGCGGCCGAGCAGGATGCTACACGCGATCTTGCCGACCGCGCCGATCAGGTTCTGACCGAAGCCGAAGCCGCCCGCGCCGAGACCCAGTCGCGCGAGGCCGATGCCCGTGCGGAACGGTCAGAAGCCGAAGGCGAGATGAACGCGCTCAGTGCCGAGACCACCGCGCTGGCCCGCCTTCTGGATCGGGACACGGCCGAAGGTGGTCAAATCCTTGACCGGCTGCAGGTCGAACAGGGGTTTGAAAAGGCACTGGGTGCCGCGTTGGCCGACGATCTGCGCGCGCCCGAGGTCGAGGGTGACGGCCCGACCGGTTGGACGGCATTGCCACGTTACGACACCAACCAGCCCCTACCGCCGGGGATCACTCCGCTGACCAATCATGTGTCGGTGCCCGACGTGCTGGAACGCCGCATGGCGCAGATCGGGCTTGCCGACCAAGAGGATGCCGCACGCCTGCAACCACTTTTGAAACCGGGGCAACGGCTGGTCAGTCTGGAAGGCGATCTCTGGCGCTGGGATGGCTATCGCGCCTGGGCCGAAGATGCGCCGTCCGCCGCGGCCTTGCGGCTTGAACAATTGAACCGGCTTGAGGCACTGAAACAGGAAACCGCGCGTGCCTCGGCCCGGGTCGATGGCGCCCGCGCCGCACATGAAAGCCTGACCCAGCGTCTGGCCGATCTGGCGATGGCAGAAAAAGCCGCGCGTCAGGCGCGCCGGGACGCGGATGCATCCGTGACCGAAGCCGCCCGGAAGCTGAGCCGTGCCGAGGCTGACCGCGACATGGCCGAGGGCAAGCTGGAAAGCCTGTCCATGGCGGTGACGCGCCATGAGGACGAAGCGACCCGCGCCCGTGCGCAACTGGTCGACGCACAGCGCGCGGTGGCGGATCTCGAAGATCTCGACTCGGCCCGTGCTGAGGTCGAAGACCTCAAGATGACGGTCGAAGCAGCCCGCATGACCATGATGTCGCGCCGGTCCGCACAGGACGAATTGCGCCGGGAAGGCGATGCCCGCAAGGCGCGGTGGCAGCAGGTGACAAAGGACCTCAGCGGCTGGCGGCACCGGCTGGACACCGCAGAAAAGCGCAGTGCCGAATTGGCGGAACGGCGCAAAGCGGCGCAGGTGGAACTGGAACAGGCGGCGGGACTTCCTGCAGACTTGGCGGCGCAGCGCGAATTCCTGGGTCACGAGATTGCGCAGGCCGAAGCGCGCAAGGCCGAAGCGGACGACATGCTTTCTACCGGAGAAGCGACCCTGCGCAGCGCCGATCAGGCCGAACGCGAGGCGGAACGCAAGGCATCGGAAGCCCGCGAAGCCCGCGCCCGGTCAGAGGCCCGTGCCGAGGCCGCCCGCGATGCGGTCAACGCCGCCGCAGAGCGGATCGCCGAGGAACAGGACACCAGCCCGACCAACCTGTTGCAGAAGCTTGGAGCCGATCCCGAAAATCTGCCCCGCGCCGAAGCGATCGATGCCGATGTGAACCGGCTCAAGCGGCAGCGCGATGCCTTGGGTGCCGTCAACCTGCGGGCCGAGGAAGACGCGCGCGAGGTGCAGGAGGAACATGACACCCTGCTGTCCGAAAAGACGGACCTCGAAGAAGCGATCAAGACGCTGCGGTCCGGCATCGCCAGCCTCAACCGTGAAGGGCGCGAACGCCTGTTGACCGCGTTTGAACAGGTGAACAGCAATTTTGCGTTGCTCTTCACCCACCTGTTCGGCGGTGGCGAAGCCAACCTCGTGATGGTCGAAAGCGACGACCCGCTGGATGCCGGGCTGGAAATCATGTGCCAGCCGCCGGGCAAGAAACTGTCCACGCTGTCGCTGCTCTCTGGCGGGGAACAGACGCTGACGGCGCTGGCGCTGATCTTTGCGGTGTTCCTGGCCAACCCTGCTCCGATCTGCGTGCTCGACGAAGTCGACGCGCCTCTGGACGATGCGAACGTGACACGCTTCTGTGACCTGCTTGATGAAATGTGCCGCCGCACCGAAACGCGGTTCCTCATCATCACGCACCATGCGGTGACGATGGCGCGCATGGATCGTCTGTTTGGCGTGACGATGCAGGAACAGGGGGTGAGTCAGCTTGTCTCTGTCGACCTCAAGAAAGCGGAACGTCTGGTCGCGTAAATTTGTGTGCGTCGCGATGTCTTTTCCGCGTAGGCTTGGCGGATGATCAAAGCTCTTTTCCCCATCGTTCTTCTTCCGCTGCCCGCTCTTGCACAGGGCTGGGAGCCGCGGGACAGCGACACGCTGTTCGACAGGGCCAGCCTTGATACGCGGCTTCGGGGCGAAACCATCACGTTCTTCGACGACGGAGAGTCGCGGTTCTTCGATGACGGTCGCTATACCTACACCTATGCCAACAACGGCGGCACCGGGTACGGCTATTTCACCGTGATGGAGGACAGCACGATCTGTATCGAGTTTGTGACGGGGTTCAGTCGCTGCGATCTTTACGTGACCGATGATCAAGGGCGATTGATTATCATCACCGCAAGTGGCGACAGGTTCCCGACACGTCCGTGAGCCCTTTTCTGAACATGCAACAGGGAGTTTACTGCGACCGATAAGCAAACTTCGGATCAATGAGGTGCCAACTCGGCCATGTTTTGCTTATTTTAGTGATTTGATCACATTCATTACCCATCAATTAACCGTTTGTTATCTAATCAGGGCGGAGTCTGTCCTGAAGACGACCTTGAATTCGAAAGATCCGTTGCCCCATGAATGTGCTGATTGTGCAGAACGACGCCGACCTGGGCAAAATATGGCAGCGCCATTTGCAGCGACATGGCCATCTTGCGGAAGTCGTGCAGGATCAGGACAGCGCCATCGCCCTGCTGCACGAAGCGTATTATGCGATCATCATTTTGGACGTGGTGCTGGACGCCGGAAGCGCCATTGCCGTTGCGGATTACGCAAGCTTCCGGCACCCCGATGCCCGGGTGATCTTTGTGACCAACTCAAGCTTCTTCTCGGACGGCTCGATCTTCCAGCTTTGCGCCAATGCCTGCGCCTTTGTGCCCAGCGCCACCCAGCCCGAAGACCTGACCGCGATGGTCGAGCATTATGCAAAACCGGTCTAGGCCGCGGCCAACCTGTCGCGCCCATGAGGGGCGTCAAGATCGAGAACCGGATTGATCGGGATGATCCGGTAAGGATTGATGGTCTCGTGGCTGTAATGGTAGTGCCGGACGATGTGATCCAGATTGACGGTCTCGGCCACGCCCGGCACCTGATACAGCTCGCGCGTGTAGGCCCAAAGGTTCGGGTAGTCCACGATCCGCCGACGGTTGCACTTGAAGTGCAGGTGATACACCGAATCAAACCGCACCAGCGTGGTGAAAAGCCGCCAATCGGCTTCGGTGATGCGATCGCCAACCAGATAGCGCTGGCGCGACAGACGCTCTTCCAACCAATCAAGACTGTCGAACAGCGGACCCACCGCTGAATCATATGCCTCTTGCGTGGTCGCAAATCCGGATTTGTAGACCCCGTTGTTGACCGTATCATAAACCCGCGCGTTGACCTCTTCAATCTCGTCCCGCAGCGCGACCGGCCAGAAATCCTGCCGGTCCCCCGTCACCCCGTCAAAGGCCGAATTGAGCATGCGGATGATTTCCGAACTTTCGTTCGACACGATGGTCTCGCGCTGCGTGTCCCACAGGATCGGCACGGTCACGCGTCCCGACGCCTTGGAATCGGCCTTGAGGTAGATGTCGCGGGCAAAGGACAGACCGTAGAGCTTGTCCCCCGTCGCGCCGGGAAAGTCGGTGTCGAAGGTCCAGCCGTCGCTCAGCATGTCGGGATGCACGACCGATACACCGATATGATCCGTCAGCCCTTTGATCGCGCGGAACACAAGTGTCCGATGGGCCCAGGGGCAGGCAAGACTGACATAGAGATGATAGCGACCGGACTCGGCTTTGAACCCGCCCTCGCCGGTCGGTCCGGCGCTGCCATCGGTGGTGATCCAGTTGCGATACTTGGAGGTGGACCGTTTGAAGGCACCACCGGTGCTCTTGGTGTCGTACCACTGGTCTTTCCAGACCCCGTCAACCAACATGCCCATGTCTCGCTCCTTCCGTCTGTGTCAGACCAACACATAGAGCTCTGCACGGTTTCACAAAACACCCACTTCCGCGCAGAATGTCATGGATGAGCGCACAGAGGCCACGACGTGACGGTCTGATCGTCAGTCGCGATCGAAACAACTGGCTTTGCCTTGGCATCTTGCCCGTGGCGAGGTATGGGGTCGGCGACTTTCGTTGGGTGACACCCTTGGCTGGCCGATCTGGCCGGTTGTCCGCTGGAACCCCTGACCACCGATGACACCGACAAAGACCGCGCGACCCGCTCGCGGCCGATGGGCAAGATTTTCCATGATTTCCATGTCTCAATACCGCCACCAATGGACTCACAACATCCGTGGCGATCTTCTGTCCGGACTGGTGGTGGCGCTGGCTCTGATCCCCGAGGCGATTGCGTTCTCGATCATTGCCGGGGTCGATCCGAAAATCGGTCTCTATGCATCCTTCTCGATTGCCGTGATCACCGCGATCACCGGTGGCAGACCGGGCATGATCTCGGCGGCCACGGCGGCGACGGCGGTGCTGATGGTCACTCTGGTCAAGGATCACGGGCTGCAATACCTGCTTGCCGCCACGGTGCTGGCAGGGCTGTTGCAGATCGGGGCCGGGCTGCTCAAACTCGGCTACGTCATGCGCTTCGTGTCAAAATCCGTGATGACGGGCTTCGTCAACGCGCTGGCGATTCTGATCTTCATGGCGCAATTGCCCGAACTTGACCCAAGCCGCGTGCCGATGCTGACCTATGCACTTGTCGCGGCGGGTCTTTTGATCATCTACCTGTTCCCCATGGTGACCAAGGCAGTCCCCTCACCATTGGTGACCATCATCGTGCTGACCGCCGTGGTGGTCTTCATGGGGTGGGATGTGCGCACCGTGGGCGACATGGGCGAACTTCCAGACACGCTGCCGGTGTTCCTGATCCCCGACATCCCGCTGACCTTCGAGACACTTCAGATCATCTTCCCCTACTCGGTCGCGGTGGCCGTGGTTGGCCTGCTGGAAAGCCTGATGACCCAGCAGATCGTCGATGACCTCACCGACACAACCTCCAGCCGCAACCAGGAATGTATCGGTCAGGGCTTGGCCAACACCGCCACCGGGTTCATCGGTGGGATGGCGGGCTGTGCCATGATCGGCCAGTCGATCATCAACGTGAAATCCGGTGGGCGCGGGCGACTTTCGAGCTTTGTGGCCGGTCTTTTCCTGCTGATCCTCGTGGTCGCCTTGGGCGACATCGTGGCGATCATCCCGATGGCGGCGCTGGTGGCGATCATGATCATGGTGTCCATCGGCACGTTCTCGTGGTCGTCGATCAAGAACCTGCGCGACCACCCGAAATCGTCCTCCATCGTGATGCTGGCGACGGTGTTCTTCGTGATCTACACCCACAACCTTGCCATCGGCGTTCTGGTCGGCGTGCTGCTCTCGGGCATCTTCTTTGCCTGGAAGATCTCGCAACTCTTCCGCGTTCGGACATTGATCACACCGGACGGGTCACATCGCACCTACACCATCGAAGGGCAGCTCTTCTTTGCCTCGTCCGAGGATTTCATGAAAGCCTTCGATTTCCGCGAAGCCCCCGCCCGCGTGACCATCGACCTGAGCCGCGCGCATATCTGGGACATCTCGTCGGTTGCGGCGCTTGACATGGCTGTGCTCAAGTTCCGCCGCGAGGGTGCAGAGGTGGAGTTGATCGGCCTGAATGAGGCGTCGGAGACCATCGTCGACAGACTGGCCATCCACGACAAACCCGGCGCGATGGACGAATTGCTGGGCCACTAGGGAGAACACCATGACCACGAACACCCTCATCGCCCTTGTGGATGCCTCTGCCTATGCCGAAAGCGTCTGCCATCATGCGGCGTGGATCGCCGGGCGCACTGACTGGAAGGTCAAGGTCTATCACGTAATGGGTCGCCGCGATGCGGTCGAAAAGCAGGACCTGTCCGGTGCGATCCGGCTTGGGGCGCGTTCGGCGCTGTTGGAGCAATTGTCCGAACTCGATGCCACACGCGCCAAGCTGGCGCATGAACACGGCCGGGCCATTCTGGAAGACGCCAAGGCGATCATCACCAAAGGCGCGGAGATCACCGTGGAAACCCGTCTGCGTCAGGGCGATCTGGTCGAAACGGTGACCGCCAAGGAAGAAACCGGCGACATGATCGTCATCGGCAAGCGCGGTGAGGCGGCTGGTCTTGCGATGGAGCATCTTGGCTCCAACCTTGAACGGATCGTCCGGGCCAGCCACAAGCCCGTGTTCATTGCGAACCGCGCGTTCAAGCCGATCACATCCGCACTTGTCGCCTTTGACGGTGGCCCGTCATCCCTCAAGGCAGTGGACTATATCGCCCGCAGCCCGATGTTCGCGGGCCTTGCCGTGACGCTGGTGTTCGCGGGCAAAGAGACACCAGCTATCCAGAAGGCGCTGTCCGACGCGACAGCGACGCTTAAGGCCGGTGGGTTTGACGCGCAGACTGTGATTGAAAGCGGTGAGCCGGAAAAGGTGCTTGCGCAGATCACCTCAACCGGCTCGCAAGACCTGCTGGTGATGGGCGCCTATGGTCACAGCCGGGTGCGCAGTTTCATCATCGGATCGACAACGACCGAGATGCTCCGCTCCTGCAAGGTGCCCGTGCTTATCATGCGCTAGGTCACGACCGCAGGCGTTGCACCACCCAGATCACGACCATTGCGCCCAGAACCACACCAACCAGTCCCGCGACCGCGCCTGTTGCGGCCAGCAACAGGCGGATCACCATGCCGCCGATCAGCGCTCCGGCGACCCCCACCATGATGGTTGCGAGCGTGCTCATTTCGACCCGCATGAACCGCGTCGCCAGAAACCCCGCTGCAGCGCCAATGATGACTAGAAACAGGATCGGCATGGCATCTATCTCCGACGACGGTCGCGTACGCTGCTGCGCCAATGGGTCGGCACGATGATCAGCGCGCCAAGCGACGAAACGATCGCGTTCATGCCGGGCGAACCGAAACCGATGCCGAACATGATCCGCACGAAATAGGCCAAAAACGCACCGCCCACGCAGATAATGATGCTCTGGATGATGCCGTTGTTGGTAAACTCGGTCTTCTCAGAGATGTATCCCACGATCCCTGCGATCACCACAGTGCCCATCAAGATCATGAACATCCCTACTCTCCCAAACGCGTTCCCTTAGGAACCGACATGCCGCGCAAGAACGTCTGAGCGTCCTGCGCACCTTTACCCGCACGTTGTGCCCTCGTGATGGTAACTGCTCCTGAGCCACAGGCAATGGTGAAGGCATCATCCAAAGCGGTCCCTGCAGTGCCCTGCTGATCCGAAAGGCGGCTGCCCAACAGTTTGACCCGCTCGTCACCAATCATCGTCCAGGCACCGGGAAAAGACGACAGTCCCCGGATCTGGCGGTCTACCTCGACCGCCGGTCGGGTCCAGTCGATCCGGGCTTCGGCCTTGTCGATCTTCTCGGCATAGGTGACACCGTCGTCAGGCTGCGGGTCCGGAGTCAGGTCACCAAGCTTGTCAAGCGCCTGCACGATCAGGGCAGCGCCCATGGCGCTCAGCCGATCATGCAATTCGCCCGTGGTCTCGGTCGCGCCAATCGGCGTTGCCTCTCGCAGCAACACAGGCCCGGTATCCAGACCGGCCTCCATCTGCATGATGCAAATCCCGGTCTCTGCATCGCCCGCCATTATCGCGCGGTGAATGGGGGCTGCCCCCCGCCAGCGCGGCAAAAGCGAGGCGTGGATGTTCAGGCACCCCAGTTTCGGCGCGTCCAGAACCGCTTGAGGCAGGATCAGACCGTAGGCCACCACTACGGCGATGTCGGCCTTCAACGCCGCAAAGTCCCGCTGTGCGTCGTCGTTTCGGAGCGTCGTTGGATGCCGGACCTCTAATCCAAGCGCCTCGGCCCGCGCGTGCACAGGGGTGGGGCGGTCCTTCTTGCCGCGCCCCGCCGGACGCGGCGGCTGGCAATAGACAGCGGCGATCTCGTGCCCGGCCTCGACCAGTACATCCAGCACCGGAACCGAAAAGTCGGGCGTTCCCATGAAGATGATCCGCATGTCCTAGCCTTTCAGCTTTTTTGCCCGCCGCAAGAGCATGTCGCGCTTGGTCTTGCTCAGATGGTCGAAATACATCTTGCCGTTCAGATGGTCGATCTGGTGCTGCACCGAGGTGGCCCAAAGACCGACGAAATCCTGTTCGCGAACCGTACCATCCTCCCCCATGAACCGCACGGTCACGGCGCGCGGGCGTTCGATCTTGGCAAAGACGCCAAGCAGGTTCGGGCTCGCCTCTTCATGCGACCGAAGCTGCACCGAGGCGTGCAGGATTTCCGGGTTCGCCATCCGCACCACGCGGCCCCGGTCGTCTGACGCATCCACTACGGCCAGCCGTTTCAGGATACCGATCTGGTTGGCAGCCAGACCGACACCGGGCATCGCCTCCATCGTGTCGATCATGTCTTTCCAGATCTCGCGGATCTCGTCGGTGATCTCGTCCACGGGCTCGGCGGGTGTACGAAGACAGGCGTTCGGCCACGGCAGACAGCGCCGTACACTCATGCGCGCGCCTGTTCGCGTTTGAGCTTGACCATCTTGCGGGTGATCATCTGCCGCTTGAGCGGTTTGAGATAATCGATGAACAGCTTGCCGTTGAGGTGGTCGATCTCGTGCTGAACGCAGGTCGCCCAGAGCCCATCAAACTCTTCTTCCTTCGGATTGCCGTTCTCGTCGATCCACGCCACCTTGACCGCTTCGGGACGGGTGACATCCGCGAATTGGTCGGGGATCGACAGACAGCCCTCTTCGTAAACGTTGAGATCATCCGAGGACGCCAGAATTTCGGGGTTGAACATGATCAACGGACGCGGTGTCGATTCCTCGTCCTTGATGCAATCCAGAACGATCAGACGGGACAGCACGCCCACCTGCGGCGCGGCAAGGCCGATGCCCGGCGCGTCATACATGGTTTCCAGCATGTCCTTGGCCAGCGTGCGCAAGTCGTCCGACAAATCGGGCACGGGGTCACTGACCTTTTTCAGACGCGGGTCCGGGTGGATGAGGATCGGCAGTTTCATGAGCGTGATTTAGGGAGAATGACACCAAAGCGCAACGGACAGTCGCAGCCTCGGGTACCAGCATTCGGTCTTTCGCCCTTGAACCCGCTCTCGATCCGGCCAAGGAATAGGGCAACGCGACCCAAGGAGCCGACATGACCAGCCAATTTGACGAAGAGATCGACCGCAGAGGCAGCCATTGTGTGAAATGGGACATGATGGATACGCTCTACGGCGTACCCAAGGACGATGGGCTTGCCATGTGGGTTGCGGATATGGACTTCCGACCGCCTGCCTGCGTGACAGACAAACTGCGCGAAGTCCTGGATCATGGGGTCTTCGGCTATTTCGGCAATGACGGCCCTTATCTGGATGCGATCCGCTGGTGGATGGATGAACGGCACGGCTGGACAGTCGAGCGCGACTGGATTTTCTCAACACATGGTCTGGTCAATGGCACGGCGATGTGTGTCGATGCATTCACCCAACCCGGGGATGGCGTTGTGCTTTTCACGCCGGTCTATCACGCCTTCGCGCGTGTCATCAAAGCGGCCAACCGACAGGTCGTCGAATGTGCCCTGACGATGACTGATGGGCGCTATGAGATGGATTTCGAGGCCTATGACGCGCAGATGACCGGGACAGAGCGGATGGTCATTCTCTGCTCGCCGCACAATCCCGGCGGTCGGGTCTGGAGCAAGGCCGAATTGCAGGCTGTGGCCGCCTTTGCCAAGCGGCACGACCTGATCCTCGTGTCCGACGAGATCCACCATGACCTCGTGATGCCGGGCAATACGCATATCCCGATGCCATTGGCTGATGAGAGTTGCCTTGACCGGCTGGTGATGATGACCGCGACAACGAAGACCTTCAACATCGCGGGAAGCCATATCGGCAACGTGATCATCCCGGACCCCGAACTGCGCGCGCGTTTTGCCAAACGCATGGCAGCGCTTGGCATGTCGCCAAACTCCTTTGGCCTGTTCACTGCGATGGCCGCCTATTCGCCCGCAGGCGCAGCATGGTTGGACGAGTTGGTGGACTACCTGGACGGCAACCGGAGACTTTTTGACGACATGGTCAACGCGATCCCCGGGGTGACGTCGATGCCGATGCAGGCGACCTATCTTGCATGGGTCGACTTTGCCGGGACAGGTATGGAGCCTGCGGAATTCACCCGACGGGTCGAGAAGGACGCGCGCATTGCCGCGAACCATGGCCCGACCTTTGGAACGGGCGGCGAAAGCTTTCTGCGTTTCAACTTTGCAACTCCCCGATCCCGCGTGATCGAAGCTGGCGAGCGTCTTCAGGCGGCGTTCCGCGATCTGCAATAAGGTCAGTTGCGCGGCGGGCGCGACTTGTAGACCGGCAGGCTCCAGCCCAAGGCGATGGAGCCTGCCCGCAAGCCGAAAGTGATCCCTGCGGCTGCCAGAACGGTCAGAGTCTGGCTTAGTCCTGCAAACGGGGCCAACGCCACCACAGCGGCACCAGCCACGGCGCAGGTGACGTAGAGTTCGCCCTGTTTGAGAACGAGCGGAACCTCGTTCGCCACCACATCGCGCATCAGCCCTCCGAGGCAGCCGGTGACGGTGCCCATCACGACGACAATTGCCGCGCTTTGCCCCAGAGTGGCCGCGATATTGGCACCTGCCGCCACCGCAAAGGCCAGCGCCGCCGCATCGAGCCACAGGATCGCCTTGTAGCGGCTTTCGAACAGGTGCGCGGTGAAGAACACCACGAAGGCAGCAAAGACAGCCACACCCAGATAGGTCGGGTCCGCCATCCAGAAGACGGGGTTCCGATCAAGCAGCACATCACGGACCGTTCCGCCCCCAACGCCGGTCAGGATCGCAAGAAACGCAAAGCCGATGATGTCGAGCTGAGCGCGGCTGGCCACCAGAGCGCCGGTCAGTGCAAAGACCAGAACCGCGGCATGGTCGATCCACGCGATCAGGGTCACGCCGCGCCTTTTTTGAACGGTTTCATGCCCTCACGAGCCAACTCATCGGCGCGTTCGTTTTCGGGATGGCCGGCATGGCCCTTGACCCATTCCCAGGTCACGTTGTGACGCTGCTGTGCCTCGTCCAGACGCTGCCACAGCTCGACATTCTTGACAGGCTTCTTGTTCGCGGTCTTCCAGCCATTGCGCTTCCAGCCATGGATCCACCCGGTCACACCGTTTTTCACATAGGCGCTGTCGGTCACGATGGTCAAAGCAGACGGTCGCGCCAGTGTTTCCAGCGCATGAATGGCCGCCAGCAGTTCCATCCGGTTGTTGGTGGTGTTGGCCTCACCCCCCGACAGCGTGCGTTCCTTGATCACGGTCTCACCGTCCTTGGCCAGAAGCAGAACACCCCAGCCGCCCGGTCCGGGGTTTCCGGAACAGGCTCCGTCGGTATAGGCGTATAGGTCAGGCATGGGCAGTCACGGAGATCCAGTTGTCGTCCGTGCCGCTTAGCCCCTTGTCGCGGCCACGTCGATAGGGACCAACGGAAAACCCGGCGCTTTCCAGAAGTGCTGTCAGGTCGGGTTCCGTGTAATAGGTGTAATGCCGTCCAAGCGCATCGCGGCCTTCACCGGTGCCTTCCTTCACCGCGATGTGAAACAGCCCACCCGGTTTCAACGCGCTGTGGATCGCCGCCAGATGTCTTGACATGTCGGCGCGCGGGGCGTGGAGCAGGCTGAAATTGGCCCAGACCCCGTCATAGATCGCGGCGCCGCTGATGTCGTCGAAACTGGCCTGCCGTGCGGTGACACCTTCGATGGCCGACGCAAGCCCGATCATCTCGGCCGAGGCGTCCAGCGCGTCGACCACACATCCCGCTCGCACCATGTGGCGCGCAGACGTGCCCGGCCCACATCCAAGATCAAGGACGCGCGCGCCTTTCGGCAACGCGGCAATAAAGGTGGCCAGAGTGTCACTTGGCGTGTTCGATGGCTCCAGCTTGGCATAATCGCCGGCGCGGGAATCGTAGACGGCTATGGTTTCACGGTCGGTCACAGGAACACACCGACCGACAGGCACAGGACGACAAGAGTCGTGAGGAGGACACGCAGGTGCATCCACCATTTCGGCGCAAGGCCCCATGTCCAGAATGCGTAGTCCAGCACCAGAAGCCCCAGAAACCCGAAGATCAGGTTGGTTCCTGCCGACACAGGCCCACCACCCGTCATGAAGAACGCCCAGAGCGCCGGGATCACCGACAGCGCATATCCCGTGGCGGCCTGACCGCCCTCGGCCTTGGTGGCAAAACCCCACAGCACGCCGGACATGAAGCTGAGAATCACCATGCCGTAGCTGAGTTGGACATAGGGGCCGATGAACCTCGGCCCCAACACGTCCAAACCCCACTGCGCTGTACCTTCTGACAACAGTGTCAATGCGCCCCAAGCGAAAGGGGTCACTCCGGCAAGGCCAAGAGTAAGCGCGGAACGGGGTATCTGGGTCATGGCAGGTCCATCTTCAGTGTCTCGGGCGCGACTTAGCTCAGACACGTTCCAGCGCCAACCGCCCGGCCAAGGCAGCAAAGAGGGCCGCAAACGACCGATTGATCCACAGCATCACACGTTCGCTGCCCAAGAGCCATGTGCGCGCCGCGGCGGCGAACACCCCGTAGAAGACAAAGACAGCAAAGGTCATCAACATGAAAATCCCGCCCATTACCGCCATTTCCGCAGTCGCAGTTGCCGGGTTGCCCGACAGGAACGGCGGAAGCAATGCGAGGAAGAAGATCGACAGTTTCGGGTTCAGAATGTTGATCAGCGCCCCACGTCGGGCGATGCGCAACCCGCTTTCGGCGCTCCGATCTGCCGACACGGCCAGCGCACCACCTGACTGCAGGGATTGGTAGGCCAGCCAGAGCAGGTAGGCGACGCCCGCGAATTTCACCACGTTGAACAGAACCGCCGAGGTGTGCAGCACCGCCGCAAGCCCAAGCGTCGCCGCCAGCAGGTGCGGCACAATCCCGAAAGTGCATCCCAGCGCCGCCCAGATCGACGGCCAGCGCCCCTGCCCCAACCCGATGGCCAGCGTATAGATGACGCCGGTTCCGGGCGCGATGACGACAACAAAGGCCGTGAGAAGGAATTGCAGGGAAAGCATAGCGGGTCCTCGTTGGGTGTGCTGTGTTGACGCTATACATTTGTCCGACAATGATCTAGACGCGCGCTTTGGCCCGCTGGTGGGCCGACTTTCTGGAAAAAGACGACGCCCGTGAAAAAAGCCCTGCAAGACGCCCTTGATGCCCGTGGATACGACACGCTGACCCCGGTTCAGGAGGCGGTTCTCAATCCCGGCTATGTCGGTGCCGACCTTCTGGTCTCGGCCCAGACAGGATCGGGCAAGACATTGGGCTTCGGCCTCGCCATCGCGCCGACGATCCTAGACGGTGAGGTGTTCGACGACGCAGGTGCGCCGCTTGCGCTGGTCATCGCGCCGACGCGCGAACTGGCGATGCAGGTGAAGCGCGAACTGGCGTGGCTTTATGCACAGGCAGGTGTCGTCATGGCCTCGACCGTGGGCGGCATGGACATACGCGACGAACGCCGCGCGCTGGAGCGCGGTGCGCATATCGTCGTGGCCACACCGGGCCGTCTGCGCGACCACATCATGCGCGGCTCCATCGACCTGTCGCAGTGCCGCGCCGTGGTGCTGGACGAGGCCGACGAGATGCTTGACCTCGGGTTCCGCGAAGACCTTGAATTCATCCTCGGTGAATCGCCGGAAGATCGCCAAACGCTGATGTTCTCGGCCACCGTGCCGCCGCAGATCGCCAAACTCGCGCAAAGCTATCAGCGTGACGCGATCCGCGTGGTCACGAAATCCGAAACCAGCCAGCACGCCGACATCGCCTATCGCGCGATGATGGTGAACGAACGCGACACCGACAACGCGGTCATCAACACGCTGCGTTACTACGAGGCCCCCAACGCCATCGTTTTTGCCAACACCCGCGCGATGGTGAACCGCCTGACAACCCGCCTGTCGAACCGTGGGTTCCAGGTTGTGGCGCTGTCGGGAGAGCTGTCCCAGACCGAACGCACCCATGCGCTGCAGGCGATGCGCGACGGGCGGGCGCAGGTCTGTGTGGCAACCGACGTAGCGGCGCGGGGTATCGACCTGCCGAACCTCGATCTGGTTGTGCATGCCGAATTGCCCTCGAACCACGAAACCCTGCTGCACCGCTCCGGCCGGACGGGACGCGCCGGGCGCAAGGGTGTGTCTGCCCTCATCGTGACCCCGAAGGTGCGCAAGAAAGCCGAGCGCATTCTGGGCATGGCCAAACTGAAATCGGAATGGGGCTCTGCGCCCTCTGCCGACGAAGTTCTGGCACGCGACGAAGACCGCATGTTCGCCGATCCCGCATGGGACACGCCGGTGGCCGGATCCGAGGAAACGGTTGTGTCGCGCCTTGTGGCAGAGAAAACGCCCGAACAGATCGCCGTCGCCTATCTGCGCATGTTCCGCGAACAGCACACCGCGCCCGAGGATCTGTCTGATCCGAACGAAAAGCGTGCCCCGCGCGAGGAATTCGGCCCGAGTGTCTGGTTCGCCGTATCCGGTGGCCGCGCCGCTGAAGCCGAACCGCGCCGAATCCTGCCGATGATCTGCGGGGCCGGTGATCTGAGCAAGGAGGATGTCGGCGCGATCCGCATCCAGCAGGATCATTCGCTTGTGCAGATCAAGGAAGCCTCAGTTGCCCGGTTCCTCAATTCCATCGGTCCCGAGATGGAGTTGGAAAAGGGCGTAACCCTGACCCGTCTGGATCAGGCCCCCAGCTTTGAGCGCAGTGCGCGCCCGACTGCTCCACGTGGACCGAAACCCGACCGCAAGCCGCGCGAGGATGGCCCGAAGCCAGAGCGCAAACCCGCTCGCGACACCGCTCTGGACGACACGAGTGCTCCGCGCCCGAAGGAAGAGCCTGCAGCCAGGATCGAGGCGCCTGCGAAACCGGCGCCTGCCTCCTCCGCGCCCATCGACTGGAACGATGAGCCGACCCCACGTGTGCGCAAGCCGAAACCGGCGGACCGCAAAGGCGGCAAACCTGCGGGCAAAGGAGCGGGTGGACCTGCGAAGGATCGCAAACCCTATAAAGGGAAGTCCGATGGGCCTTCCCGTGACCGCAAGCCCTATGGTGAAAGATCCGATGGCGACCGTGCCCCGCGCCGCTCCGACAGTGGATTTGCGGCGAAGCCCTACAAGCCCAAGGACAAACCGAAAGGCCCGCCGCCGCCCGAAGGCAAGCCTAACAGCAAGAAAAACATCGCCCGCGCTGCCGCCCGTGCCGGAGCCAGCGATCCGTCACAAAGCATGCGCAAGCCGCGTGCCGGAGCGGGAAAGCCGGGAGGAAAGCCTGCGGGCAAGTTCGGAGCCAAGCCCGGCGGGAAACCTGCGGGAAAGTTCGGTGGTAAGCCGGGTGGTAAGAAATAAGCGGTGCGTGTGAACACGCACCCTACCGCGCCCCACAACCCCTAGGGTGCGTGCCTGCACGCACCGTTACGCGGGAACCCGCAGCACGCGCGGCACCTTGAACTCCACGTTCTCGACCGCCGTTTCGACCATCTCGACCGTGACATCGTAGCGATACCGGAAAGCGTCGATCACTTCGTTGATCAGCTCTTCCGGCGCGCTGGCGCCTGCGGTGATACCGACGCTGGCAATCCCTTCGAGCGCCCGCCAGTCGATGTCGGGCGCACGTTGGACAAGCTGGGAATAGGCGCAGCCCGCCTTGCTGCCAACTTCGACCAAGCGCTTTGAGTTGGACGAATTGGGCGCACCGACCACCAGCATGGCGTCGCATTTCGGGGCCATCGCCTTAACCGCTTCCTGACGGTTGGTCGTGGCGTAACAGATGTCTTCCTTGTGGGGTCCGACGATTTTGGGAAACCGCGCCTGAAGGGCCGCGACGATGTCGATCGTGTCATCGACGCTAAGGGTCGTCTGCGTGACGAAAGCCAGACGCTCCGGATCGCGCACCTGAACGGTGGCCACATCTTCGACCGTTTCCACCAACAGCACTTCGCCTTCGGGCAATTGGCCCATGGTGCCGACGGTTTCTGGATGGCCCTCATGGCCAATCATGATCATCTGAAGACCGTTCTCGTGATGGCGCGCCGCCTCGATATGAACCTTGCTCACCAGAGGGCAGGTCGCATCGACATAGATCATCTCGCGCTTGGCCGCTTCGGCGGGCACGGCCTTGGGCACGCCATGCGCGGAAAAGATCACCGGACGGTCATCGGGGCATTCGTGAAGTTCCTCGACAAACACCGCCCCTTTGTCGCGCAACCCGTCGACCACGTATTTGTTGTGAACGATCTCGTGCCGCACATAGACCGGAGCACCCCATTTCTCGAGCGCCATCTCGACGATCTTGATGGCGCGGTCGACGCCGGCGCAGAAGCCGCGCGGCGCGGCAAGGTAAAGGGTCAGGGGCGGTTTGGTCATGTCGTTCTCCGTCTTGCCCAAGACCTAAAGCCTCAAAGCTGTTGTTTCCAGTAGAATGCGCGTTTCACTCAGGTGTGAATTGACCTTCCCGCGCGGGAAGCCTGCCAGTGCATGGCGACAACCCTCGGAGACCGCATGAAAAAGACCGTCGTCGCAAGTATGACAACCACGTTCGTTCTGGCAGGAGCCGTCTGGATCGCACCGGCCTGGACCGCTGACGAGGCACGGCCAACCCTGCCTTATCAAGATGCCACCCGCGTTGCCGAGGGCAAGGTGCTGTATGCCGAGTATTGCGCGAGCTGCCATGGTGCGAACCTCGAAGGGCAGCAACCCAACTGGCAGGATCGCGATGCGGACGGGTATCTACCCGCACCGCCGCATGACGCAACCGGCCACACCTGGCACCATGACAACGCGCTGCTGATGAGGATCGTGCGCGAGGGCACAGAAGCCATCGTTGGCGGCACCTACAAGTCGCACATGATCGGCTTTGGCGATGTCCTGACGGACGATCAGATCGCCAGTGTTCTGGGATACATCAAAAGCACTTGGCCCGCTGAAATTCAGGGCATCCACAACGAGATCAACGCGCGCGTCCTGCCGTAAAGGGCGTCGCCCTGGTTGGAGAATGCAGTTCAGCGTTTGCCGCTTGCAACGGCGCGATCTTGGAGTCATGGCGGTGACATGCGCCTGACTGAGTATCTTCGCGCCAACGCGCCCTTTCTGACGGCAGGTGTGCTGCTCACTTTCCTGTCGTCTTTTGGGCAGACCTATTTCATCTCGCTCTTTGCCGGAGAAATCCGTTTGGCCTTTGACCTGAGCCACGGGGCTTGGGGCGGCATCTACATGATGGGCACCATGGCCTCGGCCGCACTGATGGTTTGGGCCGGGGGTCTGACCGACCGTTTCCGCGTGAGGTTGATGGGTCCGGTGGTTCTGGTCGGTCTGGCGTTGGCCTGCCTGGCCATGGCCTTCAACCCGTGGGTCTGGGCGCTGCCTGTGATCATCTTCGCGCTGCGGTTTTTCGGTCAGGGCATGTGTTCGCATATCGCAGTTGTGGCGATGGCACGCTGGTTCGTGGCGACGCGAGGGCGTGCTCTGTCGATTGCCACACTCGGATTTGCCGTGGGTGAGGCCCTCGTGCCTTTGTCCGTGGTCGCAGCCATGACAGTCGTCGCATGGCAAAACCTCTGGATCATCGGCGCGTTGATCTGCATCGGCGCGGTGCCGATCCTTGGTCGGCTTCTGGCTCAGGAACGCACACCCGCGTCACACGCCGAAAAGGACGTGTCGCTGGGCATGTCCAGTCGACACTGGCGTAGGATGGAGGTTCTGCGGCACCCGTTGTTCTGGTGCATGGTGCCCGCTGTTCTGGGCCCTGCCGCGTTCAACACGGCGTTCTTTTTTCACCAGGTGCATGTCTCCGAAGTCAAGGGACTGGAGCACCTCGTCTTCGTGAGCTTCTTTCCGCTATATACCGCCGTCGGCATCACCTCGATGATCGTATCGGGCTGGGCACTGGACAAATTGGGCACCGCACGGCTCACACCGTTCTACCAGGTTCCAATGGTGGTGGCGTTCCTGCTTTTTGCGATCAGCGAAAGCCCTGCCATACTGGCCTTGGGGTTTGTGTTTCTCGGGATTACTTCAGGCGCAAATTCGACTCTGCCCAATGCGTTCTGGGCCGAATTCTACGGCACCGCTCATATCGGCGCGATCAAGTCGATGGCGACGGCCGTCATGGTTCTGGGATCAGCACTTGGCCCGGGCGTAACCGGTTTGCTGATCGACCTCGGCGTCGGGATTGAAACGCAGTTTGTCGGCGTGGCCGTTTATTTCTGCGTCACCACCCTTCTGATGGTCTGGGGCATAACACGTGCTGCGCGCGACCTGCCCCTGGCGCAGATCGGATCCGAGGTCAGAACGCCGCAGCCGTGACCATCGCAACCACGATATAGCGGACTGTCTTGGCGATGCTGACCAGTCCGAAGAAAAGCCAGACATTCGTCCGCATCACGCCCGCCACAATGGTCAGGGCATCCCCAAGCGGAGCCCAACTGAACAGCAGCGTCCAGACGCCCCATTTAAGGTACCACGCCCGCGCCTTTTCAAGCTGTTCCTCCGAAACCGGAAACCAGCGCCGTCCACGATAGCGTTCGAGAACCCGACCCAGAGCATAGTTCAGCCCTGAACCCAGAATATTCCCGACACTGGCAAAAAGAACGATCCATTCGATCGCGATGTCGCCGCGCAATTGCAGCGCGACGAACACGATCTCGGATTGGAACGGAAGAATGGTCGCTGCCCCGAATGCAACGATGAAAAGGCCTGCGAGTGAAAGCAGATCACTCCACATGAGACAGTCGGGGCAGGATCAAGACCTAGTCGTGCTCGACCGCGACAGCCTGACGCTCGGGCATCGGGTCACGCGGGGGGCGTCCGATCACATCGCGCAGTTCGTCGAGTTCGATGAAGTTGTCCGCCTGACGCCGCAGTTCGTCTGCGATCATCGGCGGCTGGCTGCGGATGGTGGACACGACCGACACCCGCACACCTTTGCGCTGCAGGCTTTCGATCAGCGGACGGAAATCGCCATCGCCTGAAAAGAGGACGATGTGATCCACGTGATCGGCCAGTTCCATGGCATCGACGGTCAGTTCGATGTCCATGTTGCCCTTGACCTTTCGGCGGCCTTGGCTGTCGGTGTATTCCTTGGCCGGTTTCGTCCGCATGTTGAAACCGTTGTAATGCAGCCAATCCACCAACGGACGGATCGGCGAATACTCGTCATTCTCGAGAAGCGCTGTGTAGTAGAAGGCACGCAACAGCTTGCCGCGGCGCACAAACTCTTGCCGCAGCAGCTTGTAGTCGATGTCGAAACCCAGCGACTTCGCGGCCGCATAGAGATTTGATCCATCAATGAACAGCGCCAAACGCTCGTCTTTGTAGAACATGAATTGAGCCTTTCAAAAATAATCGCAACTAGGGCCGACTGTCGGGAGTGGTGGATCCGACGGCCTTGTGGCCATGTCGCGTCGGGTGATTTAATGGATCAACGTGGCATCGCAAGGTGAGTTTTATGCCTACTTTCGCATATATGACAAAATTATGAACGATTTTTACGTCGCCTTGGGCGCAAATTTACCTTTGGGCGGAATGACGCCACGCGATACGCTGAATGCCGCCATAGACGCGATGCGCCAACAAAATATGGCAATTCACGCGGTCAGCTCATTCTACCGGACCCCCTGTTTCCCCGCCGGGGCGGGTCCGGATTACGTAAATGCGGCTCTTCATCTTAAGTCTGCCCTGTCGTCCAAAGATATGCTGTCACAACTTCATGAAATCGAGGCAACGCATGGTCGAGAGCGTCAGGAACGCTGGGGCATGCGTACGCTCGACCTTGACTTGATCGCCTGCGGCGATTCGGTTCTTCCGGATCTTCCCACTTTCAAGCACTGGCACGCCTTGCCCGCCGCGCTTCAGCGCCAAGAGGCACCGACCGAGTTGATCCTCCCGCATCCAAGATTGCAGGACCGCGCATTTGTTCTTGTGCCGCTCCGCGATATTGCGGCAGACTGGCGGCATCCGGTCCTGAATTTGACCGTGACCGAGATGTGCAACGCGCTCGCGCCAGAGGCTCTGGCCGAGATTGTTGTGCTTGAGTTCTGATATCGACTTGTATTCAGCCTTCCACAGCGGTATCTAACGACTTCTCGAAGGCTGCCCGATGAATTGGAGTTCCCATGGCCCGCGTGACGGTTGAAGACTGCGTCGACAAAGTTCCAAATCGTTTTGAGCTTGTAATGCTCGCGGCACACCGCGCGCGCGAAGTGTCTGCCGGTGCGGCGATCACGGTGGATCGCGACAATGACAAGAACCCGGTTGTTGCGCTTCGTGAAATTGCGGACGAAACTCAATCGGCGGACGAACTTCGCGAACGTCTGATCGAATCGAACCAGACGCAGATCGAAGTCGACGAGCCGGAAGAAGATGCAATGGCGCTGCTGATGGGTGCAGAACCCGACAAGCCCGCCGACGATGATCTGTCCGAAGAAAAACTGCTCCGCGCGCTGATGGAGGCGCAGGGTCAGGGCTAAGGCCCGCCGCGATGCGGGCCGCATGAGAATGAGGCGCCGATGATCGCGGCAGAGGACCTTGTTGCGCTGGTGCGCAACTACAACCCCAAGACCAATGAGGCGCTCATCCGCGCGGCCTATGACTATGGCCGCGAGATGCACGAGGGCCAGTTTCGCCACTCGGGCGAGCCGTATTTTTCGCACCCTGTCGCTGTTGCCGCCATTCTGACCGAGCAACAGCTTGACGACGCGACCATCATCACAGCGCTTCTTCACGACACCATCGAAGACACCAAATCCACCTATTCCGAAGTCGCGAACCGCTTTGGCAACGAGGTGGCGATGCTGGTCGACGGCGTCACCAAGCTGACCAATCTTCAGCTTTCCAGTTCCGAGACCAAACAGGCCGAGAATTTCCGAAAGCTGTTCATGGCGATGTCCAAGGACCTGCGCGTCATCCTCGTCAAACTTGCCGACCGTCTGCACAACATGCGGACGATCAAGGCGATGCGGCCCGAAAAACAGATCCAGAAGTCGCGCGAAACCATGGACATCTATGCGCCTCTTGCGGGCCGCATGGGGATGCAATGGATGCGCGAAGAGCTTGAGGATCTGGCCTTCCGCGTCCTGAACCCAGAAGGCCGCGCCAGCATCATTCGGCGTTTCATCACGCTGCAAAAAGAAACCGGTGACGTGATCCACCGGATCACCGGCGACATGCGTCATGAGCTTGAGAAGGCCGGCATTGATGCCGAAGTGTTCGGGCGCGCCAAAAAACCCTATTCGATCTGGCGCAAGATGCAGGAGAAAGAGATCGGGTTCTCCCGCCTTTCGGACATCTACGGTTTCCGGATCATCACCCGATCCAAGGCCGATTGCTATGCCACTCTGGGCGTGATCCATCAGCGCTGGCGCGCCATTCCCGGCCGCTTCAAGGATTACATCAGCGAACCGAAATCCAACGGCTACCGGTCGATCCACACCACAGTCTCGGGTCGCGACGGCAAACGGGTCGAGGTCCAGATCCGCACCCGCCAGATGCATGATGTGGCCGAAACGGGCGTCGCCGCGCATTGGTCCTACCGCGATGGTGTGCGCAGCGAGAACCCCTTTGCCGTAGACCCGGCGAAATGGGTCGCGTCGCTGACCGAACAGTTCGACGGCGATGACGATCACGAGGATTTTCTCGAAGCGGTCAAGCTCGAGATGTATCCCGACAAGGTGTTCTGCTTCACTCCCAAGGGCGACGTCGTCAAGCTGCCGCGTGGGGCAACACCGCTGGATTTCGCCTATGCGATCCATACCCGAATCGGATCGGGTTGCGTGGGCGCGAAAGTCGATGGCATCCGCGTGCCGCTGTGGACCCGTCTCAAGAACGGCCAATCCGTCGACATCGTCACGGCCGAGGGTCAAAGTCCACAAGCCACGTGGCTGGACATCGCAACCACCGGCAAAGCGAAATCCGCCATCCGCCGCGAATTGCGCGAAGCAGGGCGCGAACGCTATGCGCAACTGGGTCGGGAACTGGCACGATCTGCCTTCGAGAACGTGGGCAAGAAAGCCAGCGACAAGGTACTTGAGATGGCCGCCCGCAACCTGCGTATCCCCGACGCGCAAGACCTGCTTGCCCGCCTCGGCAGTGCCGAGATGTCGGCCCGCGAGGTCGTCGCGGCGGTGTATCCCGACCTTGCGCCGGCCCCGACCGATTTCATCGAAATGCAAAGCGCGGTAATCGGTCTCGACAAGGGGCAGGCGTTTGACCGTGCCCCCTGCTGCCAGCCGCTTCCCGGAGAACGGATCGTCGGTATCGTTCAACGCGGCAAGGGCGTGACCGTTCATTCGATCGACTGCGGCGCTCTGGCCGCGTACGAAGCTCACCCCTCTCGCTGGCTCGACCTGCACTGGGCCGCCGGGAACCACCCTCCGGTCTATGCGGTTTCCCTCGAACTCACGATTGGGAACGATGCCGGGGTACTGGGACGGATTTGCACATTGATCGGCGAAAAAAAGGCCAATATCTCGGACCTGATTTTTGTGGATCGCAAGCCAGATTTTTACAAACTGCTCATAGACATCGACCTGAGTGATGCAAACCATCTGCATGCGGTCATGTCTGCGCTTGAAGCGGAAAGTGATGTGGCGTCCGTGGTTCGGCGGCGGGATCCTGCATTGTCGACACAACCGGCTGCGGCCGAATAGGAAGATCGAAGGGACGCGAGTTGGTATTCAAACGGCGGGACAGGCGGTCGATCTTGACCACCCTCCGTGAGGCGCTTTGGCCGCGCGGCGGCTGGACCCGCGCCGCGCGCTATGTCCAGCACCGTTTGAATCGTCTGCCTGATCCCCCTGAACGGATTGCGCGTGGTATCTTTGCCGGAGTGCTGACCACATTTACGCCCTTCTACGGCATGCACTTCATCACCGCTGCGATCATCGCCTGGGTGATGCGCGGCAATATTCTGGCCGCTCTTCTGTCGACCTTTTTCGGCAACCCTCTCACCTATGTGCCGATCAGCGTGGTCTCGCTGCAAACCGGCTACTGGCTTTTAGGGCTGGGCGAGATCCGACACGCGCATGGCAGCATCGGCTACAAGTTTGCCAAAGCCGGTGAGGATCTCTGGCGCAATTTCCTCGCGATTTTCACGGACGCCAAGGCCAATTGGGAAGGTCTGCGCATCTTCTACGACGAGGTGTTCTTCCCCTGGCTCGTCGGTGGCATCCTGCCCGGCATTCTGTGCGGGCTGGTGTGCTACTACCTGTCCGTCCCGCTGATCCGCGCCTATCAGAACCGCCGAAAGGGCGCGCTGAAGGCGAAACTGGCCGCTTTGAAGAAAAAGAAGAAACAGGCTGACGAAGGCCAAGCGGCGGACTAGGTTCAGCCTCAAGTATGGAGGCGAGAATGACTGACTATGCAGGCCGCTTGCGGCTCGGTGTGAATATCGACCACGTGGCCACCCTGCGCAACGCACGCGGCGGGCATCTTCCCGATCCGGTGCGGGCAGCCCAACTGGCAGAAGAGGCCGGGGCCGATGGTATCACCGCACATCTGCGCGAAGACCGCCGTCACATCATCGACAGCGACATTGACCGCCTCATGGAAACCCTGCGCGTGCCGCTGAATTTCGAAATGGCCGCGACAGACGAGATGCAGAAAATCGCCCTGCGCCATAAACCGCACGCAGTCTGTATCGTCCCCGAAAAGCGCGAGGAACGCACCACCGAAGGCGGTCTCGAAGTTGCGCGCGAGGAAAACAAGCTGGCTGGCTTCATTGCCCCCCTCCGCGAGGCGGGGTGCCGCGTGTCGATCTTTATCGGTGCCGATGAACGCCAGATTACAGCGGCGCATCGCATTGGCGCACAAGTCATCGAACTGCACACCGGGGCCTATTGCGACGCCCATGCCGAAGGCGATTTCACAACCCGCGACCGCGAATTGGAAATGATGCGCGAGATGTCGGCCTACGCCCATTCGCTGGGCCTCGAAGTGCATGCAGGGCATGGGCTGAACTACGAAACGGTAGAACCAGTCGCCGCCTTCCCCGAAGTGGTCGAACTCAATATCGGCCACTTCCTGATCGGGGAATCGGTGTTCCGCGGGCTCGGACCGGCGATCGAGGAAATGCGTCGCCTGATGGATGCTGCGCGGGCCTGACGCGACAGCATGGCCCGCCCCCTCCTGACCTATCTGGCGATTCTGATCGCTGGCCTGTCGATCCTCGTGCTCGAAGTTGCGCGGACCGGCGTGACCTTTACCGACAGGTTCGTCGGCCCCACTCCGGTAACCACGCTGGCGAAGGACGGCGCGGATGGACCGAACGTGGTTATTGCCCATGGCTTCGCCGGATCGCGCGAGATGATGCAGGGCTACGGCCTGACTCTCGCGCAGGCGGGCTACCGGGTGCATATGTTCGACTTCGAAGGCCATGGCGCACATCCGGCGCCGATGTCGGGCGATGTCACCCGGATCGAAGGCACAACCCGACTTCTGATGGATCAGACCCGTGCGGTGATCGACGATGTGGCAGACGGTACACCCGTTGCTTTGTTGGGCCACTCAATGGCGACCGATGTGCTGATCCGCGTGGCATTGGAAGCAGACACAGGCCCGCTTGTCCTGCTGTCTGCGTTCTCTCAGGCGGTCACCGCAGATCAACCCAAAAACATGCTGCTGATCTCCGGCCAGTGGGAACCGCACCTGCGGGAATTCGGCGTCGATGCCGTGCAGATGCTCGACCCTAACGCGCAGGAAGGCGAGACCGTGGAACAGGGCGATGTGATCCGCGCAGCGATCATCGCGCCATGGACGGAACACGTCGCAATCCTGCAATCCCGCGCCGGACGCCTGGCGGCGTTGGACTGGCTGAACCGCGCTTATGAGCGCGATACCGTGGCAACGGCACCGCCAACCGGCTGGGCCTTTCTGGCTTTGATGGCGTCGATCACCGTTCTGGCCTCGCTTTTGGCGCGGATGGTCGTTCCTGAGGCCGCCTTGCCCCCCAGCCATCAACCGGGTGTGCTGCGGTATCTCGGCACGTTGCTGGTCCCCGCGATCCTCACACCCTTGATCGCATTGCCTCTGGACTTCGGCGTCTTGCCTGTGCTCGTGGCCGATTACCTGGCCATCCATCTTGGTGTGTTCGGTTTGCTCAGCCTTGCGATGCAGCGTTGGCTTTGGGGGCGATTTGCCCTTGGTTGGACCGGGATTGTGCCCTTCACGCTGGCTCTCGTGGCGCTGCTGGCCTGGGGGATCGGCGTGTTCGGGTTTGCTCTCGACCGCTACGGCGCAAACTTCTTTCCTATCGAAGAGCGCCTTCCGATCATCGCGGCTTTGGTCATCGGCGCGATCCCCTTCATGGTCGCGGATGCACAACTGGTCTGGAAAGCCTCGCTTGGACGTCGGATCGCGGCGCGTGTGGCACTCTTGGTGTCCTTGGGCATCGCGGTGGCCCTCGACCTCGAAGGATTGTTCTTTTTGCTGATCATTGCGCCGGTGATCGTTCTGTTTTTCTTCGTCCACGGCGCAATGGGCCGCGCCTTCGGCAAACGCGCAGGTCCATTGCTGGCCGGGATAGCACTGGGGATCATCCTCGCACGGGCTTTGGGTGTCAGCTTCCCGATGTTTGCAGCAACCGGAGCAGGCACATGATCATCGGCATCGGAACCGATCTCGCCAATATCGAGCGCATCGCCGCCACGCTGGAACGGTTCGGCGACCGCTTCCGCAACCGCGTTTTCACCGAGACCGAACAACGCAAGGCCGAGCGCCGCCGCGATGTGGCAGGCACCTATGCCAAACGCTGGGCGGCCAAGGAGGCGTGTTCCAAAGCCCTGGGCACCGGGCTGCGCATGGGGATCGCGTGGAACGACATGTCGGTGCGCAACCTGCACACCGGGCAACCGATCATGGAGGTCACCGGCTGGGCCAGAAAGCGGCTGGCCGATCTGACACCTGAAGGCCATGAGGCGATCATTCACGTCACGCTGACCGACGATTACCCCTGGGCGCAGGCCACCGTGCTGATCGAGGCGCGACCCAAGTAACAGGCGCTTGGCTTGACACCCGCGCCGCCCCCGCTCATGTAGCGCGGGACAACCGAGCAGAAGGCAGGAACATGGCGTCTGAAACCAAGAAAAGCGGCGGGATCGTCGAGACGATCAAGACCATCGTTTATGCTCTTCTGATTGCCGGTGTGTTCCGGACGCTGTTCTTCCAGCCGTTCTGGATTCCTTCGGGGTCAATGAAAGACACCCTGCTGATCGGGGATTTCCTCTTCGTCAACAAGATGTCCTACGGCTATTCCTACGCCTCCTGCCCGTCGCTCTATCTGCCGAATTTCGGTATCGACATCGACGCAAAGGATCTGTGCGGCTGGGCCGATGGTGACAACAGCCGTCTCTTCGGCTCCGAACCCGAGCGCGGAGATGTTGCCGTGTTCCGCCATCCCGTCACGGGGCGCGATTTCATCAAGCGCGTGATCGGACTGCCCGGCGACGAAATCCAGATGATCCGTGGCGTGCTGCACATCAACGGCACCACCGTTGAACTGACGCAACAACCGGATTTCGAAGAAACCGCCGCCCCGCAAGGCCCGCAGGGTCTACGCCCCCGCTGCGCAAACGGCCCGGTTGGCACAGGCGGCACCTGTATCAAGGAACGCTTTGCCGAAACCCTGCCCAATGGCCGGACCCATTCAATCCTGAACATCGGCACACAAGGCTCGGACAACACTCCGGTCTATACCGTGCCCGAAGGCCATTACTTCATGATGGGCGACAACCGCGACAATTCCTCGGACAGCCGCGTGCCCAGCGTTGCTGGCGGCGTTGGCTTCGTGCCGTTCGAGAACCTGATCGGCAAAGCCAACCGCGTGATGTTCTCGTCCGCCGGATCGTCCATGCTGTTCTTCTGGACATGGCGCGGCGACCGCTTTTTCGAGAAGATCGAGTAGTGAAACTTTCGGCGGATCTTCAGACGCTGTCGACGCGTTTGGGGCATCGGTTTGAACGCCCCGAATTGCTGGTGCGCGCTGTGACCCATTCTTCGCGGGCCGGTGTGAACCGCGAAGACAACCAACGGCTCGAATTCCTTGGCGATAGGGTGCTTGGTCTGGTGATGGCCGAGGCTTTGCTGGCCGAAGACAAGGCCGCCTCCGAAGGGCAGCTCGCACCCCGCTTCAACGCGCTGGTGCGCAAGGAAACTTGCGCCGACGTCGCCCGCGAGATCGACCTTGGCGACTCGCTCAAACTCGGCCGGTCCGAGATGATGTCGGGTGGTCGGCGCAAGCAAGCGCTCTTGGGTGATGCGATGGAAGCGGTGATCGCGGCCGTCTATCTTGATGCCGGGTTCGATGCGGCCAAGGCGATGGTCCTGCGCCTCTGGGGCAACAGGATCGGGTCCGTCAAAGACGACGCGCGCGATGCCAAGACCGCTTTGCAGGAATGGGCGCAGGCCCGCGCGATGCCACCGCCCAGCTATGTCGAACTGTCCCGCGAAGGCCCGGATCACGCCCCGGTCTTCGTGATCGAAGTACGGCTCGAAGACGGCCAGACCGCCAGCGCAAAGGCCGGCTCCAAACGGCAGGCGGAGCAGGCAGCGGCCAAGACACTGCTGGCAGCGGTCGAAAAGAGCCCGTCTTGAGCGACAATCTCCGAGGCAGCCTTTTCATGGTTCTGGCCATGCTGGGCTTCGCCATCGAGGACGCGTTCTTCAAGGCAGCAACGGGTACGGGAGATGTCTCTCCGGGCGTCGGAACCATGCTCTTCGGACTTTTCGGAACGGGCTTCTTTCTCCTCTACGCGCTGTGGCGCCGCGAACCGCTCTACAGCCACGCCTATCTCGAAGGCCCGCTGCTGATCCGCTCGGGCTTCGAGATCCTTGGTCGTCTGTTCTTTGCCCTCAGCCTTGCCTTCGTACCGCTCTCCACAACATCCGCCATCCTGCAAGCCGCCCCCCTGGTGGTCACTCTGGGCGCGGTGATTGTTCTCAAGGAACAGGTCGGGCTCCGCCGCTGGATCGCAATGGCTGTCGGCTTTTTCGGGGTTCTGCTGATCCTGCGCCCCACCCCATCAGGGTTTGATGCAACCGTCATTTTCGCCGTTCTCGGCATGATCGGCTTTGCAGGTCGCGACCTCATGACCCGCGCCAGTCCACCCGAAGTGTCAGCAACTCAGCTTGGTGTCCTGGGTTTCTTGATGGTGTTTATCGCCGGTGTGATCATCACGATTTTCGAAACTGCGCCGCTTGCGGCCCCCAGCCTGCCTGCACTGACGATGCTCATGGGCACCGGGCTCGCTGGTCTGGTCGGCTACAGCGCCCTGACCAAAGCCATGCGCACCGGAGAAGTCTCTGTCGTGGCCCCGTTCCGCTACTCGCGTCTCTTGATCGCTCTGGTCTTTGCCTATCTGATCTTCGGGGAACGTCCCGACGCGCTCACGCTGGTCGGGGCCACCTTGATTGTCGGCAGCGGCGTCTACACCTTGGTGCGCAGCGGGCGCAAAGACAGGGCTGGCTCTGCCCCGCGATCTGGCGTATGACGCCGGACTTCTAAGGATGGATGCACCTATGACCACGCGCGCCGGTTTCGTCGCTCTGATCGGAGAGCCCAATGCGGGCAAATCCACGCTGACCAACCAGATGGTCGGCGCGAAAGTGTCGATCGTGACCCACAAGGTCCAGACCACCCGTGCGCGCATCCGCGGCGTTGCCATCGAAGGCGATGCGCAGATCGTTCTGGTGGACACCCCCGGCCTCTTCAAACCGCGCCGCCGTCTGGACCGCGCAATGGTCGCCGCCGCGTGGAGTGGTGCGTCGGACGCCGATATTGTCGTGCTGCTGATCGAAGCGCATCGCGGGATCACCGAAGGGGTCGAAGCCATCCTCGAAAACCTTGCCGAAGTCGTGGGCAAGCGGCCCGTGGCACTTGCCATCAACAAGATCGACCGCGTCGAAGCCCAGCATCTGCTGAAGCTGTCGCAGGACATGAACGAGAAGTTCGCCTTTACCGAAACCTTCATGATCTCGGCGGAACGCGGACATGGCGTCAAAGACCTGCGCAAATGGCTGGCGGCGACGCTTCCGGAAAGCCCATGGCTCTATCCCGAAGACCAGATCGCCGACCTGCCCCTGCGCATGATCGCCGCCGAGATGACGCGCGAAAAGCTGACCCTTCGCCTGCATCAGGAATTGCCCTACCAGCTCACCGTCGAGACCGAGCATTGGGAAGAGCGCAAGGATGGATCGGCGCGGATCGACCAGGTGATCTACGTCGTTCGCGACGGGCACAAAGGCATCGTTCTGGGCAACAAGGGCGAAACCATCAAGGCCATCAGCAAGGCCGCCCGCGAAGAACTCGAAGAATTCCTGGGTCGCCGCATTCACCTTTTCATGCAGGTAAAAGTCCGCGAGAAATGGCTCGACGAAGCCGAACGCTATTCCGAGATGGGTCTCGATTTCAAGGACGGCAATGCCTGAAGCCAGGCTGGCAAGTGGCCTCTGGACGCATGCCTATCTGCGCCGCCTTGCGCTGGCGGACATCCCCGCCTTCGTCACCGCCCATGGTGATGACACCGCAGGCGCTGTTCTGGTCAAGCTCAACACGCTTGACGGACAGGCCAAGGCGTTTGTGCGCCAACACGATCTGGTGACAGGCGCGCGGACATGGCAGGTACTGGCCGACGGACCCGAGGCGGATGTCGACTCCAGCATCGCCAAACAGCGTAGCTTTGACAGCGATCTCTGGGTGATCGAGGTCGAAGACCGCGCCGGGCGGCATCTTCTGGATGAAGACGGGCTGTCGGGCTAATCTCGGCTCATGGATTGGCGCGACACAGGCATTCTTCTCAGCGCGCGACGACATGGCGAAAGCGCGATGATCATCGACGTGTTCACCCCGGAACGCGGGCGCCATTCGGGTGTCGTGCGCGGTGGCGCATCGCGCAAGATCGCACCCATCCTGCAACCCGGCGCGCAGCTTGATCTAGTCTGGCGTGCCCGGCTTGAGGATCATTTGGGCAGTTTCACCGTCGAACTCCAACGCTCCCGCGCGGCAATCGCGATGCAGAACCGCACGACGCTCGCCGGGATGAATGCAACGCTGGCGCTTCTGGCGTTTGTCCTGCCCGAGCGTGAACCACATCCCGGTCTCTACACCCACACCCAGAACCTGCTCGATCTTCTGGATCAAACCGACCTCTGGCCCTTGGCTTACCTGCGGTGGGAAACCGCGCTGCTCGACGATCTGGGCTATGGTCTAGACCTGAGCTGTTGCGCCGTGACAGGGGTGACCGACGGGCTGATCTATGTGTCCCCAAAATCCGGCCGCGCTGTTTCCGACCAAGGTGCAGGCATCTGGGCCGACCGGCTTTTGCCCCTGCCCGACGCCCTGCGCGAGGATGGTGCGACGGATAATACCGACATCGCTGAGGCTTTGGGGCTGACAGGTTACTTTCTCGAACACAAACTGGCGGTGGGACAGGTGGGCAAGCCGCTGCCCGAGGCACGGGCGCGCTATCTGGACCTGTTACGCCGCACCGCATCCACCACCGAATAGCCGCCGGACCCGACACATCCCGCGACAGGCGAAGTTTGGAAAACCACCAAACCGCGTCTTTTCAGTCTCCACGGGGCACGATAGGTAAGGGGCATGACAATGACGGTGCCAAATATCCTGACTGTCCTGCGCCTTCTGGCTGCGCCGGGGGTGGCCCTCATGTTCCTGTATTTCTCGCGCCCCGCGGCCGACTGGTTCGCTTTGGTCCTGTTCGTGACCGCCGCCATCACCGACTGGTTCGACGGCTATCTTGCCCGCGCGTGGAAACAGGAAAGCAAGCTGGGCGCGATGCTCGATCCGATCGCCGACAAGGCGATGGTGGTGATCGCGCTGATGGTTATCGTGGGGTATTCATCGATGTCGCCCTGGCTGGTCCTTCCCGCGACCTTCATCCTGTTCCGCGAGGTCTTTGTCTCCGGCCTACGCGAGTTTCTGGGTGACACGGCAGGCACGCTCAAGGTCACGCCGCTGGCCAAGTGGAAAACCACGCTGCAGATGGTGGCCATCGCGATCCTTTTTGCCCAAGGTGTCTTCGAACATTACCTCGGCATGTCCGCCATGGGCATGAGTCCGGAGATATTCGAGGGCATCATGATGGGCGAAATCGAAGACCTGCACGGGCTGTGGTGGAAACACGCGGGCATGGTCTGGGCCGGCAACGCGGGCATCGTGCTGCTGTGGGTCGCGGCCTTTCTGACGCTGGTCACGGGCTGGGACTACTTCCGCAAGGCCGTGCCCTTCTTGAAGGATTGATCGGATGAATGTGCTCTACTTTGCCTGGGTCCGCGAACGGATCGGCATCCCCAAGGAAACCGTGACCACCGACGCGGAAACCGTGGCCGATCTCGTCGCCGAACTGCGCGCACGGGAAGACCGCTATGACCTTGCATTTTCCGATTTGAGCGCTCTGCGGGTGGCCGTTGATCAGGAACTCACCGATTTTGACGCGTCGATCAAAGGCGCGCGGGAAGTTGCGTTCTTCCCGCCGATGACGGGCGGCTGATGCGGATCGTCGTTCAGGACGCGCCCTTCGATTTCGGCGCAGAAGCCGAGGCTTTTGCCAGCGGTCGTCACGACATGGGGGCCATCGTCACCTTCACCGGCGTCGTGCGGGACTTTGGCAATGGTGGGCTGGATGCCATGGAGATCGAACATTATCCGGGCATGACGCAAAAAGCGCTCGAGGCCATCGCGGCCGAGGCGGTGACACGCTGGTCCCTGGGCGACGTGCTGGTGATCCACCGCTATGGCCGGATGGAGCCGGGCGAGAAGATCATGATGGTCGCCACCGCCGCCCCGCATCGCAAGGATGCTTTCGAGGCGGCGGAATACCTAATGGACTACCTCAAGTCGCGCGCGCCGTTCTGGAAAAAGGAACACGCAACCACAGGGGAAACCAGTTGGGTGGCTGCCAAAGACGAGGATGAAGACGCGCTCACGCGCTGGTAACTTGCCCACACGGGAAATCGGTCATATCATTTGACCAATCAAACCCGTCGCGAGTTCCATGCCCTTTCAACCCGTCACCCCGGAAAAGCTGTCGACCTCGGTCACACGGCAGATCGAAAAGCTGATCCTTCAGGGCATCCTGCGCCCCGGAGAACGCTTGCCGTCAGAGCGCGAGCTTTCGGAACGCCTCAATGTCTCGCGCCCGTCCTTGCGCGAGTCGATTGCCGATCTGTCCGAGCGGGGTCTGCTCACCAGCCGCGCGGGTGCTGGTGTATACGTGGCGGATGTTCTGGGGTCGGCCTTTTCGCCGGCGTTGATCCAGCTTTTTGCCAGCCATGACGAGGCCGTCTTCGACTACCTCTCGTTCCGCCGCGATATGGAAGGACTCGCCGCCGAGCGCGCGGCGCGTTTGGGGTCGGACACGGATCTGGCGGTGATTGCTGCGGTGTTCGCAAAGATGGAAGCGGCGCACGCAAAGCGCGACCCCTCGGACGAGGCGGCGCTCGACGCCGAATTTCACCTCTCGATCATCGAAGCCAGCCACAACGTCATCATGCTGCACATGATGCGGTCGATGTACCAACTGCTGCGCGAAGGCGTGTTCTACAACCGCCAGATCATGTTCCGCCAGCGCACCACGCGCGCCACATTGCTGGACCAGCACCGCACGATCAACGACGCGCTTCAGGCGCGAGACCCGGAGGCTGCACGCAAGGCGGTCGTGGATCACCTGACCTTTGTCGAGACCTGCCTTGCGGACAACCGCAAGGCAGAAGCGCATGAAGCGGTGGCACGGCAGAGATACGAACACACGCTGGCCAAAGGCTGAAATGCGTCGACGCATTTCAGCGAAACCGTCGATGGTTTCGCGCCCTTAACTCGTCACGCGCGCCTTCATCAGCCCTTCGTCCTTCAACCGGGCATGACATTCGTCCAGCGACTGCCAGGCGCGCTCGATCAGCGTGTCGATTTCCGAATTCGAAATCACCAGCGACGGAGAGATGATCATCCGGTCACCGACATGGCGCATGATCAGGTTGTTCGAAAAACAGCGCTCCCGGCAGACAAACCCGACCGTCCCCGCCTCGGCCTCGAACGCGGCGCGGGACGCCTTGTCGGGCGTGAGGGCGATCGACCCCATCATACCGACGATCTTGGCTTCACCAACCAGAGGATGCTCGGTCAGGGTTTCGAACTTTTCCTTGAGGTACGGCGCGGTCTGCTCGCGCACGCGGGTCACGATGCCCTCTTCATCGAGGATACGCAGATTTTCCAACGCCACGGCACAGGCGACCGGATGCCCGGAATAGGTGTAACCATGGTTGAATTCGACATTGTTGATGACCTCGGCCACCTCGTCGCAGATCAGCGACCCGCCGATCGGTTGATACCCCGAGCTGAGGCCCTTCGCGATCGTCATGATATGCGGGCGGATGTTCATCGTCTGGGATCCGAACCAGTTGCCCGTGCGCCCGAAGCCGCAGATCACCTCGTCCGCGATCAGGAGGATGCCGTACTTGTCGACGATGCGCTGGATTTCGGGCCAGTAGGTATCCGGCGGGACGATCACGCCACCGGCACCCTGCACAGGCTCTGCAATGAAGGCGGCAACCCGATCCGGTCCCAACTCCTCGATGGCCGTTTCCAATTGACGCGCCCGCTCCAACCCGAATTCCTCGGGCGTCATGTCGCCGCCTTCGGCCCACCAGTTCGGCTGGTCGATATGGTGGATGTTCGGGATCGGCATGCCGCCCTGCATGTGCATGCCCTTCATGCCCCCTAGCGAACCGGACCCGACGGACGAGCCGTGATAGGCATTCCACCGCGAGATCACGATGTTCCGCTCGGGCTGGCCCTTCTCGGCCCAATAGGTGCGCACCAGACGCAAGTTGGTGTCATTCGCTTCGGACCCCGACCCGGCGAAGAACACCTGATTGAAACCCTCGGGTGCCAGTTCGGCCAGCTTCTGCGACAGTGCGATCGCGGGCACATGCGTGGTCTGGAAGAACGTGTTGTAATAGGGCAGTTCTTCCATCTGCCGTGCTGCGGCCTGCGCCAGTTCCTTGCGACCATAGCCGATATTCACGCACCACAACCCCGCCATCGCATCAAGAATGCGGTGTCCGTCACTGTCCGTCAGCCAGACGCCGTCGGCCCGCGTGATCACCCGCGCACCTTTTGCACCAAGCCCCGATCCATGTGTGAACGGATGCATGTGATGCGCCGCATCAAGGGCCTGCAATTCGGCGGTCGGCATGTGGTTGGTGATCGTGACCATAGGGACAAATCCTTTTTCGGGAGGCTGCTTCCAAAATATGATCAAATTATTTCAAGTCAATCGAATCAGGCAAGTCCCTGGCGGATTTGTTCCATCCCCTGCGCCACGTCGCCCATCATCGCATCCGCCGCCGCCGCGCCATCATTTGACGCAAGGGCAGCCAACACATCCTTGTGACGATCCGGCAGGTTCCGCGTTCCGAACTGGCCACAGACAACGCGCAGCGACGGACCGAAGCGCAGCCAGAGCCGATCCACCATCTCGGTCAGGATCGGGGCCTGCGCCAGCGCGTTCAGATCAGCATGGAAGCTGTGGTTCTCGACAAGGTAGTGCCGCACGTCACCCCGCCGGATCGCCGCGTCGAGACGCTGATCGATCTGCGTCAGCCGAGCCACGTCCTGGGGCGTCGCCCTTTGCGCCGCACGACGCGCCAGCTCCGGCTCAAGCGCCTTGCGAGCAATGCTCAATTCGTCAATCGCCGCCGGGTTCAGTACGGGAACCGCGATTCGCCGATTGCCCAGAAACTCAAGAGCCCCCTCGGCAGTCAGACGCCGCAAAGCCTCTCGCACCGGGGTCATGCCAACATTCAGGGCCTCGGTCAGCCCCTGAATGGTGACAGGCTGACCCGGCTCGAATTCACCAAACAGGACCTGATCCCGCAACGTCCGATAGACAAGCTCGTGCACCGGCAAACGGATCGGCTCTGCGATTGGCTTCAACGAAGTCTGTCCGGTCATTGTCACCTCACGAAGTGCTGAGTCTTTGGGCAGATTGCCCTTTTGAGAGCCTCTGACAAGTCATCTTGCACGTTCCTGACGACCATGAAAACATCTCAGCTATTGCCAGACCGGGCAAGATTTGATCAAATTTACATCCACAGGGTCGCAAGCACCCTGGGATCAACGGGAGTACCTCATGAAAATCCATCTGCTGACGATGACCGCAGGTGCAGCACTTCTCGCCTCACTCGCCCACGCAGAGGAAGTGCGCGTCTACAACTGGTCTGACTACATAGACGAAAGCCTGCTCGCCAAGTTCGAGGAAGAGACAGGCATCGACCTGATCTATGACGTGTTCGACAGCAACGAGCTGCTCGAAACCAAGATGCTGGCTGGCGGTTCGGGCTATGACGTTGTTGTTCCGACCGGGACATTCCTCCAGCGCCAGATCGAAGCCGGCGCGTTTCAGAAGCTCGACATGTCCAAGCTGCCGAACAAGGGCAACATGTGGGACGTGATCGAAGCACGGACCGCGCAGTACGACCCCGGCAACGAATACTCGATCAACTACATGTGGGGCACCACGGGCATTGGCGTGAACACCGGCAAGGTGACCGAATTGCTTGGCGCAGACGCGCCAATCGCGTCGCTCGACCTCGTGTTCAACCCCGAGAACATGGAAAAGCTCGCATCCTGCGGCGTGCATTTCCTCGACGCCCCGACCGAGATGACCCCGGCCGCGCTCGCCTACGCCGGCATGGAACCGGACCGCAAGGATGACGAGGCGCTCGCCAAGGCCGAGGAAGTCCTGATGGCCGTGCGCCCCTATGTCCAGAAGTTCCACAGCTCGGAATACATCAACGCGCTGGCCAATGGTGACATCTGCGTTGCGTTCGGCTGGTCCGGCGACATCCTTCAGGCCCGTGACCGCGCCGCCGAGGCCGACAATGGCGTCGAAGTGGCCTACAACGCCCCTGTCGAAGGTGCTTTGATGTGGTTCGACCAGATGGCGATCCCGGTCGATGCCCCCAACCCGGACGGCGCGCACAAGTTCCTGAACTTCATCATGGACGCGCAGAACATGGCGGCGGCGTCGAACTACGTCTACTACGCCAACGGCAACGCGGCCTCCAAGGAGTTTCTCGTCGAGGACGTGATCGGTGACACCGCGATCTATCCGGACGAGGTGACGCTTGAAAAGCTCTACACTGTGACCCCCTTCCCCCCGGCCGAGCAGCGTTCGCTGACGCGGATGTGGACGAAGGTCAAATCCGGCACCTGATCCGTTACGTGCTCTTGCCCGGCGGGACATTCCCGCCGGGTGTTGTCTTGACCCGGAGGTGCCTGAAGTGTCGCAAACCGTTTTCGCTCCGTGGGACGACCCCAACGAAAAACCGCTTATCCAGTTCAGGAATGTCACCAAACGGTTTGGCGATTTCACCGCCATCGACGATCTGACCCAGGACATCTACACACGGGAATTCTTTGCCCTTCTCGGACCATCCGGCTGCGGCAAGACAACGATGATGCGGATGCTCGCCGGGTTCGAAACGCCGACCGAAGGCAAGATTTTCATCGCAGGCCAGGACATGGCCAAGATCCCGCCGAACAAGCGCGCGGTGAACATGATGTTCCAATCCTACGCGCTGTTCCCTCATCTCAGCGTTTGGGAAAATATCGCCTTCGGCCTCAAGCGCGAAGGCAAGGACAAGGACGCGATTGCGGCGCGCGTGGAAGAGATGCTCCGCCTCACCCGTCTGAGCAAATTCGCCAAGCGCAAACCCCACCAGATCTCCGGCGGCCAGCGGCAGCGCGTTGCACTCGCCCGCTCTCTGGCCAAGGCTCCGAAACTGCTCCTGCTCGATGAACCGCTCGGCGCGCTCGACAAGAAGCTGCGTCAGGACACCCAGTTCGAGCTGATGGACATTCAGGAAAAGACCGGCACCACTTTCGTGATCGTGACGCACGATCAGGAAGAAGCCATGACCGTGGCTTCCCGCGTCGCCGTCATGGATGAAGGTCGCATCATCCAGGTCGCCACCCCGGCCCAAATCTACGAAGCGCCGAATTCGGTCTACGTAGCCGACTTTATCGGTGACGTGAACATCATCTCGGGCCGCGCCAAACCCAACGGCGACAAGGTCGTCACTCAATGGGCCGAAGGTCAGCCCGACATCATCGGCACGACCGCCACAAAATTCGACGCCGGGCAGGAAATCCATTTCGCCATACGCCCCGAAAAAGTGGCCATCAGCACCGAAGAACCACAGGACGCAGCCAACAAGCTCCAGGGCAAGGTGCTCGACATCGCCTATCTCGGCAACATCTCGACCTATCACGTCGCATTGCCCACGGGCCACGTCATCAAGGCGCAGACCGCCAACACCCGCCGCCTCTCGCGGCGTCAGATCACATGGGAAGACCCGGTCTGGATCAGCTTCACCGACACCGCCGGTGTCCTGCTGGAGCGCTGAGGGATGCGCCGCTTCGTCCTCATCGCGGTGCCCTATCTCTGGCTGATCGCGCTCTTCCTGATCCCCTTCGTGATCGTCCTGAAAATCTCGCTCTCGGACGTCGCGCTGGCCCGCCCCCCCTATTTCCCCCAGCTTGATCTGTCGCAGGGGTGGGAAGGTCTCACCAGCTTCTTTGCCGAACTGGATTTCGAGAATTTCTGGTTTCTGACCACCGACGATCTCTACTGGAAAGCCTATCTCAGCTCGCTTCAGATCGCGCTCACCTCGACAGTGATGACGCTGATTGTCGGCTATCCCATCGCCTACGCGATGGCCCGCGCAGCCCCGGAATGGCGCCCGACCCTGCTCATGCTGGTGATCCTGCCCTTCTGGACCAGTTTCCTGATCCGCGTCTACGCATGGATGGGAATCCTTTCGAACGAGGGTCTTCTCAACCAGTTCCTGCTCTGGCTCGGTGTGATCAACGAACCATTGACGATCCTCAACACCAACACAGCCGTCTATATCGGCATCGTCTACACCTACCTGCCCTTCATGATCCTGCCGATCTATTCGGCGCTGGAACGCATGGATGACAGCCTGCTCGAAGCCGCCGAAGACCTCGGCTGCTCGCGTCTCAGCGCCTTTTGGCTGGTCACGATCCCGCTGTCGAAGAACGGCATCATTGCCGGTTGTTTCCTTGTCTTCATCCCCACCATCGGGGAATTCGTGATCCCGTCGCTTCTGGGCGGATCGGGAACGCTGATGATCGGCAAGGTTCTGTGGGAAGAATTCTTCTCCAACCGCGACTGGCCCGTGGCTTCGGCGGTGGCGGTGATCCTGCTCTTGATCCTCGTGATCCCGATCATCCTCTTCCAGCGCAACGAACAGAAACAGCGCGAGGCCGAAGGATGATGCGCTTGCCTACTCCCTTCATCTTGCCAAATAAACTCTGGGGGTCTGGGGGTGAAACCCCCAGCCTGTCGGCCGCGCAGGCGGACGAAACCGAAGGGCACGCGGCATGAGACGGTTTTCCTGGTTCAACGCCACCGCGCTCACGCTGGGCTTTGCATTCCTTTACATCCCGATGATCATCCTCGTGATCTACAGCTTCAACGCCTCCAAACTGGTGACGGTCTGGGCCGGGTTCTCGACCCAGTGGTACGGGGAACTGGTCCGAAACGAGGAATTCCTCAACGCAGCCTGGGTCACGATCAAGGTCGCGGTGATGAGTTCGACCATCGCGACGGTCCTCGGCACGATGGCCGCCTATGTTCTGGTCCGCGCGGGCCGGTTCAGCGGGCGCACGTTGTTTTCCGGCATGATCTACGCACCTCTCGTGATGCCCGAAGTCATCACCGGCCTGTCGCTCCTGCTGCTCTTCATCGGCATCGGGCTGGACCGCGGCGTTCTGACCATCGTTCTGGCGCATACCACATTCTCGATGTGCTACGTGTCGGTGGTGGTGTCGTCGCGCCTTGTCACCTTTGACAAATCGCTCGAGGAAGCGGCTCTCGATCTCGGCTGTTCTCCGTTCGAGGCGTTCCGCTTGGTGACGCTGCCAATCATCGCACCTGCCGTGATCTCCGGCTGGCTCTTGGCCTTCACCCTGTCGCTCGACGACCTCGTGATTGCAAGCTTCACCACCGGCCCGTCGGCCACCACCCTGCCGATCAAGATCTTCTCGGCCGTGCGCTTGGGCGTCAGTCCCGAGATCAACGCGCTCTCGACGATCATGATCGCCATCGTGACAATCGGCGTGATCATGGCCTCGCTGATCACCAAACAGGCGGCGGTGCGGCAGGCCCGCGACGAACGTATGGCCGAACGCCCTGCATGAGGCGCATCTACGAGGACGCGGCCTACAGAACACCGCAGTCCTGCTGGTGGCGCGACACCGCGCCACCCGAAGACCAGCCGCAGCTTGAGGACGACCACAGAACCGAGGTCGCCATCATTGGCGGGGGCTTCACCGGCCTGAACGCGGCGCTCGTGCTTGCAAAGGCCGGGGTGGAAACAACCGTCATCGACGCCGAACAGCCCGGTTGGGGCGCATCCGGGCGCAACGGCGGATTCTGCTGTCTGGGTGGCTCGAAACTCGGCAGTAGGCTGCTCGCACAGCGTTTTGGCAATGACCAGCGAAACGCATGGCACAGGGCCGAGCGCGCGGCGGTCGATCATGTGGATGCCCTGCTTGCGGAGCACCAGATCGACGTGGACCGCCATTCCGACGGTGAAACGCTGCTTGCCCATACGCCCGGGGCCATGCGCGACATCGAGAACGGCGCCGATCAAACCGCCGCAACCTACGGCGTGACACCCGAGATCATCCCCAAGGAACACCTCCGCCAGCGCGGCCTCGGTGGCGCGTTTCATGGCGGCGTCACCCTGCCCATCGGCTTTGCCCTGAACCCCGCCAGGTATCATGCCGGTCTGGCCCGCGTCGTGCGATCAAAAGGTGTGCGCCTTTATGGCCAGACCCCGGCTCAGGCGATCACCCGCAGCGGGGCTTCGTGGCGCATCACCACACCCGGCGGAACCATCAGCGCCGACAAGGTGATCCTCGCCACGAACGGCTATTCCGCCGAAGACGTGCCCGATTGGCTCCGCGCCCGCTACCTTCCGGTGCAATCCTCGATCATCGTCACCCGACCGATCACCCGAAGCGAGCAAGTCCGTCAGGGCTGGACAAGCCTTCAGATGTGCTATGACAGCCGCATCCTGCTGCATTATTTCCGCCTGATGCCAGACGGGCGTTTCCTCTTCGGCATGCGCGGCGGGTTGCGCGCGACGCCACGGGCCGAGGCAGCCCTGTCGCGCAAGATCCGCGCAGATTTCCGCACGCTCTTCCCGGAATGGCGGGATGTCGAGATCACTCATGAATGGTCCGGGCTGGTCTGCCTCATGCGCTCTTTGACACCCTTCGCAGGCCCCGTCCCTGACGAGCCCGGCCTTTATGCCGCGATGGGGTATCACGGCAATGGCGTGGCCATGGGAAGTTACCTTGGTGCGCGACTGGCCGAAACGATGATGGGACACACCCCCACTGGCCCCTTCCCTGCGTTCCTGTCCAAACCCCCGGCGCGATTTCCACTCGGGTCTCTGCGGCGGCTCATCCTCGCCCCGGCCTACGCAGCGGCAACCCTGTTCGACCGCTAGACCCGCCTTTCGAAAGGCGGCGGACAAGCAGTTTCGAAACCGCGCTCAAAGCGCTTCCCCAAAGCCATTTCGAAATGGCTCCCCGCCGCCCAATCCCTTGTGCCGCCCTGCCCGGTTCGCTATTCCGGAGCAAGCAACGAATTCAGGGAGGAGCGTCATGCTCAAGCGTCCATTCGACAAGTCGAAACTGCCCAGCCGTCACGTCACCGAAGGCCCCGAGCGCGCACCGCATCGCTCCTATTACTATGCGATGGGCATGACCGAGGAAGAAATCCATCAGCCTCTCGTCGGCGTTGCCACCTGCTGGAACGAAGCCGCCCCCTGCAACATTGCGCTAAACCGTCAGGCACAAGCCGTGAAGATGGGCGTCAAGCAAGCCTTCGGCACCCCGCGCGAATTCACCACCATTACCGTGACCGACGGCATCGCAATGGGCCATGAAGGCATGCGCTCGTCGCTCGCCTCGCGCGAAGCCATCGCCGACACTGTCGAGCTGACCATGCGCGGCCATTCCTATGACGCGGTTGTCGGTCTTGCCGGATGTGACAAATCCCTGCCCGGCATGATGATGGCCATGGTTCGTCTCAACGTGCCGTCCGTCTTCATCTATGGCGGGTCAATCCTTCCGGGCCGCGCCCCACAGGTCGACGAAATCCCCGAGGATTTCCGGTCGCGCGATCTGACAGTGCAGGACATGTTCGAAGCGGTGGGCCGTCACCAGAACAACGAGATGTCGGACAAGGCGCTCGACATGCTGGAACGCGTGGCCTGCCCGTCGGCGGGGGCCTGCGGCGGCCAGTTCACCGCCAACACCATGGCCTGCGTGTCCGAAGCCATCGGCCTCGCGCTCTTCAACTCATCCGGCATGCCCGCACCCTACGAATCCCGCGATGCCTATGGCGAGGCATCGGGCCGCGCGGTGATGGATCTCATCGAGCAGAACATCAAAGCCCGCGACATCGTCACCCGCAAGGCGCTTGAAAACGCAGCGCGCGTCGTTGCCTGCACCGGCGGCTCCACCAATGCAGGTCTGCACCTGCCCGCCATCGCACATGAAGCCGGGATCGAATTCTTCCTCGACGATGTCTGCGAGATCTTCAAGGACACGCCCTATTTCGTCGACCTCAAGCCGGGTGGCACCTACGTGGCGAAGGATCTTTACGACGCAGGTGGTATCCCTGTCGTGATGAAGGAACTCCGCAAGGCAGGCCTGATCCACGAAGACTGCATCACCGCCTCCACCCGCACCATCGGCGAAGAGCTGGACCGCATCGAACGCGAAGCGGATGGCAAGGTGATCTACCCGATCTCGAACCCGATCACCAAGACCGGCGGCGTGGTCGGCCTCAAGGGCAATCTCGCCCCCGAAGGCGCCATCGTGAAAGTGGCGGGCATCAAGGCCGAAGATCAGGTCTTCACCGGCCCAGCGCGCGTGTTCGAATGTGAGGAAGAGGCGTTCGCCGCCGTGAAGGCACGCGAATACAAGGAAGGCGAAGTCATCGTCATCCGCAACGAAGGCCCCGCAGGCGGCCCCGGCATGCGCGAAATGCTGTCGACAACAGCGGCTCTGTCCGGTCAGGGCATGGGCAAGAAGGTTGCCCTCATCACCGACGGTCGTTTCTCCGGTGCGACCCGTGGGTTCTGCGTCGGACACGTTGGCCCCGAAGCGGCTCAGGGCGGCCCGATCGCGCTGCTCAAGAATGGCGACATGATCACCATCGACGCCGTGAACGGCGCGCTGACGGTCGATCTGTCGGACGAGGAGCTGGCCCAGCGCAAAGCCGAATGGGCAGGCCCGCGCGAAACGATCTACACCTCGGGTGCGATCTGGAAATTCGCCAAACTCGTCGGTCCGACCTACAAGGGCGCGGTCACCCATCCGGGTGCCGAAGGCGAGAAACACGTGTATTCCGATCTTTGATCCGGCCACGTCACACCTTCTATGCCGCGCTGCTGGGCGCGGCATACCTTGCCGGATGCACCGAGACCGGTGGATTGGGGCGCATGTCCCTGTTTCCATCTGCCGAGTCGTCCGATCCGGTCCTGCTCGCCTCGGCCCGACTTGCGGGAAACGCGATCACCGTAACCGGACCGGATGGGTACTGCATCGACACCGCGACCATGCGCAGTACGGCAAACTCGGGATTTGCCGCACTCGCCAGTTGCCACATCATCTCGGACGGTCAGTCCGGCCCCATCGTCGAACCGGCGCTGATGACCGTTACCGTCAGCCCCGCATCCGGCCCGGCCCCCAGCCCGGAAGACCTGGCCGAAGCTCTCGGAACCACACTCCTGCAGGACCGCGCACTCAGCGCGCTTGATCTTGGCCAGATGGCGACCGGTGGCGAGACGGCCTTTGCCGGAAGCGATCCAAAACACTGGCGCGGGGCGTTTGTCCTTGGCCCCCATCTGATCGGCGTCACGCTTTATGCACCGACAGACAGCCCACTGCTCGGCGCGCAAGGGGCCGCATTTGCGAACACGGTTTCTTCAGCAATTCGCGCTAATGCCAGACTGGACGCCTCGGCGCGTGCAGAACAGCCGCAATCGACAGCAGATCCACTTGCACTGCGACTTGGCCGTTTATTTGCAAGCAACGATCTGTAATATGTCCGGCAACCGGAACGGAACAGTGACGGACAAAAGGCATCATCAAGGGCGAGCAGCTCATGACGGAAATGAAACCCGGTCTGCTTGATCGCGTGATCGAGCAATCGGCCCTCAGGCGGTTCCGCCGATGGGCCGAAACAGCGCGCGAGATGGATCTGCGCGACTTGCGGCGCAATCGCGCGTCCGCACGGCGTCTGAAGTACTTTCTGGATGAATTGCTGCACATCGCCGACAACCGTCTGGCGTTGCCGGTCCTCGGCAATCAGGCTGTGCCGATCCCCTATGACGCGGATTGGTCATGGCGTCCGGAAATCTGGTGTGGTCCTCTCCCGGTTCAGGGCATCTCATCGATCGAGTCAAAGTCGATGCTCGGGCGCGAGGTGACGCTGTTTCACGACTGCGCCCAATCCGAACTGACCCTGCGCCAGTTGCGCAACACCAGCGCCGATGATCTGGCCGCCTACGGCCTGCGTCTCGACGTGTTCCGATTTGACGGCTCTTATCTGTCGCTGGTGATCGACCTGCCACAGCAGGCCACCGTCGATCTCAAACGCAAGCACCTGGTCCGCTGCGATCTGATTGTGGAACTGGAACGCCCGCTGGAAATCTTCGCCCGTCTGAACATCCAGCACGGGCCGAACACCGAACAGATCGTTCGCGAACTGCCGCTGAACGACCGTCAGCTCGCCGTCGAATTTGATCTTGCCTATACCAAGCTGAACGAAAAACGGATCGAGAAAATCTGGATCGACCTCATCTTCGAAAACCCCGAAATGAGCCAGGTCATCCTGCGCGACCTGTTCTTCAGCCGTCGCCCCCGAGCCGATATGTGAGGATCCGATCATGACCGCGTATTCCATGTCGAAAGCCCGCTTTTTCGAAGGTGTCTGGGAAGGTGTGATCGCCGGGGATGCCGATGACAGCCCCACACCCCGGATCGACGTCCGTGTCCATGACAAACCCATCCCGAACCTGTCGCTTGACCCCTTGCCCGATCCGGGCTCGTGGCTGCTGAAGGTGCCGGTGCCCACGGATCTTCTGGCGGATGGCGTACACACTTTCATGATCTCGGAATCGACACTGGGCCAGGCGCTTGGAAGCTTCTCGATCATCGCCGGTGACGCCGCAGGCGAAGACATCCGCGCCGAGCTTTCCTTGCTGCGGGCCGAACTCGACATGCTCAAACGGTCGTTCCGCAGGCATTGCCGCGAAACGGCGTAACCCCGCCCCGTCGGATTATTCCCCCGCGAACCAGCCCCGCAAGGCATGTGCCGACACACCGCTTGGCACGATCTGCCCGACATGCAATCTGTGCACCTGAACACATGCGAGGCAGGTTTTGGATTTCTGGATCATTGCAGGGCTGGCCGCCTTCCTGATGGGGCTGTCAAAAGGCGGCGTGCCGATGATCGCCATCCTCGCCGTGCCACTGATGTCCCTGTTCATGGACCCGGCGAAAGCGGCCGGCCTGCTGCTGCCGATCTACATCGTCGCCGACATGTACGCGATCTACCTGTTCCGCAAAGCGTTTTCGACGCGCAACCTCAGGAACCTCCTGCCCGGCGCGGTTGTCGGTATCCTGATCGGATTTGCAGCGGTGTCCTACGTGCCCGGCGACGCGGGCAAGCTTCTGGTGGCCGGGATCGGCTTTTACTACCTCGCCAACGCACTCCGGAACCGCTTTTCCAGAACCCCGGTGCCGCCGATGCCCGCAGATGTCCCGCGCGGCCTGTTCTGGGGCACCATAGCAGGCCTGACCAGCTATATCTCACATGCCGGAGGACCGCCCTACCAAGCCTATGTGCTGCCACAAAAGCTAGACAAGATGGTCTATCTTGGGACTACCGCGATTTTCTTCTCGATCGTGAACCTGATCAAGGTCCCACCGTTCATACTGGCAGGACAGATCACCTGGGACAGCACCGCACAAGCCCTGTTGCTCGCGCCTTGCGCGCTTGCCGGGGCATGGAGCGGATCGCGCATCTCCCGCGCCCTGCCCGAGCGGGTGTTCTTCATCCTGATCGAAGTCGCTCTGGCGGTGGTCTCGTTCAAACTGCTTTACGAGGTCCTGATCGGCTGAACAGCACCGCATTGACGTTCCGTTCCGGCACAGGCAGGTTAGCGCTTAAACCCTGACACCGGAGAACCTATGTCCCCGCTGCGCGGCATGGTGCTGAAGCTCAGCGCTGTCTTGCTCTTCGTCATCATGGCGGCACTCATCAAAGCAAGCTCCGATGTGGTGCCGCCGGGCCAAGCGGTGTTCTTCCGGTCCTTTTTTGCGATCCCGGTCATCTTGCTCTGGCTGGTGATGCGCGGTGAACTCGCCACTGGTCTGCGCACCCGCAATCCGTCAGGCCATTTCTGGCGCGGTCTTTTCGGGGTCAGCGCGATGGCTTGCGGATTTGCAGCACTCGGCCTGCTCCCGCTGCCCGAAGTCACCGTCCTCGGCTACGCCGCCCCCATCCTGACCGTGATCTTCGCCGCCCTGCTACTGGGCGAGAAAATCCGTCTTGTGCGCATGTCCGCAGTGGTGATCGGCCTTGTTGGCGTGGTGATTGTCATGCTGCCACAGCTCGGCAACGAAGAGATGGGCACCGCCGCGCGCTGGGGTGTGGCGCTGGTGCTGGCCTCGGCAACCCTCCGCGCACTGGCCCATGTCCATATCCGCAAGCTGGTGCAGAACGAAACCACGTCATCGGTGGTGTTCTACTTTGCCGTTACCGCGTCCTGCCTGTCGCTTGTCACCATCCCCTTCGGCTGGGTCATCCCCGACGCCATCACCGCAAGCCAACTCATCGGCGCTGGCCTCATCGGTGGCGTGGCGCAGATCCTTCTGACCTCATCCTATCGCCACGCCGAAGCTGCGGTTCTGGCCCCCTTCGACTATGCTTCGATCCTCTTCGCGCTTGTGATCGGCTACACGATCTTCGACGAAATCCCCACGATCCACACACTGATCGGGTCGGTCGTCATCATCGCCGCAGGCGTTCTCATCATCTGGCGGGAACGCCAACTGGGCGTCAAACGCGGCCCGGCACGGTCGAACCTCACGCCGCACGGTTGATTGCATTTCCATGGAATAGGCCTTAGATCACATCCAGCCAAGACAGGGTGACGGGAGCCGCACTGCATGAACTGGATCACCAACTACGTCCGACCCCGGATCAACTCGATCTTTTCGCGCCGCGAAATCCCCGAGAACCTCTGGGTCAAGTGCGACGAGTGTGGCACCATGCTGTTCCACCGCGAAATGTCGGACAATCTCAACGTCTGCTCCAATTGCGGTCACCACATGAACATCACCCCGCGCGAACGGTTTCAGGGCCTGTTCGACGGCGGCATCTTCACCGAAGTCTCGGTCCCCGAACCGCTGGCCGACCCGCTGCAATTCCGCGACCAGAAGAAATATCCCGAACGCATGAAGGCCGCGCAGAAAGCCACCGGCGAAAAAGAGGCGATGCTCGTCGCAACCGGCGAAATCGGCCGGACACCCATTGTCGCCGCCGCGCAGGATTTCAGCTTCATGGCAGGCTCCATGGGCATGTATGTCGGCAACGCGATCATCGCCGCTGCAGAAAAAGCCGTCGAACTCCGCCGCCCGCTTGTGCTGTTTTCCGCTGCCGGTGGCGCGCGCATGCAGGAAGGCATCCTGAGCCTGATGCAGATGCCCCGCACCACCGTCGCCGTGCAGATGCTGAAAGAGGCGAACCTGCCCTATATCGTCGTCCTGACCCATCCGACGACAGGCGGCGTGACCGCGTCCTACGCGATGCTGGGCGACATCCAGATCGCCGAACCCGGCGCGCTGATCTGTTTCGCCGGTCCCCGCGTGATCGAACAGACGATCCGCGAAAAGCTGCCCGAAGGCTTCCAACGCGCCGAATACCTGCTGGAGCACGGCATGCTCGACCGCGTCACCGACCGCCGCAAGATGCGCGAGGAACTGGTGCAGATCATCCGCATGCTCATGCACATGCCACCCCCCGTCGCAGGCGATCTGCCCGCCCCCGGACCAGCCGACACAACGCCGATCCAACCGGCCCCTGCTGATCAGACATCATGAACAACAAAATCGGGTCGGACCTCATCCTGGATCGGATGATGTCCCTGCATCCCAAGGTGATCGACCTCACCCTTGACCGCGTCTGGACGCTGCTCAACGCGCTCGACAATCCGGAACGCAAGCTGCCCCCGGTGATCCACATCGCCGGAACCAATGGCAAGGGATCGACACAGGCGATGATCCGCGCCGGGCTCGAAGCCGCTGGCAAAACCGTCCACGCCTATACCTCGCCGCATCTCGCGCGCTTTCACGAACGCATCCGCCTTGCCGGTGAGCTGATCACCGAGGCGCACCTGACCGAGGTGCTGGACGAATGCTACCGCGCCAATGACGGCGCCAACATCACCTATTTCGAAATCACCACCTGCGCCGCTTTGCTGGCCTTTGCCCAAACGCCCGCCGACTACACATTGCTTGAGGTTGGCCTTGGCGGGCGGCTCGACGCCACCAACGTGATCGACCAGCCCGCGCTGACGATCATCACCCCGGTGTCGATGGACCACGAAAGCTTTCTGGGCGACACAATCGCCAAGATCGCGGGAGAAAAGGCCGGGATCATCAAACGCGGCGTGCCCTGCGTTGTCGGACCACAGCACGAAGATGCGATGGAGGTGATTGAGGCACAGGCCGCGCGGCTCGGCGCGCCCTTGCTCGCCTATGGCCAGCACTGGCACGTGTCCGAGGACCGCGGACGGCTGGTCTATCAGGACGAAACCGGCCTGCTCGACCTCGACCTGCCGAACCTGCCCGGCCAGCACCAGGTCCAGAACGCAGGCGCAGCCCTTGCCGCGCTGCGCCATCTGAACATGCCCGAAGCGGCCTTTGACGGCGCGGTGCAGAATGCATACTGGCCCGCCCGCATGCAGCACCTCAAGGGCACATCGCTGAACGACCTTGCCCCGCAAACCGACCTCTGGCTCGACGGCGGCCACAACCCGGCGGCGGGCGAGGCGCTGGCCCTGCATTTGCGCGGCCTGACCAAGCGCCCGACCTACCTGATCTGCGGCATGCTCAACACCAAGGACGTGCGCGGCTACCTGCGCCCCTTGGCGGGTGTGGCCGACCACCTGACTGCCATTTCCATCCCCGGAGAGACCAACACGCTCAGCGCCGCAGACACCGAAACCGCCGCACGGGATGTCGGTCTGACCGCCACACAAGCCGAAAGTGTCGAAAGCGCCCTGCGCCAGATCGCGGAAACCCAGCCACAGGCGCGGGTCCTGATCTGCGGATCGCTCTATCTTGCCGGTCACGTTTTGCGCCAGATCGGGTGACCTGACTCGCGTTCAGGTCACTTTATATTGACCCAAATGCTCTGAACTGCCTATATATTGCCTAAAAAAGAGCAGTGTCCGCGCAAGCGAGACGGATAGGTGGCGACATGGTATCAGTACGGCGCGCCGTCATTGCGGCAGGTCTTGCCGCAGGCAGCCCGTTGGTTGCTCAGTCCTCCGCAATCACGGAGGGCGCAACGACGTTTGCCTTCAGCCTCAATGGCGTCGAAATGACCGTGACCCGCAGCGGTCCATCCTGCCCGTCCTCCTGCATCCAACCGATCTCCATCGCCCCCGGCGTCGAAACGCTGGGCGAACTCGAGGTGATCGCCTTTCTGCAGAACGCCGTCAGCACCGGAACCGGACTTCTGGTCGATGTCCGGATGCCCGGCACTTTTTCCTCAGGCTCCGTGCCGGGGTCGGTCAACGTGCCGCTGGCGACGTTTCAGCCCGACAACCCGTACCGCACCGATCTTCTTTCGGCGCTTGGGGTCAGCAATCCCGAAACCGCGCCCAGCTTTGCCGGGGCGTTCAGCCTCGTGATCTTCGGCAATGGCCCCGACGATAGCACAGCGCGCGATGCGATCCGGCATCTTCTTGGGGCGGGCTATCCGCCTGCCAAGATCAAGTATTACCGCGGCGGCGCATCCACCTGGAGCGCGCTTGGCCTCAACATCTCGGTGGGACAATGATGCAGACCTCAAACAGCGCCGGTTACATCCGCATGGGCCTGATGGGTACCGCCTTCATTGCGCTGACCATCGTGCTGATCGTGTTTCAGCCGGGCTCGCCCCGCAACGCGCAATCGACATTCGAACCGGAACCCTCGAGCACTGTCACACGGGTGGCCGACCCTCTGACGCCCCCACCCGCTCCCGAGGTGACACCTGTCGTGGCCCCCGCCCCGGTGCAGGTTCCGACACCGATACCGCAGCTTGCCACCACCAATCAAGCTGACGACCAGCCGACCAATCTGCGCGACATGACATTCAGCGCCATTTCAAACCTGAAATCCGTCACGACAGGCGAAGCCCCGGCACCCGGTCAGCCCGGTAGCCTCCTGCACAGCGTCGTCCAGCGCAGCATCGCAAACAGCACCGCCGCGCCGACCACCGCACCACAGGTGACCGAAATCCGGCCCGTCAGCGCCCCGCGCCTTCCGTCGACCGGGGCCTATTTCGTACGTCCCGGCGACACGCTGCTCAGCATCGCCAAGGAAGTCTACGGCGACACGACGATGTCCTCCGAGATCTTTCGGCACAACACGAACATTCTCACCAGCCCGGACAGCCTGAAGCCCGGAATGGTGCTGAAACTGCCCACACCCTGACCGCAACATCTGGGCGTTCGCGCTACAGTTGGAAAAAGACAACCGTACCTCACCTAAATGTTGACCGGTGCGAATCACTATGGCACAACAGTGCCAGACTTCGTGACTTGCTTTCAAAGTGACCACGGAACGGGGGATGTTCAGGTGTTATTGAGTACCCAAGTAACTGCGACCTTGGCTTTTTCAGGCCTCTTGGCGTTCGAGAACACCGCACGAAACGACCACCAAGACCTCGAAGACCCCTCGGGCGCTCCCTCGCGCCACCATCGACGTAGGGTATAGCAAGGACCTGAACACAGGCGAGAAATATCGAGCAGCCTAAGAGGTCCTTCGGGACCTCTTTTTTTGGCTTACGCCTCGCCCCAGCCTTCGGCCTGCATCTCGCGCAGGCGGCTCGCCGTGCGCTCGAATTCGAACGTCCCCGCCCCTTCGATATACAGCATCTCGGGTTCCGCAGCGGCCGACACGATCAAGCGCACCTTCGCCTCGTACAAAGCGTCGATCAGCGTGACAAAACGCTTGGCCTCGTTGAAATTGCTCCGGCTCAGGCGCGGGATGTCCTCGATGATCAGCACCCGCACCGCATCGGCCAGCGCAAGATAATCCGCAGGTCCCAGCATGCGTCCGCACAGGTCATAGAACTTCGCCCGCGCCACACTGTTGTGAAAACGCGGCAACTCGATCTGGCGGCCCTGCACATGCAGCGTCAGACTGTGCTGCTCACCGCCTGTCAGCTCCTGCCAGATGCGGTTGATCTCGTCCTTGGCCGCCGCATCGTTCGGCGTGAAATAGACCTGCGCCCCCGCCAGCCGATCCTGCCGGTAATCGGTGGGTGACGCCAGTTCATGCACCACCATGCGGGTCTTGAGCATGTCGATGAAGGGCAGGAAAATCTGGCGGTTCAGACCATCCTTGTAAAGATCATCCGGCACCCGGTTCGACGTGGTCACCACCACAACGCCCGCAGCGAACAGCTTTTCAAACAGCCGCCCGACGATCATCGCGTCGGTGATGTCGGTGATCTGCATTTCGTCGAAGGCCAGCAACCGCACCGAATCCGACACCGATTTCGCCACTGGCTTGATCGCGTCCTCGACACCGTCCTGCCGGGCCTTGTGAATGGCGGCGTGGATCTCCTGCATGAAGGCATGGAAATGCACCCGCCGGGCCGGGACGCTCAGACTGGTGACGAAGAGATCCATGAGCATCGACTTGCCGCGCCCGACCCCACCCCAGAGATACAACCCCTTGGGTGGCTCCGGGGCCTTGCGGAACAGCCCCTTCTTCACCGGCTCGGCCAGCGCGGCGCGGATGCGCTCGAACTCAGGCAGCGCCGCTTCCTGTGCGGGATCGCGGGTCAGCGATCCGTCAGCCACGCGCGCGGCGTATATCTCGGGCAAGGTCGTCATGCCTGCCGATTACCGTGTCCGACACGAATTGTGGAGAGGCGTTATTCGACCGCGCGGATCAATTTGCGTTCCAGCACCCGCAGCACCGTCCGCAGATCATGCCCCCGCTTGAGCACCTGCCCATCCATGCCGATCACGACATATTGCCCCTGCCGGTTGCGCAGCTTGGGATGCTTTTCGATGCGGTAGAGCGGGTTCTCGGCGGTGCGGCGGAAGACCGAGAACACGGCCATGTCCTTGAGCGTGGAAATCCCGTAATCGCGCCATTCCCCGGCGGCGACCATCCTGCCATACAGCGACAAAATCACGTTCAGCTCGGTCCGGTGAAAGGCCACCTGGTCGGGCGCGGAAAACTCTGTCGGGAACGGCGTGATACTGTTCATATCTCATGATGTGTGCAGGCCGTCAGGTAAATCAAGCGTTTTGACAGGCCGTCCACAGTGGCGTTGCAAATTCATCGACGGGCGGCGGGCCGCCTCATGCCGGTTTCGCAGCGAAACCGGTGCGCCGATTTGATCGAAACGCGCAAAAGAGGTATGCTGTCGGTCCCTCGGTGATGACCGGAGTGCGGGGCCAAGGCCCGAAGGCTCTGACGACAGGACGGGAAAGGCCCTTTGCGCAGCGTATCGCCGAGGCAGCAAAGGAGGACCCCATGGATGCCATGAAAGCAAGCGAGATCGCACATGCGCTCTACCGTGTGCGCGGTGATCGTGCGGAATACGAAGCGGCCCGGAAAGAGCAAGAGTTCACGTCGGCCGGCAACGCGGAAGAAGCGGAAAACTGGCGGGCGATCCGGGGCAGCATCCGCAGGCTGCGTGGAGCCAACGAAAGCTGACGCGCCCCGCCTGTGACGGAACACGGGAAAGGTCCGGTTCGGACCCAATGTTTCGCGCGCGAAACAATAGGACCGCACCGGACCCTTTAAGCTTTTGTGAACCCTTGCGGCCTTGGGAGAATTCGGTTCGGGCCAACAATAGCATTTGCCGGATGCCACCGCTCCACATACCATCGGGGGGCATGTTTCTGTTCTGAAAGACCTGCCCCTCTTGGAATATTGGATAGACTCGGCTTTTTCGGTCGGCGGTTTCGTTGGTCATCTGTCGTATGTGCTTCTCGTCATCTCCATGATGATGCGGGACATTTCGCTGCTGCGTCTGCTGGTCATCGCGTCGGCTCTGACCGGGATCGCCTATGATCTGTTCTGGCTGCGCAATCCCGTGGGCGTGTTCTGGGAAGGGCTGTTGCTTCTGGTGAACACCGGGCAGCTTTACCTGCTGTGGCGCAGGGATCGGAACGCGAAATTCTCGGAAGAGGAAGAGGCGTTTCTCTCCGAACATCTGGTGGGCTTGTCGCCCAGCAAGTGCCGCGCCTTGCTGGACATGGGCCGATGGGAAGACCTGCCGGACGGCACTGTGCTGACGCGGCAGGGTCAGCGGCCGGAGTTCCTGACCTATGTAGCCCATGGTGCCGCGTCGGTCGTGGTGGATGATCGCGTGATCGCCGATCTGCGTCCGAAGCACTATGTCGGAGAGATGTCGTTCCTTGGGGACGACATGGCCTCGGCCACGGTCACGCTCAGCGCTCCATCGCGGGTCTGGCGCGTCGAGACGCCAAAGGTCGAACGTCTGGACGAGGATCATCCCGCAATCGGCAGCGCGCTGAGGGTGAGTTTTGCAAACGACATGCGCCGCAAGATCGTCATCAGCAACACCGCCGCATCAATGCGCGACACCTGAGGGCGGGCCGCATCGGCGTTACGCAAAGGCCCCCTGACAGAACCACCCCGAGGATTTCGACGCGCCGTGGGCGTAGAAGAGCCACAGGCGTAGTCCGTCGGCGGTGATCACGTCCCAATAGTCGCGCTGGCCGCTGCGCCATGCGGGATCATCCAGCCACCATTCCGGCGCGATGCGTTCGGGGCCACGGGTACTGTGGACCCTGTGATCCCTGCCACGCCAGCGAAACACGTCAGGAAGGCGCGGCACGTCCGGGATCATCACCGGCTCTGGTGCCCACATCCGCAGCGGGCGCGGTTTGGTGGGGCGGGGCCAGTCCGTCACCGGGTCGGACCAAGCTGCGGCCACGGTGATCCATGTCTTGTCCGGGATGTGGCTGTCGGCAGGCTGCACGCGGGTGATCGCCTCGACCCCGAGCCGTGTGCCCAGCCGCCCGATCAACGTATCCAGCGATCCGGGTTTCGGCCCGGCCATACGCGCACGGCCCGCCTCGGCCGCCTCGAGATGGCCCGACGCGGTGCGCAGGTGGATGGGTTCGTGCAGCACGGCTTCGAGCCGCAGCATGTCGATGCCGTAACCCGCATCCAGATCCTCGATCTTGAGCCGCAGCAGCGGGCGGATGTGGTGGGGATCGTCCGAAGGTTTGGCCATCGTGACATTCATCCACTGCATCGTGCCATCGGCGCGATACGCCTCGAACCGGAGCGTGCGCGCGCCACGTCCCTTCTTGCGCAGCGCCTCGCAGAGCCGGGGCAGCATCCAGTCGATGGCCGCCATCACGTCGTCTTCCAGACCAATGGGATCGGGCAGGCTCATGCGGGTGGCAAAGCGGTCGGGGGGTGGCGCCGGGCTGACGGGTTCGGGCAGCGCACCCAGCGCCTGATCGAGCCGCGCCACCAGCCCGCGCCCGAACCGGCGGGCCAGCCCGGCGCGGGGTTGCGCGACCAGGTCTTTCACCCCGCGCAGGCCAAGGCGCGAGAGTTGCGCCATCGTGTGTTGCTCAAGCCGCAGCGCCGCAATCGGCAGAGGGGCCAGCGCGTCATAGGTCTTGCCCGGAGCCGCGATGCGCGCGCGCGCCTGCACCGGGGCGAGCGTGACCGCAGGGGCCGCACCGCCGCGTTCCCAGTGCCGCCGTTTGCCAGCGCGGGAGCGGGTGGCGCGGGCCTCCTGGTCGATGGCGTCGCCGTTGCGATGATGATCCCCCCCCTGCCCGCCACCGAACCGCGCCAGCGCCCAGGCCCCACCCAGCGTGTCGGCGATGCCAAGCTGCACCGAGAGGCCCAGATCGGTGCAATCCTGTTCGACCTGAAGCGCAAGCTGTTCCTCACCGCCGAAAAGATGCGCACATCCCGTCAGATCCACGACCAGCACGTCGGGTTCTTCGCGCGCGACCCAAGGCGAGAACTTGCCCGCCCAGCGGTGCAGCACGCCCAGAAACGCCGCCTCGGCATGGGGGTTCGACAGCCGGGTGAGCAGGTCGGCGCACATCGCATGGGCATCGCGCAGCGGCTGACCTTCGTACAAGCCCGCCGCCTGTGCCAAGGGAGAGAGGGACGCCAGAACCTGCGCCTGCCCTACGTCGCGCACCACGGCAAAGGGCACCTCCCCCAGATTGGGGTCGCACCGGATATGGCGTTCGGCGGCCAGCCGGGGAAACCAGATGGACAGGATGCGACGGTTGGGCATGAGACTCGGGGCAGCATATGTTCTCTTTTTGTTCTATATATCCTTGCTGTCCGACGAGTCGAGATCCCAGAGCACCGCGCCGCAATCAGCCGCAGTAGATGCGCATCACCGTGCCGCTGTCATTCAGTGCAAAATTGACCCGGTCGCCCCGGTAATCCATCGTCATCGGATCGCCCGGCCCCAGAATGCGATACGGTTGGGTGAAGGCGATGTTTTCCAGTTGCGACCGTTGAAGACCCATCAGGTGGGCCATCTCTTCGGCCCCACAGGACGCGGCGGGCTTTTCCGCAACGGTGGCTTCCTGACAGGCGGCAAGCGCCAGACACGCACCAAACAAAATGTAGAATCGCATATAGAAACCTTTCAAATATCCAAGCCAATGCTTGCAAACCGGAGGCTTTCCCGCAAGGTTTCGGAAAAACCAACGAGGGAGAGTCATCATGCGCACCCGTGCCGCCGTTGCCGTTCAGGCCGGAAAACCTTTGGAAATCATGGATGTGAACCTTGACGGCCCCCGCGCCGGAGAGGTGCTGGTCGAAATCAGGGCCACGGGCATCTGCCACACCGACGAATTCACCCTGTCCGGCGCCGACCCCGAGGGGCTGTTTCCGGCGATTCTGGGCCATGAAGGCGCGGGCGTCGTCGTCGAGGTGGGCGAAGGTGTCACCAGCCTGAAACCGGGCGATCACGTGATCCCGCTGTACACGCCGGAATGCCGGGAATGCGAATACTGCCTGCATCCCAAGACGAACCTCTGTCAGGCGATCCGCAGCACCCAGGGACAGGGCCTGATGCCGGATGGCACCAGCCGGTTCTCGATGCTCGATGGGACGCCGATCCTGCATTACATGGGCTGCTCGACCTTTTCGAACCACACGGTCCTGCCGGAAATCGCGCTGGCCAAGATCCGCGAGGACGCGCCCTTCGACAAGGTCTGTTACATCGGCTGCGGCGTGACCACTGGCATCGGCGCGGTGATCAACACCGCCAAGGTCGAGATCGGCAGCCGCGCCGTGGTGTTCGGCTTGGGGGGCATCGGGCTCAATGTCATTCAGGGCCTGCGTCTGGCGGGTGCCGACCAGATCGTCGGTGTGGACCTGAACCCCGACAAGGTGCCGATGGCGGAACGGTTCGGCATGACGCATTTCGTCAACCCCAAGGAGGTCGAGGGCGATCTTGTGCCGTATCTCGTGAACCTGACCAAGGGCGGCGCGGATTACACCTTTGACGCCACCGGCAACGTCAAGGTCATGCGCGATGCGCTGGAATGTGCCCACAAGGGGTGGGGCGAGAGCATCATCATCGGCGTGGCCCCGGCCGGTGCCGAGATCAGCACGCGGCCCTTCCAGCTTGTCACCGGACGGACGTGGAAAGGCACCGCCTTTGGTGGCGCGCGCGGTCGGACGGATGTGCCCAAGATCGTCGACTGGTACATGGAGGGCAAGATCGAGATCGATCCGATGATCACCCACACCATGCCGCTGGATGACATCAACAAGGGCTTCGACCTGATGCATGCGGGCGAAAGCATCCGCTCGGTCGTCGTCTACTAAGCTGTTTGACCGGGGGCGCCATGCCCCCGGCCTGACCCGGATTTACGTTTCCATCCCGCGCAGCCCGTTCCGCGTGCCGCGTTTCATTTGGAAAAAGGAGTTGAGGTCATGGTTCGTTGGAAGACATCCGCTGTGGCAGGGGCGATAAGCCTGATCGGGACATGCGCCTTTGCGCAGCAATCGGTGGATGCCGTTGCGCCAGAGGCGGCAACGCAGACAGGCACGGCCTTTGGCACCCTGTCCGACGCGGCGGTTTCCGCCTTGGCCGCCAAGGACGCGGGCACACCTGTCGAGGCGCAGAACTGGATGGTCGCCGCAGCGAACCCATTGGCTGTCGAAGCCGGGGCGCGGGTGCTGCGCGAAGGTGGATCGGCGGCGGATGCGATGGTGGCCGTTCAGGCGGTGCTTGGGCTGGTGGAGCCGCAAAGCTCGGGCCTTGGGGGCGGCGCGTTTCTGGTCTGGTATGATGCGATCTCGGGTGTTGTCACCACGCTGGACGGGCGCGAGACCGCACCGCTTGCCGCGACACCGACGCTGTTCCAGACACCCGAAGGCGAACCGATGGGGTTCTTCGATGCGGTTGTCGGCGGCCGATCCGTCGGGACCCCGGGGACTCCCGCATTGATGCAGGCCGCGCATGACAGATGGGGGCGCTACGAGTGGGCGGGCTTGTTCGCCGAGGCGATTGCGCTGGCCGAGGGCGGGTTCACCGTGTCGCCGCGACTGGCCGATCTCGTGGCAGGGGATGCCGACCGGCTGGGACGGTTCAAGGCGACGCAGGATTACTTCTTTCCCGGTGGCACAGCGATTGCGGCGGGCGACACGCTGGTCAATGCCGAGTATGCCGACACGCTGCGCCTGATCGCTGCCGAGGGGGCAGAGGCTTTCTATACCGGCCCCATCGCGTCAGACATCGTGGCAACGGTGCGCACGGCGGCGGGCAATCCCGGTGTGCTGTCCCGCGCCGATCTGGCGCTATATCAGGTCAAGGAACGTCAACCGGTCTGCGTGCCCTACCGCGCCTATGAGGTCTGCGGCATGGGTCCGCCGTCATCGGGGGCGCTGACCGTCGGGCAGATCCTTGGCATGCTGGAAGGCTATGATCTTGCCGCACTTGGGCCCGACAGCGCCGAGGCGTGGCGGTTGATCGGGGATGCGTCGCGGCTCGCCTTTGCGGATCGCGGGCTTTACATGGCCGATACCGATTTTGTGCCGATGCCGACACAGGGGCTTGTCGATCCGACCTATCTGCAGGAGCGCGGCCAGCTTCTGAGCGGTGACGATGCGCTGCCCGAAGTGACACCGGGCACACCCGAATGGGATCACGCGATGGAGTTGGCGCCGGACGAGAGCCTTGAGTTGCCGTCGACCTCGCATATCTCGATTGTGGACATCTACGGCAATGCGCTGTCGATGACGACGACCATCGAGAACGGGTTCGGATCGCGGCTGTTCGTGCGGGGATTCCTGCTCAACAATGAGCTGACCGATTTCTCGTTCCGCACCCATTCCGACGGACGGCCCATTGCCAACCGGCTGGAGCCGGGCAAGCGGCCCCGGTCGTCGATGGCCCCGACCATCGTGATGACCAATAACGCACCCACCTTGGTGATCGGATCGCCCGGCGGCAGCCGCATCATCGGCTATGTCGCACAGGCGATCATCGCCCATGTCGATTGGGGCATGGACGTGCAGCAGGCTGTGGCGATGCCGCATCTGGTCAACCGGTTCGGCACGTTCGACATCGAAGCCGGAACACCGATGACCGCGCTGGAAGGCCCGCTGACCGAGTTGGGGTTCGAGGTCAACGTGACCTCGCTCAATTCGGGCCTGCACGCGATTGCCATCGGCGACGGGCTGACCGGCGGGGCCGATCCGCGCCGCGAGGGCATTGCGATAGGAGAATGACGCAGGACAGGGGCCGCCGCAGACCATGGCGGCCCCTGCCGCAACACACATGAAAGGGCGTACCGCCATGTCCGACAATCCCCCGCTGCTGGCCGTTCTGATCGACGCCGACAACACGTCTCCGAAATACTCGGCCGCGATTTTCGATGAGATCGCGTCTTTGGGTGAAGCCAGTGTGCGGCGGTGCTATGGCGACTTTTCCAGCCAGCAGATGTCGGGATGGTCCAAGGTACAGGCCGAGTTCGGGATCGTGCCGCATCACCAGCCCGCCAACACCGTGGGCAAGAACGCGAGCGACATCGCGCTGGTGATCGACGCGATGGACCTGATGCACACCGGGCGGTTCGACGGGTTCGTGCTGGTCAGTTCCGACAGCGATTTCACCCGGCTTGCGCAGCGGTTGCGCGAACAGGGGCTGGATGTTTACGGAATGGGGATGCAGAAAACGCCCGAGGCGTTCCGACGGGCCTGCAAACGGTTCATTTTCCTTGAGAACCTTGAAGGTGGGCCGGACACCGGCAGCGCGGCGGAAAAGCCTGCGGCGAAAGGCAACCTGAACGAGGCACGCAACCTCATTCTCAAGGCGATGGATGCCATCGACCAAGACGACGAGTGGTATCGGCTGGGCCAGTTGGGCCAGCACATCGTGTCGGCCAATCCGGATTTCGACACGCGCACCTATGGCAAGCGCAAGCTGAGCGATCTTGTCACGGAGATGAAGGTGCTCGAAGTCAAGCGCGGGCCAAACAACCAGTTGATGGTGCGCCGACGGGATTGATCGGCCTTGTCAGGCGTGGCATCGTCCCCCAGGGGACGAGGGTTTCTGTGCTTTGAGCGCCGGAGGCCGGTAAATGGTAGCAATTGATACGCCGATCGTGGTGCGCGCCATCGACGACGATGCGCACGGTCAAGCCCAGCGTTTGTCGGACGCGTCTCTTCTTGTTCTGGCACAGGAGGTCATCACACGGCTGTCACAGATCGCCCGGAATTCCAGACCGGACATCAGCACAGTTGACCTAGATGCCTTTTGTGCAGCCCTGATCGCCCCGACATCGGAAGATGCGAAACAGATTCTCGAAGACGCCCAGGCCCGTGGCGCGTCACACCAGGTGCTCTGCGTGGCCTATATCGGCGGCGCGGCCAGCCGGCTTGGCGAATGGTGGGAAGAGGACCGCATTCACTTCAGCGACATGGCGATTGCCGCAGGACGCATGCTGCACATGCTGCGCGATCTGCGCCGGGCCTACCCGTCCGTGCCCCTGCGCGGCAATCGCGAGGCCCTGTTCGCCACCGTGCCCGGAGAGCAGCACGTTCTTGGTATCACGATGGCGGCAGACATCCTGCGCAAGAAGGGCTGGCACATCGACCTTCAACTGGGACGCAGCGAAGCCGAACTGTGCCAGATCGTGCGGGATGGCGGGTACCCGATCATCGGTCTGTCCGCATCCGGGGTTGAACGGGTCAGATCGCTTGCGCGGACAATCGTCGAACTGCGCATCGCGGCACCGCGGTCGCTAATCTTCATCAGCGGACATATCGTGCATCTCGAAAAGGACATTGCCATCCGCACCGGTGCGGACGCTGCGGCGCTTTCGATGGATCACTGCGTGCAAACGCTTGAATCGCTTTACGACGCCTGTGTCAGCGCCGCCTCATCGACACCGTAGCGCGACAGGAACGTGGTGACTGCGCCTTCGATGACGCGGGCCTTTTCCTCGTCGGATACGGTCTGGATGATGCCGAACACCAGTTTCGGCCAGAGATCCGCCTTGCACAGCTCCGCAAACTGATCTGCGGCAAGGTCGAAATTGTGGATCCGCAATTCGCCACGGTCGACCGCCTGCCGCAGATAATCAACCATGGCAGAGCGCATGATCATCGGGCCGGAATGGTAGAATTCCCGTCCAAGCTGGGGAAACCGGTCTGCCTCGGCGACGCAGATGCGAAAGATGCGTTGCCCCATGTCGGAATAGAGAAACCCAAGGAACTGGTGTGCGACCCGTGTCAGCACGTCCCGCGGCGGGTTCGCACTGTCGATGGAGTCGATGGATTTGCGCGCCTGTTCCTTGCACTGTCGCGTCGCGACTTCCATGAACAAAAGTCGTTTGTCGGGAAAGTAGCTGTAGAGAGTCGCCTTGGAGACACCGGCGGCGCGGGCAATATCATCAACGCTGGCGCCTTCGAATCCGTCCCGCAGAAAGATCTCGCGCGCCCCGTCGACCACCTGGTCGAACTTGCGCCCTTTGCGGATCTGGACCTGAGCTGTCGCCATTCTTTTCCCTTATGTCGCGTTCAAAATCTAAACAGATCAGTTTAGTCTAGCAAGTAGGGATGTGTGGCTCCGGCCGGGGAAAGCAACCCGGAGACAGGGGCATCGCGCATCGCTGACTGCAATAAAGGACTGCTCTCATGCGATTTTCACTGAACCGGCGCCGTTTTTCAGATCTTTCCGAACAGGAAATCGTGGCGTTGGCAATTTCTTCCGAAGAAGACGATGCGCGGATCTACAGGTCGTATGCCGAACGACTTCGGGCGGATTATCCGGGAACGGCTGCCGTGTTTGACGGGATGGCTGCGGAAGAAGACCAGCACCGGCAGCGGCTTGTCGATCTGCACCAGCACCGGTTCGGGAACGTGATCCCCCTGATCCGGCGTGAACATGTTGCAGGATACTATGCGCGCCGTCCTGTCTGGCTTGTCGAGAACCTTGGCATCGATCGCATCCGCGCCGAGGCCGAAGCAATGGAGCGCGATGCGGAACGCTTCTATCTGGAGGCCGCGAAACGGACGAGCGATGCGGCCACGCGCAAGCTTTTGGGCGATCTTGCCGCCGCCGAGGCCGGGCACCAGACCACGGCCGAGGCGCTGGAGCAGGAACACCTGACCGAGGACACGCGGAGCAGCGAACAGGAAAACGCCCGGCGTCAGTTCGTTCTGACGTGGGTTCAGCCGGGGCTTGCGGGCTTGATGGACGGGTCGGTATCGACCTTGGCACCGATCTTTGCGACCGCCTTTGCAACCCAGGACACGTGGACGACGTTTCTCGTCGGCCTTGCCGCCTCGGTCGGGGCCGGGATTTCCATGGGCTTTACCGAAGCGGCGTCGGATGACGGGCAATTGTCGGGCCGTGGATCGCCCATCAAGCGGGGATTTGCGTCAGGCATCATGACCACTGTGGGCGGGTTGGGCCACGCCCTGCCCTATCTCATTCCGGATTTCTGGACAGCAACGATCACGGCCTTTGTCGTGGTGTTCATCGAGCTTTGGGCGATTGCGTGGATCCAGAACAAGTACATGGACACGCCGTTTTTCCGGGCTGCCCTGCAGGTCGTTCTGGGCGGGGCACTGGTGTTTGCGGCGGGTGTTCTGATCGGCAGCGGGTAACGCCTGCCAGACACAAAAAACCCGGGCGCGAACGCCCGGGCAGTTGGTCACTAAAGGCTGACAGGAAGGAGGAGATCAGCCTTTGGAGAATTCGGGATAGGCTTCCATGCCCAGCTCGGCCATATCGAGACCGTTGATCTCTTCTTCTTCGCTGACGCGAATGCCGATTGTGAGCTTGAGGATATACCACAGGACGAAGCTGACGACGAAGGTGAACACACCGTAGGCCACGATACCTGTAAGCTGGGTCATCAGGCTTGCTTCACCGTAGAAGATCACGGCGATGGTGCCCCAGATGCCTGCGAACAGGTGAACCGGGATGGCACCGACCACATCGTCGATCTTGAGCTTGTCAAGGAACGGCACGGCGAAGACCACGATCACACCACCGACGGCACCGATCCAGAGCGCGCCGAAGAGCGTCGGAGCAAGCGGTTCTGCGGTAATGGACACGAGGCCCGCCAGTGCACCGTTGAGAACCATGGTAAGGTCGACTTTCTTGTACATCACCTGGGTCAGGATCAGCGCGGTCACGGCACCGGCAGCCGCCGCCATGTTGGTGTTGGCGAAGATACGCGATACGTCGGAGACATCACCCACTGTACCCATTGCGAGCTGCGAACCACCGTTGAAGCCAAACCAGCCGAGCCACAGGATGAACGTGCCGAGGGTTGCAAGCGCCAGGTTGGAGCCCGGGATCGGGTTCACGCGGCCATCCTTGTACTTGCCGATGCGCGGACCGAGTACCAGAACACCCGCGAGCGCTGCCCAGCCACCGACCGAGTGCACGACGGTCGAGCCAGCGAAGTCGGAGAAGCCCATTTCGGACAGCCAGCCGCCACCCCACTGCCAGGAGCCGGAGATCGGGTACATGAGACCGGTCAGGACAACCACGAAGGCCAGGAAGGGCCACAGCTTGATGCGTTCGGCCACGGCACCCGACACGATGGACGCGGTTGCGGCAACGAACACAAGCTGGAAGAAGAAGTCGGAACCGACCGACGCATAATCGAGGGCTGCATCCGCTGCGGCCACGCCGACCGGGTCAAGCACGGTCTGGCCGCCGATGGCGAAGTAGCCGTTGAAGTCGCCCGGATACATGGTGTTGAAGCCGACGAGCCAGTACATGATGGCGGCGATGGAGAAGAGCGCGATGTTCTTGGTGAGCTGCATCGCCACGTTCTTGGAACGCACGAGGCCCGCTTCGAGCATGGCAAAGCCGGCTGCCATGAAGAACACGAGGAAGCCTGCCATGAGGAACAGGAGTGTGGTGAAGATATACGGCCCGACCTCGTCCATTGTCGGCGCAGCGGCCTCTTGAGCCATGCCCATAACCGGCAGCGCGATCAGCGCGGCAGCGGGCAGGAGTGTCTTGAGTAGTTTCATCTGAATGTGTCCCCTAATCTCTGTCACAGCGCCTGTTCAGAGCGCATCCCCATTGGTTTCGCCTGTGCGCACGCGAATGGCCTGCTGCGCATCGAGCACGAAGATCTTGCCGTCACCGATCTTGCCGGTGCGGGCTGTCTTGGTGATGGTCTCGATCACCTGATCGGCCATGTCCGAGGCGACCACGATTTCGAGCTTGATTTTCGGCACGAAGTTCACCGCGTATTCCGCGCCACGGTAAATCTCGGTATGGCCTGACTGAGAACCAAACCCCTTGATCTCGGTTACCATCATGCCGCGGACGCCAATGTCTGTGAGCGCCTCGCGGACTTCTTCAAGCTTGAACGGCTTGATTGTCGCTATGATGAACTTCACCTTGGTCCCTTTCCCTTGCAGTTCGATCTTGTTTGCAAGCGCAGAAAAGAGGCACACAGGATGGTAAGGGAAGATTTCACCCCGGACGGAGGGGGTTGCAGCATCCCATATTGCACAAATTTTGCACAATTTTGCATGAATGCATAATTTTTGAGCGATTAAAAAACCAAGTAACGTGTTCTTGACCAGTCCACATCGACTGTGAAACCCACTAAATTGATAAAAAAAGAGCAGCATCACAGGCGGGCGCCATGACTGATTCACGACGCGGAAAGAACCGTCTGGTCGCTGACCGGCGATACCCCAAGACGCAAGCGAAGGCATCTCAGCCACGCAAGGCCGCTCCGGCCAAGCGCAAAACGACGCGCGCCAAAGCCAAACGTGGTGGGATCGTCGGATTCTTTACCGGATTCATCGGCTGGATCTTCCGGTTCTTCTTTCGTCTTTTTGTGCGCGCCGGGATTGTCGCGGCGCTGATCATCGCCGGGTTTGTCGCGTATGAATACACGACCCTGCCGGAAGTATCCGACGCTCTGGATGGGCGCGCCCGAGGATCGGTGCAGCTCTTGGACCGCGACGGCGTCGCCTTTGCCTGGCGCGGCGACCAGTTTGGTGGCGTCGTGACGGCAGACACCGTGTCACCGCATCTGAAGAATGCCGTGATCGCGACGGAAGATCGGCGCTTTTACAGCCATTTCGGCATTTCGCCGCGTGGCATCGCTTCGGCGGTCCGGATCAACCTGTCCGAAGGGCGCGGGCCGCTGTCGGGGCATGGCGGGTCGACGATCACACAGCAGACGGCCAAGCTTTTGTGTCTTGGAGTTGTGTATGACCCGAATGACTGGAAGAACGAGGCTGAATATGTGGCCGACTGCCGTCGCGGGTCTCTTTATCGCAAGGCCAAGGAAGCGGTCTACGCGCTGGCGATGGAGATCAAGTACTCCAAGGACGAGATCCTCTCGATCTACCTGAACCGCGCCTATATGGGCGGTGGGGCCTATGGTGCTGCCGCTGCCGCCGAGCGGTACTTCTCGAAACCCGCTTCGGCGCTGACCCCGCAGGAAGGGGCGATGATCGCGGGTCTGCTGACGGCACCCTCAAGCCTTGCGCCGACATCGAACCTCGAACGGTCACAGGCACGGGCGGCGACCGTTCTGCGACTGATGAACGAACAGGGCTATCTGACGGACGAACAGATGCGGGCGGCTCAGGCCAATCCGGCAACATTGTCGGACAAGGCCAAGACGCAGACAGGTGGTTATTTCGCGGATTGGGTCATGCAGTCCGGCCCGGATTTCTTCACCCGCGACACAACCGAGGACGTGGTGATTTCCACGACGCTGGATCAGCGCATCCAGAAAGCGGCGGAAGAGGCGATCAAGACGGTCTTTGCCACCAAGGTGCGCGAAGGGTCAAAGGCGCAGGCGGCGATTGTCGTGATGTCGGCCGATGGCGCGGTGCGCGGTATGGTGGGAGGCCGGCAGACCAACGTGTCGGGCGTGTTCAACCGCGCGACACAGGCCAAGCGCCAGACCGGCTCGGCGTTCAAACCCTTTGTCTATGCGACCGCGTTGGAACTGGGCTACAGCCCCTATGATCGGGTGACGGACGAGCCCTTCTGCATGAACATTCCCGGATCGGGCCGCTGGTGCCCTGAAAACTATTCGGGGGACTATTACGGTTCGGTCACCCTGACGGACGCGCTTGCGAAAAGCCTGAACATCCCGGCGGTCAAGATTTCCGAATCCGTGGGCCGCGATCTGGTGCGGCGCGTGTCAGAGGATTTCGGCATCCAGAGCTCTCTGACGGACACACCGGCTTTGGCACTTGGCGCATCCGAAGCGTCGCTGCTCGAGATGACCGGGGCCTATGCCGGAATCCTGAATGGCGGGTCGTCGGTGACACCTTACGGGCTGAAGGAATTGCGGCTGGTAGGCGAAGATCAGCCGCTTATGGGCAGTGGCGGCGGGATAGGGGAACGGGTGATCACGGAAGATGCCGCACGACAACTGGTCTGGATGATGGAGAAGGTCGTCACGCAGGGAACCGGCGGGCGCGCCAAGCTGGCGGACCGTCAGGTTGCAGGCAAGACCGGCACCTCGCAGGAAGCCCGCGATGCGTGGTTCATCGGGTTTACCGCAGATTACGTCACAGGCGTCTGGATGGGCTATGACGACAACACACCTCTGGCCGGGGTGACCGGCAGCGGCCTGCCCGCCGAGATCTGGCACGAGGCGATGGTGCGTGTTCATGATGGCCTGCCGGTGCGACCATTGCCGATGATCGAACCGACCCCTCCACAGCAGGTGGCGCAGCCGCAGACCCAACAACCCACCCAACAGCCGCAGGGCAACCGTGGCGGAAATGCCTTGGAGAACACGATCAACGACCTATTGCAAAGCATCTTCGGGCAGAACTGACACTGGGCTTTGACGCAGACTCCCCCTTCCCATTTCCGGCGCTGCGCAATAGCGTCCGGACAAACAAAAAAGGGGAGACACCATGACCAACGCCATCGACGCCCGTCTTGCAGAGCTGGGCCTGACCCTGCCGGATGCCCCGGCCCCGGCGGCCAATTATGTGCCGTTTGTGCAGACCGGAAACCAGGTCTATGTCTCGGGTCAATTGCCGACCGGGCCGGACGGGCTGATCAAGGGCAAGCTGGGCGCTGATCTGGATGCAGACGCCGGTGCCGAAGCCGCGAAATACTGCGCTCTGGCATTGCTGTCACAGGCGCGCAAGGCCGCCGGTGGTGATCTGAGCCGTGTGCGCGTGGTCAAGCTGGTGGGTTTTGTGAACTCTACTGCCGATTTCGGTGACCAGCCCAAAGTGGTGAACGGCGCATCGGACCTGATGGTCAATGTGCTGGGCGAAAACGGCCGCCATGCGCGATCTGCGGTGTCTGCTGCGTCCTTGCCCTTTGGCGTGGCTGTCGAAATCGAAGGGATTTTCGAACTGCTATGACCCGCCTGCCGTCCGCGTTTCTGACCCGTCCGATTGCGCATCGCGGCTTGCACAACAAGGCCGAAGGGGTGATCGAAAACAGCCCCTCCGCCTTTGCCGCCGCGATTGCTGCCGGGTATCCCATCGAACTTGACCTGCAATTGTCGCGCGATGGGGTTGCCATGGTGTTTCATGACGACACGCTGAACCGTCTGACAACCGAGACAGGCGCGGTGCGGAACCGGGATGCGGCCGAGCTTCAGGCACTGACGATCAAGGGCGGCACCGACCGGATTCCGACGCTTGCACAGGTCCTCGAACAGGTGAACGGCGCGGTTCCGTTGCTGATCGAGTTGAAGGACCAGCATGGCGCGATGGGTCAAACAGATGGCGCGCTGGAGCGGGCGGCGCTGGATGTCCTAACAGGCTATGACGGTGCGTTCGCCCTGATGTCCTTTAACCCCAGCATGGTCGCCAAGGTGGCGGAACTGTCGCCGGACACGCCGCGCGGGATCATCGGCTGCGCATGGCGTCAGATCGACGAGCCGCATGTTCCGGTGGACCGGCGGGCGGAACTTGCCACTATTCCCGGTTTCGAAGACATGGATGCCGATTTCCTGAGCCACGATCATACCAATCTGGACTCGCCCCGCGTCGAACAGCTCAAGGCGCGGGGCGTGCCGATCCTGTGCTGGACGATCCGCAGCGCAGAGCAGGAACGCCTTGCCCGCAAAGTTGCGGACAACATCACGTTTGAAGGCTACGCGGCTTGATCCGCGCCTGATCAGACCCACGTAGCACCGCGTAACCAAGGAACGGACATGTCCGACCCAACCGACGCGCCCACAATCGCCATTTCGATGCACGGATCGCTGTCGCAGATCGCGGCAGAGGACTGGGACGCCTGCGCCTGCCCCGAGGTGGCCGATGGCGGGCGGGCGTTTGATCCGTTCACCACTCATCGCTGGCTGAAGGCGTTTGAGGACAGCCGGTCGGTCGGCGCGGGCACAGGCTGGGATCCGCGCTACATGACCGCGGAAATGGACGATCAGATCATCGCCTGCGCGCCGCTTTATGCAAAAAGCCACAGCCAGGGTGAATACATCTTCGATCACAACTGGGCGCATGCGTGGGAACGCGCGGGCGGGCGGTATTATCCGAAGCTACAGATCGCCGTGCCGTTCACGCCTGCCACAGGCCGCCGGTTCCTGACCCGCCCGGGGTTCGAGGTGGAAGGCATCAGCGCGCTTGTTCAGGGTGCGGTGCAGGTTGCGTCCGAGAACCAGCTTTCGTCGCTTCACATCACCTTCTGCACCGAGGCCGAAGCGATTGCCGGAGAACGGATCGGCCTTCTGAGGCGGCGGACGCAGCAATATCATTGGGAAAACCGGGGCTATGCCGATTTCGACGGCTTTCTGGCCGATCTGAGTTCGCGCAAGCGCAAGACGATCCGCAAGGAACGCGAGCGGGCGCAGGGGTTTGGCGGAACGATCCATCAACTGACCGGAGACCAGATCCAGCCGGAACACTGGGACGCATTCTGGCGTTTTTATCAGGACACTGGCGCACGCAAATGGGGCACACCCTATCTGACCCGCAAGTTCTTTGACTTGGCGCAGGACAGGCTGCGCGATGACATCCTGCTGGTTCTGGCCGAACGTGATGGGCGCTGGGTGGCGGGCGCGATGAACGTCATCGGGCGCGACACGCTTTACGGGCGCTATTGGGGCTGCGTCGAAGACCATCCCTGCCTGCATTTCGAGCTGTGCTATTATCAGGCGATGGATTTCGCGATTGCACGGGGCATGCCGCGTGTCGAAGCCGGGGCACAGGGCGAACACAAGCTCGCACGCGGATATTTGCCGGTCTACACCCATTCCCTGCATTGGGTTGGCGATCCCGGTTTTTCGGACGCCATTGCGCGTTATCTTGAAGCCGAGGCAGAGGCGGTGGGTCAGGACATCGAAGTTCTGACCAGTTACGGCCCCTTCCGCAAAGACAAGACAGAGGACCACGAATGACAGAAAAACTCTCAGACACCGCGCGCAAGACTGTTCTTGGCCCTCTGCTCGACTCCGGTTGGTCGCTTGTCGATGGCAAGGATGCGATCACCAAGACCTATCAGTTCAAGGATTTCACCGAGGCGTTCGGCTGGATGGCACGGGCTGCGCTTTGGGCCGAGAAATGGAACCACCACCCGGAATGGTTCAACGTCTACAACAAGGTCGAGGTCACGCTGACAACGCATGACGTTGGCGGGCTGTCGTCGCTGGATGCCAAACTTGCCCGGAAACTGGACAGTCTCTAGGGTTCCTCTGCCCTCAAGGCACAGCTTCAGGAAATTCACAGTTTTTTCAGTGCGCAGACGAAACAGGGTCTGCTAGCGTCATACAGGTCAATTAAGTCTGTGTGATTGTGATGTCCCTTTCGACGAATGAACGTCTGACCCATCTTGTTTACGAGGCGTCGCTTGACAATTCGCTTCTGCCCGAGTTGATCCTCGAGTTGACCGAACAGGTGCAGATGGCCGCCGATGGCCGCATGATCGAGGCCGATCAGCGGCACGATCTGAGCGACCTGATGGTTCATTTCCGCCGCGCCATCGAAATCTCGGAAAAGATGGTGCGTCTGCAGGAACGGGAATCCGATCTTGAGGCGGTGTTGGGGACATTCGCCGTCGGGATCGCACTGGTCGATGACAGCGGCGCGCCTCTGGTGATCAATCAGGCGATGCGCGAAACCGGTCTGGCGCTGGACGCCCCGATCAAGCTGCTTCCGGCAGGGGCATCGGACAAGGAAGAGACCAAGGCGAAGACCCTGTCGCGTTGGGTGTCAGAGTCGAACCGGCTGGAAAGCCCCCAATCACTGATGACCCGCGAAAGCGAAACCACTTACCTGCTGCTGCCCCGGCAGGAAGCAATCCGCATGGGATTCCCGGCAAAGGCGGCCGCCGTACTGGTGGCCACCAACCCCAACACGACCGACGGTCTGCGGGCTTTGGCCAGCGCGCATGACCTGACCCTGCGCGAACAGGCGCTTGTGCGCGGGCTGATGGAGACGAGCGACCTGCGCAAAGCCAGCGAAGCGATGGGAATCAGCTATGAATCCGGGCGCACCTATCTCAAGCGGGTGTTCGAAAAGACCGGACTGACCAGCCAGGTCGACCTGATCAACACGATCGCGAAAAGCCCGCTGTCGATGTTCCGGGAACGCGAAACCACGGATGCGGAACGCTTTCAGGTGCGGCGCCTGCTGCGCCTGCCGGATGGACGGATGCTCGAATATTTCATCCTCGGGCCCGAGGACGGAAAACCTGTCGTTCTGTTTGATGCTCTGTCGGGATCGTCGATCGATCTCACCGGCTTTCCGCGCCAGTACCTTGAACATCTGGAGCATTACGGCGTTCGACTGATCATGCCCTGCCGGCCGGGGATCTACCGGTCCGATTTCAAGAAGATGACCAGCCTGCGCGATTTTGCACCTGATCTCGAATGCCTGTTCGATGCGCTTGGCTATGCGCAGGTGTCCCTGATGAGCTTTTCCTTCGGATCGGGCATCGCGCTGGCCACGGCGCATGAAATGCCCGAACGCATCCGCAAGGTGCTGCTCTCGTCCCCGAGCTATCCTGTGTACAAACACGAAAACTGGCGCGAGCTGGATCAGTTCTATCACCTCTCGGCGGTTCTGGCACAGCGCTGGCCCGCGATGTTCCGGCAGTTGATCCCGTTTCTTGTCCGATCCATCATCCAGAACGCCCCGCGCTACATGGAACGCTATTGCAAGAGATCGCCCAGCGCCCATGACATTGCCCTGCTGTCGCATCCGACCATCGGCATCCGGTCATCGAAGATGCTGGAAGAACGGACCGCAGGGGGCGTGAACGGGATGGTCGAAGAAAACCTGCTGAACTCGCGCGGTTGGGATTTCGACGTGCGGCACATTCTGACCGAGATCGAAATCTATCACGGCGCGGACGACAATGTCGCCCCGGCGCAGGGCGGCGAATTGCTGTCCCGGCATCTGCCGCATGCAACGTTCACCCTGTTCGACGACAGGGGGCACTACCAGCACATTGCAAGCTGGCCATGGATGGTCGCACGGGCGGCCGGTCTGGACGTGAAACCGTACGACCGGACATATTCGATCCCGACAATCTGACAAGAAAACCGGTCGCGCAAACACTTTGTCCCCATATGGGGATATTGCGTTGCACTGTGCTTCCCTAGGGTCATGGCACTGAGCCTTTTTCAGCACCAAACCTTTTTAGAGAATCCTTTGTAATGCCAAACATTTTGACGAAGGTCGCTGCCTACGAGCGCTTGGCGCAGGAGCGTCAGATGGTCTCCCTTATTGATCGGGACATCATAGCTCTGGGCGGCGACTTCATCCCTGAACGATCCGACTGGATTTCGCTGTTCTATGACACCGCGCACAAGGTGGTGTCGGACGACGGCAGCCAATACGCCTATCGCGCGATCACCACGCGGGGAGAGTTGCTTTGGTTCGTGTTCACGACCGGCAAGTCACGCGGATACCATTCGGAAGCGGACTGTCCCTTTGACGCCTTTGACGAAGCCAGAGCCGCACTGGACCAGCGGCGTCGCATCAAGGCACGTTGGAGCGATGTGACATCCGTGGCGACCGCCCTGCGACGCAGGAAGATGCGGTTCGACGTCCTGATCGAGGATGCGCACAGCTCGCCCCTATGCCCCATGGGAACCCGGCATTTTCTGCGGTCCGTCGGCCTGTCTGGAATCACCCGGCTGTCCGGTTTCAAACTGGCATGGTTGATGCTGCTTGAGCCGCAGCTTGGATTTGTCATACATCAGGCGGCCTTGCGTGAAGGCGTTTTGTCGGTCCCTTCGCGATCTGTGTGGGTTGATGGTGAGCGACGCGTCCGCAGGTATGCCAGATGTTGTAGTCGGGACCTGAGGCGCGTCTGGCACGGAGACCGTATATATCGCAGCGCCAGGCGCGCCTG
>JAUIBL010000015.1 GCA_030428355.1 Alphaproteobacteria bacterium | reverse complement strand
CGGATGGCAAACCCTCGACAAACCGATCGAGCCCATGCCCCTTGACCTTGCCGCTTGATCAAGCGCAAACCGAACCGCCCGGAGGACGCTGCCGCAGAATTTCCACCACTTTCGAGACACAACCCGGGTTTTGACGGAGACCGCACAGGCGACGGTGTGGCGGATTACATTCTGGTCGCAACGACGAACACGACCAACACGCTGAACATACGCAGTTTCGACTACGGCCTGGACAAGATCGTTCTTCCAGAACCTTACGCCGGTTTGAGTATGAACACGGCCTCGAACGGAGGCAATCAATACAGCGTTAAGATTACGATCACCTACACATCGGGCAACACCCAATCCTTCAACATCGAAGGAGCCGGCACAGTCCCAACCCCTGCCTCGATCTTTACGACAACGGGTCCGGAAAGCGGCTTGACAGCCAACGACACCATAGCCGGTGGCGACGGGGATGATCTGATCACCGGGAATGACGGTGACGATGTACTCTATGGCGGGGATGGTGATCTAGGGACACCGGATGACGCGACAGGTTCGGACAGTTTGTACGGGGGCACGGGAAACGACTCTCTCTTCGGCGAGGCGGGCGATGACGTTCTGCTGGGTGAAGACGGGAACGACACGCTGGAAGGTGGAACAGGCGACGACCTTCTGACCGGTGGCGACGGCGATGACGTCTTTGTCTATACCCCCGGCGACGGGATCGACACGATCAGTGACTTCAATGTCGGCAATACGGGTACGCTCACGGATGGAGATCGTGCGAACAATGACTTCGTCGACCTGTCCGCCTATTACGACGACATCTGGGAACTGACCGCCGATTACCGGGATGACGGAATCCTGAACCAATCGAACGACGGTGTGGGTGGCGCGGATTACAGCGACAACACGCAATTCGGCGCTGGCGGGTTGGTCTTCACGAACGGTGTCGCCAGCACCAGCTATTTCAATGTCGAAAACACCGGCGTTGTCTGTTTCGTCTCCGGCACTCGGATTCTGACAGACACCGGAGAGCGCGTCATCGATACACTCCGGGTCGGTGACCGTATCGTCACACGGGACAATGGCGTTCAGGTTCTGCGCTGGATCGGTCGGCGTACCGTCAGCGCGGCAGATCTTGCCCGAAACCCGAAGCTTCTTCCGATCCAGCTTTCTCCGGAATTGACGGGCGGTAACGACAGTCTTGCGGTGTCCCCCCAGCATGGTGTGCTGCTGAAGCTGAACGGCGAGGAAACGCTGGTCCGGGCGACCCATCTGGCAGGCCTGAAGGGGGGCTCGGCGCGGGTCAAGAAGGGCTGCCGGACCGTCACCTATCTGCATTTGATGTTCGACCAGCACCAGATCGTGTTCGCCAACGGGGCGGCATCCGAGAGCTTCTATCCCGGTCCGCTCGCCTTGGCCGCCGCCACACCCGCAGCCCGACGCGAGATATTTGGCCTGTTTCCAAGACTTGACCTGTCCGACGTGCAGACAAGCTACGGCGCATCCGTTCGCCGTTTTGCCGCGCGCAAAGACCTGCCGGGCCACCTGCGCAATCTGAAACACTGCGGCGGGCGGCTGACCATATCCCGCCGGTTCCATGCTCCAAGGAATACCTGCGCAATGTCGCGCGATCTCGGCCAGTGCGGCTGGTCTTGAGCCACTGTTTCCAAAACACGCATCAATAAACCACAACCCTGCCCCAGTCGTTCGGAATTGTAGCCGCAATTCCCGGATAGTCAGAAGGCTACAGGGGAACCCGCGTGCTTGGCCAGCAAGGCCTTCGGGGTTCTCCGGACCGGAAGTCCAGTGCTGGAGCATACGAGTTGATGACAGGTGCGTTTTATCAGGCAGACAGGGCGCGCAACCGCCTGCTGTGGCTTATAAACATATGCCTTTTTGCGTCGTTGACAGGTGTGCGCAGTTGTTCGCCTGAGGTAGAAGAGTAATGGCCACCTATATCATCACGACGTCGAATTGGAACTCGGCAGCGTTCTGGTCCGGTATTACTGAAACCGGAACCGGCCATACTCTGGATTTCTCGGCGCTTGATGCGACCTACTCGGTCACTATCGATCAGACGGCCGGGGTCATCTGGATCGATAACGGCGCGACAGCCTTCACCATCGGAGAAGCCGGTGTCACCGGGGTCAGTGCCAATTTCGGTGGCAGCACGCTGCTGGACTATTTCACGACCATTTCCGGGGCACAAAGCGGCGACCGGGTGACCGGATCGGCCGAAAACGAGGTGCTTGACGGCAATACCGGCGGCGACCGCATGGAAGGCATGGGCGGCGATGATACGCTCTACGGCAATGGCGGCATGGACCAGATGGACGGCGGCGATGGCGCGGATCTGCTCTATGGCGGTGCCGATGCCGACGTCCTCTATGGCGGCGCAGGTGCGGACCAGGTGTTCGGCGAAAGCGGAAACGACACGATCGACGCTGGAACGGGCGACGATTTCGCCAGAGGTGGCGCAGGGGCAGACCTTATCTACGGCGGCGATGGTGCCGACCACCTTGAAGGCGGTTGGGAAGACGACGCATCGGACACGATCTTCGGCGATGCCGGCAACGATCTTGTCTTCAGCTACGGTGGCGGTGACTCGGTTTTCGGCGGGACCGGCAACGACTGGATGGACGGCGGCGCGGGCGACGACTACATCGAAGGCAACGAAGACAATGACCGCATTGTTGGCGATCTGGGGGATGACAGGCTCACCGGCGATGCCGGGTACGACATCCTTTCAGGGGGCGAAGGTGCCGACGGCATCGACGGCGGGACTGATGCCGACAGCATTTGGGGCAATGGCGGCGACACGATCTATGGTGGTGAGGGCGGAGACGACAACGACACGCTCTATGTCGATGCGCGGTTCGTGTCCTCGATTTCCTACAGCACTGCGGAAAGCGGTACGGTCACCTTCAACGATGGTTCGATCCTGCAATTCTTCCAGATCGAAAACGTCGTTCAGCAGGCCATGGATGGCATTGTCGACGGCACGGCAGGTGACGATCAGATCGGCCAGTTCTATTTCGACACGGACGGGGACTGGGTCGACAATGGCGACGCGATCGGCCAGGGCGACGGGGATTCCGTTCACGCCGGTGCCGGTAACGACACGATCTGGTCGAATGATGGCAATGACACCCTGCATGGCGAGGCGGGCGACGATCTGATCAACACCGGAACCGGCGAAAACGTCGTCTTCGGCGGTACGGGTGCGGACACGATCAACGGCGAATTCGGCAATGACACGATTTCTGGCGATGACTTCGTCGCCTCCGGGCCGAACCTGATCGTCAACGGGTCCTTCGAGGACACGACGGGAATGAATGTGGACACCTGGGGTTATTTCGGCCCGGGCGGCACGGCCCCCGGCTGGACGGACCTCAACGGGTACGACATCGAATTCCACAGCGACAATCGCGGCGGTCTGACACCCACCGACGGGACCTACTGGCTCGACCTCGAGGCCGATCCCGGCCAGAACAGCGCGGTCAGCCAGACTGTCGCAGGTGTGCAGGACGGACAGGTCTATGTCCTGACCTTCGACGCAGCGGACCTTGCGAACGGCAACGACCTCACGACGCTCGACAACCAGATGCAGGTGATCTGGAACGGAGATGTCGTGGGCACGATCGACACCGTGGATGGTGCTTGGCGCAGCTACGAATTCCACCTGATCGGCGGCTCGGGAAACGGGTCCAATACCCTGACCTTCGCCGGTCTGGGCGATGCCAGCGGGATTGGTGTCTCTCTGGACAACGTGCAGATGCACGCGGCTGCCGAAGCCTCGGTCGGGGACGACAGCATCGACGCCTGGGATGGCGACGACGACATCATGACGGGGGCTGGCAACGACACGATCCTTGCCGGCGGCGGCAATGACGAGGTGGTCGCGGGGTCGGGTGCGGACAGCGTGCTGGGGGGCTCGGGCGACGACACGATCTGGGCCGAGGACGGCAATGACACCCTGATTGGCGGTGACGGAAACGACAGCATGGTCGCCGGGACCGGAAATGACATCCTTGACGGAGGCACCGGCAACGACACGATGATCGGTGGCCTTGGTCAGGACACGTTGATCGGCAGTGTCGGCGCAGACTTCCTGCAAGGCAACCAGGACTCCGACCTTGTCGATTACAGCGCGTCGGATGCAGCGGTCACGATCGTTCTCGATGGCGGTGGTGCGGCTGGATTCGCCGCTGGCGGCCATGCCGAGAACGACACGATTGTCGGCATCGACGAAATCCTCGGGTCCGCGTTCAACGACTCTCTGACCGGCTATGACGCCACCCATCACGGCACTCTCAGCAATATCATCGATGGCGGAGCGGGGGATGACACCATCGACGGGATGGGCGGAAACGACATCCTGTACGGCGGCACGGGTAATGACAACATCGCGGGCGGTGCGGGCAACGACTTCATCGACGGTGGAGACGGCGATGACAGCCTAACCACCGGAGCAGGGACGGACACCGTTTTCGGTGGCGCGGGCAACGACACGATCCGCAACGGCGAAGGCGACGACAGTCTGGTCGGTGGCACAGGCGATGACCTCATCATCGCGAGTGCGGGGAACGACACACTGGAAGGCGGTGACGGCAACGATACGCTGGATGGCGGCATCGACAATGACAGCATGTCGGGCGGCGCGGATTCCGATACGTTCATTGTCAATGACGGCTTCGGCAACGACACCATTGCGGGCGGCGAAACCGTAACCACCGGCCTCGATTTCGACACCATCGACCTGAGTGCGCTGAACTCCTCGGTGACGGTCATCTACTCCGGCGTCGAGGCGGGTACGGTCGATGTTGACGCCACCACGGACAGCATCGGATTTACCGAAGTCGAACGGCTTATCCTGACGGACCAAGGCGACAGCGTACTGGGAGGTGCCAGCGATGACGTGATTGACGCCCGCGGCGGCAACGATACGCTGGATGGCGGCCTTGGCGCGGACTTCCTGTCTGGCGGGGCAGATTCCGATACGTTCCTTCTGACGGACAGTTTTGGAAACGACACCATCGTCGGCGGCGACACGTTCACCACCGGTGCAAACTACGACACGATTGATCTGACAGCGGTCTCGAATGCGGTCAGCGTGGTGTTCAGTGGTCAGGGCGCGGGGACGATCACCGACAGTGTTACGGGCCATGTCGTCACCTTCTCGGGGATCGAACAGCTGATCCTGACCCAAGGCGACGACACCGTCGATGCGACGCTGGATGATGGCTACACCTACATCCAGACCCGTGGCGGCAACGACTACGTCCAGGGCAGCCCGGCCGACGACATTTACGACGACGAGATTTTCGGCCCCAATGGCTCGGGCAATGACACGTTCATCGGCGGAGCTGGCGCGGATGAAATCTGGGCTGGAACGGATCAGGACAGCGTTGTCGGCGGTCTTGGCGATGACAGTCTCTTCGGCCAGTCCGGCGATGACACACTGGACGGTGGCGCGGGCAATGACGTGCTTGAAGGTGGCATTGGCAATGACAGTGTCTTGGGCGGCGACGGCGCGGACCTGATCACCGAATACAGCTTTGGCGGAACGAGTGTCGCGGACGGAGCGACCGTCACAGGCACGAACAACGCGGACGCCTTCGTCTTTGCTGGGGCGGCAGGCACGTCTGCGACCATCATACTTGACGACGGATCCGGCACATCCAACGACGCAGACGTCTCGTATGACATTGTCTTCGTCACCTCAACCGGCGACGCTGCCAGCCTGACCCTTGAAGGGTTCAGCTACGGCACCGACCGTATTCAGCTCTCTGAACAGTGGGCGGGCCTCGCGTCTTCACAGATCGCATCGGGACACCACCTCGTTACGGTCACCTATGCCAACGGCAACACGCAGACTTTTGACATCTTCCACGACAACGGACCCGGATTCGACCCCAATCTGGCGTTGTTCACCTATGCCGGCAACGACACGCTGGACGGCGGCGCGGGCAATGACACGATCTTGGCTGCCTATGGCGACGACCAGGTCTTCGGCTGGACCGGCGACGACAGTGTGCTGGGCGGTGACGGCAATGACACCGTGTTCGGTCAGGATGGCAATGACACCATCTTCGGCGGGGCTGGCAATGACTCGCTGGATGGCGATGACGGGCTTGCAGGCGCGGATTCCATCTTTGGCGAAGATGGCGACGACACGATCATCGGCGATGGCGGAAATGACACTCTGTCTGGTGGATCGGGCAATGACCTGATCTTCGCGGGTGCCGACAACGACTCTGTCACCGGTGGCACCGGCAATGACCAACTCTATGGCGAAGGCGGCGATGACTTTCTCGACGCGGGCGCGGGCGATGACACGATCATCGGCGATGCCGGCAACGACACGATCATCGGATTCGAAGGCAATGACAGCGTCATTGGCGGCGCAGGCGACGACGTCATCAACACCCGCACCTCGCCCGGCACTGGCTTGCCGGACGAAGGCTATGGCGCGCCCGGCAACCCGCTTTACTATCCGGCCGACACGGATGCGTTCAACGACCGCGACACCGTGGATGGCGGGATCGGCAATGACAGCATCCTGACCGGCGACGACAACGATGTCATCCTTGGCGGCGACGGGGCCGATACGGTCGATGCCGGCTTTGATGACGACGAGGTGTTCGGGGATGCCGGGGCGGATTCGCTCGAAGGCAACGAAGGCAACGACTCGATCTTCGGCGGTGCAGACAACGATGTGATCTATGGCGACGTGTCGCCGACCAACCCCGATTACCCGTTCTACACGCCCTACGAACTGGCCAATGACGGCACCGATCTTGCGCCCGACAACAACTCGGACCTGTTGATGGGCGATGGCGGCAACGACACCATCTACGGTCAGGACGACAACGACTCGCTCTATGGCGGTGACGGGAACGACCTGCTGGACGGTGGGATCGACAACGACCTTCTGGATGGGCAGGCCGGGTCAGACACCCTTCTCGGGGGCGCAGGCAACGATACCCTGTTCGGCGGCTCGGATACCTCGGCCGACAGTCTTGACGGCGGCGACGGCAATGACTCGCTGAGCGGCGGCGGCGGCGATGACATCGTCGAAGGCGGTCTGGGCGATGACTGGCTGAGCGGTAACAGCGGAAACGACACCGTGCGTGGTGGCGATGGTGCCGACAGCGTGTTTGGCGCCGAAGGCGACGACGTCATGTATGGCGATGCCGGCAATGACAGCATGGAAGGCTGGCTTGGCAACGACACGATGTTCGGCGGCACCGGCGACGACTATCTTGACGGGGCCAGCGGGGCGGACTCGCTCGAAGGGGGTGACGGCAACGATACGCTTCTGGGCGGCAGCGACATCGGCAACGACACCCTGCGCGGTGGCGCGGGCGATGACTCGCTGAGCGCCGGCGGCGGCGATGACGTGCTCGACGGCGGCGATGGCGCAGACTTCCTCTATGCGGCTGACGGTAATGACCAGCTTGACGGCGGCGTCGGAAACGACACGCTGGATGGTTGGTCGGGCAATGACACGCTGACCGGCGGGACGGGCGACGACCAACTCACCGGCGGCACTGGCAACGACACGTTCGTCTACGTCGCGGGTGACGGCACCGACACGATCACCGATTTCAACTTCGGCAACTCCGGCACGCTGAATGACGGCGACTTCACCAACAACGACCGGATCGACCTGTCGGCTTTCTATGACGACATCTGGGAATTGACCGCCGACTTCAACGATGACGGCGTTCTCAACCAGTCCAACAGCACCCTGCTTGGCGGAACGGTCGATTATTCGAACAACGCGAGTTTCGGCGGCGGTGGTGTGGCCTTTACCAACGGGGTCGGCGACACAAGCTTCTTCACGGTGGAAAATACCGGCGTGGTGTGTTTCGCATCCGGCACGCGCATCCTGACCGAGGCGGGCGAACGTCCCATCGAGACACTGCACATCGGTGACCGGATCATCACGCGCGACAACGGCGTACAGACCCTGCGCTGGATCGGGCATCGGCATATCGGCACGGCGGACCTGCTGCGCAACCCGAAACTGCGGCCGATCCTGCTGTCCCCCGACCTGACAGGAGGCGATGCACCGTTGATCGTGTCACCGCAGCACGGCGTGCTGTTCGACCTCGACGGCGACGAGACGCTGGTCCGGGCGACCCACCTTGCAAAAATGCAAGGAGGTGCGGCGCGGGTGATGAAAGGCTGTCGTCAGGTGACCTATTTCCACCTCCTGTTCGAGGACCACCAGATCGTGTTCGCGAATGGCGCCCCCTCGGAAAGCTTTTTCCCGGGGAGTTTCGCCATGGCGGCCCTGAACACCGACGCGCAGAGCGAGATCTTCGAATTGTTCCCGGAGTTGCGGTCGCGCACGGCCGAGCACGCCTATGGGGCGAAAGCCCGTAACTTTGCCCGGTCGGCACATCTGCCTGACCATCTGAAAGCACTCAAGGCGCGAAAGCGTCGGCACTGTGTTCCGGGTCTCGCGCTTGCCGTACGGGGACATATGTCAGGCGGGGTCAGTCTGCACCGAGCCGTGTCATAGTCAGGCCATCCGCAGTGTCCGGGGCAAGGTAGACGACCCAGTCCGTCGTCGGCCCGATGGCCCCTACCCCCGCGGCATCCCGCAGAAGGTCGGCAGGGGTCGAGGTGGCACGGCGGAGGGCGCGTTCCAGCGTGTCGCCCACGTCACGGGTCATCACGCGCAGCGCAGTGGCCATGTCCAGATCGGCTCCGGCCAGCGTGCCATCTGCCAGCGTGAGCCGCCCGTCACGTCGCGACACATCACGCCCGTTCAGGCGAAACCGGTCGATCCCGGAGCCCGCCGGCGACATGGAATCCGTCACCAGGAACACCCTCTCGGAACTCGGCTTTGCCGCCAACGCGATCCGGATACTGGACGGGTGCACATGCACCCCATCCGCGATCAGCCCTGCATAGACATCGTCGCGCTCGAGCGTTGCACCGACAAGACCGGGTTCCCGGCTACCAAACTGGCTCATGGCGTTGAAAAGATGGGTTACGCACCGCACCCCGGCATCAAACGCCGCGTGACAGGTGTCACGGTCTGCATCGGTGTGGCCCAGCGACAGGATCACCCCCACGTCGGACAGGCGGCGCATCTGGTCGATCGTCACGCTTTCGGGGGCAACTGTCACCATGAGGTTCGGCAACCGCTCTGCGGCTGTTGCCAACAGATCCATGTCCGCATCCGTCATCGGACGGATCAACGCACCATCATGCGCCCCCTTGCGCGCCACCGACAAGTGCGGCCCCTCCAGATGCAATCCGATGATTCCCGGCACACGTTGGGCCAGAGCGTTCTCAACCGCTGCGATCGCGGCACGTGTTGACTCGGGGGTGTCGGTGATCAGAGTCGGCAGGAAAGCCGCCGTGCCGAGACGGGCATGGGCCTCTGCCATGGTGCGCAGGGTGTCCACTGTCGGACTGTCGTTGAACAGAACGCCGCCACCGCCATTGACCTGCAGATCGACAAAGCCCGGAGCGATCACTCCGCCTTGCAGGACAACGGGTTCGTGGTCCGGCGGTATGTCGGCCACCGGCACGATCCGGCATCCCTTGCCTTTGCTCATCAGCAGCGCGTGATCCGCAATAAGCCTGTGGCCGTCATGGATCCTCGCGCCGGTATAGGCCTTGGCAGACGTCATCATCTGGTTTCCGTCACTTTGCTGAGATGACGCGGCGCGTCCGGATCGATCCCGCCCGACGTGGCCACCTGTTCAACCATGGCATAGAAACTCGCGATCAGCGCGATCGGATCGGTCAGCGGATGGCCGGTGCGCGTGGTGGGAAGAGGCGTTGCGTGATGCAGTCGCGTGGACGTGCCGAAGACACTGGCGCCTTTCCCGGCGATCTCGTCCGCAACCTCGGCCAGAGCGGGTTCGGCCATGTCCTCTGCGGCGAAGGCGATCACCGGAAAGCCCCGATCCACGATAGAGACCGGACCATGCAAAACCTCGGCCGAAGAATAGGATTCCGCGTGGATCTGGCAGGTCTCCTTGAACTTGAGCGCCGCCTCGTTCGAAATCGCATAGGCGGGACCGCGCCCGAGACAATAGATCGAATTGCGCTCACCCAAGGCGTTCGGAACCTGCGACCAATCCTGGCCAATGGCCTCGTCCAATCGCCCGGGCAAATCCCGGATCGCAGCGCAGAGGGCGGTATCCCCGGCCCATTCGGCGAGCAACCAGATCCCGGCTACAGCCGAATTCACGAAAGTCTTTGTCGCTGCGACACTGAGTTCGGGACCCGCGTGCAGGTTCAGCGTATGGTCAGCCACCTGTGCCAGCGGGCTATCCGGATGGTTGGTCATGGCAAGCGTCAAGGCCCCGCCGTCCCGGGCCATTCGGGTCATATCCACGATGTCGGGACTTCTGCCGGATTGCGAGACCGACAGGCACACACTGCCGTTCAACCGCAACTGTCGCTTGTAGATCGATGCGATGGACGGCCCGACCGATGCCATGGGTGTGCCGGTCAACAGCTCTGCCGCGTATTTCAGATAGGTTGCCACATGGTCCGACGACCCCCGCGCCACGCTGACAAGGACTGTGGGATCCCGGTCGCGGATGGCATGCGCCGCGCGCTGGATGTCGTCACCTCCATTGTCGAGCAGGCGTTTGACCGCATGAGGGATCTCGAGCACCTCGCGCCGCATCTGGGTTTCGACTGGGGACATGGTCACGGCCTTGTAGTTGCGATCTGCGCGAAGCGTCTGGTTGATCTGCGTCAACCGTACGGATCAGATGTGTCCTGCGCCACCCCGAAGCGCAATCGGCCTTGCGGTGTCAGGACAGGATCGCCGACCGGTCGATGCCAAGGACCTTGATCCGGGAATAAAGCGTGGTGGGCTGCACATCCAGCAGCGCCGCAGCGCCCGAAGGACCAGAGACCTTGCCCCCGGTTTCGCGCAGCGCGGCAATGATGTTGCGGCGCATCATGTCCTGCATCTCGGCTTCGGTGCGGACCGTGGCGTTGGTTGGCGACGCCACCTGCCCGCCTCCACCCAGTTCGAGCACCAGTTTCCGGTCGCGAGACACGATGGCGGCGCGTTCGATGACGTTGTGCAATTCGCGCACGTTGCCCGGCCAGTGATAGGCCTGCATCTGCTGGACCACCCGTTCGGTCAGCACCGGCACGGGGCGGCCATGCCGACGACAAGCCAGCTTCAGCAGGTGCGCGGCAAGCAGCGGAATGTCCTCCAGCCGATCCCGCAGCGGCATGCAGGAGATCGGAAAGACGTTGAGGAACAGATACAGGTCCTCGCGGATGCGATTGCCTGTGCGGGTGTCGGTCGGTGCCTGCGTCGTGGCCGCGATCACCCGGATGTCGAGCGGCTTCTCCCGCGTGTCACCAACGCGAGTGACGGCGCTTTTCTGCAGCGCATGAAGCAGCTTGCCCTGAATTTCGAAAGGCAGTTCCTCGACATCGTCCAGAAACAGTGACCCGCCATGGGCGAGTTCAAGCTTGCCCGGCTTGTCGCGCGTGGCGTTGGGGCCAGCCCCGCGCACATGGCCGAACAGTTCCGCCTCGACATCCTCGGGCGCGACCGAGCCGCATTTGAAATGGATCAGGGGGCGGCGCGACCGGGGGCTGGCCTTGTGGATTTCGGTGGCGACCAGCGCCTTGCCGGTGCCCGCCTCTCCGGTGATCAGCACGGTCGCGTCGGTGCCCGCCACAAGGTCGATGCGCGTCACGACCTGACGGATCGCAGGCGAGCTGCCGATGATGTCGTGATGCGCGCGTTCCGAGCTGATGGCCTCTTGCAGGTATTCGTTCTCTTGTTCCAGCCGGTCCCGCAGAGCCGCAACTTCGTCCAGCGCCTCGCGCAGCTTGCGTTCGCCTTCCTTACGCTCGGTGATGTCGCGGAAGATGACCACGGCCCCCGCGAGCACCTTCTGATCATAGATCGGGGTCGAGACATATTCGACGCGAATGGGTTTGCCATCCTTGCGCCAAAACACCTCGTCTTCGATGCGATTGACCTGTTCAAAGCGGAAGGAGCGGTAGATCGGGCATTGCTGCGACGGGTAAACCTCGCCATTGAGGTGGTGATGGTGGATCATCGAATGGATGTCCTTGCCCAGCAAATCCTGCGTGGTCCAGCCCAGCATTTCCTGCGCGGCGCGGTTGACGAAGGTGGTCTTGCCCTCGGCATTCACACCATAAATCCCCTCGCCCGCCGCATTCAGGATCAATTGGTTCTGGCGTTCCAGTTCGGCAAAGAAAGTCTCGGCCCGTTTCCATTCGAGCAATCCGGCTCGGTGCAGTTCGGCGGCTTCCGCAATCTGGGTGCGTTTGTCGAAGGCATCGAGATCGGTGAAGCTGAGCAGCAGCCATCCCGGCTGATCCGGCACACCCCGTGCGCGGATTTCGCAGCGCAGGGGCTGTCCGCCATAGGTCGTCAGGGGGACATCCCGCGTCCAGCACTCGCCCCGGTGATCCACCTCTTCGACAAAGACAATGAAGGTCGCAAGCGCTTTTCCCAGAAACGCCGAGAACCGGATGGGTTGGTCCGTGTCACCGTCGACGCCAAGCAGCGTCGCCGCCCTTGGATTGAGCGCCACGACCCTGTCCGTGGTCGTGTCAAGAAGCAGCGCCGCATCGGGGAAAGCGGCGAGAAGGGAATCAGAACGGGTTAGATCATCGAGCATAGCGACAAAGATGACGCCGCAGCGCAGAACAGTCTAACGAAATTTCGTAATATACGATTTATCGTAAATTCTCGTTACCGCAAAATTCATGCAACCTTCTGTTTTTATATTATTTTTACAGTTCGAACAAATATTGAGCACTCGGTTTTGCAAGGTCACTCCACCTGTCACGATGATGCCAACCTCAAGGAACATCCACCAAACAGGGGACTGCACATGACGATCAAGAGCCTAGGAAACCCGTTTTCCGCAGACACGGACCTGCGTCACGGCGCGGATTGCGGTTGCACAAGCTGCGCCGCCGGTCACACCCATGCAACCCAGGACGCCGACCCGTCGCAGATGTCCTCCGAACAGATGCTCGAGCGCGCTGTGGAAAGCGCCATCGTCCGCTCGGTCTTTGGCCAAAGTGACATTGGCCGCCGGTCCTTCATGGGGATGCTGGGCGGCAGCACGGTGGCAGCGGCCCTCGCGTCTGTCTTCCCGATCAACGAAGCCAAGGCCGCGATCCTTGATAATCTGGGCACGCCGGAAAAAACCGATCTCAACATCGGCTTCGTGCCGATCACCTGCGCCACCCCGATCATCATGGCGCAGCCCATGGGCTTTTACGAACGCTATGGCCTGAATGCACAGGTCATCAAGACCGCCGGCTGGGCCGTGGCGCGCGACAAGTCGCTGTCGGGGGAATATGACGCGTCCCACATGCTGACGCCGATGCCGCTGGCCATGACGCTGGGCGCGGGGTCTGTGGCAACACCCTACATCATGCCCGCCGTCGAGAACATCAACGGTCAGGCCATCGTGCTGTCGAATGAACATCTCGACAAGCGCGACCCGACACAGTGGAAGGGATTTACCTTCGGCGTGCCGTTCGAATACTCGATGCACAACTTCCTGCTGCGCTACTACGTTGCCGAATTCGGCCTTGACCCAGATGTCGACATCCAGATCCGCGTGGTGCCGCCGCCCGAAATGGTTGCAAACCTGCGCGCGGGAAACCTTGACGGCTACCTGTCACCCGACCCGTTCAACCAGCGCGCGGTCTGGGAAGGCATCGGCTTCATCCATCTTCTGACCAAGGAGATCTGGGAGGGGCATCCCTGCTGTGCCTTTGCGGCTCCGCTGTCCTTTGCGACCGAATTGCCGAACACCTATGGCGCGCTGCTCAAGTCGATCATCGACGCAACCCAATTCGCGTCAAACCCCGAGAACCGCAAGGAAATCTCGGCCGCGATTGCGCCCACGAACTATCTCAACCAGCCGGTGGAAGTGATCGAACAGGTCCTGACCGGCACCTTTGCAGATGGTCTGGGCAACGTGCAACGCGTGCCCGACCGGATCGACTTTGACCCGTTCCCCTGGCATTCGATGGGTGTGTGGATCCTCACCCAGATGAAGCGTTGGGGCTACATCGAAGGCGACATCGATTACAAGGCCGTAGCCGAACAGGTTTACCTGGCCGCCGACGCCAAGAAGGTGATGGAAGACCTCGGCTACGAAGCGCCGGACGTCACATACAAGTCGCACACGATCATGGGCAAGACCTTCGATCCGGCGGAACCCGAAGCCTATGTGTCCAGCTTCGCAATCGGACGGGGCTGATCCATGCTGGACAGTCTTTCCGTCAACAAGCGCGCTGCGATCCTGTCGATCGCCATGCTGGTGGTGGGCCTCCTGATCTGGGAGGCCGCCATCCCGGCACAGAAGGCCGCAAGCGAGCTGACCGAGTATGAGCGCCTCACCGGTGGGGGCGTTCAGAAAGCCGGTGTGCCGCCACCCAGCCAGGTCTTTGCCAAGGCGTGGGAGCAGTTGAGCAACCCGTTCTATGACGCGGGCCCCAACGACAAGGGCATCGGCATTCAGATCGGGTATTCGATCTATCGCGTGTTGACCGGCTATTTCCTCGCCGCTTTGGTCGCCATTCCGCTCGGCTTTCTGATCGGCATGAGCCAGGTCGCCTACAAGGCGTTCAACCCGTTCATTCAGGTGCTGCGCCCGATCTCGCCGCTGGCATGGATGCCGCTGGCGCTGTTCATCATTCAGGATTCCGAGGCTTCCGCGATTTTCGTGATCTTCGTCTGTTCGATCTGGCCCATGTTGCTGAACACCGCGTTCGGCGTGGCCGGGGTGCGCAAGGACTGGGTCAATGTCGCCCGGACGCACGAGTTGAGCCCGCTCAAGACAGCCTTCACCGTCATCCTGCCCGCCGCCGCCCCCACCATCGTCACGGGGATGCGGATTTCCATCGGCATCGCGTGGCTGGTGATCGTCGCGGCCGAGATGCTCGTCGGTGGCACCGGCATTGGCTACTACGTCTGGAACGAGTGGAACAACCTCGACCTGACCTCGGTCATCTTCTCAATCCTCATGATCGGCGTTGTCGGCATGCTGCTGGACTCGGCCTTCGGTGTCCTGCAGCGCGCGGTCGCCTACGCCGAATAAAGGAGACACCCCATGGCGAAACCTTTTCTCAGTATAGAGCGATTGACCCAGCAATACCCGGATGGCGCGGGCGGCATGATGACCGTTTTCGAGAACGCCAGCTTCGGGATCGAAACAGGCGAATTTGTCTGCATCCTTGGTCATTCCGGATGCGGCAAGTCCACGATCATGAATATCCTTGCCGGTCTGGCCGAACCCACGTCGGGTGTGGTCAAGATGGACGGATTCGAAGTCTCGGGCCCGTCGCTGGACCGGGGCGTGGTGTTCCAGAACTACTCTCTGCTGCCTTGGCTGTCGGCGCTGAAAAACGTGACCTTCGGGGTCAAGGCCCGACATCCCGACTGGTCGGCCGACAAGGTCGAGGCGCATGCCCGTGATTATCTTGCAAAGGTGGGGCTTGAAGGTGACGTGGTTCACCGCAAGCCCAGCCAGTTGTCGGGCGGTATGCGTCAGCGTGTGTCCATTGCGCGGGCCTTTGCCAACCAACCCAAACTGCTGCTTCTGGATGAACCGTTCGGCGCTCTGGATGCGCTGACTCGGGGCACCATTCAGGAAGAGCTGATCAAGGTCTGGGCAGGTACGGAACAGACCGTGTTCATGATCACCCATGACATCGACGAGGCGATCCTGCTTGCCGACCGCATCCTGCTGATGACCAACGGGCCCTTTGCCCGCGTGGCGGAATCGGTCGAGATCACCATCCCGCGCCCACGCAGCCGGACCGAGATTGTCGAGCACCCGAACTACTATGCGATCCGCAACCATCTGGTGCACTTCCTCGGACAGCGCTCCAAGGAACTGGCGGGCAAGCAAAGCGACGATGCCGATCAGCGCCCGGAAACGGTTCGGATCGACAAGACGGCCGCCGAGGACGAACCCAGCGCCCCGCCGCCCTTGCGGGCGGTGAATGAGTGAATAGGGGTTTTCGGGGATGACACATCAGGACACCCCCCGCGCGCCCCTGCCCCCGTTCTCTTTTGAGGACGCGGTGCAGAAGGTGCGGATTGCCGAGGATGCGTGGAACAGCCGCGATCCCGCAAAGGTCGCGCTGGCCTATACGCGGGACACCCGCTGGCGGAACCGGGACGAGTTTCTGAACGGACGCGCTGAGGTCGAAGCGTTCCTGACCCGGAAATGGTCCAAGGAAAACGGGTATCGCCTGATCAAGGAGATCTGGGCGCATGACGGCAACCGGATCGCCGTGCGCTTTTGCTACGAATGGCATGACGAGTCCGGCCAGTGGTTCCGCGCTTACGGCAACGAGAACTGGGAGTTTGACGCACTTGGCTACATGGCCGTGCGCCACGCCTCGATAAACGATGTGCCCATCGCAGAGACCGACCGACTGTTTCACTGGCCGCAGGGCCGCCGCCCCGACAACCATCCCGGCCTGACCGAACTCGGGCTGTGACTTACTGAATTTACATACGACCCAGGAGGAAAAACAATGAAAGACAATTACGAGGTGCCAGTCATGATGACCAAGGAAGACGTGACGATGATGATCCTGTCGGCCAAGAAACAGGCCGGCATGACATGGGAGGGCATCGCCGAGAAGATCGACATGTCTCCGGTCTGGACGCATTCGGCCTGCATGGGCATGAACGCGTTTCCCAAGGAAAAGGCCGAGGCGCTTGTTTCGGTCATGGGTCTGCTGCAGGAAGCGGCCAGCGTGCTGGAAGAGCCGCCCACCAAAGTGTGGTCGCAGGCCGTACCCACGGACCCCTGCATCTACCGCCTTTACGAGATCGTCGGCGTCTATGGCCCGACCATCAAGGCGCTGATCGAGGAAAAGTTCGGCACAGGCATCATGTCGGCCATCGACTTTGACATGCAGCTGACCCGCGTGCCGCATGAAAAGGGCGATCGCGTGAAGCTCGAGATGTCGGGCAAGTATCTCGCCTACAATTCCTGGTGATCCTGTCGAGGTGGGAAACCCCGCCTCGTGTTCCCTCCCAGTCGGCCCGGCACATCTGTCGGGCCGATTTCATTCTTATTGTGCCGTAATGTGCCTCAGCCCGCTGCCTCGATGGCAATCGCGATCCCCTGCCCGACGCCGATGCACATCGTGGCCAGCGCCTTTTGACCGGCGCGCAGGTCCAGCGCGGCAGAGCCGGTGATCCGCGCCCCTGACATGCCCAGAGGATGGCCCAGCGCGATGGCCCCACCGTTACGATTGACGCGCGGGTCATCGTCGGCGATGCCCAGCCGCCGAAGCGTCGCCAATCCTTGCGAGGCGAACGCCTCGTTCAGTTCGATCACGTCGAAATCGGCCTGTGTCAGCCCCAGCCGCGCCATCAGCTTTTCCGAAGCGGGCGCAGGGCCGATCCCCATGATGCGCGGCGCAACGCCGATGGAGGCACCGCGCAAGACCCGCGCGATGGGGCGCAGCCCATGCGCCTTGACCGCAGCCTCAGACGCCACGATCAGCGCCGCCGCCCCGTCGTTTACACCAGAGGCGTTGCCCGCCGTGATCGTGCCGCCCTCGCGCACAAAGGGCTTGAGGCGCGCCAGATCATCGGCAGTTGTCTCCGGGCGCGGGTGTTCGTCGGTGTCCGCGATCACCGGCGCGCCCTTACGGCGCGGGATTGTCACCGGCGTGATCTCCTGCGCCAGACGCCCACTCTGTTGCGCGGCCCCTGCCCGTTGCTGGCTGCGCAAGGCAAACGCGTCCTGATCCTCGCGCGACACGTTGAAATCTTCGGCCACGTTCTCAGCCGTCTCCGGCATGGAATCGATGCCGTATTGCGCCTTGAGCACCGGGTTCACGAAGCGCCAGCCGATGGTGGTGTCGTAAACCTCGGTCTGCCGCGCAAAGGCCTGCTGCGCCTTGGGCATCACGAAGGGCGCGCGCGTCATGCTCTCGACACCACCGGCAATCACCAGATCCGCCTCGCCCGCCTTGATCGCACGGGCGGCGGCCAGAACCGCATCCATGCCAGATCCGCAAAGACGGTTCATCGTCGTGCCCGGCACCGTTTCGGGGTAGCCCGCCAGCAAGACCGCCATGCGCGCCACGTTGCGGTTGTCCTCCCCGGCCTGATTGGCACAGCCAAGGATCACCTCGTCGATCGCCGCAAGATCGAGCGACGGGTTCCGCGCCGCCAATGACGCCAATGGCACCGCCGCCAGATCATCGGCCCGCACCGAAGCCAATGCGCCGCCATAGCGGCCAATGGGCGTGCGGATGTAATCACAGATAAAGGCGTCGGGCATCGGGCGGCTCCGGTTTGGTCAGGCTTGGTGCATATGGCGTCGAAAGCGGACCAAGATGCAAGTCAGCCGTTGACGCGCGCCCCTGCCGGGATTGTCGGATCAGCGGCGTTCAGCGTTTCGATGGCAAACCCGGCTGCTGCCTTGTATTTCGCCATGAAATCCGTGCGTTCCGCAGCGGGGATCACGTCTTCGATGTCATCAAAGATACCGCCACAGCGCTCATCGAGCAGATTGAGCAGCCCGAACGGCCCCGCACCGCGGTTGCGCAGCACCAATTCCGACACTGGGCCACAAAGCTGCGCATCATAGGCCGCAAGCGCCGCCTCTGTCACACCATGCTCCACCATCTTCGCCCCGATCACACGCGCGTCGACAATCGCCTGGCTCGCCCCGTTCGATCCGGTCGGATACATCGCATGCGCCGCATCGCCCATCAGAGCCACCGCGCCATCGACCCAGCTTGGCACCGGGTCGCGGTCGATCATCGGGTTCACATAAGCGCAATCCGCCCCGCGCAGCATTGCGGGGACATCCAGCCAGTCGTATCGAAAATCCTTGAAATGATGGATGAACTCGTCGATCTCGACCGGTTTGAACCAGCCGTCCTGCTGCCAGCCGCCTGCATCGTCCATCGTGACTTCGGCAATCCAGTTGATCAGCGACATACCGTCCGCATCGGGCGCAGAGATCGGGTAGATCACCATCCGGTGCCGATGTGTCCCCAGCCCGACAAAGGACGAGTCGGTGCGCAATGGCTTGGCCCGAACCGTGCCGCGCCACATGACGGCCCCACCCCAGTGTATCGGTGGTTGGTCGGGATACATCTGCGCGCGGATCGCGGAATGGATGCCATCGGCGGCGATCAGAATGCGGCCGCGCTCCTCTCTCTCTCCGGCAGTCGAAACGATCCGCGCCGTGACGCCGGACCCATCCTGTGCGTAGGACGTAACCTTTGCGCCAAGCTGGACGGCATCCGCACCCGCCCGCGCGATCAATGTCTCGTAAAGCAGCATGTGCAACTGCCCGCGATGCACGGCGTATTGCGGCCAATTGTACCCGGCACCCAGCCCGCGCGGTTCGGAATAGACCTCGCGCCCGTTCAGACCGACCAGTGCCCATTCCTTTGCGGGCAGTCCCACCTTGTCCAGATCGTCTGCGGTGATGCCAAGATCGAACAGCTCGCGCACGGCGTTCGGTTGCAGGTTGATGCCAACGCCCAGCGGCTTCATCTCGCGCGCGGATTCGAACACAGTGAAGGGCACGCCGATCTGGTGCAGCGTCAGCCCAAGCGTCAAACCTGCGATGCCGCCCCCGGCGATCAGGACCCTGTTGTCGGACATTCCGGTCTTCCTTGTCTTTTCGATGCGTGTAGGGCGATCCGACGCTCAGGACAACGGATCAGGACTGCCGATGTCCACGATTTGTGTCGTGAGCGCCGACGCCACGGCAAGCGCGCGCCCCGTTGCCTGAACCATCTGCGGCAGGATCATCCACTCGAGCGTCCACGCCGCGCCTGACCGTTCCTGTTCGTGGATCATCGCCTGATGCAGCCCTGACACCTGAACGGCATTGAACCGCGCCAGCGTGACCAGCAATTCCGCAAGCACCGGGTTCTGCTTGTGTGGCATGGCCGACGACCCGCCGCCGCCGTCCATCCTGATCTCGTCTATCCCCTGCTGCGCCATCAGGCAGATGTCCTGACCCATCTTGCCAAGGGTTCCCGTGATCAGAGACATGAGCGATCCGGCCTCGGCGATGCCGTCGCGCATCGCGTGCCAGCTTCGTGGTGTGGCCGAGAGACCAAGGTCAGCCGCAACCGCGTGGCAGATCGCCTCCGCGCCCTCACCCAGCGCCGCGCGGTCGCCTGCGGCCCCCCCGATCTGAACCAACGCCGCGCGGGGGCGCAGTTGCTCCAGGCGTTCGCGATGCGAGGCAAGCGGAAGACGCCATGTCTGCACCCGGTCGGCCACGGTGATCGGCATCGCCGCCTGCATGCGCGTGCGGCCCATCAATGGTTTTTCGCCGAAACGGGACTCCAACTCGGACAGGTCCAAGTCCAGTCGCTCAAGCCGTCCGCCGATCAGATCAAGGCTGCGTTCCAGTGACAGGACCGTTGCCGTGTCGATCACATCCTGAGATGTCGCGCCTTTGTGGATCGCCGTTGCTCCTGTCCGCTCCTTCAACAGCCGAACGAGGGCCGGTACGCAGACGCCATCCTGCGCCGTGCCATCAGAAAGCTCTTCGGGTTCAATCTGGACAGAGGTGATGGCATCGGCCGCGGATTGCCCTTCCGCCTCGGACCACAGCCCCGCCAGATGCCCATGGCGCGACCACGCGGACTCGAACGCCAGCATGGACGAAAGCTGCGCTTCGGCGGACCAAAGCGCAGCGATTTCGTCATCGGCAAAAAGGCCCGACAACCAGGGATGGTCGAAGACGCCCGTCATCACAGGTCAAGAAACACCGTTTCGCCCTCGCCCTGAAGCCGGATGTCGAACCGATAGGTGCCGTCGCCGGTTTTCCTGGCAATCATCGTATCGACACGCGGGCGCTGTTCAATGCGGGCCAGCAGCGGGTCAGCGCTGTTGTCCTCATCCTCGAAATAGATGCGGGTGTTGAGACCGATATTGATCCCGCGCGCCACGATCCAGAGCGAGATATGCGGCGCGAACACCTGACCGTTCCGACCTTTCACCGATCCCGGCTTGATCGTGCGCAGGGTGAACTCGCCGCTGTCCTTGTCGGCGGCGAAGCGGCAGAAGCCCGAGACCTTCGGATCGGCCCCGTCCTGCCCGGGAAAGAGACCAGCGGCGTCGGGTTGCCAGCTTTCGATCATGGCATCGCGCATCGCCCAGCCGGTACCGTCATAAACCGACCCGACGATGGTGATGACCTCCCCTTTGGCACCGTCTTCGATCGGGCTCAGGCCAAGGTCTTCGGGATAGACGCCCTCGACCCCGGCGAAGGTCGGGATGCAACCGATATGGACATAAGGGCCAGCGGTCTGACTGGGAGTTTCCACCAGAATATCAAGCGGTTGTGTCATGGCTTACATCCCTTCCGGCTTGTTTTCGAACATGGTCTGACGGCGGCCGCGCAGCACGATGTCGAACTTGTAGGCAAGATAATCCATGCCCCGCGAATTCTGCATGTCGAGCGGCGCGACCAGACGGTCGAGCTGGCTCCGATCCCGCACAGTGGCGGCAATCGGGCAGAGGTCGATCAGCGGATCCCCCTGGAAATACATCTGACTGATCAGGCGCTGACCAAAGGCATGGCCGAAGATCGAAAAGTGAATGTGCATCGGCCGCCAGTCATTGGCCCGGTTCGGCCAAGGATACGCCCCCGGACGGATCGTCATGAACTCATAATAGCCGTTTTCATTTGTAATCGTGCGTCCGCAGCCGCCGAAATTCGGATCGAGCGGTGCGAAATAGGTGTCCTTGATGTGCCGATACCGCCCACCGGCATTGGCCTGCCAGATCTCGACCAGCGTGTGCGGCACTGGACGCCCGGTTTCATCAAGAACGCGGCCATGCACGCGGATGCGTTCGCCCACGGCCAGCGACTTGCCCTGCGTGTAGTTGCAGATCAGGTTGTTATCCAAGGCACCTAGCTTGTTGTGGCCAAAGCGCGGCCCGGTTTCCTCGCTCGGCGTCGACTCCATCGACAAGAGCGGGAGCGACGGGGACCGCGTGATCGACGTCTTGTAGTCGAGGTAATAGGGATCGGGATGCACCTCGCGGCGGCGGGGCATCAGGGCGGCGGTGTCAGTCATCGGATTGCTCCATCTCTGCGTAAGTCTGTTTGGCCAGCTTGATGGCATGGTTCGCCTTGGGCACACCGGCATAGATCGCGACGTGCTGGAACGCTTCCATCACATCCTGTTTGCTGGCTCCGGTGCGCGCGGTGGCGCGAATATGCATCGGGATTTCCTCGAAATTCCCGGTCGCCGCCAAGAGCGCCAAGGTCAGCATGGACCGTTCCCGACGACTGATCCCGTCCGACGACCAGACCGTCCCCCACGCGCCCTCGGTGATCAGCGTCTGGAACGGCAGATCGAACTCGGTCTTGTTCGCTTCGGCCCGGTCGACATGGGCGTCGCCCAGAACCTCGCGCCGGGTTTTCATTCCCTGATCAAAGCGCTCAGACATGGCCCGTCTCCTTGAGGAACGCGGTGATAAGGGCTGCGGTCTCGGCCGGTTTTTCGACGCAGGGCAGATGGCCTGCCGCGTCGATCACGTGGAATGCGGCACCGCACAGGTCCGCCGTTGCGCGCACCAAGTCGGGTGGGGTCGATCCGTCTTCGGACCCGGCCATGGCCATCACCGGGATGGCGAGGTCTGCCGTGCTTGCGGTGAAATCAGCCCCCGCAATCGCCGCACAGCAGCCAACATAGCCTTCGACCGGCGTGCGGCTGAGCATGTTGCGCCATGGGGGCAGCGCCGCCGCATCGTTGCGCATCTCGGGCGCGAACCACCGGTCAAGAATGGCGTCCGCCATCCCACCAAGCCCATCCGAGCGCACCCCGTCGATCCGCGTTTGCCACATCTCGGGTGTTCCGATCTTGGCCGCCGTATCCATCAGCACCAAGGCCTTGATCAGATCCGGGCGGCGCGCAGCCAGCCCCTGACCGATCAGTCCACCGATGGACAGGCCGACAAAGTCGATCTGCGAAACGCCGAGCGCGTCCGCAACCGCCTCAGCGTCCTCGACCAGCGTGTTCATGTCATATGGCGCGGGCGGGCAGTCCGACAGACCATGGCCCCGCTTGTCGAAGCGGACAATCCGAAGCCCTTGGGGCAGATGCGGCAACAGCGGGTCCCAGACGCGCAGATCGGTGCCCAGCGAGTTGGCGAACATCACCACCGGGCCAGCCTCGGGGCCGTCCACCTGCACATGGAGCACCGCCCCATCTGACGTGACCGTTTTCATGTTTGAAATTCTCCTCTGACCTCTCTTTGGCATTTCTTTACCGCTCTGAAAATTATATTCTTGCACCATTTACTTAACCCATGAGTTATACATGCTCGATCCCCGCATTCGGTTGCGCCACCTCAGGTGCTTTCTCGAAACCGCGCGCCTCGGTTCGCTGTCCGCGGCGGCGGATGCGTTGAACGTCTCGCAACCCGCCGTGTCGAAAACCATCCGCGAACTCGAGGATGTGCTGGGCAAACCGCTGTTCGACCGTTCGAACCGACGCTTGACTCTGACCACTGCGGGCCGGGTATTTCAGCAGCATGGCGGTGCGGCGATGGCCGAACTGTCGCGGGCGCAATCGCTGGTCAAGGATACGCCGTCTCAGATCACCCGCCTGTCTGTTGGGGTTCTGCCCACTGCGGCGACGTCGCTGATGCCGCGCGCAGCACTAGCCTTTCGCGAGACCCACCCGAATTGCCTCTTGCGGGTCAGCACCGGGCCGAACTGGCTCCTGATGTCGCAATTGCGGGAAAGCAGCCTTGATCTGGTTGTCGGTCGGATGGGCAATGCCGAGGTGATGCAACACCTGTCGTTCCATCATCTCTATTCCGAGGACATCGCTGCCGTCGTCCGGCCCGAGCACCCGCTCTCACATCAGGCGCAACCGCTCGATGCACTGGACGGCTATCCGCTGCTTCTTCCACCGCCGGGCGCGGTGATCGCCCCGCTCGTCCGGGCGCTGTTGTCCCGTCATGGCATCGCGGCCCAAAGCGCCGCGTTTGAATCCGTCTCTCTCGCCTTCGGGCGGCGCGTGGTGCGATCCTCCGACGCGGTTTGGTTCATCTCGCGCGGCGTCGTCGAAGACGAACTGGACGCGGGCACTCTGACCGCCCTGCCCCTTGGCAACGACCTGCGCGGTGGCCCCATCGGGATTTCGATGCGCGCGGATGGTGTGCTGACGGATGAACAATCCGGTCTGATCCGCGCCCTCGAAGCCGCGCGGGACGCATTGCGCCCCGTGGGCCAACCCGCCCGCTAGAACGGCAGCCCGATATAGTTCTCGGCCAGATCACGCCGCGCCGTTTCGGACTGCGATAGATGATAGAGCGTCGCCTTGCGCATCTGCGCCGCAAAGCTGTCTTCGCCGTCGAACCGGTGCAGCATGGTCGTCATCTGCCAACTGAAGCGCATCGCCTTCCAGATCCGCAGAAGCGCCCGTTCCGAATAGGCGTCGATCCCTTTTGTATCCCCGGTTTTCACCGCGTCGATCAGCGCCTTATAGAGGTAATGCACGTCCGACACCGCAAGGTTCAGCCCCTTGGCCCCGGTCGGCGGCACGATATGCGCGGCATCCCCGACAAGGAACAGCCGTCCCCAACGCAGCGGTTCGCTAACGAAAGACCGCAGCGGGGCTATGGATTTCTCGATCGACGGGCCGATCTCCATGGTCTCTGCCACCTCGGACGGCAGGCAGGATTTCAGCGTCGTCCAGAAACGCGCGTCACTCCAGTCTTCAACCTTGTCGGTCAGCGGTACCTGCACGTAATACCGGCTGAGCGTCTCACTGCGCATCGACGCCAAGGCAAATCCGTTCGACGAATTTGCATAGATCAGCTCGTGATGCGCCGGGCGTGTGCGCGACAGAACCCCAAGCCAGCCAAAAGGATAGACCCGTTCAAATTCGCGGCGCTTGTCGGCAGGAATGGTCTTGCGGCTGACACCGTGGAACCCGTCGCAGCCCGCGACATAAGAACAATCGAGGCGCTGCCGCGCCCCATCCAGCGTGTATTCCACGTAGGGCGCAGTGCTGTCGGCATCGTGGATCACCACATCCTCGACCCCGTGGATGATGGTTGCCCCCATGGCGTCCTGCGCAGTGTAGAGGTCTGTCGTCACTTCGGTCTGGCCGTAGACCATCACGGGCGTGCCGGTCAGGTCCTTGAAGTTGATCCGCACCATCAGATCATCATCGGTCAGGTAGCATCCCTCATGCGGAATGCCCTCGCGGGTCATCCGATCGGCGACGCCTGCCTCGTGCAGCATCGCCACTGTGCCTGCCTCAAGCACACCTGCCCGGATGCGCGATAGAACATGCTCTCTGGACGCGCGTTCCAGCACTACCGTCGCGACCCCGGCCCGATTCAGCAATTGCGACAACAACAGGCCGGATGGTCCGCCGCCGATGATCGCGACTTCGGTCTTCATGGCAGCACTCCTCAAAAAGCTGGCCGTCTTGATAGTCCGCGGCGGCGCATCAGATAATGGCATCAAAGAGCACGCGATGGTAAAAAACGAACATGCCTTCAGAAAACATCATTCCGGCATTCGGCCTTTACGGCGAACGGGACCAGTTCCCGGACGTGCTTCATTTCGAGGATTTCTCGGTCCGCGCGCCGATCCATGACTGGCGGATCCTACCGCATCGCCACAGCCAGATGTCGCAGCTTTTCATGGTCGAGCGCGGCTGGATCAAGGCGATTGCCGATGACAGGAAACTTGATGTTCAAAAAGGGGAATTTCTATATGTTCCAGAGCATTGCGTTCATGAATTCAGGTTCGAACCGGGATCGGAAGGCCAGATTTTCTCGTTTCCCGTCAGCGTCGTTGGCACGATCTCTCCGGCAACCGATCATATCCTGACAGCTTTGTCCTCGCCCTTTGTCGGGCAGATCGGTCAGACGTTGACACGCGCCGCGGATCTGCTGCGTGACACAACGGCCAAGGCCGGTCCCTTCAGGGCACAACAGGTCGTCGGATTGGCACATTCCGTGCTCGCCCAGCTTGCCGCGATACGGCTTGCCGCCGAAGCTCTGGACACGGGCACGAAACATGCCCGGCTGTTCCAATTGGACGCGCTGATCTCTGAAAGAATGGCCGAAGGCTGGTCGGCCTCGGATTTTGCGACGGCGCTGTCGATCACCACCGGACATCTGAGCCGGTTGTGCCGGGCCGCAACTGGTTTGGGTGCGGCGGCCTATATCGAACAACGCCAGATGCAGGAGGCCTGCCGCCTGCTGGCCTTTACACAACTGCCTGTGTCCGAGATCGGCTACCGGCTGGGTTTCATCGACCCCTCGTATTTCTCGAAACGGTTTCGCGCCGCACGCGGACAGACCCCGACGGCCTACCGCGCGCTGTTCACAAACTGAACGCCCGTTCCGCCGATGCCATGATACGCGCGGGGTCGGGATGCCGATCCGCAACCCCTGCGCATTTCGCCCAGCACGCAAGAAAGAACAAACGCGCGGTTGCCTGTGCAAATGCATGCGCCTCATGCTCGGCAGTGTCGGCCAATCGCATACGGTCGCGCCACCCTTCCCACTCTTCCAACCGGACCAAAACCCGATCCGACGAACCCGCAAGGTCGCGGATCAGATCCGCAAACTGATCCGCACCCGGCCCTTTCAGACCGCGTGTCGCGATGCTGCGTTCATGGATGCCGTTCGCCCCTTCATAGATCGCGGTGATCCGCGCATCTCGCCAGACCTGCCCGATCTGGTATTCGTTCAGATAGCCATAGCCCCCAAGAACCTGGATCCCGAGGTCAGCCGCTCTGATCCCGGCCTCCGATGCAAACACCTTGCAGAGCGGTGTGAGAAAGGCCACGAGATCGGGCCGGTTGCCCTGCTCCAATTCGACGAACGCGACATGGCACATCGCCCGCGCACCGTTGGCCAAGGCGTCTTGCTCTTCCAGCATCCGCTGCACATCCGCATGATCCGACAGCCGCGCCGGGCTGCCATCCCTGCGCCGCCCCTGCACCCGCTCTTGCGCATAGGCAGTTGCGATCTGTGACGCGCGCGCGGCATGGGCCACGCCCTGCAACGCAACATCCAGACGCGCATGATTCATCACGGTGAACATGGCCCGAAGCCCGTCGCCCTCGGCCCCGACAAGTTCGGCGCGCGCGTTATGAAAGGCAAGCTGACAGGTGGGCGAGGCGTGCAGACCCAGCTTGTCCTCGATGCGGGTGACATGCACGTCTTCACCGGCCAAACACAGGAACAGCGACAGGCCGTTCAACCCGTCTTCAACCGCGCCGCTGCGGGCCAGAACAAGATGCAGGATACCCGAGGACATATCCTGATCGCCGCCCGAGATGAAAATCTTCTCTCCGTCAAGCTGCCAGCCGGTGCCATTCTGCACTGCCCTGCACTGGATCGCCGACAAATTCGACCCGGCCCCGGCTTCGGTCAGGCACATGGTCGACAGCACCTCGCCCGAGGCAAGGCGCGGTATCCAAAGTGCCTGTTGCTCGGCTGTTCCGAAATGCAGAAGCGTTTCAATCGCACCGGGCACTAGACCGCAGACCATCTGCAAGGCATGGTTCGCACCAGAGAACACCTCCGACACCCCCGCCGCGACAAGCGCGGACACATCCATGCCGCCAAACCGCTCCGGCGCGCGCAGACCTTGCCAGCCGCCGTTCGCCAACTGCTCATACGCCTCGCCGAACCCATCCGGCATCCGCACGCGGCCATCCACAAGCCGCGCGCCCTGTGCATCGCCCACCGCATTCAGCGGCGCAAGTACACCCTCGGCGAATTGTGCGAAATGTCCAAGAATGTCCGCAGCAAGACTGTCATCCCAGTCAGCGACACGATCTGCCTCGGCGACATGGCGCAGCGAAAACAGAATATCCTCAACCGGCGCAACAAATGCCGTCATGGGTCAGGCACCTGTGTCCGACACACCCAAAAGGCGCATTGCGTTCTCCTTGAGGATCAGCGGCCGCACTTCGTCCTTGAAGGGCGCATCGGCAAAATCCTTGAGCCAGCGATCCGGCGTGATCGCAGGCCAGTCGGAGCCGAACAGCATCTTCTTCTTGAGGATCGAATTGGCGTATTTGATGAAGATCTCGGGAAAGTACTTCGGCGACCATCCAGACATGTCGAAATAGACATTCGGCTTGTGCTGCGCAACCGCCAGCCCCTCTTCGGTCCAGGGAAAACTGGGATGCGCCAACACGATGGGCAGGTCCGGAAAGTCGACCGCCACATCATCGAGATGCATGGGGTTGGAGTATTTCAGGCGCATACCCATGCCACCGCGCATCCCCGATCCGACCCCTGTCTGACCCGTGTGAAACAGCGTGATCACGCCTTCCTCGGCGCAGGCTTCCAGAACGGTGTAGCACGCCTCGCGGTCGTTCGGGAAAAACCCCTGCATCGTAGGATGGAACTTGAACCCTCGCACCCCAAAGTCGCGCACCAGACGTCGCACCTCGCGCGCGCCGGCCTTGCCCTTGTGTGGATCAACGGACGCAAAGGGGATCAGAATGTCGTCATTCTCTGCGCAAAGCTGCGCGACCTCCTCGTTGGAATAGCGCCGAAAGCCGGTTTCGCGCTCTGCGTCCACCGGGAAAATCACCGCCGCGATGTTGCGCTCTCGATAATACGCCGCCGTGTCCTGAACCGTGGGCAACATACCCTCGGCACCGGCGGGATTCTTGAAATAAGCAGCCATGCCGGATTGGAACTCATTGTACCCATCATCCCGGCACTGATTGCAGGGCTCTTCCGCATGTGTATGAAAATCAATGGCTTGGACCTTTGAAAACTCGACCATGACCGCCCTCCAGACACGCGTTTCGCTCCGCTTCAAAAAACGCTATACAACAAAACCGTTTATATCTACAACAAAACTGATCGAAGACGCGGGAGGCACCAATGCATGATGGGTCAACACGCTCGGGCGCGGTAACCCGCGTTGAAATCGATGGCGATATTGCCACGCTGGTGTTCGATCGCCCGGAAAAGCGCAACGCGATGAATGATGCGCTGATCGACGATCTCGACCGTTTTTTCTCGGACCTGCCGGAGGGCGTGAACGCCGTGATCCTCCGCGGCGAAGGCGGGCATTTCTGTTCCGGCCTCGACCTTGCAGAACATGAACAACGCCCGCCGATTGACGGCGTCTACCATTCCCGCAACTGGCATCGCGTGTCCGAACTGATCGAATTCGGCGGCCTGCCCGTGATCTCTGTGCTGACAGGTGCCGTGATCGGAGGTGGCTTGGAAATCGCCGCCTCGACCCATGTGCGCATTGCCGAACCCAGTGCGCGGTTCCAGCTTCCCGAAGGCCGGCGCGGCATCTTCGTTGGTGGCGGCGCAACGGTGCGTGTCGGGCGCATCATCGGGCCCGACCGCATGCGTGAAATGATGTTGACCGGACGCAGCTACGGGGCCGAGGACGCCGTTTCTCTGGGCCTCGCGCATTACGCGGTCGGTGACGGCGAGGGGATTGCACTGGCCCGTAAGCTTGCCCGCAAGATCGCGGACAATGCGCCGTTTTCGAACTACCTGATGATCAACGCGCTGGCACGGATCGGGGACATGTCGCGGGCGGATGGCCTGTTCACCGAAAGCCTTGCCGCCGCAATGTGCCAGACCTCGGACGGCGCAAAAGAAGGACTTCGCGCATTTCTCGAAAAAAGGGAGCCAAATTTCAGGAAGTGACCCGAAGACTCTGGTCAAGGCCGGAGCCGTGCAGAAAGCGAGGTCTGAAATGCACGTTTCCTACCACCACCTGACCAGTCGAGACATTCCCTTCCCACAAAGACCACATCAAATGGGACGGGAAGGTCGGACCAAAAAACCGTCAAAGACGACAAATCTGGGAGGATTTACAATGAAAAGAAGAAGCTTTGTGAAAAGCGCCCTGTTGGGTGCCGCAGCCGCCATCGCCGTGTCCAGCGCGGCCTATGCGCAGGAAGTCACCCTGCGCCTGCACCAGTTCCTGCCGCCGCCCGCGCCTGTACCCGCGCAGATCCTCAAGCCCTGGGGCGCACAGGTCGAAGAGGCATCCGGTGGCCGCATCAAGATCGAGCATTTCGACGCGATGTCGCTGGGCGGCCGTCCGCCAGAACTGATGGACCAGGCCCGCGATGGTGTGGTCGATCTGGCGATGACCGTGGTCGGCTACACCCCCGGTCGCTTTCCGCGCACCGAAGTGTTCGAGCTGCCCTTCATGATGACTGATCCGGTCGCAACGGCCAAAGCCTATTGGGAAATGGTCGCCAGCGATTTCCAGAACAATGAATATCAGGACGTCAAGGTTCTGGGCGCATGGGTCCACGGCCCCGGCGTCATCCATTCGGCCGATGGCGTGAACAGCCTTGAGGACATGCAGGGCCTGACACTGCGCGGTCCGACCCGGATCATCAACGACCTGCTGTCCGAACTGGGCGCGGAACCCGTGGGCATGCCGCTCCCGGCGATCCCCGAAGCCCTGTCCAAGGGCGTGGTCAAGGCAACCGTGATCCCGTGGGAAGTCACCACCGCGATCCGTCTGTCGGAACTCGTGAGCAACCACACCGAGTTTTCGGGCGAAGAGTCGCTTTACACGGCGGCCATCGTCCTCGTGATGAACAAGGCCAAATACGAAGCCCTGCCCGATGATCTGCGTGCCATCATCGACGCGGAATCCGGTGAAAAACTGTCCGCCTTTGCAAGTCAGGTGATGTGGGACATGGACGCTCCGGCCCGTCAGATCGCCGTCGATGCCGGCAACACGATCGTCACCCTCGACGACGCCGAAGTCGCCCGTTGGAAAGAGGCGTCACAGCCTGTGATCGATCGCTGGGTGGCGGACATGGACGCCAAGGGCATCGACGGCGCAGCGCTGATCGAACAGGCCAGATCGCTGATCGCCAAACACGGCGGCTGATCAATCCGAGCAGCGAAGGCTGTGGGCCGTCCCAAGCGGCCCGCAGCACCATGGGGAGGACGGCATGTACCGGCGACTTCAGATCCTTGTCGAACTCATTGCCCGCGTTCTGGCCATCGCCGGGGGTGTGGTGCTCTTGTGCCTGATCGTGCTGACCTGCTTTTCCATCATCGGTCGCGCGCTTGTGCCGCTGAACGTCGGCATCGGCCCGATCCGTGGCATCTATGACATGACCGAGATCGGCATGGCCGCGGCGATCTTTGCCTTTTTGCCTTGGGCGCAGTTCACCGAGGCCCATGCCCGCGTCGATCTTTTCCAGCCTGTCATGCCAAAGCCGATGGACCGCTTTCTGGACCTCGCGTTCAATCTCGCGATGCTCGTGGTGGCGGCTGTGGGAACATGGCGGCTCTATCTGGGCATGCAGGACAAGCTGTCCTTCGGCGAAACCACCCTGATCGCGCAGATCCCGGTCTGGCAAGGCTACGCTGCCAGCCTGCTGGGCGCGGTCGGCTTCATCATCGTCGCCGCGTTCTGTGTTCTGCGGTCAGGACGTCGGATTGCCGGGTTGCCGGACTAGGAACCACATGACATGACCAATATCGAACTGGCGCTCTGGTCCTTTCCCGTCCTTCTGATCCTCGTCTTTCTGCGCGCACCCATCGCGCTGGCGATGATCGGCATCGGTGTCGGCGGCACCTATCTGGTGATCGGGACATCCATGATGACCCTGAACCAGTTGAAAACGCTCACCTACGGCACGTTTTCCAACTATTCCTTCTCGATTATCCCGCTCTTTCTGCTGATGGGCCAGTTCGCCACCCTGTCGGGCATGTCTGCAGCCCTCTTCCGCGCCGCCGAAAGCTATCTGGGCCATCGCAAAGGTGGTGTCGCCATGTCCGCCGTCGGGGCCTGTGCGGGGTTTGGCGCGATCTGCGGATCGTCGCTGGCGACCGCCGCCACAATGGGACAGGTCGCGCTGCCCGAGCTGCGCCGTTACGGCTATCCCGGATCACTTGCAACCGGTGCGTTGGCGGCGGGTGGCACACTAGGCATCCTGATCCCGCCCTCGGTGATCCTCGTGATTTACGCGATCCTCGCCGAACAGAATATCGAGAAGCTGTTCGTCGCCGCCCTGATCCCCGGTATCCTCGCCGCCATCGGCTACATGATCGCGATCTCAGTCTGGGTCCGCATGTCCCCCAACAGCGCCGCCGTCAAAGACCGCGTGCCGTGGGGCGAACGGATGAAGGCGCTGGGTCAGGTCTGGCCGGTCATCCTCATCTTCGTCGCCGTCGTGGGCGGCATCTATGCGGGCATCTTCACCCCGACCGAAGCCGCCGCCGTGGGCGCAGCCGGGACGGGCCTTGTGGCGCTGGCCTCGGGCCAGATGACATGGGGCAAGCTCAATCAGGCGATCCTGTCGACCGCCGCGTCCTCGGCAATGATCTTTCTCATCATCCTTGGTGCGGGCATTTACAACAACTTCCTGTCACTCACTCAACTGCCGCAAACCGCCTCGGCCTGGGTGGGAGATCAGGGCTTTTCGCCATGGTTCATACTCACGCTCGTTCTCATCATGTACCTGATCTTCGGATGTGTCATGGACAGCCTGTCCATGGTCCTTCTGACCGTGCCGATCATCTTCCCGATCATGTCGGTGCTCGACTTCGGGATGAGCGCCAATGATTTCGGCCTCTGGTTCGGCATCCTCGTGCTGATCGTGGTCGAGGTCGGGCTGATCACGCCACCCGTGGGGATGAACCTTTTCATCATCAACTCGATGGCCAAGGACACCCCCATCGGCCAGACCTACAAGGGCGCCCTGCCCTTTGTCCTGACCGACATGGTGCGCGTGGTGATCCTCGCCGCCTTCCCGCCGATCACGCTCTGGCTGGTCTGGGTGATCGACGCGCTGTAAATCGTCTTGCGCCAGCCAACGGCGCAAGACATCCCCCGATGCTGGACAGCGCCACCCGCCTGCGGCACATCTAGGCTCCCGAACCCCAAGCAAGCGAGCCCGGCATGTCAGAACATCCCAACGTCCTCTGGATCATGGCTGACCAGCTGCGCTTCGATTACCTGAGCTGCTACGGCCACCCGCATCTGCACACCCCCCATATCGATGCCATCGCCCAACGCGGGGTGCGGTTCACCAATGCCTATGTGCAATCGCCGGTCTGCGGCCCGTCGCGGATGTCGGCCTATACCGGGCGTTACGTGCGCAGCCACGGGTCAACGTGGAACGGAATGCCCCTGCGCGTGGGCGAACCCATCTTGGGCGATCACCTGCGCGAAGTGGGGTCGCGCGCGGTTCTCGTCGGCAAGACGCATATGAAGGCCGACGCCGAAGGCATGGCGTGGCTGGGCATAGACCCCAACAGCGAAATCGGCGTGCGACGCGCGGAATGCGGGTTCGACATCTTCGAACGCGACGACGGGCTGCACCCCGACAGCGCGCGGCAGAACTGGTCGGCCTATGACGATTACCTCGTTGCGCACGGGTATTCATCGGATAACCCGTGGGAAGACTTCGCCAATTCCGGTGTCGATCCCGATGGCGAACTGCTCTCGGCGTGGCTCCTGAAAAACTCGCGCCTTGCGGCCAACGTCCCCGAGGAACACTCCGAGACCGCCTACATGACCAACCGCGCGATGGACTTCATGCAGGCCGCGCAAAATGACGACTGCCCGTGGGTCTGCCATCTCAGCTACATCAAACCGCACTGGCCCTACATCGTGCCTGCGCCCTATCACGACATGTATGACGCGCGGCACATCCTCGACCCGATCCGCTCTGACGCGGAACGCACCACCGACCATCCGCTGATGCAGGCCTACCTGAACGCCCGCGTATGCCGCAGCTTTTCGCGCGACTATGTGCGCGAACACGTGATCCCCGCCTATATGGGCCTGATCAAGCAGCTCGACGACAATCTGGGCCGCCTGTTCAAATGGATGGACGACACAGGCCTCAGCAAGACCACGATCATCGCCTTCACCTCGGATCACGGCGACTACATGGGCGACCACTGGATGGGCGACAAGGATTTCTACCACGACGTCGCGGTCAAGGTACCGCTCATCATCCACGACCCACGTCCCGAGGCCAATGCGACACGCGGCCTTGTCTCCGACGCGCTGGTCGAGATGATCGACCTCGCGCCGACCTTCCTCGCGGCTGTCGGCGGCACGCCGAAACCCCACGTTCTCGAAGGCCGCGACCTCACGCCGATCCTGCATGGCATACACGGCTTCTCCCGCCACTATGCGATCAGCGAACATGACTACCACTGGTCCGAAATGGCTCAGGCGCTTGGCGTGCCGCAGGAACACGCGCACACCAAGATGATCTTTGACGGGCGTTGGAAGTACATCCGCTGCGAGACGTTCCGACCGATCCTCTTCGACCTGCAATCCGACCCGCAGGAACTGACCGACCTCGGCGCATCAGACCTCCCCGAGCATCAGCAGGTCCGCGCCCGGATGGAGGCAGCCCTTCTGGACTGGGCGACGCGGCACCACACCCGCATAACCGCCACACCGCAGGTGCTGGACAGCCAGAAGATCGCAGCCGAAGTCGGCATCCTGATCGGGTTCTGGGACGAGGCGGAATACGAGGCCACCACCGGCAAGCCTTTCGACAGTCTGAAACCCGTGGGCCGCCCGTCCGATCAAGACTGATCCTAGCGGGGCGCCATCCGGATCGCGCCATCCAGACGGATCACTTCGCCATTCAGCATCGGGTTCTGCGTGATGTGGGATACAAGCGCGGCAAATTCCACCGGATCGCCAAGACGGGACGGAAACGGCACCTGCGCTCCCAGCGACTTCTGAACATCCTCGGGAAGTTCATGCAGCAGCGGCGTCAGGAAAAGGCCCGGTGCCACGGTACATACGCGAACACCCTTATCCGCCAGATCGCGCGCCATCGGCAGGGTCATCGACACGATCCCGCCTTTCGACGCCGCATAGGCCAATTGGCCGACCTGCCCGTCAAATGCTGCGACCGAGGCAGTGTTGACGATCACCCCCCGCGCGCCATCCGCATCCATGGGCTCGGCCGACACCATCTGTGCCGCCACCTGACTTGCGCAGTTGAAACTGCCGATCAGGTTCACGCGAAGTGTGCGCTCGAAAAGCTCGGGATCATGCGGTGCCCCCCGCGACACGGTCTTCGCGGCACCTCCGATTCCCGCACAATTGATCAGCACGCGGGGCGTTCCATGCGCGGTACACGCCACGTCCAGCCCAGCCGCAACCGAGGCCGGATCGCCCACGTCGACCACCGCATATGCCCCGCCAATGGCAGCCGCCTGCGCCTTGGCCATATCCGCATTGCGGTCGAACAGAGTGACCTTCAGCCCATCCTCGGCCAAACGCGCCGCCGTCGCCGCGCCCAGCCCCGATGCGCCACCGGTGACGATGGCGCCATATCCGGCCCAGTTCTGCATGGTTATTCCTCGTGTGACCGGATCTTGCCCAGCAGCGCCATAAGCGTCGCTTTTTCTTCGTCACTCAGATTCGACAGCAACCGGTCCTCATGTGCCCGCACCGCAGCGCGCGCCTCTGCATAGGCGGTCTTGCCTTTGGATGTCGGCACCAGTGCCTGAACCCGGCGATCCCCCGGCACAACCGTCCGCTTGAGCAATCCCCGCCCCTCAAGCTCGTCGACGATGGCCACCAGTCCCGACCGTTCGATGCCGAGCATCCGCGCCAACCCGCTTTGCGTCACATTCGGATATTGCACCACCAGCGACAGCGCCGAAAACACACGCGGCGCAAAGCCATCCTCGCCCAGCGCCCGCCGGAAATCCGCTTGCACGATCACATACGCCCGCTTCAGGTTGTAGCCGATGAATTCTTCCAGATCGGGCGTTTCGACAAGCGCCTCGTCTTCAGGCTGCCTGTCCGTCTTGCGCAGCGATGCCATGCGTCATCTCCTGTTGTTCAAAGGAAAAATATCCCATATCGTTAATCTAGTAAACAGTTTCCGTCGGAAAGGATCGCGATGAGACTGCCCCGTCCCGAACTTGACCATGTCTGCACCCTTCATGTCACGCTTGACCCGATCCGCGAGATGGGAACAGGCCGCGCCGGGGCACGGCGCATCATCCCGATTGTCGGCGGCACAGTCACCGGCCCCCGGATCAACGGACGTATCCTGAACCTGGGCGCAGACTGGCAGACGCTGTTTGCCGACGGTCTGGCGGAACTCGACACGCGCTATGCGATGGAAACCGACGACGGCGCGACAATCGAGATCGTCAATTACGGCTATCGCCATGGCCCGAAAGAAGTGCTCGAAGCCGTTGCCCGCGGCGAACCCGTCGATCCTGCCTCGTATTACATGCGCACCCATGCGCGGCTGGAAACCGGAGACGACCGCTATGCCTGGGTCAACCGTACGCTTTTTGTCGGCGTCGGTGCCCGCAACCAAAGCAGCGTTCAGGTCGAGCTTTACGCGATCAACTGATCCAAAACGGGCTTATCTGGCGCTTTCCATCAGGTCCAAAAGTTGCATCTCGGTCAAAGCCACCGGGTTTGCCTTCATCGACGACGAACTTACCGCATCCTTGGCAGCCTGCACCCGCGCCGCATCGGTGATGCCCTGCGCGTCGAGCCCCGGCAGACCCACCTCGCGCGACCACATGTGCAGCGTGTCGAACGCGTCGCCCGGCGCACCGCCGAACACCTGCGCAATCCACCCCTGCACCTCGGCAATCCGCGCTTGCAGGACCTGGTCCTCCCCAGCTTCGGCATTGGCCCGCAGACCATGCGGCAAGAGCGCACCGCAGATCGCGCCATGCGCCGCGTTGGACAACCCACCCAGCGGCCCGGCCAACCCATGCACCACGCCGAGGCCGGAATTGGCCAGCGCCAGCCCCCCGCAAAGGCTGACCCAGGCCAGCGCATCCCGCGCCTCGGGGTCTTCAGCCGCCATGATCCGCCGGATCGCCACCAATCCCTTGGGGATCGCGTCACGGCAGATCGCATCGGTCAGCGGATTGGCTTTTGACGAAAGATAGGGCTCGATCACCTGCGTGACCGCATCCAGCCCCGAGGCCAAGGTCACGCCGCGCGGGCAATGATCCGTCAGCGCCGGATCGACAATCGCCAGTGCCGGCAACATGCGCGGGTCGCGCAGGCTCACCTTGCGCTGTGCTTCGGGCACCGCAATCACCGCGTTGCGTGTCACCTCGGCCCCGGTCCCGGCGGTTGTCGGCAAGGCTGCAAAAGGCAATGGCGCGGCGTCCAGCGGCAGGCCTTTGCCCACCACTTCCAGATGGTCCAGCATTGGCCGCGTGGCCGGTGCCAGCGCTGCAATCGCCTTGCCCGCATCGACCACGGCACCGCCGCCCACCGAAATCACCGCATTGACCTGCGCCGCCTTCGCCAGCGCGACACCGGCTTCGACCAATGCAACATCCGGTTCCTTGCCGACCGAAAACACCGTCACCGCAACAGCCTGCATTTCAAGCGCCTCTTTGAGCCATGTCACGCGTGCAGGCGTCGCGCCCATGACCAGCAGCACCCGCTTTCCCAACGCCGCCAACGCAGGCACAGCCTGCATCGCCTCGCCCCGTCCGAACCGGATCATCCCCGCAGTGGCAAAGGCAAAGGCGGTCATCGGGCACTCCTCTTGGTCAAATCCCGCCAAAGATGTGCCTGTCTTTGCCCCAGGTGTCGAGGGTCGCGCCTCACACCGTCTGTGCCGTCCCGTCGCTGCGCAACCGCCCCGAGGCCAGCGCCGACAGCGCAACCATCGCAGACGCCGTGCCCAGCATCAGCGCCAAACCGCCCACCTGATAGCTCAGCCCGGACAGCACTGTCCCCAAAAGCCGCCCGCCCGCATTGGCCATGTAGTAGAACCCCACATCCATCGTGACCCGTTCGCTTTGGGTAACGGCCAGGATCAGGTAGGAATGCAGCGCCGAGTTGATCGCAAACAGCGCGCCGAAGGCCAGCAGCCCGACCACCAAGGTCACCGTCAGCCACATCTGCGGCTCTGGCGACAGCATCGCTGCCACGGTCAAGACCACTGGCACCGTCAGCAGCAACAGCGCCCATGTCCGTGCATCCGAGATCAGCGCGGCCTCGCCCCGCTCTGCCGCGCGCAGCAGTTTCGGCGTGTTGGCCTGAACGATCCCGTAAAGGATAATCCACACCGCCATGAACGTGCCGATCAGGAAAAACGTCGCCCGGTTGCCCGCCTCGGTCCCGTCCGACAACACCGCGTAGAAATAGATCGGGATGCCCACCACGAACCACACGTCGCGCGCCCCGAACAGGAACACCCGCGCCGCCGACAGCCAGTTCACATTGGCGGATTTCGAAAACACTTCGGAAAACTTGGCCCCCTTGCGCCCTTTCGGCAGGCCCGACGGCATGAGCATGATGATCGCCAGCAGGATCACCGCCAGCACCGCCGCCATCGCATAGACCGCCGCGACAAAGCCCAGCGTCGCCAAGAGCGCGGCACCCAGCAGGAACCCCACCCCTTTCACCGCGTTCTTCGATCCGGTCAGCACCGCCACCCAACGGAACAGCCCGCCGTCTTCCTTGGGGGCCAGCAGCTTGACCGCCGATTTCGAGGACATCTTGGCCAGGTCTTTGGCCACCCCCGACGCACCCTGCACGCATATGACAAAGGCGACCGAGGCCGCAATGCTCCAAGACGGGTCCAGTTGCGCCAACGCCACAAGCGCCACCACCTGCACCCCCAGCCCCGCATAAAGCGTCGAGGTCAAACCGAACCGCGCCGCGATCCACCCGGCGCTGAGGTTCGTGACCATGCCCGCGATCTCGTAGAGCACGAACAGATAGGCCAGTTGGATGGGCGAAAACCCGAGCGTGTGAAAGTGCAGCAGCACCAGCATCCGCAACGCGCCATCGGTCAGCATGAAGGCCCAATAGGCCGCCGTCACGGCGATATAGGCGGAAAGTCCCTCGGGTTTGCTCACAACCGACCGCCCACCATCAGCGCCACATCCACCAGCCGATGCGCATAGCCCATCTCGTTGTCATACCACGCGTAGACCTTCACCTGCGTGCCGTTGACCACCATCGTGGAGAGCGCATCAACGATGCTCGACCGCGTGTCATTGGTGTAATCGGTCGACACAAGCGGGCGTTCCTCGTAGCCCAGAATGTCCTTGAGCGGACCCTCCGCCGCCGCCTTGAACAGCGCGTTCACCTCTTCCACGGTGGTCGCGCGATCCATCTCGAACACGCAATCGGTCAGCGACGCATTCAGCAGCGGCACCCGCACGGCATGGCCGTTCAACCGCCCCTTGAGTTCGGGATAGATCAGAGTGATCGCCGTCGCGCTTCCCGTGGTTGTCGGGATCAGCGAATTCAACGCCGACCGCGCGCGGCGCAGGTCTTTGGCGGGTCGATCCACGATGGTTTGCGTATTGGTCACATCATGGATTGTCGTGATTGATCCGTGGGTTATTCCGATGCTCTCATGCAACACCTTCACAACCGGGGCCAAGCAGTTGGTTGTACAACTCGCCGCCGTCACGATGTGGTGCATTTCGACATCATAGATGTCGTCGTTCACACCATAAACGATGTTCGCCGTCGGCCCGTCCTTGACCGGGGCAGACACCACGACTTTCTTCGCTCCCATTTGAAAATAGGGCGCGATCTTCGCCTCTGATTTGAAAACGCCGGTGCAGTCGATCACCACATCGACACCCTCCATCGGCAGCGCCGACAGGTGTTGTGTCCCGACAAACGGCAAACGCACCCCGTCGATGGTGATGCTGTCCGCATCATGTGCAAACTCGGCCTGCCAACGCCCATGCACCGTGTCGAACTCGAAAAGATGCGCATGCATCGCCGGATCGCCCACCGCGTCATTGATCCACGCGATTTTGGCCCCCCGCTCCAACAAGGGTTTCAGGGCAAGCTTGCCAATGCGGCCAAGCCCGTTCAGCGCGTAGGTGGTCATGCGGACGTGTCCTCTTCGGTCATCTGTCCAATCTCATCGACCGCCTTCTGCAGCGAAATCCGGTCAAGCGTGCTCATGGGCAGCGCGGTAAAGGCGCTGATCCGGTTGCGCAGCGCGCCATAGGCCGCCTGAAACGCAAGGCTGCGTTCGGCGTCCGACCCGGTCGCCTTCACCGGATCGACCATGCCCCAATGCGCACTGATCGGCTGGCCCGCCCATGCCGGGCAGTCCTCGTTCGCAGCCTGATCGCAGACGGTGAAGACGAAATCGAACTTCGGCGCGTTCCCGCCCATGAACTCCTGCACGTTCTTCGCGCGCAGGCTGGACACGTCATGCCCTTTCTGGCGCAGCACATCGACCACCATCGGGTTCAGCTCGGAATAGGGTTTGGTTCCGGCTGAAAACACCTCGAACCGATCCCCGGCCATGTCGCGCAGGATCGTTTCGGCAAAGATCGACCGCGCGGAATTGCCAGTGCAGAAAAAAAGAACATTGAACTTTTCCAGAGACATATCCGTCATTCCTTGTCCAAAACCGGCCGCCAGCGGGCTGCACATATCCGGTCGCCCCCGACAACACTCAAGCAGCAGGAAATCCAGCATACCCTTCACATTTGGTACGTTCACACTGTAACGAAGCGATGTCCCGACGCGCGTCTGGCTCAGCAATCCGGCGTCCAGCAGGACCGACAGATAAGCCGAGAGCGTAGACGGCTTGATGTCCAGCGCGTCCGCGATTTCACCGGCAGGCACCCGGTCGGGCATCCGCCGCATGAGCATGCGAAAGATGGCCAGCCGTTGCGGATGCCCGAGGGTCGACAGTTGTGAGGCGATTCTTATTTCCATATTTCGTGAATAACGGAATTAATGGCGCAGTCAACGAGTCGTTTGGCCATCCACACAGACAATCGGTTTTCGCATTGCGACCCGCGTCAAAACCCGTAAACCCGCATCTGACGTTCCGACCGGAGACCCGCCATGTCCCTGCCCATCGCCAGCATCACCCCTATCACACAGCCGCTGGTGGGTCGCGTGACCCTGCCCGGATCCAAATCCGTGACCAACCGTGCGCTTCTGGTGGCAGCTTTGGCGCGGGGCAACAGCCGCCTGACCGGCATCCTGCGCAGCGATGATACGCATTATATGATGACCGCTCTGCGCCAGATGGGCGTCGGGATCACCGAAATCAACGAGACCACGGTCGAGGTCACAGGTTCAGGCGTGCTGCACCCGGCCCCCGACCCCCTGTTCCTTGGCAATGCGGGCACCGCGACGCGATTTCTGACCGCCGCCGTCGCTTTGGTGAACGGCACCACAATCGTCACCGGCGACGAGCATATGCAGAAGCGCCCCATCGCACCCCTGCTCGACACACTCCGCGCAATGGGAGTTGATGCCACGTCCGAGACCGGCTGCCCGCCTGTCACGGTCAGGGGCACCAGCAGGTTCCAGAGCGGCGAGATCGAGGTCAGCGGCAAGCTCTCAAGCCAGTACATCTCGGCCATCATGATGCTCGCCGCGATGGGCGAAGCTGAAACCCGCATCACCATCGGTGGCGGCAAGATCGGCGCGGTCGGCTATCTGCACATCACCGCCGCCGTCATGCGTGCATTCGGCGCGACGGTCGAATTCCCGTCCGAAAACCAGATCATCGTCGCACCCGGCGGCTACACCGCCGCCGACTACCACGTGGAACCCGACGCAAGTGCCGCGACCTACCTTTGGGCTGCGGAAAAGCTCACAAACGGCAGCATCGACATCGGTACCGCCCCCGGTGACATGAACCAACCCGACGCCAAGGCCTATGACATGATCGCCGCCTTCCCGCAGATGCCCGCGACGATCAACGGCTCACAGATGCAGGACGCCATCCCGACGCTGGCCGTGCTGGCCGCATTCAACGAAACGCCCGTGCGCTTTACCGGGATCGAGAACCTGCGCGTCAAGGAATGCGACCGCATTGATGCTGTGCACAAGGGGCTGTTGCAAGTGCGCGCAGGTTTGGCTTCGGTCGAAGGGGACGACCTGATCGTACATGCCGATCCCGCGCTGGCAGATCATGTCAGCGATGGGCTGATCGACAGCCACGCCGACCACCGCATCGCCATGTGCTTTGCCCTCGCCGCCATGAAGGTCAAAGGTGTGCGGATCGAAGACCCTTACTGCGTGTCCAAGACCTTCCCGACGTATTGGGATGTCCTGCGCGGGCTGGGCGTGTCGGTTGACATCACCCAGCCCTGACGCCCGTCACTCTGCCGCGATCTGCGCCGCAGCGGTATCGCCCCGCAGCGACACCCACTCTCCACCACCGGTATAACGCCAGCCCAACCGGCCCTCGTCATCCATCGCGTACAGCTTGAGCCAGCCGTTGTCGAAGAGCGCAGCAACCCCGGCGTGCCGCTTGAGGATCTCGCTGATGGCTTCACGCGGTGCTTCAACTGCGACCGACAACCGCAAGGGATCATGCATGAAAGTCTCGCCGTCATGCACCGACTGCCACGGCAGACCACCGCGCAGCACGCCGCCATTGCCTTCGACCACACCGATCCCGCCGGTAACGTTGTGAAGCAGCTTGTTGCCCGCCCCGAACGCATCAGGCGCCACGGATGATCCGTAGTACTGCAGGCTGATCCAGCTTGCCACAACGACAGGCGCAGTCAGGATCAGTTCCAGAACACCGAAGCCCTTGTCCTGCCGCCAGTCATAGCTGTGCAGGAAGGACCGCCCGTCAAGGCTCCGCCCCGTGGTCCGCGACCGGGGGGCGGCGATGAAGGCCGAACAGCCCGCAAGCCCCCATTCGGGCCGCGTTTCCGACCAGTCCTTGGCCCGCGCCATGACCGCCATCTGATCCGCCGCCCGCGGCAGACGCGCCGCCCGTTCACCACGTGTCACCTTGGCCGCCAGTTTCAGCGCCTGCTTCAACGACGCGATCGTCGCGCCCTGCGTATGACCGGCGGGCAGATCATCTTCGTAGAGCCGCACCTCGTCGGTCACCGTGTCATGTAGACCGGCAAGGAACACGGTCTCGGTAGGCACCACGATGCCCTTCTCGACCAACCCGGCCCGCACCTCGGCATCATTGAGCAGCAGCGCCACCAGCCGCGCGTTCACATCGCCCGCATGGCCGCCACAGGCCCCGCATTGCAACGCGCTCGCATGGGGGTTGTTGACCACACCCGCGCCGTGACCCGCCAGCAGGATCACCTTGGCAAAGCCCGATTTCATCGACATCGCCGACAGGATGGTCGCCGCCATGCCGATCCGGTCCTCAAGCGTCAGGTTGCCCGACAGGGCCGGTGCCGGATCATTGCCCAGGCTCGGATGCTTCTGCGCCAGCGAATCCCGCACCAGCTTACCCAGATACAACGGCCCGGTCGCCTCGACGAAGGCAAAGCTCGACACCGCCGCCAGCCGGAACCGGCCCCACGCCCGCGTCACCCGTTTCGCCACGCGGGTCAGCACGTCGCTGTCCTGCGGATCGGTCGCAGCCGAGGTCGCACCGGGGTTGATCAGCACCGGACCCCGTGTCTCCAGCACGTCCGAGGCAAACCCGTGATGCGCCGCCGCGATGCCGAAGAAGCCCGCAAAACCAATGGTTTCGATCCCGTCGCCCGAGGCTTCCAGCGCCCGCCGGAACACTTCGGACCGCACGTCGATGCAGAATGCCGCCTGCACGTTCGGCACCACGTCATTGGCCTCCACGGGCTGCGCCAAAGTGGCGTCCAACGCCCGCGCCGCCGCATGATCCGCCGCCGCCTGAAGGGCCGCGTCGATCAGATCGTCCTCGCTCGGCACGATGGGTTGCGCGTGCGCCTCGAGCACCTTGGCCCATTTATCGCCGATCTTGTCCTTGTACCGCGCCAGCAATGCTGCCTCGAAGACCAGCTTGGCGGTCAGAAGATCGGTGATGTCGTTGTTGCCCTCGCCCTTCAGGTTCGCGCGGAACGCCTCGCCCGAGGCAAGCTGCGCCCAGCCACCCAGCCGCATCAGCAGCGTGTGGAAATAGCTTTCGCAGGCATCTGCCGTGATCCCCATATCCTCGGCGCATTTGGTCAGCGCGCCCCGCGCGGACATCGACATCGACGCCACCCGCGCGGCAAAGCCTGTCAGACCGAAGATCTCTGGCGTCAGATCGCGCTGCGCAAAAGACCGCCACGACAGCCACGCCCGCGTCTTGGGCGCAGGCCAGAGCGCCTGACCGGTGTCATAATGCCCGCCCGCCCAGTGGCCGATCCGTTCAGCGACGAAGTCGGGCCAGTTGATGTCCGAGACCTCTTCGGCCAGATCGGCCAGTGTCGGCAGGGTTTCGGGCGCGGACACGGTCTTGTCCATCGCCGCGATCAGGTCGTCGACCGTCGCCGCCAGCTCCGGCACTTCGGCCAGACCCGCCTCAAGGTCGGCAACGCTCAACTGACCTGCCGCGAACTTCGCCTTGAAATGTGCCCGCTCGGGCACCGTCCGCACACCGGCGACCCGCGCCAGACGGGCAGCGGCCACCTGCAAGGGTTCACCTGCCTGCCCCACATAGGGGTTCACGGCCACCGTCGCCTCAAGCGACCAGAGCGGCGGGATATGAGCTGCGGCGCTCTTGGCACCCGCCATGATCTCAAGGGCCGGACCCGAGAACCGTTCAACCATTGTCAGCATGTCTTGATCTCCTGTCCTGTCCATTACCGTGTCCGTGCGGCCCAGCCGCCGGTCAGCCGGTCAAACACCGCGTTGAGGTAAAATCCGTTCGAAAGATGCACCCGCAGGCCCTGTGCCGAAGGATGGCTGGCCCAGTTCGGGAAGGTCGCCTGCGCCCAGGCCACGGTGCCGAAGCTGAGGATGGTCAGCACCATCAGCGCCCATTGCAGCGGGCCTGGGGCTGGGGTTGCGGGCAGCGCGCCGGTGGTCAGCCAGATCGCCATGGATTGCAGCGCGAAATAGCTCACCGTGGTCGCCACCGAATAGGCCGCCATGCGCCGGGTCAGCAGTTCGGGCGCGTGATCCGCAAGGCCCTGCGCCAGAAGGTACGCCACACCCATCACCAGCACCGCCCCCAGCGCAATCGCCTGTGCCGACTTGCCGTCGATGCCCAAAAGCAGACCCAGAGTGCCATAGATCGCCAGTGCGATGGCAAAGGCCTTGAGCACTGCCTTACCATTCGGGATCGCCACCGGGCCGGGCCGCCGGATCGACGCCACCTGCGCCACCGCCCCACCCGAGGCAAGGAAGGCATGCGCCTTGTAAAGCGAATGCGCCACGATGTGCAGCAGCGCCAGATGGAACAGCGCCAGACCGCATTGCAGGATCATGAAGCCCATCTGCGCCACGGTCGACCATGCCAGCGAGGTCTTGACCGACGGCTGGGTCAGCATGACCAGACCACCAAAGATCGCCGAGAAACCACCCACCATGACGAGCACCGACAGCACACCTGGGGCCAACAGCATCACATCGGCAAACCGGATGAGCAGGAAGCCCCCCGCGTTCACCACGCCCGCGTGCAACAGTGCTGAGACCGGCGTCGGCGCTTCCATCACTTCGGTCAGCCAGCCATGGGTCGGCACTTGCGCCGATTTGAACAGCGCCGAAATCGCCAGCAGACCTGCGGCCAGGATCGCGGCACCGCCACCCTCACCCGCCCGTGCGGCCTCGATGATGGTGTGGATGTCCGCCGTGCCATAGGCCGCCGCCAAAGCGAAGGCCCCCGCGATCAGACCCGCGTCTGAGGCCGCCGAACACAGCGCCTTTTTCCGCGCCGCCCGCTGCGCCGCCGCCCGCTCCGGGTAGGTCAGCAACAGCCGGTTGACGCAAAGACCCACCGCGCCCCAGCCGATGATCAACTGGATCAGGTTTCCTGCCGTCACCAGCAGAAGCACCGACGCAAGGCCAAGGCTCAGCCAGCCCAGGAATCGCGTCTGGTTCTTTTCCCCATCGGTGTAGGTCACCGCGAACCGCATCACGACCCAGCCGATGAAGCTCACCAGCATCAGCATGGTCACGCTCACCGCGTCGATCCGGGCGGCGAAACCCATCTCGGCTGCGCCGATCAGCGGGCTGGTGGCCGATCCGTTGGCGATCAGAAGACCCAGCGTAGCAAGCGACACCACCATCGCGGCCAGTCCCGCATATTCGCCCAAGCGCAACTGGGCCGACCCGCGCGGCATGTCGCTGCGCATATAGATCAGGCCGATGAGGGCGAAGAACAAGGGCGCAAGAAGCGGCAAGGCGGTGATCATGATACGGTCTCCTTTTGAGGGCGTGATCCTGACCGGGGACGTAGCCTGCCGCTTTGGTGAAGAAAAATACATTGTTTGGGATCAATCGTTCACTTAAATAGAACGAATGTCGGATCTCAATTACCATCACCTGCGCTATTTCTGGGCCGTGGCCCATGACGGCAACCTCACCCGCACGGCCGAACGGCTGAACCTGTCGCAATCGGCTTTATCATCGCAAATCAAGCAGTTGGAGGACCGTCTCGGCCAGACGCTTTTCGAACGCCGGGGCCGCGCCCTGCACCTGACCGAGGCCGGACGCATCGCTCTCGATCATGCCGACACGATCTTTTCGGCAGGCGAAGAGCTGCTCGACACGCTGCGCGAAACCGCCCGCCCGGCCCGTGCCTTGCGGGTTGGAGCCCTGTCGACCCTGTCGCGCAACTTCCAGATCACCTTTCTGGAGCCGGTCCTTGGCCGCCCCGATGTCGAGGTGATCCTTCGCTCCGGCAGCGCGGCCGAGCTTTACGCCGCTCTGGACGCGCTGAACCTCGATGTGGTGCTGACCAACACGCCCCCTGCCCGCGACGCGATCAGCCCGTACCTGACGCAGAAACTCGCGGATCAGACCGTGGGTCTTTTCGGCACGCCCGACCGGGTGCGCGGCAATCGCCCGTTCGAAGATCTGGTGGCCGAGCACCCCCTGATCCTGCCCACCCGCGACACGCAGATTCGCAACGCCTTCGACACGCTGCTGGCCCGCGTCCGCGCCAAACCCACCATCGCCGCCGAAGTCGACGACATGGCGATGATCCGCCTTCTTGCCCTGCGCGGCACCGGGTTGGCCGTGGTGCCGCCCATCGTGGTGAAGGACGAACTGGCGCGCGGGGAACTGGTACAGGCGGCCATGCTCGACCTGCACGAACTCTTCTATGCTGTCACGCTGGACCGCCGCTATCCGAACCCGCTGCTGAAGGAGTTGTTGGAAGTGGCTGGGCGCTAGGCGTCTCCGCAGTCCGTTCGCTAAGCTTATCATTTGCGCAAGCGTTCGTCCGGGTGGGCGCGGAACGCGGCCGCCATGGGGCGGGCGGACGCGTCGCCGCACCGACGGGAACACTTAGGGAATGATCTCGAACTTCGTTACGTCGACCATCCCCCGGTCGGTGATCTTGAGCGCCGGAATGACCGGCAGCGCGAGAAACGCCAGTTGCAGGAATGGCTCGTTCAGCGTCACACCAAGGCTCTTGGCTGCCGCGCGCAGATCGACCAGACGGTCATGCACCTCTTCGAACGGCTCAAGGCTCATCAACCCGGCCACCGGCAAAGCCAGCTCGGCCAGCACCTCGCCCCCGGATGCAACAACGAAGCCGCCCTCGATCTCGGACAGCCGGTTCGCGGCCAATGCCATGTCGGCGTAATCCACCCCGACACAGGCGATGTTGTGGTGGTCGTGGCACACGGTCGAGGCAATCGCCCCCCGCTTCAAGCCAAAGCCCCGCACGAAGCCGGTGGCGATATTTCCGTTCTTGCCATGCCGTTCCACCACCGCGATACGAATGAGGTCGCGCGCCGGGTCGGGGTGTTTGTCGCCGTCTTCGACCACAATGGTCTCGTGCAGATGTTCGGTGATGATCTTGCCTTCGACGATACCGATCACGTCGGTCTCGGCCCGGTTCGCCTTGGCGCGGAAATCCTCGGCCATCAGGTGCGGCGCGTGGACCGATCCGGTGCCCACGGGGTCGATTTTTGACCGTTTGGTAAAATTCTCGACCGTGGCCTCCACCCCGGCGCAGAACACGGTCTGCACATCGCAGGCCTCAAGCGACCGAACAGCCACGATGTCCGCCCGTTTGCCCGGCGCGATCAACCCGCGATCCTTGAGCCCGAACGCCTCGGCCCCCGACAGCGACGCGGCGCGGTAAGCCGCCAGTGGCGGCGTGCCCAAGGCGATCAGCGTGCGGATCATGTGGTCGAGATGGCCTTCTTCGGCGATGTCGAGCGGGTTCCGGTCATCCGTACACAGGCACATATACGGTGCCGTGCGTTCGGTCAGCAGCGGTTGCAGCGCGTGCAGGTCTTTCGACACCGACCCTTCGCGGATCAGCACGCGCATCCCCTTCTGCAGCTTCTCGCGGGCCTCGTCGGCGGTCGTGGCCTCATGCTCCGTGGAGATCCCCGCCGAAATATAGGCGTTAAGGTCCATGCCGCGCAGTTGCGGGCAGTGGCCGTCGATATGGCCCCCCTCAAACAGATGCAGCTTTTCCATCACCTGAGGATCGCGGTGGATCACCGCGGGATAATTCATGAATTCCGCCAGACCGATGCCCGATAGATGGCCCATGAGCGGCGCGAGATCGGCGGCCAGCAAATCGGCCCCGGCGGTTTCCATATGCGTGGACGGCACGCAGGACGAAAGCTGCACGCGGATGTCCATCAGCGTGTGGCGGCTGGCCTCCTGGAAATAGCGGATGCCCGCAGCACCGATCACATTGGCGATCTCATGCGGGTCGCAAATGGCGGTGGTCACGCCATGCGGGGCGACACAGCGGTCGAATTCATAAGGCGTGACGAGGGAACTTTCGATGTGCAGATGGGTGTCGATGAACCCGGGCACGAGGATCAGACCCGTCATGTCGCGGATCTCGGCCCCGTCATAGGTGCCGCAGGTGCCTGCGATCATGCCGTCGCAGATGGCAATGTCGCCGTCGAGCAGATCACCGGTGATCAGGTCGAGCACGCGCGCGCCTCGAAGAACCAGATCGGCGGGCATATCGCCCCGACCGACCGCAATGCGACGGGCAAGGGTGCTGGGATGTGTCATTCGCGAGGCTCCTGTCTGGTCTGTCATCAGTCTAGACGCGCGTGCGGCACCAACCAAGCCCGCGATGTCCAAGCCGACGACTCAGCATCCGGTGTCTGTGTGGTTTTTTCCGCACGAGCGGCTCGGCAAGAGGGAATTTTCGGCATACAACCGCATACCGGATCAATATGTCACACCCTGCCCTGCACAGGTTTTGTGCAGATCGTCATGACGGCGTTACCGCAAACAGGCAAAAACCCAAGATCGCGAACTTCCCTTGTTTTGAGGGCCTTACGTAACGTCCGGTAAATTTGTTTACGTATTTTCCTTTCGTCTTGAAAAATATTTACATCTAACCGACTGTTTTTTATTTGCTTATTTATTTGTTTTCACCTTCGCGTATGATCTTCCCAAGCCGCGATAACACACCTGTGATCGCAGTTTCTGGCGCCCGAGGGGGATCGGGCGAAGTGAGGGGAGACCACGCCATGAACGATCAAACCACCACAACCGATGGCACGGCGGTGTACCCGCCATCATCCGAAACCGTGGCCCGCGCCCATATCGACGCGTCGCGGTATGAGGAGATGTATGCGCGGTCGGTGTCGGATCCCGAGGGGTTCTGGGCGGAGCAGGCGCAGCGTCTGGACTGGATGAAGGTGCCGAGCCAGATCAAGGATGTCGATTTCACGCTGGGTCAGGTCAAGATCAACTGGTTTGCCGATGGCACGCTGAACGTGGCGTCCAACTGTGTCGACCGGCATCTGGCGACGCGGGGCGATCAGACCGCGATCATCTTCGAGCCGGATGATCCCAACGAACCCGCCAAGCACATCACCTACCGCGACCTGCACCGCTCGGTCTGCAAGATGGCCAACATCCTCGAGACGATGGGCGTGCGCAAAGGCGACCGCGTGGTGATCTATCTGCCGATGATCCCCGAAGCCGCCTATGCCATGCTGGCCTGCGCCCGCATCGGCGCGATCCATTCCATCGTCTTTGCCGGCTTCTCACCCGACGCGCTGGCGGCACGGGTGAACGGCTCGGACGCCAAGGTCGTCATCACCGCCGACGAGGCCCCGCGCGGCGGCCGCAAGACCCCGCTCAAGTCCAATGCCGACGCGGCCCTGCTGCACTGCAAGGACACGGTCAAATGCCTTGTCGTCAAGCGCACCGGTGGCCAGACCACCTGGATCGACGGCCGCGACTACGACTACAATGAAATGGCGCTGGAGGCGTCCGACGTCAGCCAGCCTGCCGAAATGAATGCCGAAGACCCCCTTTTCATCCTGTATACCTCGGGCTCGACCGGGCAGCCCAAGGGGGTTGTGCACTCAACTGGTGGATATTTGGTTTACGCCAGCCTGACGCATGAGATTACCTTCGATTATCATGAAGGCGACGTTTACTGGTGTACCGCCGATGTGGGCTGGGTGACCGGGCATTCCTACATTGTTTACGGGCCTTTGGCGAACGGCGCGACGACGCTGATGTTCGAGGGCGTGCCGACCTACCCGGACGCCTCGCGCTTCTGGCAGGTCTGCGAGAAACATTCCGTTAACCAGTTCTACACCGCACCCACCGCGATCCGCGCCTTGATGGGCCAGGGTAACGAATTCGTAACGAAATGCGATCTATCCTCGCTCAGGCTTCTGGGCACGGTGGGCGAACCGATCAACCCCGAGGCGTGGAACTGGTACAACGACGTGGTGGGCAAGGGCCGCTGCCCGATCGTCGACACATGGTGGCAGACGGAAACCGGCGGGCATCTGCTCACCCCGCTGCCGGGTGCGCATGCGACCAAGCCGGGGGCGGCGATGAAGCCGTTCTTCGGCGTGGTGCCGGTGGTGCTCGACCCGCAATCGGGCGAGGAAATCCATGCCAGCCCGACCGAGGGCGTGCTGGCGCTCAAGGACAGCTGGCCGGGGCAGATGCGCACCGTCTGGGGCGATCACGAGCGGTTCGAGAAGACATATTTCTCGGACTACAAGGGCTATTACTTCTCGGGCGATGGCTGCAAGCGCGACGCCGACGGGGATTACTGGATCACCGGCCGGGTGGACGATGTGATCAACGTGTCGGGCCACCGGATGGGCACGGCCGAGGTGGAATCGGCGCTGGTCGCCCATGCCAAGGTGGCCGAGGCCGCGGTGGTGGGTTATCCGCACGCGATCAAGGGTCAGGGCATCTATTGCTACGTGACCCTGATGAACGGGGTGGAGCCCAGCGACGAGCTGACCAAGGAACTGCGCACCTGGGTCCGCACCGAGATCGGCCCGATCGCCTCGCCCGACCTCATCCAATGGGCCCCCGGCCTGCCGAAAACCCGCTCGGGCAAGATCATGCGCCGCATCCTGCGCAAGATCGCCGAAAACGACTACGGCGCATTGGGCGATACCTCAACACTCGCTGACCCCTCCGTCGTCGATGATCTTATCGAAAACCGGATGAACCGGGGGTGATGGCGATGGACGGAAGCAAAACCCCGACAACCGCCCCGGTTCTGATCCTGCTTGGCCCTCCGGGGGCGGGCAAGGGCACGCAGGCCCGGATGCTGGAAGAGCAGTTCGGCCTTGTCCAACTGAGCACGGGCGATCTGCTGCGCGCCGCTGTGGCTGCGGGCACAGACGCCGGCAAACAGGCCAAGGCCGTGATGGAAGCCGGTGAGCTGGTGAGCGACGACATCGTCATCGCCATCCTGCGCGACCGTCTGGCGGATGCCGATTGTGCCAAGGGCGTGATTCTCGACGGGTTCCCGCGCACCACGGTACAGGCCGAAGCGCTGGACATGCTGCTGGCGGAAAACGGCCAGAAGATCGACGCGGCCATCAGCCTCGATGTCGACGATGCCGCGATGGTCGATCGGATTTCCGGGCGTTTCACCTGCGACGGCTGCGGTGAAGGCTATCACGACAGCTTCAAGGCCCCCGCCGTGGCAGGCACCTGCGACAAATGCGGCGGCACCGATTTCAAGCGTCGCGCCGACGACAACGCCGAAACCGTCGCGGCCCGCCTTGATGCATATCATGCACAAACCGCCCCATTGATCGCATTCTACGACGCACAGGGTGCGCTCGCCCGTGTGGATGCGATGAGAGCCATTGACGAGATCGCCACAACGCTTGGGGACATCGTTCGACGCGCCACCGCCTGAGCGGTAGCCAACCGCGGCCCTTGAGCTGCGTCACACAGGATACGTTCCCCGCCCTGCGGGGCGCGTGCAACGAGGGAAGAGGAGGATCCGCAGTGACGGACCATACATCACAATCAGCGCAGGCTGGTCAGAAGTCCGACGCGGGCTATTGGTCGGCGAACGTGCGTATCATTCTGGTGAGCCTGGTGATCTGGGCCATCTGTTCGTTCGGGTTCGGCATCCTGCTGCGTCCGATGCTTTCGGGCATTTCGGTCGGGGGCACCGATCTGGGCTTCTGGTTCGCCCAGCAGGGGTCGATCCTCGTCTTCCTGGCGCTGATCTTTTTCTACGCCTGGCGGATGAACAAGCTCGATAAAGAATACGGCGTCGAGGAGGAATAAGGGTTATGGATCAGTTTACCATCAACCTGCTGTTTGTGGGCGCGTCCTTTGCGCTTTACATCGGTATCGCGATCTGGGCCCGCGCCGGTTCCACGTCTGAATTCTACGCCGCCGGTCGCGGCGTTCACCCGGTCACCAACGGGATGGCAACAGCCGCCGACTGGATGTCGGCTGCCTCATTCATCTCGATGGCGGGCCTCATCGCGTTCACCGGGTACGACAACTCGACCTTCCTGATGGGCTGGACGGGTGGCTACGTGCTTCTGGCACTGCTGCTGGCCCCCTACCTGCGGAAGTTCGGCAAATTCACCGTGTCCGAATTCATCGGTGACCGCTTCTACAGCCCGACCGCGCGCCTTGTGGCCGTGATCTGTCTGATCATCGCGTCAGTGACCTACGTGATCGGGCAGATGACCGGCGTGGGCGTGGCCTTCGGCCGCTTCCTCGAAGTCAGCTCGACCACGGGCCTCCTGATCGGTGCCGTGATCGTGTTCGCCTATGCCGTGTTCGGCGGCATGAAAGGCGTGACCTACACGCAGGTGGCACAATACGTCGTGCTGATCACCGCCTACACCATCCCCGCGGTCTTCATCTCACTGCAGCTGACCGGAAATCCAATCCCGGGTCTGGGTCTTTTCGGCGACCACACGGCCAGCGGTGAGCCGCTGCTTCAGACGCTGGACGCGCTGCTGCGTGATCTGGGCTTCAACGAATACACCACCCATAACGGCGACACGTTCAACATGGTGCTCTTCACCCTGTCGCTGATGATCGGGACGGCAGGTCTGCCGCACGTGATCATGCGGTTCTTCACCGTTCCCAAGGTGGCGGATGCCCGTTGGTCGGCAGGCTGGGCGCTTGTGTTCATCGCCCTGCTGTACCTGACGGCTCCTGCCGTGGGTGCCATGGCGCGCCTCAACATCACCGACATGTTCTGGCCGAACGGTGCCAACAGCGAGCCGGTGAGCCTCGAGCAGATCGAGACCGATCCGCGCTATGACTGGATGGCAACCTGGCAGAAAACCGGCCTTTTGGGCTGGGAAGACAAGAACGGGGATGGGCGGATCGCCTATTTCAACGACAAGAACCCGGACGCTGTTGCCAAGGCACAGGCGGCTGGCTGGGGTGACGCGAACGAACTGACCAAGTTCAACAACGACATCCTTGTTCTGGCCAACCCGGAAATCGCCAACCTGCCCGGCTGGGTGATCGGTCTGGTGGCTGCCGGTGGTCTTGCCGCTGCGCTGTCCACCGCTGCCGGTCTGCTTCTCGCCATCTCTTCGGCGGTGAGCCACGACCTTCTGAAAGGCCAGTTGACCCCGAACATGTCCGAAAAGAACGAGCTTCTGTCGGCACGGATCGCCATGGCGGTGTCGATTGCGGTCGCAACCTATCTGGGTCTCAACCCTCCGGGCTTTGCGGCGCAGACGGTGGCTCTGGCCTTTGGCCTCGCGGCGGCGTCGATCTTCCCGGCACTGATGATGGGCATCTTCACCAAGGTGAACAACAAGGGTGCGGTTGCGGGCATGCTCGCCGGTCTGATCACCACGCTGGTCTACATCTTCCTGCACAAGGGTTGGCTGTTCATTCCGGACACCAACAGCTTTACCGATGCAGACCCGCTTCTGGGCACCATCAAGTCGACCTCCTTCGGGGCGGTGGGTGCGATGATCAACTTCGCGGTGGCCTTCACCGTGTCGAAGATGACCGCACCGATCCCGCGTGAGATCGAAGAACTGGTTGAAAGCGTCCGCATCCCCCGTGGTGCAGGTGCGGCTCAGGACCACTAAGCCAACAGGACGCGTCATCCTTCGGGGTGACGCCCCCTGACAATGCGGTCCCGCGCCGGTATTCCGGGGCGGGACTTTTCACTTTCGACAGCAGGCCGCGCCATGACCCCCGACGCCCAATCCATCGCCCAGTTTCTATCCGCGCTGCATCCCTATGATGCGATGGAACCTGCGGCCCTCGGAACCTTGATCGGCAAAATCGAGGTGCAGACCTTTTCGGCAGGGGCAGAAGTTTACGCGCTGAATTGCGCTCTGGAGGGGCTTTACATCGTCTATCGCGGTGATGTGGAGGTGCGCGACGAACATGACATTCCGGTCTCCCTTCTGGGGCCGCGCAATTCCTTCGGCGAACGCGGGTTGTTGCGGGATGGCGCCAGCCTGACATCCGCCCGCGCCCTGACGGACGCGACACTTCTGATGCTTCCCGCTGCGCGCTTTCATCAGGCGATGGCCGACGATCCCGCGTTCCGTCGGTTCTTCAACCGCAGCCGGACGGAAAAGCCCAACAAGGCCAGCCTCGCCACGACGCGGGTCGAGACGCTGATGGCGACCAAACCTCTTACCTGCCCGCCCGAGACCGACGTGCAATCCGCCGCCCGCCTGATGCGCGATGCGCGGGTGTCGTCGATCTGTATTGCGCATGAGGATGCGTTGCAGGGAATCGCCACGATCCGCGATCTGTCGGGCAAGGTGGTGGGCGACGGGTTGCCGTTCGACACACCGATTGCGCAGATCATGACGCCTGATCCGGTCACCCTGCCCCCCTCGGCCATCGGGTCGGACGTGCTGCACATGATGATGGAGCGGCGGATCGGGCATATCCCGGTGACACAGGCGGGCAAGCTGGTGGGCATCGTCACCCAGACCGACCTGACCCGGTTTCAGGCGGTCAGCTCGGCTGAACTGGTGTCCGAGATCGCCCACTCGAACAGTGCCGAAGAGATGGCGCAGGTCACGAAGCGCATCCCGCAACTGCTGGCGCAGCTTGTCGCGGGCGGCAACCGGCATGAGGTGATCACCCGGCTGATCACCGATGTGGCCGACACTGCAACGCGTCGCTTGCTTGCTCTGGCCGAAGCCAAGCTTGGCCCGGCCCCTGTACCCTATCTCTGGCTGGCCTGCGGATCGCAGGGGCGGCAGGAACAGACCGGCGTCAGCGATCAGGACAATTGCCTGTTGCTGGACGACAGCGTGACCGAGGCCGACATGCCCTATTTCGAGGCGCTGGCGCGGTTCGTCTGCGACGGGCTTGATACCTGCGGCTATGTCTATTGCCCCGGCGACATGATGGCGACCAATCCGCGCTGGCGGCAGCCGGTGCGTGTGTGGCGCGAGTATTTCGCAGGCTGGATCAAGACCCCGTCGCCCGAGGCACAGATGCTGGCCAGCGTCATGTTCGACCTGCGCCCGATTGGCGGCGCGACCCGGCTGTTCGAGGATTTGCAGGCAGAAACCTTGCGCAAGGCTGCAGCCAACTCGATCTTCGTGGCGCATATGGTGTCGAACTCGCTCAAGCACACGCCGCCGCTGGGCCTTTTGCGGGGGTTCGCGACGATCCGGTCGGGCGAGCACAAGAACATGATCGACCTCAAGCACAATGGCGTGGTGCCTGTTGTCGATCTGGGGCGCATCTATGCGTTGCAGGGCAAGCTGACTGCCGTCAACACGGCAGCCCGGCTCGAAGCGGCGATGGCCGCGGGGGTGCTGAGCGGATCGGGCGGGCAGGATTTGCGCGACGCCTACGACCTGATCGCGGAAACACGGCTGGACCATCAGGCGGCACAGGTGCGCTCTGGCATCATGCCGGACAATTTCCTGAGCCCGACAGATCTGTCGGATTTTGAGCGAAGTCATCTTCGGGACGCCTTCGTGGTGATAAAGTCGCTGCAATCGGCAGTGGGACACGGGCGTGGCATGTTAGGCTGACACGTATCGTTTGGGAGGACGATTGATGTTTCTGGAACTGATCGCGGTGATCATCGCGGGCATTGCGGGCGCGGGTGTCATGATGCTGATCGCACGAATGGCCGGGGGGCGCGTGCCCAAATGGCTGGTCCCGGTGGCCGCCGGCGCGGCGATGCTGGGCACGACCATCAGTAGCGAATATAGCTGGTATTCCCGCACCTCGGGTGCCTTGCCCGATGGTTTGCAGGTGGTCGAAACGGTCGAGAACACGGCCTTCTATCGCCCCTGGACCTATATCGTGCCTTATACCGAACGGTTTATGGCGCTGGATACCGGCAACATCCGCACCAACAGTGAAAACACCGCGCTGCATATGGTGGATGTCTATTTCTTCCGGCGCTGGGGCGCGGTGCAATCGGTTGAACTCATGGTGAATTGCGACACCGCACAACGCGCCGACCCGGCCCTTGGCGATGGCGGCGATCCGGTCTGGCGGGATGCGGGGGACGATGATCCCATCGTGAACGGCGTGTGTGACAGGGGGTGATGTGATGCTTGCCAAACTGAGCCTTCGCCTGCGCATCTTTCTGTTTTTCTGCCTTCTTGGTCTTGGTGGCCTTGCGTCGGTCGGGGTGGCTTTGTGGTTTGGATATGGCCGGGCGCTCGACACAACGGTGGCCAATGGCTTTACCTTTGCGGCGATCCTGGCTGCCTTCCTGATCCTCGGTCTGACCGTCGCCATCTGGTTGCTCTTCGACGAGAACGTCGCCAAGCCGATCGAACGGCTAGCCTCGCAGATGCGGACACGGGCGCATGCGGGTGTGGACGGCGAAGTCGACATGACCGCCGCCCGCTATCTTGGTGATCTGGCCCCGGCGGCGTCGGCGGTGACAAAGCAGCTCAACGAAACCGCCCTGACCACGGCGCAAGCCATCGCGCAGGAAACCGCGCGACTGACCGCCGAGAAAGCCCGGCTGACCGCACTTCTGACAGAGATCCCGGTGGCCACGATCCTTGTCAGCCCGACGGGCCAGATCGTACTTTATGACGGACAGGCCGCCGAGGTGCTCGCGCAATTGGGCGTGCCGCGCCTGAATGCCCAGATCACCGACTATTTTGACAGCAAGACTCTTGGCGCGGCTGTGGCCCAACTGGGCCGCACCGGCAAGGACGTGGCCTTCACCGCGCAATCCCCGGATGGCAGTCAAAGCTTTGACACCAAGCTAAAGCCGATGGAGGGGGGCGGTTACCTGATGGTGATCGACAGCCAGACGCTCGACATCGCGCCGGATGCGTCGCGCCCGCTGGTCTATGATTTCGATCTGCTGGACCAGCGTCGCGGGGCCGCCGAGATGGATATTCTCGACCGTCCGCTGCGATCCTTGTGTTTTTCCGTGTTCGACACGGAAACCACGGGACTTTTGCCGCATAAGGACGATGTGGTGCAACTGGGTGCCGTGCGGGTGCTGAACGGGCGGATCATCGAGGGCGAGACGATCAACCAACTGGTCGATCCCGGCCGCCCGATCCCGCCTGCTTCGACCAAGGTCCACAAGGTGACGGATGCGATGGTGCGCGGGCAGCCGGACATCCGCGCTGTGTCAAAACGGTTCCACGACTTTTCCCGCGACGCGGTGATCGTTGCGCACAACGCGCCCTTCGACATGGCATTCCTGCATCGACAGGCCAAAGAGTCAGGCGTGAGCTGGGATCACCCGATCCTCGACACGGTGCTTCTGTCGGCTGTGCTGTTCGGGGCCAGCGAAACGCACACGCTGGATGCGCTTTGCGATCGGTTGAGCATCACCATCCCGACCGAACTGCGGCACACGGCCTTGGGCGATGCACGGGCAACGGCCGAGGTTTTGGTGAAGATGCTGCCGATGCTCGAAGCGCGCGGCCTGACGACCTTTGGTCAGGTGATCGAGGAGACGCGCCGCCACGGCCGCCTCCTCGAAGATCTCAACTGAGCGGCACCCGCTTGCGCAGGGTGCTGCGGGTGATCGCGAAGACCGTGATCGCTGTCAGCACCCAGAAGAACCACGTGATCGGACCCCGGAACAGGATGCTCGGGTCGCTGCCGGACATCAGCATTGACTGACGGAAATTGTCTTCGAGCAGCGGGCCAAGGATGAAGGCGATCAGGAACGGTGCGGCGGGGATGCGGTTGCGCATCATGATGTAGCCGACCCAGCCCATGACGAACATCACACCCACATCGAAGATGTTGTTGTTCACGGCAAACACCCCGTAGATGCAGAGCACCAGAACACCCGGCATCAGGATGCGCTTGGGCCCGTCCGCGACGAATTTGAAGCCCCGAATGGCAACCGATCCCACCACCAGCAGGAACACCGAACTGACGATGAGGCCGATGAAGAGACCATAGATGATGTCGACATTCAGGACGAACATCATCGGCCCCGGCTGAAGCCCATGCACCATGAAGGCCCCGATGATGATCGCGGTGATCACGTCGCCCGGCACACCCAGCGCGAGAAGCGGGATCAGGGTTGCGCCCGCCACACCATTGTTGCCCGCCTCTGACGCGGCCACGCCTTCGATCTCGCCCTTGCCGAAATTCGCCTTGTTCTTTGAGGTGCGCCGCGCTTCGGAATAGCTGAGGAACGCCGAAGGCGCAGCGCCGATACCCGGAATGGAGCCGAGGAATACACCGATCATGCTGCCCCGGATGATGCTTTTGAAGCTCTTGGCATAGTCCGCAAAGCTACAGCGCGACTTGCCCAAAGCCCGCGTGCGGCCCAGATGCGCGACGGGGTTCCACGCCATCGCAATGATCTCGGGGATCGCGAAAAGGCCGATGAGAACGGCGATGAAGTTGAGGCCACCCATCATATTTGGATCACCAAAGGTGAAGCGGTTGGTGCCGTAGACCAGATCAAGACCGATGGTCGCCAGCAGCAATCCGGCCAAGGCCGACAAGGCCCCGCGCAGCAGGCTTTCGCCCGATACACCGGCAATGATGGTGAGCGAAAACAGGATCAGCGCAAAGAATTCGGGGGGCCCGAAGTTCAGCGCAAAGGACGCCAACCATCCGGCGAAGAGAATGAGCGCAAGGTTCGACACCGCATCCGCCGTACAGGACGCATAAAGCGCCATACCCAGCGCCCTGCCCGCCTCGCCCCGTTCGGCCATCGGATGCCCGTCAAGGATCGTGGCAGATGAGGCCGGCGTGCCCGGTGTCTTGATCAGGATCGCCGGGATCGACCCGCCGAATATGCCGCCCTTGTAGACCCCAAGCAGCAGAAGGATCGCGTTGATCGGCGTCATCGAAAACGTGAAGGGCAGCGTCAGCGCCACCGCCATCGTGGCCGACAGGCCGGGAATGGCCCCGGCCACAACACCGACCACAAGGCCGATGAAGAGCATGAAGAACGCTTCGAAATTGCCGACCAGGGAAAACCCGGCGGCCAGACTGTCCATCAGGCTCATGGCAGCCTCACGAAGTTGCCCTGCGGGATTGCAACCCCGGCGACATGCGCAAAAAACGCGTAAAGCAGAAGCGGCACGATGACGGCGCAGACCAACGCAGCGATGGGGTGCCGCGTGCGGAACAGAAAGGCACAGGCGGCAAAGGCCAGCATCGCGGTCCAGACCATGCCCAGTCGCGGCAGGCCGAACATCACCAGCACCATGATGACCGCCAGTGCGCCCAGACGCATCCACGGGGTAGAGCCTTCGGGATGTACGGTTTCCTCGTCCTCGAAGGGCACATCACTTGCCGCCGTAAGCGCGTTGAACAGCAGGGCCACACCGATGATCGCGGTCAGACCGGCCAGAACGTAGGGCCAGAACTTCGGTGACAGGATGATGTTGCCGACATTGGACGGCGCGAACACGAAAGTGGGGATGGCATAGAGCACGAGAAACAGCGCGAACAGGGACGCAACGATCCCAAGGCGCAGGTGCAGGGATTTCTGGGACATGGTCAGGTGGGCTCCGCAGGTGGCAACGCCGAGGCCAGACGGCCTCGGCGCGACTTGGGTGGATGTGACGGAAGGATCAGGCTCAGCCTTCGATCCGCATGCCCAACTCGTCCACCAGTGCACGGAAGACCGAGTACTGGTTGTTGATGAACTCGATCGCCTCTTCCGGGCTCATCACGTCGATCACCGACCCCATAGAGGCCATGGTCTCCGCGAATTTCGCGTCCTGTGCGGCCTCGGTGATCCACGCGCCCCACTTGGCGCTCACATCATCCGGCAGACCTGCCGGTCCGGCAATGCCGGTCCAGCCGACAAGCGCATTCAGACGCGGCTTGCCCAGATCGTTTGCGGTTGGTGCGTCAAACCCGACCACCGGCTCTGCTGTTGTCACCATAAGCGCCTTGAGCTGACCGTTCGCCACGAAGTTCGCAAGCGCCGAGGTGTTGGTGCAGATGAAGGTCGCGGTGCCGTTCAGAACCGCCGTTGCCGCAGCGCCCCCACCCTGCAGGGGGATGTGCGTGGCTTCGGTCAGCGGGTTCTCGACGCCGAATTCCTTGAGCACCATCGCACCTGCCAGATGCAGCAGCGATCCGACACCGGAAGAACTATAGGTGACGCCACCTTCGGCAACCTTGGCGATCAGGTCGTCCATCGACTCGATGCCGCTGTTCGGGTTCACGGCACAGGCCACCGGATTGATCTCGTACACGGTCACAAAGCGGAAATCGTCAAGCGTGTAGGGCAAGGTGGCCTTCATCGCCGGGTTCACCGAATGCGAGCCAACGCGGGCAAACAGCATCGTGTAGCCATCGGGATTGGCATTCTGCACCGCAACCGACCCGGTCGCACCACCTGCCCCCGTGACATTCGCCATGATGAGCGGCGTGCCCGCCGCCGTGCCCAGCGCCTCGGCGATGGTGCGTGCGGAAATATCCGTCGCCCCACCCGCGCCATAGGGGATGATCATGTTGATCGGGCGTTCCGGGTATTCGGCCATTGCCGTGCCAGCAATCAGGCCCACCCCGAGCGCCAATACAGAACCAAGTGTCCGCAGTTTCATAGTTTCCTCCTCCCAATTGAATCTTTGACCCTGTTACGGGCTCTTGACTTACGTTAACCTTAAGTAGAGCTTTGACGAAGAAATAAAAAATTACAAGTTCTGTAAGAAAAGCAAACAGAAAAATCGGGAATGTCCATCAGACTGCTCAAGACACTGGTCGCTGTGGCGGACCACAAAACCTTCAGCGCCGCGGCGGATGCGGTGTTCATCACCCATGCCGCCGTCAGTCAGCAGATGCGCACTCTGGAAACCGAACTGGGCATCCCGCTTTTCGATCGCAGCCACCGCACCCCTGAACTGACGCCGCTGGGACGGGCCGTTGTCGCGCGGGCGCGCAAGCTGGTTCTGGATTACGACACCCTTGTGCCGTCGGTATTGGGGGATGACGGGCTGGCGGGTGATGTCGTGCTTGGCGCGGTGCCGACGACGCTGATCGGGCTTGCACCGCTCTCGATGTCAATCCTGAGGGCGCGTTTTCCAGAGTTGCGGGTGCGGATCACTCCTGCCTTGACGGCGACGCTGCTGTCAGGACTGGATCGCGGCACCTATGATGTCGCCATCGTGACCAAGCCGGTGCTGATGCCGCTCGGCCTTGAGTTTCTGGAGATTGCGGAAGAGCCATTGCACCTGATCACCGGATCCGAAGTTACGGAAACCGACCCCGCGCGAATCCTCGAAACGCAGCCCTTCATCCGCTTCAACCGCGACGCGGTGGTTGGCACGCTGATCGAGACATGGCTTCAGGAAAACGGCATCCGGGTGAGCGAAGCGATGGAGCTTGAAAACCTCGAAGCCATTTCCAGCATGGTGCATGCCAACCTCGGTGTCTCGATCGTGCCCCGCCCTTGCGTGACAAGCGCCTATACGGTGCCGCTCAATCACCTGCCGCTTGGGGTCACTCCGCCGACACGTATCCTCGGGCTGGCCTACCGCAAGGAACACCCGAAACTGCGTGTCATCGAAGAGATCCACGCCGCCCTATTGAGTGCCGTTCAGGAGAACCCGCCAACACAGCCCGGGGCAGACGCACCGTGACGTTCGAAGCCCTTCTTTTCATCAGCCTTGGCGCGTTTGCCGGGGGGTTCATCAACGGATTGGCCGGCACGGGCACAGCGCTTTTCGCTCTGGGGTTCTTTCTGGCGGCACTGCCGCCGATCAGCGCCGTCGCGGTTGTCTCGCTGATGTCGGTGACCACGGGCGTGCAGGGCTTGTGGGTCGTACGCGAGGCGATGACCCGAAATGTCCCGCGCCTGCTGCGCTTCATCATTCCCGGCCTCTTGGGGGTGCCTGTCGGCATCTCCCTTCTCAGCTTCATCGACGCGGACACTCTCAAGCTGATCATCGGTGCGCTTTTGCTGATCTATGGCGGGTATTTCAGCTTTCGCGCCAACCTGCCCAAGTTCGAACGCCGCACGCCTGTTCTGGATTCGCAGATCGGTCTGATCGGCGGGGTGCTGGGTGGCATGGCGTCCCTGTCCGGTGCGCTGGTGGTCATCTGGTTGTCGATGCGGCCCTGGCCCAAGGCAGAGACCCGGGCGGTGCTCCAGCCCTTCAACGTCAGCGTGCTGTTCACCACAACCGTCATGCTGTGGTGGCGCGGCGCGTATGACACACCCACCGTGACCGCCTTCCTGATCGCCCTGCCCACATCGCTGGTGGCCGCGCAGATCGGCATTGCGGTTTTCAAGCGCATCTCGGACAACATCTTCAGGCGGCTTCTGATCGGCCTGTCCCTGCTCTTGGGGCTGGGCATCCTGATCCCCGCGCTGACCTGAACCATACCTGACCCGGAGGAAACACCGTGCTCTCACTTTACTACGCAAAGGGCTCATCCGCCCTCGCCCCGCATATCCTTCTGGAAGAGGTCGGCGCGGACTACGCCGTGCACGAGGTGCCGATTGCCAAAGGGGCCCATACCGAACCCGCCTATCTCGAAATCAACCCCAAGGTGCGCGTGCCCGCACTGATGACACCGAATGGCGTGATCACCGAGAACCCTGCGATCCTGACCTATATAGCGGCGATCCATCCACAGGCGCATATGCTGCCCGACACGCCGTTCGACCGCGCCGAGGCGGACGCGCTCTGCGCCTATCTCTGTGCGACGGTGCATGTGGCCTTCGCCCACCTGCTGCGCGGTGCCCGCTGGGCCGACAGCGCTGAGGCACACGAGGCGATGAAGGCCAAGGTCGCCAGCAACCTGCGCGACTGCGCCAAGGTTGTTGAAACCCATCATCTCAAGGGGCCTTGGGCGATGGGGGACCGCTACACGTTCTGCGACGCCTACCTGTTCCTGATGCCGCGCTGGATGGACAAGGCGGGGGTCGACCTGTCCGACTATCCCAAGCTGGCCGCCCATCATGACGCGATGTTGCACCGCCCGGCCACTCTGGCGGTGATGGCGGTACACGGGATCTAGGTCAGGTCACTTTCGGCGCGGGAAGCCCGTCGATCAGGACATTGACGCAGGCGGGTTTGCCCGACGCGAGGGCCGTGCGAAGGGCCTCGGGCAGATCGGCCAGATCGGTCACATAGGCCCCGAACCCGCCCAGCGCGGTCACCACCTCGTCATAGCGCGCGCCGCTCAGGTCGCAGCCATGCACCCGGTCGCTGCCGAACTCGCGCAACTGGATCTGGTGCTCGGCGTTCCACCTCAGATCGTTGCCGATCACCGCAACGAAGGGCAAGTTTTCCCGCACCGCCGTCTCGAACTCGGGCAGGTGGAACCCCGCCGTGCCATCGCCCATGAGGGCCACCACCGTCGCCTCCGGGTCCGCTGCGCGGGCCGCCATCGCATAGCAGATGCCGCCCCCAATGGCCCCCGACACCCCGTTGATGATCCGGCGCGGGGCCGACACGCTGGCCTGCGCCCATTGCCCGAATTCGCCACCATCGCAGACGAGAACCGGGTTCGGCGCGCCTTGAAGCACCGCATCAACCGCGGCGCACAAGCTGTTGGAATTGAGGACATCCCCCACCCAAGTATCACTGCGACGCGCACAGGCGGTCTGTACCCGGCCCAACCAGTCGTCCTCACGATCCGGTGCCGATCCAAAAGCCAAACCGCGCGCCACATCCACGGGATCGGCCTCGATGCTGCGGGTCAGGCGTTCGGCGCAATTGTGCCGCGCACGGGACAGCTCATCGGGGTCGGCATGGACCACCGCCCAGCCCGCCTTGGGGGCCGCCGCGCCGAAGTGCAGCGTGAAATCCAGCGGCTTGCCAAGAAGCAACACACGATCCGCCTCGGCAAAGACCTCTGCCACAGCGCCCAGCGACGGATCATTCAGCCCGCGCGGGCTTTCCATCACCACCACAGGCGCCCCGATCGCCTGCTCCAGACGCTCCGCCAACCCCGGTTGCCGGGTTCCGTTCAGCGCCGGACCAAGGACGATCATCGGGCGCTTTGCCGCGTCGAGCCAGTCGCGCAGCGCGGATATGTTGGCGGGCACGGCCCGTGCCGCCGCTGACACCTCCGCCATCTCTGCCGCCGCAAGCACCACATCCGCAGGCAAGGACACATGCACCGGACCGGGCCGCCCCTGCATCGCGACGCGCACCGCCTTGTCGATCACCGAAGCCAGATCGGCAGCCCGCGTCACCCGCACTGACCATTTGGTCAGCGATTGGGTCAGCGCGACCTGATCCATTTCCTGAAACGCGCCCTGGTCGTCCTTGCCCACTGGGCTGTCCCCGCTCAGCAGCAGCACCGGCGTGTCGGACGCCCGCGCGGTCAGAAGCGGCCCCAAAGCATTGCCCAGCCCCGCCCCGGCGGTCACCAGCGCAACCCCCAGCCCGCGTGACAACTGCGCATACCCCTCGGCCATATAGACCGCCGCCGCCTCGTGCCGCGTATGGTACAGCCGAATGCCCGCTTCAAGGCTGGCATCGAAGAGCGGCATGATCTGGTTGCCAGACAGCGCGAAGATGTCCCTGACCTCATGCGCCGCAAGGGTCTGCATGACCACATCCGCACCGCGCGTCACGTGTCGGCCTCGGCCACATGCACCCGCACGCGGTGGACGGAATTGTTGGCAAATCCCGCCATATCGAACGGAGCCTCCAGCGGTTGCGTGGTGCCGTCGGCATCGGTGGCACGGCAGGCAAGGTCATAGACACCCGGCGTCGCATCCCAGTCGATGCGCCAGCCAGTCCAGGCATAGGTGTCGGGGCGTCCAGTCAACTCGGCGTCCTGCCATGTGTCGCCCAAAAGCACCTCGACCCGTGTGATCGGCACACCCCCACCAGACCAAGCGCGTCCTTCCAGCGGCACGCGCCCCGCCTGCAGCCAGCGCTGCCGCGTCACCCAATCTGGCACGCCCGGCGGTTTCATCAGCGATTTGACCCGGATCGTGGTGACCGGCGTGCCGGGATCATTCTCGTCCTTGCGCAGGCGGTAGGTCTGCACCTGCTGGAACCCCTGATACCGCTCGGTCAGCGCCTCAATGGTCGTCAGCCACTTGACCGACGCCATCCCGTACCAGCCCGGCACGATGATGCGCAACGGCGCGCCATGCTGCGGCAGAAGTGGCTGGCCGTTCATGCCCCAGACCAGCATCACATCCAGATCGGCGATCTGGTCGGGCGTCAGACTGCGGCCGAAGTAATGCGGCTGGCCCTTGTCGAACCCGAAATCCGCCCCCAGGAAGGCGAAGTCCTGCACGCCACTCTGCGGTTTTGCCCGCTCCAGCAAAGGTGCCAACGGAGTGCCGGTCCATTCCGACGTGCCCACCGCTTCGTACATCCACGGCATCGAGAAACAGCGCGGACTGACCCCGGCCCGCCCGTTGCCCGCACATTCGAGCGTCACGGGCCGTGTCACCTGCGGCAGCGCGCGGATCTCCGCCATCGTCAGCGCATAGGGCGCATCGAATGCGCCTTCGAAGGTCAGCACATGCTCGGCCTCCGTCAGCACCGGCACATCGAAATGGTTGAGCAGGTAATGCGTGCCCGTGGGCGTGATCTCCAGCCCCAAAGTCTCGAGCAGCGCGCCAGAATTGCGGTTCGCCAGCGCAACTTCCTCGCGCGAGAACACGTCTTCGGTCACCTCCGGGCGCTTGGCTCCCGGCGCAAATGGGTTCTGGATCATATCACCTCGTCTGACCGGTCGTCGCTTTCGCCATAGCGCTTGAGCACGGCGGGCTTCGTGCCTTCATACACCCGCTCGATATTCTGCGCGATCTTGGCATTCTCCCGCTCGAACAGGCAATCGCCATTCAGATCCGAGGCCACGATGAACGGCCCCATCTTGTTGCACCTGATGACCCACATGGCCTGCGCGAGGCCCAGTTCCTCGTTCCAGTGCACCGCCTCGACATTTTCGACCCCGCGCCCTAGAAGCGCACCCGTGCCATAGCCCACGGTCGACAGGTAGACGGCGCCGTTGGGTACAAAGTAAGACTTGTAGTCCTTCGACGACATACCGCCCTTTCCGATGATGAGCTTCGCGCCGGTCTTCTCCATCCATTCCGGCAACCACTTGGCAAAACGGAAGGAGGCTGTGGCGGTCACTGCACCCATGTCGAAACTGCCATCTGCGTTGATCCGCGCGGCAGGGGAGCAATGAAAGTTGGCGGCACTTTCGGACGGCAACTCCATGGGAATATTGGCTTTATCCTCGAGCGCGCGCATGTAGACGCCTTCCCGGGCGGTGTACATCAGCCCGTCCAGATAGACGATGTCTCCCAGCCGCAATTCGGCAATCGCCTCGGGTGTGGGTGTGGTGGAGAGGCGTATCTCGCGCGGTTTCATCAGCCATCCTTCCGTGAAAGCGCCTTGAAAGGCGCTTGGACCAAGCCGATTGTAAGCGGCTTCGCCCGCGATTTCGAAATCGCGGCAACAAGGCTTTTCGAAAAGCCTTGCCGCCTCATTCCGCCGCCTCGCGGATCGGTTCCCACTCGACGGTCTCGCGGCGCTGATAAGGAGTGAACCAGTCCGGATCGGTGCGATGCTCGACCCGGCCGTCGGGGTAGACCCGCGCCACGGCCCGGCGCGAGGACAGGCAGAAGGCATGCACCGACATGGGCATCCCCCCGGTGTGGCAGTAGCCCACCTCGATATTGCAATCGATCACCATGTTCTTGCCGACAAAGCCCATCGCGCCCATGCCGATGGAGTTGCCAAGCTCCTTGAACTCCTCCTCCATCTCGGCAATGCGCGGATCGGAATTGCGGCTGCCCACGGTGCGCAGCACGGAGGCGCGCTTGCCCAAAGTCATGCAGATGTCCTTGCTGCCCCCCAGCCCGATCCCGATGATCGCCGGCTGGCAGGCCAGACCCCGCTTGCCGAAGGCCATCAGGCTGTCGAGGTAGAAGCGCTTGATCCCCTGGATGCCGTCGCTCGGGAACAGCATCCGGTAATCGGTGCCGAACAGGCCGCCCTTGTGAACCGTGATCAGGTCGATCCAGTCGCCCTCGGGTTCGAAACCGTATTCGATCTCGGGCGCGCCGATGCCCACGTTGTTGTTGTGATCCGTCCGCCAAAGCGGATGCACACGGTTCGGGCGCAGCGGCACGCTGTTGGTCGAGATCGCCGTCGCCCGCCGCAGCGCGGTTTCCAGCGCGCACATGCCGCCCTCGACACGCGCGTCATTGCCCAGCTTCACGAACCAGCGCGGCACGCCGGTGTCGCCACACATCGCGCGGCGGTCTTCCTTTGCCGCCTCGTAATTGTCGAGCATCGCCTTGAGAACAAAGGACGACAGGTCGCCGTCTTCTGTCTTGGCAGCCTTCTTGAGACCGTCGAGGTAATCCTCGGGGATCTCGATGGCGGCCTTGTCCATCAGGGCTTCGGCGGTTTTCTGGATCAGGTCGATCGGGATCATGCTGTGCCTCCGACAGTCTTCTGGAGCGTCATCCTCGGGCGTAACCCGAGGATCTCTGGCCATATAGATCCTCGGGTCGAGCCCGAGGATGACGAATACCAACCAGCCATCACTGCGCCGCCACCAATGTCTCCGGCTCCCCCTCGGGCAGCACGGTCTCGCCCGGACGCACGATGGTGAACTGCACATCTTCGCGCCCCACCTCGACCGCGCCATCCACCTGCCGCGCGACGGTGAAATAGCTGTCCTCCATCGCGCCGGGATCGGGGAAATCCTCGCGGTAATGCGCCCCGCGCGAATTTTCCCGCGCCAGCGCCGCCTTGGTGATCACCTCGGAAATATCGCAGAGCGACCGCAGGTTCAGCCAGTCGTGCCATGTGAGATTAAACGCGAGAGACTCCGACGCCACACCCACATCCATCAGCCCGTCCGAGATCTCCGCAATCCGCCCCAAGCCGCGCGTCAGCCCGGCCTCGGTGCGCATCACGCCAACCTCGTCCCACATCGCCTCCTGCAACGCTTTGCGCAACGGCAGCACCAACGCAGGATCACGCGTCAGTGGATGGCAGGCGCGCATCAGCTCCGCCTCCAGAACGGTCTCGTCCGGCTCGCGCAGCGCGCCCATGCCGCGAATGTCCGCGCCCATCACGTCTCCTGCGATGCCGCCATAAACGGTCGAGTTCGCCACGCCATTGCCGCCCAACCGGTTCGACCCGTGCGCGCCGCCAGCGTCCTCCCCGGCGACGTACAGCCCTTCCATCGCCGTGCGCGTGTCCACATCGACCACCACACCGCCCATGAAGTAATGCGCCGTCGGCACCACCTCGACCTTGCCACCCGCCAGATCGAAGCCGCAATCGGCGCAGCGCTTGACCATGCCCTTGAACTTTTCCCGCACGAAATCCGGCCCGAGATGGGACATGGAGATGAAGACGCCTTCCTGCTCGGGATTGTTGTTCTTGCGCATCTCCGCATAGATGCCCCGGCTGACCACATCGCGCGTGGCGCGTTCGCCCTTGGCGTCATAATCGAACATGAAGCGCTGGCCCGCGTGGTTCACCAACTGCCCCCCGGCCCCACGCAGACCTTCCTCGAGCACCGTCCCGGTCATCCGCGTGTGATCGCCCGCCAAGAGCCCGGTCGGATGGAACTGCACCATCTCCATGTCGCGCAGCGGCAGACCGACGCGCAGCGCCATGGCAAGGCCGTCCATCGTCTTGTCACCCGAGGGCGTGTGGTACTTGTACATGGTCGGACCACCGCCCGTCGCCATCAGCACCGTCTTGGCGCGCACGAAACGGAACCGCCCAGTGCGCATGTCGATCATCAGCACACCGGCCAGCGCCGATCCGTCCTTTGTCGGGATCAGGCCAATCGCGCGGTGTTCCTGCAACTTCTCGACGGGGCGCGACAGCACCTGCTCCATCAGCCGGTTGATGATCTCGATCCCGGTCAGGTCGCCTTTGTGAACGGTGCGGTCCGCGGTCTGCCCGGCAAAGGCCTTCTGATGCAGCGACCCGTCCGCGTTGCGATCGAAGAAACAGCCGATCTCGTTCTCCAGCTCGCGAATGCGCACCACCGCCTGTTCGCAGAGCCGCCACGCCATGTCCTGATTGGGCAGCCATTTGCCGCCTTCAATCGTGTCCATGAAATGCCGCTCGACCGAGTCACCATTGCCCAGCGCCACGTTGTAGCCGCCCTGCACCATCCGGGTGCAGCCGCATTTGCCGATCAGCCCCTTGACCGCGATGGTCACCTTGGTGCCCTCGGGCGCGCTCTGCATCGCGTGAAGTGCTGCAAACATGCCAGCGCCGCCCGTGCCCAGGATCAGAATATCGGTGTCGTGCCGGTCGATGTCGCGTGTGCTGAACATATCAGATCGCCTGTAGGAAAAACGTGCCAGAAATGAAAAGAGACCCCGCCACAGCAGCCGCGGCCCATGTCTTTTGCGGAGCAGACCAAGGCAGCCATTCCAGCGCGATCAGGCGCAAGCCGCCGAACAGATGCACCGCCAGCAGGAACACCAGACCGAACTCCGCCAGCTTGACCAGCGGCATCTCGGTCAGGGTCAGGAACGCGTCCAGCTTGGCCGCGTCGTTCAGGGCATAGGACAGCACCCAGAAATGCACCGGAAGGAACAGGGCCAGCCCGATCCCGGACAGCCGGTGCAGGATATAGGCCAACCAAAGCGGATGCGCGCGCGCCACCTTCATGCCGTCACCGCCCAAACCGCCTGCGCGCCCAGCGCGAAAAGACCAAGGCCGATAAGCGCCGCAACGCCGTCCTGCGCCCGACCGCGCAGACCGGCCCACTCCCCAAGAATGGTCCGCAGGCCGATCGCGGCATGGATCGACACGGCGATCACGAACATGCCGTAGAACAGGAACCAGAACACAGATCCCTGCGTCCGCCCCAGGATTTCCGCCGCCGACAGCCCGCCCTGAATGGCATAGATCATGACGCCGATATGCACGATCACAAACGGTGCCATCACCAGCGCCGACAGGCGTTGCGCCATGTAGAGGTGAAACTCGCTCATCTGCGCCCCCCGAAAAACCGTTTCGCCGTCGCGCGCTTCAGACCGGCAATGGCCGAAAGCGGATCCAACTCGTTCGGGCAATAGGCGGTGCACGATCCCATCGAATGGCAGGAGTGACAGCCGCCCTTGCCCGACACCGCATCAAGGATCGCATCGCGGTCCGCATCCTTGGCGTCGTTGTAGAGCGTCCACGCCCGTTGCAGCGCGGCAGGTCCAAGGTAATCGGGATTGCCCGCAACCGTATCGCAGGCGGAGTAGCAGACCGAGCAGTTGATGCACTCGATCCCGGCATTCGCCGCCTGCCGCTCCTCCGCCTGCGGGTTCACGGGCGCGATCTCCTCCTCTCGCGTCCGCGTCGGGTGGTGCCGTCCTTCGGCGGCCACCCATTTGTCGAAGAACGGATCCATGTCAGCAGCCAGATCCTTGATCACCGGCAGGTTGCGCAGCGGACCGACCTCGATGGCGTTGCCGTCGAGTACCTTGCTCACATGGGTGCGGCAGGTCCAGCGCGGCACGCCGTTGACCATCATCGCACAGCTTCCGCACATCCCGACCCGGCAGGCAAACCGGTAAGTCAGGGTCGGATCGGCGTTCTGCTGGATCCACGACACGACATCCAGAACCGTCTGGTTGTTATAGGCCGGCACCTCGAATGTCTGAGGGCGCAGCGGCGCACCCGGCCCGCCGCGCTGCACCGTCACAGTCAAGTGGTCTTGCCCTGGCACCTGAGAGCCCGCCTTTCGTCATTCCCGTTGATTGGGGGATAGAATAACGGTCAGCTCCGGTAACGAAAAGGCAAATAATTTAACTGTATCTGTAAGTCATGCTTTCAATTCGTACATGACGTGATCTTTTACCAACCGGTAAAAAGTCGCCCTGTCTCAGACGAAGTTCACCATCTTGTTGAACGGCATCTCGCGCAACCGCGTGCCTGTCACCGCCCAGATCGCCCCCGCCAAGGCCGGCGCGGCGGGCGGCACAGGCGGTTCGCCGATGCCAAGCACCCGGTCGCCGTTTTCCAGCCCGCGCACAAAGATGTTGGGGCACTGATGCAGCCGCATGCCGGGGTTCATGTCGAAATTCGACTGTTCAGCCACACCACCCGCATAGGTGATCTCGGAATTCATCGCGTGGCCAAGCCCGTAGATCACGCCACCCTGAACGAGGTTCTCGAAATTCACCGGATCGACGACGCGTCCCACTTCGGCAGCAACCCAGACGTTGTCGATGCGGAGGCCTGCGTCGGTGTCCGTCACCTCGATCACCTGCGCACAATGCACCCCGAACGACTTGGTCAGGGCCACACCCCGCCCGGTCTTTGAGCCATTGGCCATGCCACCAATACCGGACCAGTCCGACATCTCGGCCACGGCCTCCAACACCTGCCGCGCCAGCGGATCGCTGCAGAGGCGCAGACGTTCCTCCAGCGGGTCAGCCCCCGCTGCCTCGATCAACTCGTCGAGGGCGGCGTTGTAGAAAAACCCGTTGGAGGATGCGCCGACCGAGCGCCATGAACTGATCGGCGCCAGCGGCTGCGCGCGGTAGCCGGTGACGCGCTGGTGCGGGATGGCAAAGGGCTGTTCCCACGCGCCCGCCACGATCTGGCTGTCCGGACCGGGGGCGGACTGGTTCTGACGGCCCAGTTGCGAAGCGACAACCGAGGGCATCGCGATGCCCAAATCCAGCACCTCGACCTGCCCGTTCGCCACCTTGCCCTGCATCCGCGCCATGGCAATCTGGCGGGGGAAGTCGTGGAGCATGTCCTCCTCGCGCGAGAGGGTCAGCTTGACCGGCGTGCCCTTCATCTGCATCGCGATCTCGGTCGCCTGTTTGACCACCTCGTCTTCCAGACGGTGCCCGAAACTGCCGCCCATCATCTGCACATGCACAGTGACTTTGTCGGCGGGAATCCCAGTGATCCGGCTGACATTTGCCTGAAGGAAACGAGGGATCTGCGTGCCGGTCCAAACCTCGGCGCGGTCGTCGTCGACGCGGACAATGGCGTTGACCGGCTCCAATGGCGCATGGGCCAGATAGGGCGCGCGGTATTCGGCGGTAAGGACCTCGCCATCGCTGAGGGCGGTGTCCACATCGCCGTCATCGCGTTTCTGACTGTCCTGCGCGTCGGGTGTAAACGCCGCCTCAAGCGTCGACCAATGGTCGGCTTGCTCAAGTGGGAAGCTCGGGTCTTCCCATGTGACATTGATCGCCTGCGCCGCTCTGAACGCGCGCCATGTGTTGTCGGCGACAATCCCAAGCCCACCGGTGATCGGGACCACGGCTGTAACGCCCCGCATGGCAAGTGCTTCGGAGGCATCATAACCCGACATCCCACCGCCCTGCGCGGGGTTCATCAGGACGGTGGCGTGGACCATGCCGTCGACCGATGCGTCGATGCCGTAGTCCTGCGTCCCGGTGCTTTTCGCCAACATGTCGATCCGCTGCATCGGCTTGCCGAGATAGCGCCATTCCGACGGGTCACGGAGGGGGACGTCCTGCACAACTTCGGCACCCGCCAGATCGGCGGCGAGGCTGGTGTAGGGGATTTTTTGACCATCTGGTAAAATCACGTTTCCGGACGCGGTGGTCAGCTCCGTGACCGCGACGCCTTCCCGCTCGGCCACCAGCGCCTTGATTGTCTCGCGCGCCGACGCGCCTGCCAGACGCAGTTTCTCGAATTGGTCCGGCACGGTGGTCGAGCCGCCCGTAATCTGGAGACCGATGACCTTCATCACAGAATTCACCGCGCCTTCGGCCATGTCCTGCATCACGCCAGCCGCGGGCACCATGAACTCCGCCGCCTCGGCCGCAAGAGCGGTGTTCCAGTAGGCCGGGCTAGGCGGGCCGGGATCGGCCTTGATCTGGTCGAGATCGACATCCAGCTCTTCGGCGATCAACGCGGCCTGAACGTGGTAGACGCCTTGCCCCGAATCCGCGCGGGGGGTGATGAGGATGATGCCACCCTCGGTGATCTTGACATAGGGCGTCAGCACCGCCTCACCTGCCCCGGCCGTCAGCGGGTTCACATGCGGTTTGCGCACCGTGTAGACGCCGAAAGCGACACCGCCGACGACGGCGGCAGAGCCAATCAGGAACGTGCGGCGGGCGATGGTTTTCAGACGTCCCATGATCAGCCCTCCTGCATCAGGTTTGCGGCGCGTTTCACCGCGGCGCGGATGCGGGGATAGGTGCCGCAGCGGCAGAGATTGCCGGACATGGCATCGTCGATTTCCTGATCCGTGGGCTGCGGGTTCTCCGCCAGAAGCGAGGCGGCCTGCATCATCTGGCCGGACTGGCAATAGCCGCACTGCGCAACCTGTTCGGTGAGCCATGCCGCCTGTACGGTGTGCAGCAGGTCGGGTGTGCCCAAGCCTTCGATCGTGGTGATCTCGGCCCCGACCGCGTCGATGGCCCAGGTCTGGCAGGAGCGGACGCAAACACCGTCAAGATGCACCGTGCAGGCCCCGCATTGCGCGATTCCGCAGCCGAACTTGGTGCCGGTCAGGCCCAGCTCGTCCCGCAGCACCCAAAGAAGCGGCATGTCGTCTTCGACATCGACCTCGTGCAGGGTTCCGTTGATCCTGAGCTGCATGGCTGCGTGCGTCCTGTGTCTGTTCCTTGGAACAGGACATAGGTCGGTCAGCGCAGTCTGGGGAGGGTTGACCTTGGGGAAAGAGCGCAAGGCTCGTTCGATTTGGGATCGGAGCGGCGGTGCCGCTCCGACAGGTGGGGGGACGCTGTCCCCCCACACCCCCCTGAAGTATTTGAAAACCGAAGAAGCGGGGGCGGTGGTTCAGGCGGCTTTGCGCGACCGGTTGCGGCGGCGGCGGTTGCCGTTGGGTTTGGCGGCGGCATTGCCTGCCGGGCGGTTTTGACCCTGACCCTTGCCGCGTCCCTGACCGCGCTGTTGCGGCTGGCGGGCGACCGGGTCTTTCGGAGCAGTGCCGCTGGCCACGGGGATCTCGACCTTCATCAGTTTTTCGATCTGGCGCAGCAGGTCGGCCTCGTCCGGGGCGCAGAAGGCAATCGCCTCGCCTTCCCGGCCGGCGCGGGCGGTGCGGCCAATCCGGTGCACATAGCTGTCGGGCACTTCGGGCAGGTCGTGGTTGATGACATAGGCCACGCCGGGAATGTCGATGCCGCGTGCGGCGACATCGGTTGCGACCAGCACCGTGATCTCACCGTCGCGGAACGCCTTGATGGCGCGGTCGCGCTGGCCCTGGCTTTTGTTGCCGTGGATCGAGGCGGCGTTGAACCCGTCGGCCACGAGGCCCTTCATCAGCTTTTCCGCGCCGTGTTTGGTGCGTGCAAAGACCAGCGTCAGGGCGTCGGGATCGGCGCTCAGGATCTCGCGAAGCTTGGCGGCTTTCTCGGCCTTGCCGCCGAGATGGTGGACCGACTGGGTGATCTTGTCCGCAGCCTTGCCCGGAGGCGAGACCTGCACCTTGGCCGGGTTGGTGAGATAGGCGCGGCTGAGCTCTTCCATCGGTTTCGGCATGGTGGCCGAAAAGAGCATGGTCTGGCGCGGCGTGCCGAGCTTGGGCGCGATGCGGCGCAGCGCGTGGATGAACCCCATGTCGAGCATCTGGTCCGCCTCATCGAGGACGAGATGTTTGACGGTGCGCAGATCGACCGCCTTGCGGTCCATCAGATCGATCAGCCGGCCCGGCGTGGCGACGAGGATGTCGGTGCCCTTGAGAAGCTGGTGGATCTGCTTGTTGATCGACTGGCCGCCGACCACAGTGGTCACGCGCAGCTTGGTCTTGGCCGTCAGCATGCGCAGGTTGTCGGCGATCTGGTTCACCAATTCGCGGGTCGGCGCAAGGATCAGCGATTTCGCGGTGCGCCCGGCGGGGCGTTCGGGTGCGTCGAGCAGGTGGCTGACGAGCGGGATGCCGAAGGCCAGCGTCTTGCCGGTGCCGGTCTGGGCGAGGCCCAGCACGTCCTGGCCTTGGAGCGCCAGTGGGATGGCCTTGGTCTGGATCGGGGTTGGTGTGGTGAGGCCCGCGTCTTTGAGGGCGGTCATGAGGTCGGGCTTGAGGCCCAGCGTGTCAAAAGTCGACAATGTCTATCCTTTACCTCCGCCTGCGGGGTCTCCGCAGACGGATGGGGTTGTGCCGCAGGATCGCGGCGAACGAGGGTGCGCAGGACCTTAAGACACAGCGGGTGCATCCCGGTCTGTCTGGACCTGCGTCAGGAACCCTGCGTGATGGGGAACTGAAATCTTCATCACCGATGCGCGCTTATGACGGGCGCGGCAAGCTCACGCGGCTGCGCGGCGATGAGGGGCACATGGGGCCTGAGGCCCGATAAGTCAACCGATAAAGCGGTGGAGCACGTAGGCGGCGGCAACAATGTGGATCAAGGTGATCACGACCGAAAGGCCATGCAGCCTCCCGAAGCGGCGATTGTTGCCGGCATCGGTGGCAGCGTTGATCGCGGGCATCAGGATCTGCCGGGTGGGAATGGTGGTCAGGGCAATGGCCGCCATGATCGCAGCGGACAGCGGGTCGGTGGGGATGAGGAAGGCGGCGGAGAGGGCCGCGCCTGCGATCACGAAGAGGTAGAAATGCGGAAAGGCGCGGCGGATCGTCGGTCCTGCGGTTTCGGCGGGCAAAGCGGTGAAGAGGAAGGCCGCAAAGCCGAAGGGATAGAGCACCATGCCGCCGAAGAGGAGTGCAGTCGAGAGCAAGGCAAGGGTTGTCATGTCAGGCTCCTGTCTGATCGGTCTTTCGGGCGGTGCCCATGTAGATGATCATGGTGCCGGGCACGCGGCCGAAGGTGAAATCGCCCCTCGCGGTGATGCCGCGCGGGCCGAGGCCGACCATCTTGCCGGTGGTGAACCCGGCCTTGTCGAGTTCGGCGCGCAGCTCGGAAGGTTTGATGAACATCTCGGGATCATGCGTGCCCTTGGGCAGCAGTTTCAGGACGTCCTCGGCGATGGTGATGGTGGCCAGACGGGCGATCGGGTTGCGGTTGATCGTGTCGAAGAGGAACAGCCCACCGGGGCGCAGCACGCGGGCGGTTTCCGCGATCACCCTGGGCAGGCTCTGGACATGTTCCAGAACGTCGACGCAGACCACGGCGTCGAAGCTGGCGTCGGCATAGGGGAGCTTTTCGCCCACGCCGACGTCATAGCGGATCGCCCTGCCCTGCGTTTCGGCATGGGCGCGGGCGGCGGCGATGGCCTCGGACGCGGGGTCGATCCCGGTGACGCGGGCACCGCGGTCGTCGATGGCCTCAGCCATGAAGCCGCCTGCACAGCCGAGGTCGAGCACATCCTTGCCCCGCCAGTCGATATGTGTGTCGAACCAGCCCAGCCGCCCCGGCACCATGTTCTTGAGCGTGCGCACCCAGCGGATGTCGTCGGACCACCATTGCGCGGCGACATCGTCGTAGATCTCAAGGTTGTTGCGCGCGGTTTGCGGCATCTTCCGGCTCCCTGGTGGTGAGTTTTGGCAGGACATAGGGCACGTTTGCCCGATAGCGATGGAAGGCGGCCCCGTAGCGCTGTTCGAAGCGTTTTTCCTTCAGGCGCGGGGCAAACAGGCAATAGGCGGTGTAGCTGAGCGCAAGGGCCAGTTGATCTGGCGTCCAGACAGGAACAGCCCAGAGAGTGAGCGCGAAAGCGAGGTAGATCGGCTGGCGGATGTGGCGGAAAAGGCCCTGCGTCGGCATGTCGGGAAAGACCGGTTTGGTCTTTGCAAGCAGCGACATCCAGCCCAGCGCGCCGGATTGCACTTCGGCCCCCGCGTCGAAACTGGCCTTGAGCAGCAAAAGCCATGTGGCGGCGTAGGCGATGCAGATCAGCGCAAAGGCAGGACCATCGGCGCGGTACCAGATGATGCCGCTGGGCGTCCAGAGAAGGAACAGCGCGCTGAGTTGCAGCGACGCGATGATCGCGTAGGTGGTGGTGGCGAGCGTGCCGCCATGGGGACCGGGGATCAGGCGGGCGACGATCTTTGTCCCCCGTTTGGACAGCAGGAACGAATGGACCAGCGGGAATTGCAGGATCAGCGCGGCATTGGCGAGGATCGCCGAGGGCCAAGGAACGGTGCCGAAGCTTTTGCTCATGCCGAAGAACATGGCCCCCATCATCGACAACACAGCGATGGCAAAGATCAGGTGACACAGCGCGCCCATGGTCAATGCCAGAGCGATGCGCCCCTTGCCCGGAGGCGGGGTCAGTGCGGCGCGGATCAGGGTGATCAGCCGTTGGATGCGCGGGTCATTCAGGGTCATGCGCTGTGCAGGATGTCATCGGCGATGGCGGTGCCGCTTAGCCATGCGTGCTCGATCCGGGGGCCGAGGCACCAGTCGCCACCGGCATAGAGCGTTCCGTCGGGGGATGTGACAAAGGGCTGACCCAGCGCGTCTGTCACCAGCGCATAGCGCCAGCGATGGGCGGTGGCGTAGGCCACGTCGGTGGCATCCAGCCCGTGATGGGTCAGGAAGAGGTCGAGCATCCGCGCGGCGATCTCGTCTTTTGACAGTTCGAGATGCGTGACGCTCCATTCCGGTGTAGCCTGGGCAACCCAGCATGTCTCCGATGGGCGGCCCGGTTTCGAGCCGTCATGAGCGATCCACGCCAGCGCGTTGGTGGGGTTGGTCTGCGTTCTGGGGGCGTCGATTCTGCGGTGAAGCGCGACCATCAGGGTCAGCGAAGGGGCATAGACGACCGTGTCGACCGTGTCCGTCAGCGCGTCGCCCACCAGCCGCATTGCCTGCGGGGCGGGTGTGGTGCAGATGACCTGCGAGAATGTGCCCAGCAGTTGGTCGGAGCTCAGCCGCCAGCCGCCCGCGTCCCGTGTCACCGAGGTGATATCGGTGCCCTGATGCAAGGTAAGACCCTGCGCGAGAAACTTTGCCAGCGCCGTCATCCCGGGGGTGCCGACCGGATGTGTCCTGCCCTGCCCGTCCTGCCAGTCGGCCACAGCCCCCGCACGGCGCGCCGCCTCGACCATCGCACGGAACCCCGCGCTTTCGCCGGTGATCACTTGTGCGCCGTGGTCGAACTGAAATCCGCTCTCGGCGCGCCGGGTGGCCATCCGGCCACCGATCCCGCGCCCCTTTTCGAAAACGGTGACGCTGCGCCCGGCCGCCGCCAGCCGCGCCGCGCAGGCCAACCCGCTCATGCCGGAGCCGATGATGGCGATGGTCATTCTGCTCTGCCTCGTCCTTCTGGTCGTGTGCGGGCATAGCTAAAACGAACAGCGCGCCCGTCGAGGGGCGCGCTGTCGCAGGTTTCGGGAGTTTGGATCAGAAGCCGATGGGATCCGGGACGATGCCCACCAACTGGATCAGGAAATCGCCCGGAGGGGATGGGTCTGAGATCCAACCTTCTCTGCCGACTAAGTCATTGTTTAAATTGATACGACTGATGGTTTAGGTGGTCATTTGGTTCAATCGCGACCGGCAGCGAAATGCGCCGGCAGGTCGTGTTTGATTGCATCCGCGGGAGAGCGAAGGCCTGACCACAGCTCCGGCCGGGACTTTATGACGGCCATCCGCCGGCTTCGGCGATTTTGGCCTTCCCTGAGAGGGGTGCCAAAATGTAAGCGAGCGCCATGACGTTGACATAGCGGCCTTTTTTTAAAGGCGGCGGTGGAGCCCGGCAAGATGAATTCGACCATATCTCTCCTTCTGGTCTTCTTGAACCAGTTCTTCATGCCGCGGCACAACGCGCAACTGAGACTGCTGAAAGCACAGATCGCAATCTTGCGGGCACGCATCCCTACCCAACGGATCATCCTGTCGCCGGCCGAGAAGGCCGAGTTGCTGCGCCTCGGAGAAGAATGCGGGCATGATATCGACGGGCTGATGGCAGTGGCCAAGCCTGCGACCTACAGACGCTGGCTCGCCCAGAGGCGTGGTGGACGCCCCTTTCAGGCCGTGGGACGGCCACGCCTGACCCAGGAACTGCGCGACGTTGTCGTCCGCATTGGCTCTGAGAACCTTCTCTGGGGCTACAAGCGGATCGCGGGCGAGCTGAAAAAGCTGGGGCTCTATGCCGGCGCGAATTCCGTCAAGCGCATCCTGAACGAGGCCGGCATCCACCCGAGCCCAGAGAGGCGCAAGAAGAAGCCTGCCCTGCCGTGGACCACTTTCATCCGTGCGCACATGGAAACCATGGTCGCGTGCGACTTCTTCTCAAAGACCGTATTTACGCTGCGTGGTCCGAGGACGGCCTATGTTCTGATGTTCATCCACCTCGGCAGCCGCCGCGTCTTCTGTAGCGCTCCGACCTATGCCCCGGACTCGGAATGGGTGACCCAGCAGGCCCGCAACACTTTGATGTGGTGCGAAGAACAAGGGATTACGCCGGATTTCCTGATCCGAGACGCCGACACGAAGTTCAGCGCCAGCTTTGATGCCGTCTGGGCATCCGAAAGTGCCAGGATCATCCAGATCCCGCACAGGGCGCCTGACGCAAACGCCTTCGCCGAGTCCTTCATCGCGACCATCAAGCGCGAGTGCATCGATTTCTTCGTCTGCTTCAGCCGGTCGCAGCTTGATTACATCCTGCGGACCTGGGTGCGCCATTACAACACCGAGCGCCCGCATCGTGGGCGGGGCATCGGGAACAACGTGCTGCAAGTCGATTTCCGTCCCGCCCG
>JAUIBL010000052.1 GCA_030428355.1 Alphaproteobacteria bacterium | reverse complement strand
CGAAGATTCTTCGTTTGTTGGTCTTTCAATATACCAAAACCTGTTATATGAAAAGTGCAGATTTTGGGGAGGGTCATATGCCAATCGTGGAAGCGCACATCCTTCAAGGATACAGCCCCACCGAGAAATCCCGCCTTACCTCGGCCCTCACTGACGCGATTCGATTTGTCGTTCCGGCACCCGATGAGGCCATCACCGTGATGCTGCACGAATACCCGTCCGAGGCCTATGCCCGTGGCGGCCAGCACCGCCAACCGGCCCCGGCCCTGCCAGACCCCGCCCAGATCGTGCGCGATTACCTCTCCGCGATGGAAGCCCGCGATCTGGAAACCGCGCAGGGGATGCTGGGCGACGGGTTTCAGATGGTGTTCCCCGCGACCCAACCGATGACGCAGTTGTCCGAACTGATCGAATGGTCCAAGGGCCGCTACAGGTTCGTCAAGAAAACCTATGACGGGTTTGATGCCATGCACAGCGGTGGTGTCGCCGTCGTCTACGCGCGCGGCACGCTTTACGGCGAATGGATGGACGGCACCCCGTTCGAGGGCATCCGCTTCATCGATCGTTTCGAAATCGCCGGAGGCAAGATCGTGCGTCAGGACGTGTGGAACGACATGGCAGAGGTGCGCGCGAAATGAGTGCTGCCATCAATCCGATCACCCTGGCCGTTCTTGCGGGACGGATGGAGCAGATCGCCGACGAAATGGACGCAACCCTGTTCCGCGCCGCGTTCAATCCGATCATCGCCGAAGCACATGACGCCTCGCACGGGTTTTACCACGCCACGTCCGGCGACACGCTGGTGCAGGGCAAATCCGGCCTTCCGATCTTTGTCGGGGTCATGGCCTTTGCCGTGAAAGCCGTGATCGACAAGGCCGCCGAGGCCGGTGATCTGGCGGATGGCGACATCTACATCTTCAACGACGCGCATATGGGCGGCACGCACCTGTCCGACATGCGGCTGGTGCGCCCCTATTTCCGCGATGGCAAGCTGTTCTGCTACCTCGCCAGTGTCGGCCACTGGCACGATGTCGGCGGCGCAGTACCAGGCAACTACAACCCCTCTGCCACCGAAGCCTTTCAGGAGGCGTTTGTCCTGCCGCCGGTCAAGCTGGCCCGAAGCGGAGTGATCCAGCAGGACATCATCGACATCCTCTTGCGCAACACCCGCCTGCCGCAATCCGCGATGGGCGACCTGAACGGCCAGTTGGGTGCCTTGGACCTCGGCGTGAAGCGGCTGGATGAGTTGCTGGACGAATACGGGGCCGAGACCGTCTCTGCGGCCCTCGACGCCCTGGGCGATCGTGCCGAAACGCTGATGCGGTCGGAACTGTCTGGTCTTCCGGATGGCCGCTGGGAGGCGGTGGACTACCTCGACAATGACGGGATCACCGACAAGGCCCTGCCGATCAAGGTCGCGCTCGAGATCACGGGCGACCGGATGGTGCTTGATTTCGAGGGCACCGCACCTGTGACCGCTGGCCCGGTGAACATTGCCTACCCGACTGCCGTGGCGACCGCCTATGTCGCGATCAAACATATCTTCCCCGACCTGCCCGCCAATGCAGGCGTTATGCGCCCGATTGATGTGCGTGTGCCGGACGGGTCGCTGCTCTCGGCAGAATTCCCGGCCCCTGTGGGCGGCTATACCGAAACGATTCTGCGCATGATCGACGTGATCTTCAGCGCCGCGTCCCAAGCCGCGCCAGACCGCGTCGTCGCCAATGCCTATGGCACGATCAATGCGCTGTCGATTGCGGGCAAGCGGGCCAACGGACAACGCTGGGTGATGTTCAGCTTCTATGGCGGCGGGCATGGCGGCAGCAGCGAGTCAGACGGTCTGAACCATGGCAACGCGCCGATTTCCACCGCGACGATTCCACCGATGGAGATCCTGGAGGCCGCCTATCCAGTGATGTTCCGCCAATGGGCGCTCCGTCCCGACAGCGCGGGCGCGGGTGCGCATCGCGGCGGGCTGGGTGCGACCTACGAGATCGAAGTGCTGGAGGAAAACGCCGAGGCTTTCCTCTTTGGCGAACGCGGTCGGTTTGCCCCGCAAGGTGTTCAAGGCGGCGGCACGGGGGCAATGAACGTGTTTCACTATGAACAAGCGGATGGGTGGAAAACCCCGCCGCTGGCATCGAAAATGCTCGGGATCAAGCTGACCAAGGGACAGGCGGTGCGCCTCGACACCCCAGGTGGGGGCGGTTACGGCGCAGCTTTGGACCGTGACGCGACAGCGGTCGCCCGCGATGTGGCGCTGGGATACCTGACACCGGACAAAGCGACCGAGCTTTACGGCCCCGCATGGAAAGAGGTCGCGGCATGAGCAAGATGATTGGCGTCGATGTCGGCGGCACCTTCACCGATGTGTTCGTGCTCGACGAGGCCACCGGTACGGCCGAGGTCGCCAAGGTGCCCACCACCCGGCCTGACCAGTCAGGCGGCTTTCTTGACGGGATCGGCCAGCAGGTCGACGACCTTTCGACCGTCGCGGCGGTTGTGCATGGCACCACCGCCGGAACCAATGCTCTGCTCGAGCGCAAAGGCGCAAAGATCGGCGTGATCACCACTCACGGACTCCGCGACGTTCTTGAAATGCGCCGCCGCGACAGGCCCCGCACCTGGGGCCTGCGCGGCGATTTCGAGCCTGTTGTGCCGCGAAACTTACGGTTGGAGGTGCCGGAGCGTACGTTGGCCGATGGCACGATCCGCACGCCCGTCGATCTTGACGCTGTCAGGGCTGCGGCCCAGCACTTGATCGACGAAGGCTGTCTTGCCGTCGCGATCCTTTTCGCCAACGCCTATGCCAATGCCGAGAACGAAGCCAAGGCTGTCGAGGCGGTCCGCGCCATGTGGCCCAACGACCATGTGAGCTGTTCATCGGAAATCCTGCCGGAGATCCGGGAGTTCGAACGCTTCTCGACCACGGCTTTGAACGCCTATCTGCAACCCGAAGTCTCAGGCTATATCAACCGACTGGATCAGGCCCTGACCAATGGCGGGTTCGGCGGCGAGTTCATGATCGTGCAGTCCAACGGCGGCGTCATGGGCACCGACACCGCCTGCCGTCTGCCGATCCGCACCTCGCTGTCCGGCCCCGCTGCTGGCGTGATCGCTGCCGGGCATATAGCAACGACCGCAGGTTTCGAGAACGTCATCACGGGCGACATGGGCGGCACCAGCTTTGACGTGGCGCTGATTGCCAAGGGGCAATCCATGCTGTCGCCGCAGACCTCCATCGATTTCGGAATGGTGGTGCGCAACCCGATGATCGAGATCACGACGATTGGTGCCGGTGGCGGCTCCATCGCGTGGGTCGACAAGGGTGGCCTCTTGAACATCGGCCCGGAAAGCGCCGGATCGACACCCGGCCCGGTGGCCTATGGCCAGGGCAATGACCGCCCGACCGTCACCGATGCGAATGTCGTGTTGGGCCGCATCGACCCGGACAACCCCATTGGCGGCAAGCTCGACCGTCTGGATGTGGATGCGGCTGCCAAAGCGATCGACGTTCACGTCGGATCGAAACTGGGCCTGACCACCATCGAAGCCGCCGAGGCCATCCTGCGCGTCGCCAATTCGCGCATGGCCGGCGCGATCCGGCTGGTCAGCATCGAACGCGGGTTCGATCCCAAGCGGTTCGCCTTCATGCCCTTCGGGGGCGGTGGTGCCCTGCACACCGGCGCGATCCTGAAAGAGGTCGGCATCGGCAGCGCGATTGTCCCGCGCTATCCCGGTGTGACCAGCGCGATGGGCTGTGTGATTGCCGACATGCGGCAGGATTTCGTACAGACGATCAACGCGCTGACCGCGACGCTGGACACGGGCGCGCTGCGCGACGTGATGCAGAAGCATATCGACGACGGCATGGCGCTTTTGGACGCCGCTCAATCCCGGTTCGAAGCGCGCGACATCGTGGTTGAACTGGACATGGCCTATGTCGGGCAGACCCATACGGTCGCCGTTCCCCTGCCGATCACGGTCACGGGGAACACTGTCGCAGCGCCGACCGTTGCAGAGGTCGAAGCCGCTTTCGATACCGCATATCAGGCCACCTACGGCCGCCTGCTCAAGAACGGCACGCGCCGGGTGATGAACCTGCGCACCGCCGTGATTGGGCGGCGGCCCAAGTTCGATCTGACAACCCTTGCCCCCAAGGGCGGGTCGGTAGAAGAGGCGCATACAGGCAGCCGCAAGGTGCATTTCGGCGATGCGTGGTTCGACACCGCGATCTACAACCGTCTTTCCCTGCCCGTTGGAGCCACGATCAAAGGCCCCGCGATCCTTGTACAGCCGGACACAACCGTGCTGGTCGATCCCGGCCTGACCGCCAAGGTTGACACCTGCGGCAACACGATCATCACAAGGGACGAGGACTGAGACATGGCGCACACCATCGACCCAAAGCGCACGGCCCTTCTGACCATCGACCTGCAGAACGACTTTCTGCACCCCGAAGGGGCCTATGGCCGCGCCGGGCAGACGGCCGATGCGATCACCGCCCTGCCTGCCCGGATCAAACCCGTTGTGGACGCGCTCCGCGCCAAGGGCGGCACCTATATCAGCGCGCAGTTCACGCTGGTGCCGGGGCCGAATGACGAACCGCTGATTGCGCCGCACCTGAAAGAGCTGCGCCCCTTCCTTGGCAAAGGCGATTTCGCCCCCGGCAAGTTTGGCCACAGCCTGGTCGATACGCTGGCTCCGGCAGATTACACGGTCGAAAAGGTCGCCTATTCCGCGCTCTACCAGACGCGGCTCGAATACATCCTGCGGGCTCTGGATATCGATACGCTGATCATCGGCGGGATCGTGACCAACGGAGGTGTCGCCAGCACGGTGCGCGACGCGCATCTGCGGAACCTGCACACGATCCTGCTATCCGATGGCTGTGCCGCCTTCAAACAGGAGGTGCACGACGCCACACTGTTGTCGCTTGCGTCGGTCTGCCCGAACGTGACCTGCGCCGAGATGGTGGAATCACTGAAATGAGTCTGAAAACCCGCCTTGCCTCTGACGAGATCCTTGTCGCTCCGGGCGTGTTCGACGCTTTGACAGCGGCGCTTGCGGCGCAAGCCGGGTTCGAGGCGCTGTATCTCAGCGGTGCGGCGGTGGCCTATACGCGGCTCGGTCGCCCGGACATTGGCCTGACCTCGGTCAGCGAGATGTCCGACACGATGGCGCTGATCCGCGACCGCGTGGACATCCCGGTGATCATCGACGCCGACACTGGGTTCGGAAACGCGCTGAACGCGCAGCGGACGATGCGGCTTTACGAACGCGCGGGGGCCAATGCCTTGCAGGTCGAGGACCAGACCTATCCGAAACGCTGCGGGCATCTGGCCGAGAAGTCGATCATTCCAACGACGGAAATGGTCGGCAAGATCGCCGCGATGGCGGATGCGCGTGCCAGCGATGAGACATTGATCATCGCGCGTACCGATGCCGTCGCCGTCGAAGGCTTTGACGCCGCCATCGACCGGGCCGAGGCTTATGTCGAGGCGGGCGCGGACGCGCTGTTCATCGAGGCGCTGCGGTCCGTGGACGAAATGAAGACGGTGACAGAGCGGTTCAAGGATCGCGTGCCCTTACTGGTCAACATGGTCGAAGGCGGCGCAACACCGATCCAGAACGCGTCATTCCTGAACGATCTGGGCTTCTCCATCGTGATCTTCCCCGGCGGCATCGTGCGCGCCTTGGCGCATACGGCTGAAAGCTATTACCAAAGCCTGATGGCCACCGGCAGCAACCGCGCTTTTGCGGATCGCATGTTCGATTTCGGCGGGTTGAACGACCGCCTTGGCACGGACGAGATGCTGGCCTTGGGCAAACGCTACGAAGCTGGCGGGCGCGACTGAGCCATGTCGATCCTGCCACCCCCCGACACCGGGTTCGATCTTGAGGTTCCGATCCTGGTTGTTGGTGCCGGGGCCTGTGGGTTGGTTGCAGCCCTGACAGCCCATGATGCCGGGGCCGAGGTTCTGGTGGTCGAGGCGGATTCAGCACCGTCGGGGTCCACCGCCCTGTCCGCCGGGCTGATCCCGGCAGCGGGCACGCGGTTTCAGCGGGACGCGGGGATCGAGGACTCCGCCGACCTCTTTGCGCAGGATATTCAACAGAAGGCCAAGGGCGAGAACCCGCAGGAGCTGGTCGATCTGTTGGCGGGCCATTCAGGCAAAGTGATTGAATGGCTGGCGGACAAGTTTGACCTGCCCTTTTCAGTCGTGACCGATTTCGACTATCCCGGCCATTCGCGCCGCCGGATGCACGGGCTTCCCACCCGCGCGGGGCGTGAATTGGTCGACCGGCTGCGCACCGCCTGCGAGGTGCAGGGCATCGACATCATCTGCAACCGCCGCGCGACATCTCTCTTTTTTGAGGGCGACAGTGTCAAAGGCGTACGGTTGGAGGGGCCCAACGGTACGGAAGACGTCGGCTGCTATGCGTTAATCCTAGCCTGCAACGGCTATGGCGGCAACCGCGCCATGGTGCGGCAGTTCATGCCAGAGATCGAAAACGCGGTCTGGTTCGGGCATGACTACAATCAGGGCGACGCGGTCACATGGGGCGAGGCGCTAGGGGCGGAAACGCTGCATCTGGGTGCCTACCAGGGCCACGGCAATGTCGCGCATCCGCAGGGCATCCTGATCACCTGGGCGGTGATCACCCAAGGCGGGGTGCAGGTGAACCTGAGCGGCGCGCGGTTCTGGGACGAAAGCCAGGGCTATTCCGAGGCCGCCCGCGCGGTGCTCGCCCAGCCCGAAGGCATCGCCTGGACGATCTTTGACAGCCGCGTCGCAGGCATCGCGCGGCAATTTCAGGACTTCAAGGATGCCGAGGCCATCGGCGCAATCCGCACGGCAGACACTTTGACAGAACTGGCCGAGGTCACGGGCCTGCCGAAAGACGCTTTGACGCAGACGATCACCAGCATTCCCACGGACGGGCCTGACGCTTTTGGACGCAGCTTCCTTGGCGAACCGCTCAAACCGCCTTACTGTGCAGTGAAAGTGACTGGAGCCTTGTTCCACACACAGGGCGGTTTGCGCGTCGATCAGGACGCGCGCGTCTGCAGAACCGACGGAGGCGTCTTGAAAAACCTCTTTGCGGCAGGTGGTGCTGCGGTGGGTGTTTCAGGTTCCGGCGATAGCGGGTATCTATCCGGCAATGGGCTGCTGGCAGCGACGGTTCTGGGGCATATCGCCGGATCGGCTGCCGCCAATGACATGAAAGAGGAGCATGGACATGCTTGATGCGTCACACGCGGGTCACGGACCCTCACTCGCCAAATTCGACTGGCAGGACCCTCTGGGCCTGAGCGCGGCTCTGTCCGAGGAAGAGCGCATGATCGCGGACAGTGCAGCGGCCTATGCAAAAGACAAGCTGCTGCCGCGCGTGTCGGACATGTATCTGAACGAGGGTGTCGAGCCCGAGATTTTCGCCGAGATGGGCGAGATGGGCCTGTTGGGCGTGACCATCCCCGAAGAGTTCGGCGGTCTCGGCGCGGGCTATGTGAGCTATGGCCTTGTCGCGCGGGAAGTCGAGCGTGTGGACAGCGGGTATCGGTCCATGATGAGCGTGCAAAGCTCCCTCGTGATGTACCCGATCCACGCCTATGGCAGCGATGAGCAGCGCAGGAAATACCTGCCGGGTCTGGCCGCCGGGACGCTGATCGGCTGCTTTGGTCTGACCGAACCCGATGCCGGGTCCGACCCTGCGGGGATGAAGACCGTCGCAAAGAAAACCGACGGTGGCTATGTGCTCAACGGGGCCAAGATGTGGATCTCGAACAGCCCGATTGCGGATGTGTTCGTCGTCTGGGCCAAGTCCGAAGCGCATGGCGGCAAAATCCGGGGCTTTGTTCTTGAAAAAGGCATGAAAGGTCTCAGCGCACCGAAAATCAACGGCAAGCTGTCGCTGCGCGCGTCGATCACCGGCGAGATCGTCATGAAGGACGTCGAGGTTGGTGAGGACGCTTTGCTGCCGGGTGTCGAGGGCCTGAAAGGGCCGTTCGGCTGTCTGAACCGCGCACGCTATGGCATTGCCTGGGGTGTGATGGGCGCGGCTGAGGATAGCTGGCACCGTGCACGTCAGTACGGCTTGGACCGTACGCAATTCGGAAAGCCGCTGGCGCAGACGCAGCTTTTCCAGAAGAAACTCGCCGATATGCAGACGGAAATCACTTTGGGCCTGCACGCGGCCTTGCAAGTGGGCCGGATGCTCGACGCTGGCACCGCTGCGCCCGAGGCGATCAGCCTGATCAAGCGCAACAATTGCGGCAAGGCGCTCGACATCGCGCGCAATGCCCGCGACATGCATGGCGGCAACGGGATCATGGCAGAGTACCACGTTATGCGCCATGCGCAGAATCTTGAGACGGTCAACACCTACGAGGGCACGCATGACGTGCACGCTCTCATCCTTGGCCGGGCACAGACAGGGTTGCAGGCGTTCTTCTGATGTCAGCACCGCTGGAAGGTTTGAAAGTTCTTGAATTGGCCCGCATCCTTGCCGGGCCAATTGTCGGTCAGACGCTGGCCGACCTTGGCGCAACAGTGATCAAGGTGGAAAGCCCCAAGGGCGATGACACCCGGACATGGGGCCCGCCGTTCATCGAGCGCGAAGGCGAGGACACGCCGTCAGCGGCGTATTTCTATAGCTGCAACCGCGGCAAATACTCGGTCACGGCGGATCTGACGACCGAGGATGGCCGCGCTTTTGTCCAAGAACTTGCGCGCGAAGCGGATGTGCTGATCGAGAACTTCAAGGTAGGTGGATTGACCAAGTACGGGCTGGATTATGCCAGTCTGTCAAAGGCCAATCCGGGCCTTGTCTATTGTTCGATCACTGGCTTCGGCCAGACCGGCCCCTACGCCGAACGGGCGGGCTATGACTACCTTGTGCAAGGGCTGTCGGGGTTGATGTCGATCACCGGCGACCCGGCAGGCGAGCCGCAGAAAGTGGGCGTTGCTGTCACCGACATCTACACCGGCCTTTATGCCGTGATCGGCATTCAGGCCGCGCTGCGCGAGCGGGACAAGACCGGGCTAGGCCAGCATATCGACATGAGCCTGCTGGATGCGGGTACAGGCTGTCTTGTCAATCAGGCGATGAACTTCCTTGTGACGGGCGAGTCGCCCAACCGCATGGGCAACCAGCACCCGAATATCGTACCGTACGAGGTCTTCCCTGCCTCCGATGGCGACATCATCATCGCGTCGGGCAATGACCGCCAGTTTCAGGGTCTGTGCGAGATCGTGGGTCGCAAGGACCTTGCCGAGAACCCGGACTACCGGACAAACGCCCAGCGCGTGCAGCATCGCGACGAACTGATCGCCATGCTCAAGGCGGAAACGGCGAAGATGACCAAGGCGGATTTGCTTGAGGCGTTGAAGGCCAAACAGGTCGCTTCATCCCCGATCAACACGGTTGGCGAAGTGTTCGACGATCCGCAGATCGTGCACCGGGGGATGAAGATCATGCCCGAGGGTGTGCCGGGGGTTCGTACACCGATCACCTTCAGCACGTCGACGCTTGCGCTGGACCGGACCGCGCCCACATTGGGCGCGCATACCGATCAGGTGAAAACATCCGGGTGGTCCTTCAAAGACTGACCACCCGGTCTTTTCTCAGTTCAGCCGAAGCCCGGTTTCCGGCGCGAAATACGACACTTTGCCCAGATCGAAGGACAGCCGCTTGGGCTGACCCGGCTTGGCCGTCGTTTCCGCATGAAGACGCGCAGTGACGTGCTTGCCACCAAGCTGCATCACCGCGAACGTGTCGGCGCCTGCCGGTTCGACGATGTCGATCAGGCATTCGGCCGCCTGCGTCGACTCCGACCCGCGCAGATCAGGATCGGCAATGTCTTCGGGACGGACACCAAGGATCACGTCTTCGGGCAGATCGCGGTTCTTGGTGTCGGTCAGGACAATCGGCCCACCGGATTTGCGCGTGATTTCGATCCGCGTGCCGTCGTCGGCGCGATGCGCCTTGGCGGGGATCAGGTTCATCGCCGGGCTGCCCATGAAGTCGGCCACAAACAGATTGGCCGGGCGGTTGTAGATTTCCGCCGGGGATCCGATCTGCTGGATCACGCCGCCTTTCATGACCACGATCTTGGTCGCCAGTGTCATCGCCTCGATCTGGTCGTGGGTCACATAGACCATCGACGCGCCAAGGTTCTGGTGCAAGGCCTTGATCTCGGTCCGCATCTCGACCCGCAGTTTCGCATCGAGGTTGGACAGAGGTTCGTCGAAGAGGAACAACTTGGGATCGCGCACCAGCGCCCGGCCCATCGCCACGCGCTGACGCTGACCACCGGACAACTGCCCCGGACGGCGATTGAGCAGCGGTTCGATCTGCAACTGAGCCGCCACCTGCGCCAGCTTCTTGTCCTGAGTGGCCTGATCGACGCCGCGCACCTTCATGCCGAAGGTGATGTTCTTGGCGACGGTCATGGTCGGATAGAGCGCGTAGGACTGGAACACCATGGCAATGTCGCGGTCCTTGGGGCTGACATGGGTCATGTCCTTGCCGCCGATGCTGATAGAGCCGCCGGTGATCGGCTCAAGCCCCGCGATGCAGTTCAGCAGCGTGGACTTGCCACAGCCCGAGGGGCCGACCAGCACAAGGAAATCGCCCGGTTCGATCGACACGTTGATGTCCTTGAGGATCTCCGTCGTGCCGTAGCTTTTGTAGAGGTTCTTGATGTCCAGGATCGGAGACATGGGATTATCCTTTCACGGAACCGGCGGTCAGACCCCGGATGAAATACTTGCCAGCGACGACGTAGACGAACAGCGTCGGCAGCGCGGCAATGATCGCGGCGGCCATGTCGACGTTGTATTCCTTCACGCCTGTGGTCGAGTTGACGATGTTGTTAAGCGCGACTGTCACGGGCTGCGTTCCGGCCTGACTGAAGGACACGCCAAACAGGAAGTCGTTCCAGATCTGCGTGAACTGCCAGATGACGGTGACGACGATGATCGGAAGCGACAGCGGGAGGAAGATCGACCAGAAGATGCGAAAGAAACCTGCCCCATCCACTTTGGCCGCTTTCGTCAATTCAGCCGGGATCGTGACATAGTAGTTGCGGAAGAACAGCGTGGTGAAGCCAAGCCCGTAGATCACGTGGACAAAGATCAGCCCCGGTATGGTGCCCGCGATGCCCATGATGCCCAGTGTCCGTGCCATCGGCAGAAGAACCACCTGGAACGGGATGAAGCAGCCGAAGAGCATCAGCGAGAAGATGATGTTCGCCCCCCGGAACCGCCACTGGGCCACGACATAGCCGTTCATCGCCCCCAGAAGGGTCGAAATTGCCACCGCCGGGATGGCGATCAGGATGGAGTTCCAGAAATACGGGCGGACGCCTTCACACTGGATGCCGGTGCAGGCACCCGACCATGCGGTGCGCCACGCATCGAAGGTGACGTCCCGCGGCAGGGCGATCAGGTCGCCCGTGCGGATTTCGTCAAGGCTTTTCAGCGAAGTGGTGATCATCACGAAAAGCGGCATCAGGTAGAACAGGGCAAAGAGGCCCAGCGCGATATAAAGCAGCCACCGCAGGACGATCTTGCCCGTCTGGCTTTGGTTTTGCGCGGATGTCATTGAAATATCAGTCATCTTTGGACCTCAATTCCGAATAGAGGTACGGCACCACAATCGCGAAGACGACCATCATCATGATCATGGCAGAGCTTGCCGCCTGACCGATGTCGCCGCGCGAAAAGGCCATCGCGTACATGTAGGTTGCCGGAAGGTCGGTCGCGTAGCCGGGGCCACCGCCGGTAAGCGCGATGACAAGGTCAAAGCTCTTGATGGCGAGGTGCGACAGCACGATGAAGGCCGACAGAAAGATCGGGGCCATCGACGGGATGATGATGGCCGTATAGATGCGCCATGTCGGGATTCCATCGACCTGCGCCGCCTTGATGATCTCGCCATCCACCGACCGCAGACCGGCCAGGAACAACGCCATCACAAAGCCCGAGCTTTGCCAGATCGCAGCAATCACAACGGTGTAGATCGCCATGTCGGGGTTCACGAGCCAGTCGAAACTGAAAGACTCGAAACCCCAGCCGCGGACCATGGCCTCGACCCCCAGCCCGGGGTTCAGAATCCACTTCCACGCGGTCCCGGTGACGATCATCGAAAGCGCCATGGGATAAAGGTAGATCGTGCGGATCGCGCCTTCTGTGCGGATGTTCTGATCGAGCAGGATCGCAAGGATCAAACCAAGCACCATCGCGATCACGATGAACAGGATGCCGAACACAAACAGGTTGTTCAGCGCGGTGTCCCAGCGCGGCGACGCAAACAGGCGCTCGTACTGGATTAGCCCTTCGATGTCATATCTTGGAAGCAGGCGCGATCGCGTGAACGAGACCCAGGCGGTCCAGGCAATGAAGCCGTAGACGAAGATCAGAACTGCGATGAACGAGGGCGCCAGTACCAATTTGGGCGTGTTTTCTTCAAGCCACTTGGTCATTGGATCTGTCCCTGAAAGTCCCGCCCCAAGCGGGTGCTTTGGGGCGGGA
>JAUIBL010000014.1 GCA_030428355.1 Alphaproteobacteria bacterium | reverse complement strand
CTTCTTCATCGCGTGGCGGAGGCCGGGAAAGGCGGGCTGCTTGGGCATCGGCGAGGCTCCATTGTCGTCCCCGTCAGTCTATCTCAAACCGCTCAGCACGCGAGGTTTTTCAGACGTTCCCTAACTCTACCGACTGACTCCTACGCTTGGTCAAGTATTGGCCAATCTAGTCTAAAATTTAGTGGTCCATCTTTAAAAGAATCCTATTGGCTGGTCAAACACGCAGTGCAAAAAATGCGCTCGCAAAAAATCGCTGACTCGCCCCCAACCTTACCAAACCCTTAATAGGTCCAGATCGGACCCAATGTTTCGCGCGCGAAACAATAGGGCCAAAACGGACCTATCCGCCCGGAGCGAGATCCCGCGCCACGCGGAAGCCGACATTGGCCTGGCGGCGGGTCTTGGGGATGCCCACCCGGTAGCTCACCCGGAGGTTCTCCGGCGGGTCGTCCCAGGACCCGCCCCGCAGCACTCGGCTGCTGCACGTCCCGCTCGTCCGCGCCGCCCCGTCCGAAGGCGCGCCGCGATGCGATCCGTTCCAGCAATCCGCCGTCCATTCCCACAGGTTCCCGATCATGTGCGACAGCCCGAACGGGTTGACCGGGAACACCCCCGCAGGCACAGGCGCCTCGGTCCCGTCATTGCAGGCCGTGTTGCGGTGCCGGAACCGGCTCTCCGCCCCGGCCCCGTTCACCCGCTGACAGATCGCCCCCAACCCGCCGGGCCAAGGGTACTGCTGATCCAGCGTGCCACGCGCCGCGTATTCGAACTCCGCCTCAGACGGCAGCCGCCACCCGCCGCGCGGGTCCTCGTCGTTGAGCCAGTCCACATAGGCCATCGCGTCGTCCCAGTTGAGGCAGGCCGCCGGATGATCGTCGGTCACGTCAAACCCCGGCGCGCCCCAATAGGCCCCGTCCCGCGACCGCATCCGCCCCTCGGGCGTCCAGACAAAACAGGTCCGCCCGATCCGCGTCCCCGTCGCCTCCTCGAAGGCGCGCATGTCGCCCACGGTGATCTCGGTCGCCGCAATCTCGAACGCCGCGATTGTCTGGCGGGTGCGCGGCCCCTCGGCCCCGCCCTGCTCCGACCCCATCACCGTGTCGCCCCCGGACACCCGCACCACGCGCGGACAGACCATACATTGCTCCTGCGGCGGGTTCACCAGCACCAGCGACGGACGCGGCGGTTCGGGCACAGGGTCAGGCTCCGGCTGCGGCGCAAGATCGGGCCGCAGCGCAAAGAGCGCCGCCTCGGCGTCGCTGCGAAACAGCCCGTCCGGAAACGCCTCCAGATAGGCGCGGAACGCATCGGCGGTGTTCAGTTCCTGCGCAAATTCCCACGCCGCCCGATCCACCCCCGAGCGGTCGATCTGCCGCGTGCCCTGCGCCCCCGCCATCCCGGCGGTCGTCATCAGCGCCACGGCGGCGGCCAACATCAGATGTCGCATGGTGAAAACCCGGTTCGTTTCGACATCCCAAAAAGATAATGTCTTACGACGCCTCTTCCACCTCATCCTCGAGATAGGCCACCCGCCCGCCGGATTTTGACCCGGTGACCACCCCCAGCGATTTCAGCTTGCGATGCAGCGCGCTGCGCTCCATTCCCACAAAGCTTGCCGTGCGGCTGATATTGCCACCAAACCGGTTGATCTGGGTCAGCAGGTATTCCCGCTCGAACGCCTCGCGCGCCTCGCGCAGCGGCATCGTGGCAAGCGTGCCCGACAGGACCACGCGCCCCTCTTCATCCTCGGCCGGTCCACTGTCCTGTGGCAATTCCCGCGCGGCAATGTCGCCCGTGCCGTCGCCCAGGATCAGCACCCGCTCGATCAGGTTCTTGAGCTGCCGCACGTTCCCCGGCCAGACCATCGTCTGCAAGAGCGCCACCGCATCCGGGCTGAGGCCGCGCTTCGGCAGACCCTGCGTCTGGTTGAAAAGGTCGATGAAATGCGCGGCCAGCATCGGAATATCCTCGCGCCGCTCTTCAAGGCTCGGCACGCTGATCGGCACGACGTTGAGGCGATGGTACAGCTCCTCGCGGAACGTGCCCGCCGCGATTTCCGCCTGCAGATCCCGGTTGGTGCTTGAGATCACCCGCAGATCCACCCGCACCTTGTCCGCCCCGCCAACGCGCTGGAATTGCTGGTCCACCAGCACCCGCAGGATCTTGGACTGCGTGCCGATCGGCATGTCGGCCACTTCGTCGAAATAGATCACCCCGCCATGTGCCTGTTCCAGCAGGCCCGGCTCGACCCCGCGTTCCGGCGTTTCGCGGCCGAACAGCACCTCTTCCATCGTCTCGGGCGCAACACCCGCACAGTTCACCGTAACGAAGGGTGCGCTGGAGCGGTTGGAATTGGCGTGGATGTAGCGCGCCGCCACTTCCTTGCCGCTGCCTGCGGGACCGGACAGAAGAACCCGACCGTTGGACTTCGTCACCTTGTCAAGGTTCGACAACAGCCCGCGATAGGCCGCACATTCGCCGACCATCTGCGCCACATCGCTTTCCCGGCGCTTGAGCTTGTTGTTCTCGCGGCGCAGGCGACTGGTTTCCATCGCACGGCGGATCACGACCAGCAACTGGTCGATATTGAACGGTTTTTCGATGAAGTCATACGCGCCCTGCTTGATCGCAGCGACCGCGATTTCAATGTTGCCATGGCCCGAAATGATCACCACCGGCACATCCGGGTTGTCGCGCTTCACGGTCTTCAGGATGTCGATACCGTCCATCTTGCTGTCCTTCAGCCAGATGTCGAGGATCAGCAGCGACGGTTCCTCGGCGTTGATCTCGGCCATTGCCTCGGAGGAATTGCCGGCAAGGCGGGTGGTGTATCCTTCGTCTTCGAGGATGTCCCCGATCAGTTCGCGGATGTCGCGTTCGTCGTCTACAATCAGAATATCGCTCATAACCTCACCTTCGTTTTTTCTACGTCACACATTCAAATCGGTCTTGTCGGCTGTCGGGGCGGTGTCGGGCGTATCGCTGCGCACCGCAGGATCGGGACATTCGAGGATCGGCAGACGGATCACCGCCATCGCCCCCCGGCGGCCCGTGTCATCGAACGGCTCTGCCGGTTCCAGAACAAGCGACCCGCCATGTTCCTCGATGATCTTTTTCACGATGGGCAGGCCAAGCCCGGTGCCTTTCTCGCGGGTGGTCACATAGGGTTCGAACAGGCGGGACGGGTCTTCAGGCAATCCGATCCCGTTGTCGGAGATGCGGATTTCAGCGCAGTCGCGGCCTGCGGTGCAGGTAATGCGAATTTGCGCCAAGACAGGGTTTTCGGGGCCGGTTTCCACATAACTTTCAATCGCTTCTCCGGCGTTCTTGATCAAGTTCGTGAAAGCCTGCCCAATCATGGTTGCGTCGATTTCGGCGGGGATGCCTTGGTCGGGAAGGTCCAGCCTGAACGCCACGTTGGGCTGTCCTGCCTCCTGCAACAGGATCACGCTGCGCAGAATATCGACGATGTCTTCCGGCTTGCGTTCGGGTTCCGGCATCCGGGCGAACTTGGAGAACTCATCAACAATACGCCGCAAGTCATTGGTTTGACGGACGATTACCTCGGTCAACTGTTCAAGGCTTTCAGCATCGCTGTCGCCCAGATGACGCCGGAACTTGCGCCGGATGCGTTCGGCGGAAAGCTGGATCGGGGTGAGCGGGTTCTTGATCTCGTGCGCGATGCGGCGGGCCACGTCACCCCAGGCGGCCATGCGTTGCGCGCTGACCAGATCGGTCACATCGTCAAAGGCGATCACGTAGCCTTCAAGCCCACCATCCTCGCGCCGCCGGGTCGAAAGGCGCACAAGCAGGTTTTCAAGGCGGCCCTCGCGGCTGACCTTGATTTCTTCCTGCGCGGTTTCGATACCCTGTTCGCGCAGACGATCGAACAGCGGGCCGAATTCGGGCACTGCCACGGTGATCTGGACGCTGCGCTGGTTCTCGTGCCAGGCCAGCAGACGTTCGGCGGATCGGTTCACGAAGGTGACTCGGCCATCCGCATCAAGCCCCACCACCCCCGACGTGACCGAGGTCAGCACGGAATCGAACAGGCGCTGACGCCGTTCGATCTGGCGGGTGTTGTCGAGCAGCGTTTCGCGCTGGCCTTTCAGTTGCCGCGTCATCTGGTTGAAATACCGGCCCAGCATGGCGATTTCGTCATCGCCCTCTTCCTCGACCACCTTCACATCCAGATCACCGGCACCGACCCGCTGCGCCGCACCGGTCAGACGGCCGACGGGGCGGCTCAGACGTTCGGCAAACCACAGGCCCAACCAGACTGCAGCGAGGATCAGAAGGAAGGCAAATCCAAGGTAGAGCAGCGCAAAGTCGAACAGGACGCGGCCCCGGTCGTTTTCCTGCTGCTGGTAGAAGCGTGCGGTTTCCTGCGTGTCGTCAAGCAGGTTGAGGATCTGCCCATCCACCTCGCGGGTGACGTAGAGATAGCGGTCGGTGAAGGCGCGCAACGGGACAAGGGCACGCAATTCGTTGTTGTCCCAATCCTGCACAAGCGCAAAACCGATCTCGGTGGCTTCGGCCATCACATCGGGACCGGGGCGTTCGTAGTCGAACAGATACGACCCTTCCCCACGCGCCCGGATTTCTCCTGTGCCATCAATGACATAAGCCTCGCGCAGACCGCGCTGGATCTGCGCCTGTCCCTGACTAAGCGCCTGGCGCAATTCGCCGTCATCCATGATGAAGGTCGCGCGCCGGTTGGCATCGAGAAACGCCCCCAGCGCCTGCGCATCCTGCGTCAGACCTTCGCGGTGTTCCTGCTCATAGGCTTCGGCGGCGGACAGCGACGCGCCGACCACGTTGCGCACACGTTCGGAAAACCATGTTTCCAGACCGATATTGATGGTCAGCACGGCAAAGACCGCAACGGTGATCGTCGGCAGCAGCGCCATCAGCGCAAAGGCCCCGGTCAGGCGCAGGTGCAGTCGTGATCCTGCAGATTTGGCACGGCGGGCCGAGATCAGATTGACCACCCGGCGCAGCACAAGCGCGGCCAGCAGCAGGACGTAGATGAGGTCGGCCAACAGCACCAGCCGCAGGTTGAGCTGCGCCCCCGCGCCGGTGTCGAGCGGGCCCAGAACAAGGACCGTCGCGACCGCAAGAACGGGGCCCAGAAGCACCAGACCAAGGGTCATGGCGTTCTGATAGCGCCTTTGACGGCGCAACCGGCTCAGCCGGGTCCAATTCCACGAGCGTGCCCAGGTGGCCACAGCCAACCCCTCGCCTTGATGTGCCGCGCAGTTCGGCTACCGCCATATGTTGTGTTTCAGGCCCACTGCGTCACCGCCAGAACACTATTATGTGGCAGTTTTACATCAATTTGCGGCGGCGTGTCACCTGAATATCGAGGTCGGTAATCTTCTTTCTGAGCGTGTTCCGGTTTATGCCCAGCAAATCCGCGCACTTGGCCTGATTTCCGCCCGTCGCCTCAAGCGCGATTTCGATCAGCGGCGCCTCGATTTCGCGCAGGATTCGCGGGTAGAGCCCCGGCGGAGGCAGCATCGTGCCGTGAAGATCGAAATACCGGCGCAGATGGCGGGCGACTGAGGTGCTGAGTTTCTCGCTGTCGCCGCCGCGCAGGACAGGGCCGGTTTCGGGCTGGTTGCCCAGCACGTTCTCGACCTCGGCGCGGGTGATCTCGTCGGCGCGGGATGTCAGGCTCAGGCGGCGCACCACGTTTTCTAACTGGCGCACGTTGCCGGGCCAGCTATAGGCGCGGAAGAGATCGGCGGCATCCTCGGACAGCCACCGCTTGGCCCCGCCATCGCGTTCGGCGCGGGCGAGGAAGTGCTCGCTGAGCAGCGCGATGTCGTCCACCCGTTCCCGCAGCGACGGCACCGAGATGGTGGCCCCGCTGATGCGGTAATAGAGGTCTTCGCGCACGCCGCTGTCCGAAATGCCCTGACCGGGGTCGGTCTGGCTGGTGGCGATGAAGCGCGGGACGTGCTCGCCCGGTCCGTCCATCATGCGCACGATGCGGGCCTGTACCTCGTCCGGGACATCGGCAAGTTCGTCGATCAGAAGCGTGCCGCCGCGCACACGGGCAAGGATGCGCGCCGGGCCTTCAATGTCCGACAGATCGCTGCCGGTAACGGTCACGAAGGGCAAGGAGCGGCGGTCGGAAAAATCGTGCAACGCACGGGCGATCAGGGATTTTCCCGTCCCCGATTCGCCACAGATGAGCACCGGAAGATCGGTGTTCATGACCTTGGCCACCAGACGGTAAAGCGCCTGCATCGCCGGGGTCTTGCCGATCAGCGGCAGGTCGTCGGGCGCTTCGTCGATCACCCTGTCGGGCGACGTGCGCGACACGCGGCTGCGGGATTCCAGCGCCTTGGCGGTTCGCTTCATCAAATCCGGCAGGTCGAAGGGTTTGGGCAGATAATCATAGGCCTCGGCCTCGGCGGCCTGAATGGCGGTCATGATGGTGTTCTGCGCCGAAATGACGATCACCGGCAGATCGGGCCGGTCCTGGCTGATCTTGGGCAGCATCTCGAGCCCGTTGCCATCGGGCATGATCACGTCCGAGATCACAACGTCGCCCTTGCCCTCGGCGACCCAGCGCATGAGGGTCGTCAGCGACGAGGTCGCATGCACCTTGCACCCGGCCCGCGTCAGCGCCTGTGTCAGAACCGTGCGGATCGTCCGATCATCATCCGCGACAAGTACCGTACCGTCCATCAGTGTGACTCCTTTTGTTTTCGCGGTGCCTGCGGCAGCGAAATGCGAAAGCGGGTTTTTCCGGGAACGCTGTCGACGGCGACCCAGCCGTCATGGTCCGAGATGATCTTGCTCACCAGCGCGAGGCCAAGGCCGGTGCCGTTCTCGCGCCCCGAGACGAAGGGGTCGAACACGTCGCCCCGGATCTCGGGCGGAAGGCCGGGGCCGTCGTCGATCACCTCGACCTGAAGCGGCAGCGACTGGCCGGTGCCATCGGCGCGGCGCAGGCTGTAGCTGTGTTCGTAATAGGTGTGCAGGCGGATGGTGCCGCCTGTCTTGGGGTCGGCCGCCTCGGACGCATTCTTGATCAAGTTGAGCACCACCTGAAGCAGTTGATCCGCATCGCCCAAGGCCAACGGAAGCGAGGGGTCGTAATCCTCGATGATCTTCATATGCGCGCCGAAGCCCAGCAAAGCGGAGCGGCGGGCGCGGTCGAGCACGTCGTGCAGGTTGACCGGCTTGCGTTCGGGGGCCGAGAGGTTGCCGAATTGTTCGACCTGTTCCAACAGCTTCACGATGCGGCGGGTTTCGGCGACGATCAGATCGGTCAGTTCCAGATCGCCGTTGCTGAGGCTCATGCTCAGAAGCTGCGCCGCCCCGGTGATGCCCGCCAGCGGGTTCTTGATCTCGTGAGCCAGCATCTCGGCCATGCCGATGGCGGATTTGGCGGCGGATTTGACCGACTGGCTCTGGTTCACGCGGCCCGCCAGTTCGCGCGGGCTGATGAGCAGGATCATGCAGCCGTCCATGCCCTGAACGGGCGCGAATTGCAGGTTGCAGACCAGAGGCGGGCGGTTGCCGGTGCCGACATCCACGTCATTGACGAAGAGCGGCGTGCCGTTCGCGCGGGCGCGGGCAAGGCTGTTTTCCATCGGCGCATCTACGGTCAACCGGTCCCAGATGGGCTGACCGCGCAGCCATTTGGCCGAGTTGTTCATGAACCCTTCGGCGGCGGGGTTCATGTCGTAGATGTTCTCATCGCTGTCGATAATGATCGCGGGCACCGGCAGCGACGACCAGATCAGCCGTTCATCCACCATCTCGACCTCACCGGACTCGTGGTCGGTCATGCGGCCTTCCTTACATCGGTCAAAAGCGCGTCAGGCAGCGCGGCGAGAACTGTGGCGGGGTCTTTTGCGGTGAGCACCGTCTTGCGCAGCGGGGCTGCTGTACCGGCCTCGTCCATGTACCAGCCCAGATGTTTGCGGGCGACGCGGTTGCCCAGGTCGGTGCCGTAGAAATCGAGCATGGATTCGTAATGGCCCGCGACCATGTCAACCAGCCTGTGTCCTTTGGGAATGTCGGGCTTTGGCGTGCCGTAGATGTCCGCCGCGATTTGCGCCAGAATCCACGGTTTGCCCTGCGCCCCGCGCCCGACCATCACGCCGTCGGCACCGCTTTGCTTCAACGCAGTCCGCGCCGTTGCGGTGTCGGTAATGTCCCCGTTTGCGATGACCGGGATCGACACGGCATCCTTGATCTGCCGGATCGCGGCCCAGTCTGCGCGGCCCTTGTAAAACTGACAGCGGGTGCGGCCATGAATGACAATCATCGCGATCCCCAGCGCCTCGGCCCGTTGCGCAAGCTCGGCGGCGTTGTGCGTGGCATCATCCCAGCCCAGTCGGGTCTTGAGAGTGACGGGTACGCTGACCGCGCCCACAACCGCGTCGATCAGACGGCAGGCGTGGTCGAGATCGCGCAAGAGCGCCGAGCCGGAATAGCCACCCACGACCTTTTTCGCGGGGCAGCCCATGTTGATGTCGATCACCTGCGCGCCCATGCCCTCGACCATCCGCGCCGCTTCGGCCATCGCCTCGGGGGTGCGGCCTGCCAGTTGAACAGAGGTGTTGGCGATCCCCGCCCCCAGCTCTGCCTTTTCGCGTGTACCCGGGCGCGCGGTCAGGAATTCCCCGCTGGCGATCATTTCGGATACGACGCGGCCGGCCCCAAAGCCGGACACCAGCGTGCGGAACGGCAGATCGGTGATTCCGGCCAGTGGGGCCAACATCACAGGGGGCGAAATCAGGTCTAGTGGAACGGACGGAGTCACCGTGGCAATCCTTGATTGATGAGTTTGAGCTACGCTGTGGCCGCACCGCGTTCAATGATAATAGCCTGAAAAACAGACCGACAAAACGCATATGCCTAAAAATTAGGCAAACAGCCGGGGGAGATTGCACAGCCACCGGACAGACCTTAGACAGGCGCTACGATTTCAAGGGATGTGAAGATGAAAGTTCGGCTTGGCAATGGCTATGATGTTCACAAGTTCGGGCCGGGCGATCATGTCGTTCTGTGCGGTGTAAAAGTTCCCCATGATCAAGGGCTTGTCGGGCATTCCGATGCCGATGTCGGGATGCACGCGATCACCGATGCGATCTATGGCGCGCTGGCGGCGGGCGATATCGGGCGACACTTCCCGCCCTCGGACCCGCAGTGGAAGGGCGCCGCGAGCGAGATTTTCCTCAGACACGCGGTTCAGATGGCGCGGGATGCGGGATTCGTGATCAGCAACGTCGATTGCACGCTGGTCTGTGAATACCCCAAGATCGGCCCCCATGCGGACGCCATGCGCAAGGCGCTGTCCAAGATCATGGACCTGCCGGTCGAGGATATTTCGGTCAAGGCGACCACATCGGAAAAACTGGGCTTCACCGGACGCGGAGAAGGCATTGCGTCCCTGGCCACAGCCGCGCTGGTGTCGGCATGAACAAGCTGATCGCGACGTTCTTCGGTATCGGATACCTGAGGCCCGCGCCGGGCACATGGGGATCACTGGCGGCCCTGCCCGTCGCCTATGCGGTGCTGTCGATCGGTGGCTTCTGGCTTTTGGTGAACCTGACGTTTTTCGTGTTCATGTCCGGCTGGATCGCAACCCGCGAATTGACCCGTGGGCAGGAGGATCATGATCCGTCCTACATTGTCGTCGATGAAGTGGTGGGCCAGTGGATCGCCCTATTTCCAGTGGCTTACGGGGCGTCGCGCATGTCGGCGGACCTGCTGGCGCTGTACCCCGGCTGGATCGCGGCCTTTGTGCTGTTCCGGCTGTTCGACATCTGGAAGCCCTGGCTTGTGGGCCGCGCGGACGCGCGGGGCGATGCGTTGGGCGTGATGCTGGACGACGTGATCGCGGGCGCGTTTGCAGCCATCGGCGTGGCGGCCTTGGCGGCGCTGTTTCATCTGGTGCTGATGTGACATTGCCTTTGGCAGAAGAGCTGCTGCGCCTTGCGGTGGCGGCCGGAGCCACCGTGACAACGGCTGAGAGCTGCACCGGCGGGATGGTCGCGGCGGCGATCACCGATGTGGCCGGATCGTCGGCGGTGTTCGAGCGGGGATTCGTGACATACTCGAACGTGGCCAAGACCGAGATGCTGGGCGTGTCGCCTGCCACGCTGGAGGCCCATGGCGCGGTGTCGGAAGAGGTTGTGCGGGAGATGGCGACGGGGGCGCTGAGGGCGGCACAGGCCACGGTGGCGGTGTCGATCAGCGGCATCGCCGGGCCGGGCGGGTCGGAGTTCAAACCCGAAGGACGGGTCTGTTTCGGGCTGGCGACTGCAGAGGGCGTTCAGACCAAGACCATCGACTTCGGCGCGCTGGGGCGGGCCAATGTCCGGGCTGAGGCGCGAGATGAGGCGCTGTCGCTTCTGGTGACCACTTTGCGCAGACTCTGACGCTTTATTGCGCATACAGCCGCAATTTCGCACAAAAAATAAACAAACCAGTGTCTGCATGAATTTTGTGCAGGGCCTTTCGGATGTTGCCTCTTTTTTCCGCGATGCCGATCCGCTTTGAGCGCCCAAAACAAAGCCAAATCGAAGGATGGGACAGATGAACGGAGCCGATACGGCCTGGATTATCGTGGCAACAGCGCTGGTGCTGTTCATGACGCTGCCAGGGCTTGCCCTGTTTTATGGCGGGCTGGTGCGGGCGCGAAATGTGCTCAGCGTGTTCATGCACTGCTATTCGATTGCCTGTTTGATGAGCGTTCTGTGGCTCGCCTTCGGCTATTCCATCGCTTTTGGCGATGGCGGCGCTTATTGGGGCGGTCTGGGCAAGATGTTCCTGATGGGGGTCGGAACCGATGATCTGTCGGGCACGTTGCCCGAGGTTCTGTTCTTCGCCTTCCAGATGACATTCGCCATCATCACCCCTGCCCTGATCGTCGGTGCGTATGTCGAGCGGGTGGGCTTTGGCTTTGTGCTGCTCTTCTCGGGCTTGTGGATGCTGCTTTGCTATGCACCGGTGGTGCATTGGGTCTGGGGCGGTGGCTTCCTGGCCGATGGTGGCATCTTCGGCGAGACCGGCGTGCGCGACTTCGCGGGCGGCATCGTGGTGCACGAAACTGCAGGGATCGCGGCGCTGATCATCGCGGTGTTCCTTGGCCCGCGCAAGAATCGCGTCACCCCGCCCCACAACCCGGGATACGTCATGCTGGGCGCGGCGATGCTCTGGGTCGGCTGGTTCGGCTTCAATGGCGGATCGCAACTGGCCGCAGACGGGGGCGCTGCGATGGCGCTGACGGTCACGCATATCTCGGCGGCAACGGCATCACTGACATGGGCGCTGTGGGAGAAGGTGAAGTTCGGCAAGTCGTCATTGGTCGGCATGGTCACAGGCACGATTGCGGGTCTGGCCTCGATCACCCCGGCCTCGGGCTTTGTCGGCCCGGTCGAGGCGCTGATCATCGGGGCCATCGCGGGTGTGCTGTGTCAGGAAGCGGTGAACGTGATCCGCAACATGCTCAAGATCGACGACACGCTGGACGTGTTCGCGGTGCATGGCGTGGGCGGCATCTTCGGCACCATCATGATCGCCGTGTTCGGCGCGGGCAGCTTTGCCGCGCAGTTGGGGTCTCTGGCGATTGTCGGCGTGTTCACCGTGGTGGTGACCGTGGTTCTGGTGGTCGTGGTCAAGGCGATCACACCGCTGCGGGTCGATGCGGAGACCGAGAATTCCGGGCTCGACATCATCGTGCATGGAGAGCGTGCCTACGACCACGCGTCGTAAGCAGAGTTGTGTGTAACGAGTGCCAGGGCGGGCCGAAAGGTCCGCCTTTTTTCATGGCTTATCGGGTTTATCCGTAAAGCTCTGCCGCGCGGCGTTCAAAGGCGCGGACGATGCGCTGCATGGCTTCGTAAAAGAACATGCCAGCCGCGCCCTGCAGGATGCGGTTCTTGAATTCGAAATCGACAAAGAAGGTCACCTCGACCCCGTCCTCGACATCCTTGAAGCCCCAGTTCGAGTGCATGCGCCGGAACGGCCCATCGAGGTATTCGGTGTCGATTTTCTGCTGTTCGGGCCAGAGCACCACGCGGCTGCCGAACCGTTCGCGGAACACTTTGAAGCTGATCACCAAATCCGCCAGCATTTCCTCGTGATCGCCCCGATCCTCGCGCGAGCGGATCCGCGCGGCGGCGGTCCATGGAAGGAACTTGGGGTAATTCGCCACGTCCGCGACCAGATCGTACATCTGTTGCGCCGTATACGGCAGGGTGCGGGTTTCGGAATGTGTGGGCATCTGCTCTTGTGTTTTGACCGTGACAGTGGCGGGGGATGTCGTATTGTGCGCGCGAAAAATCAAGGGAAACCTATGTCAGAGCGTCCTTATGTCATCGACGAAATGATCTCGGCCAAGGCCATCGCGGCCCGGATCGAGGAACTGTCCCACGCGATCAAGGAAGAATTCCGCGACACCAACAAGCTGGTGGTCGTGGGCCTGCTGCGCGGCAGTTTCGTGTTCATCGCGGACCTTGTGCGCGAACTGGACCTGCCGGTGGAAGTGGATTTTCTTGAGGCGTCCTCGTACGGCAATGCCATGGAATCGAGCCGCGAAGTGCGGATTCTGAAAGACCTGCGCGGCCAGATCGAAGGCCGTGACGTGCTGGTGGTCGAAGACATCGTGGACACCGGACACACGCTTAAACACGTGGTGGGCCTGCTTGCGTCGCGCAAACCGGGGCGGCTGCGCACTATTGCGCTGCTTGACAAGCCGTCGCGGCGGGAGACCGATGTGGCTGCCGACTGGATCGGGTTCTCGATCCCGGATGAATTCGTGGTCGGCTATGGCATCGACTACGCACAGCGCAACCGCAACCTGCCCTTTATCGGCAAGGTCCGGTTCACCGAGGCGTGAACTGGTTCTGGCTTCTGCGCATGGCGCAATGGGCGCGCAACCCGCCCAGCCCGGCGCGGGTCAAGCTGGTGCTGGCGGTCGTCGCTCTTTGTCTGGGGCTTTATGCCGTCGAGACCTGGATCGGCTGGCCCGACTGGATGTCGCTCGACGCCGAAGCTGTGCCGAACCGCGTGCTGCGCTAACGCGCCCCGGCGGATTTCGCCGCAGCACCCGTCTGGCCCTCGATGGCGGGGATGTGGGGCTGAAGCAGCTTTTCCATCCCGTCCATCAGGTTCTGCAGCCGTTCGCTGCCGGCAAGATCGCGGTGACAGGCAATCCAGACGGGCACGAACATGTCGGGCATGACGCCATCGCGGCGCACCAGATCAGGGTTGGCATCTCCCAAGAGCGCCGGCAGGATCACCTGCGCCGTGCTGCGCGCGGCCATCTGGGTCAGCAGGCAGAAACTGTCGGCACTGCCCACGATGTCGGCCATGTCGACCTCGCGCTGCATCCATTGCGCGGGGCCGGAGCGTTCCAGCGCCCCCGACAGACCCAGCCAGCCCTGCGGCGCGCGCCCCTCGGCATTGGCATAGACGCAGAACCGCATGTCGGTCAGTTTGCGTCCGACCAGATCATCCGGCAGCAGCAAAGCGGGGCGCAGAGCGATGTCGGCGTGCAGGCGCGCCATGTCGAGATGGGCGTTGGAGCTGAGGTAGATCACCCGGTCCGGGGCGATCCGACGGGCCAGTGCCGGATAGATCGCCGCGAGAACCGTCTGACAGAACGTGTCGGTCGAGGTGATGCGCAGCGTCTTGCCGACCCGGTTGTGACTGCCCTGCATCAGGGCTTCGGCAGTGCTGACATGCTGTGCGGCAAGTCGGGCCGCTTCGATCACCGGGGCCCGGTTGGGTCGGAGACGGTAGCCACTGCGATCGCGTTCGAAAACGGGGCCGCCACAGGTTTCCTCGAAAGACGCAATGCGGCGCAGGACGGTGGCGTGGTTGACCCCGAGCACCTTGGCGGCCGCGTTCACCGACCCGGTGTCGGCGACGGCCAGAACAAATCGCAAATCATCCCAGTTCAGCTTGTGCATGAATACGGACCCTTTTTGCATTTTCTAACAATTCATTTGCGACTTTGCCGAGGCATACTAGGTGGTGTGGCATACAATTTTCAGGGAGTGTGAATTCATGAAGAAACATCTCGCAGCGGCGGTCGCCTTCGCGGCCTTGGGATGCGGCACTGCCGCAATGGCGCAAACGGACTTTTCGGCCGAGCTGAAGGCGCGTCAGGGCCAGTTCCGCATCATGGCGATCAACCTTGGCATCCTTGGCGGCATGGCGCAGGGCAAGACCGAATACAATGCCGAGGCAGCGCAGGCTGCTGCGGACACTCTGGTCGCCATTTCGATGGTGCAGCAGACCCCGATGTGGCCCGCCGGTTCGGACAACATGTCCATCGACGGCACCCGCGCCCAGCCGACGATCTGGGAACAGAACGACGATTTCCTGTCCAAATGGGGTGATTTCGGCACGGCAGCCAAAGCCATTCAGGCCGCGGCGGCCGGTGGTGTCGAAGGCCTGGGTCCGGTCATGGGTCAGGTCGGCGGCACCTGTTCGGCCTGTCACGACACGCACCGCGCCCCGGCGAATTAATCTGCAAAGATGCGGCGTGGATTGGTTCTGGGAGCTTTGGGGATTGCGGCCATTGCGGCTGCGGGATTCGGTGTAACGAGCGCCACGCCCATCGACAGCAGCCCTTTGGCCGGACTCGCAGGAGATCCGGCCAAAGGTGAAATCGTGTTCATCGCCTCGGGATGTGCATCCTGCCATGCCGCCCCCGACACCGAAGGCGACGCGAAACTGGTGCTGGCGGGGGGGCAGCGTTTTGCATCCGATTTCGGAACCTTCATAGCCCCCAACATCTCGTCCGACCCCGAGGCGGGAATCGGCGCGTGGTCGCTGGAGGATTTCGCAAGTGCGGTCAAGAAAGGCGTGTCGCCGGATGGACAGCACTATTATCCTGCCTTTCCCTATACGGCCTACAGCCTGATGAGCGATCAGGATGTGGTGGACCTGTGGGCCTTTTGGCAGACCCTGCCAGCAGATGCGACGCCCAGCCAACCGCACGAGGTGGGATTTCCCTTCAACATCCGCCGGTCTGTGGGTGTCTGGAAACTGCTCTACATGACAGATGACTGGGTGATGGCCGAGGCGGCGACACCCGAAATCGAACTTGGGCGCTATCTGGTCGAGGCGCTGGCGCATTGCGGCGAATGCCACACGCCGCGTGATGCTCTGGGCGGGCTGGACCGCTCTGCCTGGCTGGCCGGAGCCCCCAACCCCACCGGACGCGGCACGATCCCGTCGTTGACGCCCGAGGATCTGACCTGGGGTCCAATCGAGATCGCATATTATCTGGAAACCGGCTTTACCCCGGACTTCGACAGTGCTGGTGGCCACATGGTGGCGGTGGTCGAGAATTTCGCCAAACTGCCTGCAAGTGACCGCGAGGCGGTTGCGGCGTACCTCAAGGCGCTGCCGTAAGCCAAGTCTCCGAAGACTTGGGCGATACTCTTGGAAGAGTATCGCTGCATCGGAATCGGATGGGCGGGCTGCAAAACCCTCGAAGGCTTTGACCAAAAGCTGTGAAGCTTTTGGCTCAGACCTTCGCCAGTTTCGCCTCGCGGTTGGCGCGCAGCCGGGCGAAATCGTCACCAGCGTGATAGGATGACCGGGTCAGCGGCGTGGCCGACACCATCAGGAAACCCTTGCCATAGGCCGCTTTTTCATAGCCCGCGAATTCCTCGGGGGTCACGAACCGGTCGACCGCATGGTGTTTCGGCGTCGGCTGAAGATACTGGCCGATGGTCAGGAAATCGACATCGGCGGCGCGCATGTCATCCATGACCTGCATCACCGACTGGCGGTTTTCGCCAAGGCCCACCATGATGCCCGACTTGGTAAAGATCGACGGGTCGATTTCCTTGACGCGTTGCAAAAGGCGCAGCGAATGGAAATAGCGCGCGCCGGGGCGCACTTCGGGATAGAGGCCAGGCACGGTTTCAAGATTGTGGTTGAACACATCGGGACGCGCGGCCACGACGGTTTCAAGGGCATCCGGCCCACATTTCAGGAAATCCGGCGTGAGGATTTCAATCGTCGTCCCCGGCGAGCGGTGCCGCACCGCGCGGATCGTCTGGGCGAAATGTTCGGCCCCGCTATCTTCGAGGTCGTCGCGATCCACCGATGTGATGACCACATGGTTGAGGCCCAGCTTCTGCACGGCATCGGCCACGCGCCCCGGCTCGAACGCATCCAGAGTGTCGGGACGGCCGGTTGCGATGTTGCAGAAGGTGCACCCACGGGTACAAATCTCGCCCATGATCATCATGGTGGCGTGGCCCTGGCTCCAGCATTCGCCCGCGTTGGGGCAGCCCGCCTCTTCGCAGACGGTGACCAGCTTGTGCTCGCGCATGATGCGGCGGGTTTCGCTGTAGCCTTCGCCACCCGGAGCCTTGACACGGATCCAGCTTGGTTTCTTGGGCTGGGCGTTGTCGGGCCGGTGCGCCTTTTCAGGATGGCGCTGTTCTGGGATCTTGAGGTCGCGCAACGGTTTTTCCCCGCTTTTTCAAATCTCGCTTCCTCTAACATAGAAGATGGCAGGAGGTAGTACCAGTGTTGCATAGCTGCCTTGCAGCTTCAAATTCCCAACGGTAACGAGTTCCTCCTGCCGCTTTTATAACGGCACGGATCAGAGGCGTTTTAGGCGGCCGCGATATTTTTTCGCATTCAGCCGATCAGCACCGGCTTTTGCGTCCGGGTTCCTGCGTAAAACAGGCTGAGCCGCTGCAGCGCGATGCGCAAGACAACCTTGCCCGACCGGGCCGACCAGCCAAGCCGCTTTTCCGTAGCTTCCAGCCCCTCGCGCAGGCAACAGCAGCGCAGCACGATGTCGCTCAATCCGGGGCCAAGATCCTTCACTGCGTCCAATGTCCGGGTGCTCGCCTGCCGGCGCAGCCTGTCGGTGAGTTGGTTGGCCCGGTCATAAAGCGGCTGCAAAGCGTCCGGACCGTCCCATCCCAAAAGGTCGATCCGGGCAAACCCGGCCACCGTGTAATCTTCGTGCAGACGGTCCCCGGCCGCGATGAATTCGGCGGGCAGGAACGGTTTTCCGTCCGGACCACGCCGTCGCGCCAGCGCGATGAGCGGGCTTTCCGAACCCGGCCCACCCGAGGTGGAGCGGTCCCGGGACCGGCGCTCGGGAAAGGCGAGATGGAACAGATCGCAGGGCGCGCCTTGTGTGCGGGCCGCGCGGGCATCGCGGGCGGCCACGAGTCTGGGCAACTGGCTGCGCCCCTCATCGGTGAGGCGATAGCGCTTCAAGGCCGCGTCGCTGTCGGTTGAAACCCAGTTGCGCAGGATCAGCGCCGCCGCCACGTCCAGCGCGACGGTGCCCAGTGCCAAAGTGTCTCCGGTGCCGCTTGCTTTGATGATGGCCGCCTGTGCGACACCTTCGCGATAGAGCATCATGGCACGCGGCTGGCACAGAAGCCGCATCGCCTCCACAACCGCGTCCAGTGCCCGGTACGACGCGGCCTCATCCCGTACCGCGCCGCTGTGTTCGGTCAGGACGCGGTCGACCAGCGGATCGTCCCGCAGCGTTTCCAGCTTGCGGACCTGACGCAGGATCGTCGACGGATGGCATCCTGCCTCGCGGGCAATGTCGCGCAGCGGTCGTCTGTCGGCCGTATGTGCCAGGTAGCGATGCGCCTCTTCCGGAAAAAGCGCCGTCCATCCCGGTCTGGTCTGGGCATGGTGCAGGTTGGTCATAGAAATCCCCCATTCGACTGCCGCGTGAACAATCCACAGATTTATCCACAGTTGAGAATCTACCTATGCGTGTATTTGTTTCTGATTTGTTAACGTTTGAACGCATCAAAGCTTTTGTTTCCAAATCTTAAACAAAAGACGAGCAGACCGTGCGCCGCGACAGATCGGACGCAACACACGTTTAGATTGTGCAACGCTGTTCCCGACATCGGCCATCACGCCAGACAGGGAAGGACCCGAATATGCAAGACCTGATGACCCAAATCGCCACCCTGCGCCGCCCGCGCCTCTTGATCCGTGCAGCCCGGATCGGCGCGCAAACCTACCGCCGCGAAGCGCGCCTGCCCCGTCTTCTGGGCTATGGTGTCAGCCTCAGGCTTGGGCCTACGGTCATCCGGCTGATGGCGCTGGAAGCCGAGATGAACGAGAAACGCGAAAACGGCGATGCCGGGTACAGCATCGCCACGCATGTCGATCTTCTGACCGCGATCATGGGCGAGTATCAGTTGCTGCGTGCCCAGACGCAGATCACCCCAGCCCCTGCCCTTACATGAAGGCGTCCGGCATGGAGGCTTTCTTGCGCGCCACGTAGTCGGTCAGACCCTCGTGGATGCCCGGATCGAGCGGCGGTTGCTGGTAGGTGTCGATCAACCGCTGAACCCGCTCGGTCGCCAGCGCCATCGTGTCGCGCGCGCCCTCTTCGGACCATGTTTCATAGGGTTTGAAGTCGAACAGATCGGACCGCCAGAAGGCGCTCTTGAAGTTGGCCTGCGTGTGCGCACAGCCGAGGTAGTGGCCACCCGGGCCCACTTCGGCAATCGCACCCATGGCCTGCGCTTCCTCGTCCACCGATACGCCCTGCGCCATCTTGTGCAGCGCGCCAAGCTGATCGGCGTCCATGACGAATTTCTCGAACGACGCAACCAGCCCGCCTTCGAGCCAGCCGCAGGCATGCAGCATGAAGTTCACACCCGACAAAAGCCCCATGTTGAGGCTGTTGGCGGTCTCATACGCCGCCTGCGCATCCGGCAGTTTCGAGCCGGTAAAGCTGCCGGCCGAACGGAACGGCAGACCCATACGGCGGGCCAACTGGCCTGCGCCATAGGTGATCTGGCTGGCCTCGGGTGTGCCGAAGGTCGGTGCGCCCGAGTTCATGTCGATCGAGGTCACGAAGGCCCCGAAGATCACCGGAGCACCGGGCCGTACAAGCTGGCTGTAGGCGATGCCGGCCATCACCTCGGCAAGAACCTGCGTCAGCGTGCCCGCCACCGACACAGGCGCCATCGCGCCACCGACGATGAAGGGGCTGATGATCGCGGCCTGATTGTTGCGGGCATAGACTTCGAGCGCGCCCATCATCACGTCGTCGAAGGTCATCGGCGAGTTGATGTTGATGAGCGAGGTCATCACGGTGTTGTCCTGAACGAACTCCTTGCCGAACAGGATCTCGCACATCTCGACGCTGTCCTGCGCACGGCTGGGTTCGGTGACGGAGCCCATGAAGGGTTTGTCCGACAGGGTCATATGCGCCATCAGCATGTCGAGGTGGCGCTTGTTCACCGGAATATCGGTGGGTTCGCAGACCGTGCCGCCCGAATGGTGCAGCCATTTGGACATGTAGCCCAGCTTCACGAATTTCTCGAAATCGGCGAGGGTCGCATAGCGGCGTCCCCCCATCGCGTCATGCACGAAGGGCGGTCCATAGACCGGAGCCAGCACAAGGTTGCGTCCGCCGATCTCGACATTGCGGTTCGGGTTGCGCGCGTGCTGGGTAAAGGTGGAGGGTGCGGTGCTGCACAGCTTGCGGGCCAGACCGCGCGGGATGCGTACACGCTCACCGGTGACATCGGCCCCGGCATTGCGCCACAGTTCGAGCGCACCCGGGTTGTTGACAAAGTTCACGCCGATTTCTGCGAGGACCGTTTCGGCGTTGGTCTCGATGATCTCAAGCGCCTCTTCGGTCAGGATCTCGAAATTCGGGATGTTGCGCTGGATGTACTTGGCCGTTTCGACAGAAACCGCCGTGCGTTCTGCCCGCCGCGCCGCACCGCCGCCACCACGTGACCGTCTGCGTGTTTCTGCCTCTGCCATGATTCAACTCCATACGGGTTCTGTTCGCCCCGGCGCGTCGTCCGGTGGACACTCCTTAATATGTGTCAGGGGGGCGTCAGGGACCGATTACGTCCTGTCCGTTGCGAAAGCGACATTTGATGGGGTACCGCTGCGACAAAGCCATGCGTGCACCCGCGCATCGGCAATATTGCCATTTACCCGTGCTCTGCCTATCAGGAGCCATGAACACAGCAGATCATGACCGCCTTCTCATCATCGACTTTGGCAGCCAGGTCACGCAGCTCATTGCGCGTCGCCTTCGCGAGTTGAATGTCTATTGCGAGATCCATCCGTTCCAGAATGTGACGGATGATTTCCTGACCGAATTTGCCCCAAAGGCGATCATCTTTTCCGGTGGCCCGGACAGCGTGATGCGCGAGGGCAGCCCGCGCCCGCCCCGCAAGGCCTACGAGATGGGCGTGCCGATCCTGGGCATCTGCTATGGCCAGCAGGTGATGATGCAGGATCTGGGTGGCAAGGTCGAAGCGGGCGAACACGCGACCGCCGAGTTTGGCCGTGCCTATGTCACCCCCACAGACACCCGCAGTGACCTTTTGGCTGGGTGGTTCATGGATGGCACGGGCCGCGAACAGGTCTGGATGAGCCACGGCGACCATGTGTCTGAAATCGCTCCGGGTTTTGACGTTCTGGGCACCTCGCCCGGCGCGCCCTTTGCGATCACCGCCGACACCGACCGCCTCTTCTATGCGGTGCAGTTCCACCCCGAGGTGCATCACACCCCGAACGGTAAGACGCTCTATCAGAATTTCGTGCAGCTTGCAGGGTTTACCGGCGACTGGACGATGGGCGCCTACCGCGAAGAAGCGATCCGCAAGATCAAGGAACAGGTGGGCGACAAACGCGTGATCTGCGGCCTGTCCGGCGGTGTCGACAGCTCGGTCGCGGCAGCGCTGCTGCATGACGCGATTGGCGACCAGTTGACCTGCGTCTTCGTGGATCACGGCCTGTTGCGCCTGAACGAGGGCGAAGAGGTTGTCGCGATGTTCCGCGATCACATGAATCTGCAGGTGATCCACGCCCAGGAACAAGAGCTGTTTCTGGGTGAGCTTGACGGCGTAAGTGACCCGGAAACAAAGAGAAAGATCATTGGCCGTCTTTTCATCGACGTGTTCCAGAAATACGCGAACCAGATCGAAGGCGCGGAATTCCTGGCGCAGGGAACTCTTTATCCGGACGTGATCGAATCCGTGTCCTTCAGCGGTGGACCGTCGGTCACGATCAAGAGCCACCACAATGTGGGCGGCCTGCCGGAAAAGATGGGCCTCAAGCTGGTCGAGCCGCTGCGCGAGCTCTTCAAGGACGAAGTACGCGAGTTGGGCCGCGAGCTTGGCCTGCCCGACAGCTTCATCGGTCGCCACCCCTTCCCCGGCCCCGGCCTTGCCATCCGATGCCCCGGCGAGATCACCCGCGAAAAGCTCGAGATCCTGCGCAAAGCGGATGCGGTCTATATCGACCAGATTCGCAAGCACGGTCTTTATGACGAGATCTGGCAGGCCTTTGTCGCGATCCTGCCTGTGCGCACCGTGGGGGTGATGGGCGACGGCCGTACATATGATTACGCCTGTGCGCTCCGCGCGGTCACATCGGTGGATGGCATGACGGCGGATTACTATCCGTTCAGCCATGACTTCCTTGGCGAAACCGCCACGCGGATCATCAACGAGGTCAAGGGCATCAACCGCGTCACCTATGACATCACCTCGAAACCGCCGGGAACGATCGAATGGGAATAATGCGCGCAGGCCTTCTGGCCGTTTCGCTGGCCCTGCCTGCCCCGGCGCAGGCGGAGCCGACCTATCACCGCGTGATCGGCGTGGCGGCGAATGACGTGTTGAACGTGCGGTCCGAGCCCTCTGCGGGCAGCGCCGACATCGGCGATCTCGCGCATGACGCCCAAAGGGTCGAAGTGTTCACCTTCGATCCTACCGGGAACTGGGCGCGGATTGCGCTGAATGAACGCGACGGCTGGGTCTCGACCCGGTTTCTGACCCGTGACGAGGTGCCGACGCTAGGGGAAACCACCCTGCCCCAAGGCCTGATCTGTGGCGGCACCGAACCCTTCTGGGCGCTTGGTCTTTACGGCACCGACGCCCGCTATTCGCACCCCGTTGATAGCGACACGGATTTCGCGTTTGACAGCATCGTCACCGCCGAGGGCCGCCTTGGCAGCCCCGCGCTTGTCACTTTGGCGACCGAGGACAGTCGGGTGATCGAAGCCACGATTTCCGGCGGCACCTGCTTTGACGGGATGAGCGACCGGTCCTATGGCTGGACCATCACGATGCAGTTGATCGCCCCCGGCCAACGCCGATTCCTGTCGGGCTGTTGTCACTTGCCGCGTGACTGAATGAATTTGTCCCCAACGATCCGGGCCTGCCTCTGGATGATCGGCGCGATTGTGTCGTTCACCTCGATGGCGATTGCGGGCCGCGCGGTCAGCCTCGATCTCGATACGTTCGAGATCATGATGTATCGCAGCCTGATCGGCATGGTCATCGTGATCGGAATCGCCAGCCTTGCCGGAACTCTGAAAGAGGTGCGCGCGCAGAAACTGGGCCTGCATTTCATCCGCAATGTCAGCCACTTCGCCGGGCAGAACCTGTGGTTCTATTCGATCACGGTGATTCCCCTTGCGCAGGTTTTCGCGCTTGAATTCACCTCACCGCTCTGGGTGATGCTGATGGCTCCCTTCGTGCTGGGGGAACGGTTGACACGATCGCAGGCGATTGCGGCGGTGATCGGGTTCATCGGCATCCTTGTCGTGACACGCCCCAGCCCGGATACGTTTCACATCGGTCTGGTCACCGCGGCGCTGGCGGCCATCGGCTTTGCCGGATCGGCGGTGTTCACACGCAAGCTGACGCGGACCGAAACCATCACCTGCATCCTCTTCTACCTGACCGTGATGCAGGCGGTGCTGGGCCTTGGCTTTGCCGGATTCGACGGCGATATTGCCCTGCCCAGTGCGGCGAACCTGCCTTGGGTCGTGGTGATCGCCATCGCCGGATTGGTCGCGCATTTCTGTCTGACCACGGCCTTGTCGCTGGCCCCGGCCACCATCGTGATGCCCATCGACTTTACCCGCCTGCCGGTGATCGCCATTGTCGGGATGCTGCTTTACGCCGAACCGCTGGACCCGTTTGTCCTGCTTGGCGCGGCGCTGATCTTTGCCGCGAATTACTACAACATCTGGTCCTCGACCCGCGCGTAACAGAAATGTGACGCTGCGGCAGTTCACCCCTGCTGACGTACGGTAAAAATTGACCCTGTGTCAGACAGTTGGGTACGAAAATTGCAGAGGAGACATTGCAATCTCAAGGGATGAGGGTCCAGATGATGAGAATCATGACAAGCGCGCTGGCGCTTGCCGTTGCAGCAGGTGCTGCACATGCGGGCGGCATTGAACGCTCGAACAATGATTACGGGTTTCTGTTCACACGCAACGACCAGCTTCAACTGAGCTTTTCGCATGTGATGCCGGACCTGTCGGGCAAATACACACCCGAACTTACGGCAGCGGGTGGCGGCGAAAGCAGCACCGGCAACATGCTGACCGACTACAACAACTACAACCTCGCCTACAAAAACGACTTCACCGAAAAGCTGACTTTCGGGATGTATGTGAACAACCCGTATGGCGCGGGCGCGGAATATACGCAGGGCATCTACGCCGGTCTGACCGCAGATTGGGACAGCGACCAGATCGCTCTTGTCGGCAAGTACCGCGTCACCGACCGCGTCTCGGTCTTCGGCGGGGCGCGCTATGTCGAAAGCGAGGCCGAGATCACCATCCCCGACCTGCTTGTGCGCAGTTCCGTTGGCCGCAATGCGCAGGGCATCGGCGCGCAGGCGCAGGCGTTGGGGGCCGAGGCACAGGCGCTTGGCGCCCAGGCACAGGCCGCAGGTGCCGCTGGGGATCTGGCGACGGCGCAAGCCCTTGGGGCGCAGGCTCAGGCCCTTGGCGCGCAGGCACAGGCTCTGGGCGCTCAGGCACAGGCCCTTGGGGCCGCCGCGCAGGATTTCAGCACGTCGATGGAATACAACGCCAGCGGCAGCCGCGTCGGTGACTGGGGCGCGATCCTTGGTGTCGCCTACGAGATCCCCGACATCGCGCTGCGCGTGGCGCTGTCGTGGCAAAGCGAGATCACACATTCCTTCAGCACGTCCGAAAGCATCGCCGGTCTTGGTATCGACGCCAACGGTGGTGAAACCAAGGTCGTCATGCCTCAGGCTGTGGCGCTGGACTTCCAGACCGGGATCGCCCCCGGCACGCTGCTGTTCGGTCAGGTCAAATGGGTCGAATGGTCCAAGTGGGAAGTCCGTACGCCGGAATACGAAGGGGTGACGGGCGGCAATGTCACCGGCTTTGAAAATGACCGCACCACCTGGAAACTCGGCATCGGTCGCGCGTTCACCGAGGACCTGTCCGGCTTTGCGCAGATCACCTACGAAGCCCAGAACGGCGATACCGTGTCCCGCCTGTCACCGCGCGATGGCTTCATCAGCCTTGGCGTCGGGGGTCAGTACAAGATGGACAACATGACCCTGCGCGGCGGGCTTGAATATGTGTGGCTGGGCGAAGCCGAGGACGCGTCGGGCGTTGTCTTTGAAGACAACACTGCCCTTGGTATCGGCGTTTCGCTGACCGTCGATTTCTGAGCCACCAAGCCGGGTCCGACCGGCGGATGACACTTATCGACCCCGCCAGAGCTGACTCCGGCGGGGTTTCTTGTTCGCCGGACGACAACCATTTGACGCCCCTGCAGCGCACCGTTAATCCCAGACGACGGGATTTCGGACAGTGGACCAACAGCGATGATCTACACCTCTGCACAGGACTGGCGGGATGCGCCGAACAAGCGCGTTGTGCTGTTTGCCATGTCGGGCTTGGGCAAGACCCATATCTCGAACCTGCTGCGTGATGGCGGCGACTGGTTCCACTACTCCATCGACTACCGCATCGGCACCCGCTACATGGGCGAATACATCGCCGACAACGCCAAGCGCGAAGCCATGAAGGTGCCGTTCCTGCGCGAATTGCTGATGTCGGACTCGATTTATATCGGCTCCAATCTGAGCTTTCACAACCTCGCCCCCGTGTCCGCCTATCTGGGCAAGCCCGGCAATCCCGTGCGCGGCGGCATGCCCATCGACGAGTACCGCAAACGGCAGGACCAGTTCCGCCGCGCCGAAATGGCGGCTCTGCTCGACACCGGGTATTTCATCGACCGTGCGATGGACCTCTATGGCTATCCGCATTTCGTCTGCGACACCGGCGGGTCGATCTGCGAATGGGTCGATCCCGAAGATCCCAACGATCCGATCATGGCGGAACTCGCGAAACACGCGCTGCTGGTCTGGATCAAGGGCGACGCGGCGCATACCCAAGAACTGATCCGCCGGTTCGACAAGGCACCCAAACCAATGGCCTATCAACCGGAATTCCTGACACGTGTCTGGGACCAATATCTGAGCGAAAACAATCTACAGGAAGACGATGTTGATCCTGACAGCTTTATCCGCTGGACCTATGCGCAGGCCCTTGCGCACCGCCAGCCGCGCTACCAGATGATGGCCGAGCGCTGGGGCGTCACCATCGACGCCCACGACCTGATGGCCGATGCCTCGCCCTCCAATTTCGACGCGTTGATTGCAAGCGCGATAGACCGGAAAAGACCGTAACGATGCCGATCAAACTGCCCACCGACCTGCCCGCCTATTCCGTGCTCAAGCGCGAAGGCGTTATGGTGATTCCCGACGAACTCGCCAGCCAGCAGGACATCCGCCCGCTGCGCATCGCGCTGCTCAATCTGATGCCGAAGAAGATCCAGACCGAAAACCAGTTTGCGCGTCTGATCGGGGCCACGCCGTTGCAGATCGAATTCAACCTGATCCGCATGACCGAGCATCAGACCAAGAACACAGCCGCCGAACATATGGAAAGCTTTTACCGCCCCTTTGCCGAGGTGGCGGAGAGCGGCGAAAAATTCGACGGGCTGATCATCACCGGCGCGCCGATCGAGCATTTGCCGTTCGAAGACGTGACATACTGGGACGAGCTGGTTCAGGTGATGAACTGGACACAGAGCCATGTCCATTCCACATTCGGCGTCTGCTGGGGCGGCATGGCAATGATCAACCATTTTCACGGCGTGCCCAAGATCGACCTGCCGCACAAGGCCTTCGGCTGCATCCGGCACCGCAACCTCGCGCCAGCATCGCCCTATCTGCGGGGGTTTTCGGATGACATGGTGATCCCGGTCAGCCGCTGGACCGAGATCCGCCGCGAAGATGTCGAAAAGGCGGGACTTCCCATCCTGATCGACAGCGCCGAAACCGGCCCCTGTCTGGTCGAGGACCCGGCGCACCGGGCGCTTTATGTGTTCAACCACTTCGAATATGACAGCGGCACGCTCAAAGACGAATATGACCGTGACATCGCCAATGGCACGCCGATCAACGTGCCCGCGAATTACTACCCCGACAACGACCCCAGCAAGCCGCCGCAGAACCGCTGGCGCAGCCATGCGCATCTTCTCTATGGCAATTGGGTGTCCGAGATCTACCTGACGACTCCGTTCGACATCGAGCAGATCGGCGCAGCAAGCACGGATCTGCGCAACAGGTAGGAGGCCGGATTGGCGTTAAAGGGAATGGGTGTGCTGCTTGGATGTGCAGCCGCCTTGGTGCTGACGACGGCCTGCACGGCCAGCTACCGCGAAACGAGGGCGGAAGAGCAGTTTCCGCCGCTTGGCCAGTTCCTGACCGTGAACGGCACGCAAGTGCATTACGTGACCAAAGGCACCGGCCCCGACATCGTCCTGATCCACGGCGCAAGCGGCAACCTGCGGGATTTCACCTTCTCTCTGGTCGACAAGCTGGCCGACCGATACCGCGTCACCGCCTTTGACCGACCGGGGCTGGGCTATACGGAACGGGTCAATCCAGACGGCACGACGCTGATCGAACAGGCCACTCTTCTGGCGGATGCGTCAGCGCAACTTGGCCTGCAAAAACCGATGGTTCTGGGGCAAAGCTACGGTGGCGCGGTGGCTTTGGCATGGGCGGTTGAACGCCCCGACAGCCTGTCGGCGCTGATCCTGCTTGCGGCTGCATCCAACCCGTGGACCAGCGATCTGAGCCTCTTCTACAAGGTCACGTCAAGCGATCTGGGCGGCGCGACGGTGGTTCCGGCCCTTACCGCTTTTGTGCCCAATCCCCTTGTGGACCGCGCCATCGAAGGCGTCTTCGCGCCGCAGAAAGAACCCGAAGGCTATGCCGAATACATCGGTGCCCCTCTGACCCTGCGCCGCGACACGCTGCGTGCCAACGCGATGCAGCGCGCCAACTTACTGGACGAAATCAAGGCGCTGCACACCCGCTACGGCACCATCACCGTTCCCACCGAGATCATACACGGCGATGCCGACACCACGGTCGGCCTGTCGATCCACTCGATTCCCCTGTCCAGACAGATCCCGGGTGCAAACCTCACAGTTCTCGAAGGCATCGGCCACATGCCGCACCACGCCGCCGAACCCGAGGTCATCGCCGCCATCGACCGCGCGGCCCAACGTGCGGGTTTGCGTTAATCGCATTAACATCCCATATTCACATCAGACCACAGGATTGAAAGGGGCCCGTATGGACCTTCCCTTTGACGGTGCGATCAGCGCCTTTTTCAACGACACGGCACCCGAAGACATCCGCAATGCGATCAAACGCGCGGACAAGGACGACATCCTCAACCAGACTTATCCCTATTCCGAACGCATGCCGCGCAAGGCCTATGAAAAAGACCTTGCCGCCCTGCAGATCGAACTTGTGAAGATGAAATCCTGGGCCAAGGACAGCGGTGCCCGCATCGCCATCGTGTTCGAAGGCAGGGACGCATCGGGAAAAGGCGGCACGATCAAGCGGTTCCGGGAGAACCTCAACCCGCGCGGCGCGCGTGTCGTGGCGCTGTCGAAACCAACCGAAACCGAGGCGACGCAATGGTATTTCCAGCGCTATGTCGATCATCTGCCCGCTGCCGGCGAGATCGCGTTCTTCGACCGCAGCTGGTACAACCGCGCCGTGGTCGAGCATGTGTTCGGCTTCTGCACCCCCGAGCAGCGCACGCATTTCTTCCGGCAAGTGCCTGATTTCGAAAAGATGCTGGTCGATGACGAGATCAAGCTGTTCAAGATCTGGCTCAATGTCGGGCGTGCGGAACAGCTGCGCCGTTTCCTTGATCGGGAAAGCGACCTGCTCAAGCAATGGAAGCTGAGCTGGATCGACGTGGAGGGCCTCAAGAAATGGGACGCCTACAGCAATGCCATCCGGGAAACCTTTGACAAGACCCATACCGACCACGCGCCGTGGACCATCGTGCGCTCCGACGACAAGCGCCGCGCCCGCATCAACGCGATCCGAAGCGTGCTGACCCAATTGGACTACGCGCGCAAGGACCTCAAGGCGCTGGGTCAGGTCGATCCCAAAGTCTGCGGCGGACCGGACATCTGGGATGGCTAAACGCGGCTACCATCACGGCAATCTGCGGCAGGCCCTCGTTGATGCAGCGCTCCAGCTGATCACAGAAAAGGGCCCGACAGGTTTCACCCTGTCGGAAGCCGCGAAACAGGCGGGTGTGACCCCTGCCGCCGTGTACCGCCATTTCGAAGGCCGCGACGATCTGATCGCCGAAGCCGCCCTTCAGGGCTACGAGATCTTTGCCGACGTGATGCAATACGCCTATGACAGCGGTCAGCCTTCGGCCCTGGCCGCATTCGAGGCGACGGGTCGTGCCTATCTGGCCTTTGCGCGCAAATACCCCGGCCATTATATCGCGATGTTCGAAAGCGGCATCTCGGTGAACCGCACGCCCGATCTTGCCGCAGCGTCGGGACGCGCCCGCGCTGTTCTGGAACGCGCCGCCGAAGACCTTTCGCAGCACATCCCGCCGGAAAAACGCCCGCCTGCGTCGATGTTTTCGGCCCATGTCTGGGCGCTCAGCCACGGCGTTGTGGAACTCTTCGCCCGCAATTCGCCGGGAACGAAATCGCCTTTCCCGCCGGAACAGCTTCTGGAAACCGGCATCGGCGTCTACCTGCGCGGGCTTGGCCTGATCGCCCCCGATCAGTGACGTGACAAACCCGAAACGACGGATTACATCGCCCAGCATGACACAGGAACTCCATATCGTTGGCGGCGGCATGGCCGGGTCCGAGGCCGCATGGCAGGCCGCGAACCGGGGCGTGCGCGTCGTGATCCACGAAATGCGCCCCAAGGTTGAAACCTTCGCCCACAAGACCGGCGATCTGGGCGAGATGGTGTGCTCCAACTCCTTCCGGTCGGACGATCACGAACAGAACGCGGTGGGTCTGCTGCATTGGGAAATGCGCGAAGCCGGTGGCCTGATCATCAGCACCGCGCATGAGCATCGCCTGCCTGCGGGCGGGGCGCTCGCCGTGGACCGCGACGCCTTCAGCGCAAAGATCACGGCACGAATGCACGCACATGAGAACATCCGCGTAAGCCACGAGGAAATCACGGAATTGCCCTCTGAGGGACAGTGGATTTTTGCCACCGGCCCGCTGACCAGCGCCGCCCTCGGCGCCGCCATCCAGTCCGAGACCGGCACCGACCGTCTGGCTTTTTTCGATGCCATCGCCCCCATCGTCTATGCCGACAGCATCGACATGAGCCAAGCTTGGCTCCAGTCGCGCTATGACAAGGGCGAGACCGAGGAAGAACAGCGCGCCTACATTAACTGCCCGATGGACAAGGACCAATACGAAGCCTTCATCGACGCGCTGCTCGCCGCAGACAAGACCGAATTCCACGAAGGCGAAACTGCCGGGTATTTCGACGGCTGCCTGCCCATCGAGGTGATGGCCGAACGGGGGCGCGAAACCCTGCGCCACGGGCCGATGAAGCCGGTGGGCCTGACCAACCCACATAAGCCGGACGTCAAGCCTTGGGCGGTCGTACAGTTGCGCCGCGACAATGCCTTGGGGACGCTCTACAACATCGTCGGCTTCCAGACGAAGATGAAGTACGGCGCGCAAACCGATGTTTTCCGGATGATTCCCGGCCTTGAGAAGGCAAGCTTTGCCCGCTTGGGCGGCATCCACCGCAACACGTTCCTGAACTCTCCGACATTGCTTGATGACCAGATGCGCCTGCGCTCGAAGCCGAACATCCGCTTTGCCGGTCAGGTGACGGGCGTTGAAGGGTATGTGGAATCCGCCGCCATGGGTCTGCTTGCCGGCCGCATGGCCGCTGCCGAGATCACAGGCCACCCCCTGCCCACAGTTCCGCAGGACAGCGCCCATGGCGCCCTGATCCATCACATCACCGGCGGGGCCGATGCCAAGACCTTCCAGCCGATGAACGTGAATTTCGGCCTCTTCCGCCCGGTCGATGGCCTCAAGGGCGGGCGGCGCGGACGCAAAGACCGTTACAAGGCCTATACCGACCGCGCCAAAGCGGCGTGGTCCGACTGGCTGGCCGCACAGGATCCCGCCAAAGCAGCCGAATAGCGGTGTTCACGACACGTTTCGCCCCCAGCCCGACCGGCCCGCTTCACCTCGGTCATGCCTATTCCGCTCTGTTGGCCCATGACATGGCGCGTGCCGCCCATGGCCGTTTCCTGCTGCGCATCGAAGACACCGATACAGCCCGCTGCACCCCCGCCTTCGAGGCGCAGATTTACGATGATCTGGCATGGCTCGGCCTGACATGGGAAACACCCGTCCTGCGCCAGTCCGAGAACACGGCCGCCTATGACGCCGCGATCGACCGGCTTGGCGAAATGGGCCTCCTCTACCCCTGCGCCTGCACGCGCGGCGACATCCGACGCGTCGCCTCTGCCCCACAGGAAGGCGCGCCGATGCACGGGCCGGACGGGCTGATCTACCCAGGTACGTGCCGCCATCGGCGATGGGACGACCGCGCTGACTCCGACGCCATTCGCCTCGACATGGCGCGCGCGGTGGACCACCTGCAAACGCTGCCTGACTATACGGAAACCGGCAGTCACGCGGCATCAACGTTAACGCGCGCCCTATTGATCGAGGAAATTGGCGACATCGTCCTGGCCCGCCGCGACACGAAAACCGCCGCCTATCACCTGAGCGTGGTGGTCGATGACGCGGCGCAGGGCATCACCCATGTGATCCGCGGCGAAGACCTCGCCACCGCCACGCCAATCCACGTTCTGCTGCAAGCCCTGCTGGGCCTGCCCACCCCCATCTATCACCATCATCGCCTGATCCGCGATGAACAGGGCAAACGCCTCGCAAAACGCGACGACGCCCGCGCCATCGCGCTCTACCGCTCCGAAGGGGCGACTCCGAATGACATCCGCAAGATGGTGGGCCTTCCCCCGGCCTGATCTTCATCTTGCCGGATAAACTCCGGGGGTGTGGGGGCAGCGCCCCCACGATCACACCTCCATCGGCGTCATGATCTCCACTTCAGCACCGTCCTGCACTTCGGTGTAGAAACAGGAGCGCCGGTTGGTGTGGCAGGCAGGCCCGGTCTGGTTCACTGTCACCAGCAGGCAATCCCGGTCGCAATCCACGCGCAGCGCCACCAGTTCCTGCACATGCCCCGAGCTTTCGCCCTTCACCCAGAACGCCTGCCGCGATCGCGACCAATAGGTGACGCGCCCGGTCGCCAGCGTCTTGGCCACCGCATCGGCATTCATCCACGCCATCATCAGCACCTCGCCGGATGCCGCATCCTGAGCGATTGCCGGAATGAGGCCCGCCTCGTTATAGACCAAGGTCGCAGGATCAAAGCTCATGGGAAAAAACCTTTTTGCATCCGCCGGATGGTCCCCTATTTATGAGGGGAACCGCGAAAGGGAAAGCCATGTCGGGCGATACCGATCTCATCAAGCTCTATTCCGGCCGGATCCTCGAACTGGCGGCGGACATCCCGCACCACACCCGGCTCGATGCGCCGGGGGCGACAGTCAAGAAACGCTCACCCCTCTGCGGGTCAACAGTGACGGTGGACCTGACGCTCGAGGATGGCCAGGTCAGCGCCTACGGGCAGGACGTGAAAGCCTGCGCTCTTGGTCAGGCGGCGGCCTCGGTCGTTGGCGCATCGATCCTTGGCACCACGCCTGAACAGATCACCCGCGCGCGCGACGAATTGCGCTCCATGCTCAAGGAAGACGGGCCCACCCCGTCGGCCCCGTTTGACGGGCTGGAGGTGCTGCGTCCTGCAGTGGCGTTCAAGAACCGGCATGCGTCGATCCTTCTGACACTCGAAGCTGCATCCGATGCGGTGGCCCAGCTTGCGGAAACGCAAAGCGCCTGATTTCCGAAATTTTACCATCCGATAAAAAAACCGCCGCACTTCGATTGAAGGCGGCGGTCAGTAACGTGTTCGTTGGGGGCCATCGGGACGAGGAAGGCAGGCAACCTTCCGGGACAGGTGCATCGGTTGGGACAGGATGCGGTCCGTCAGGCAAAACACGCAGGCAGAAAAAGGCAACAGGTCAGACAAGCACCGGCAGATGCAGGGCCGCGACCAGCAACACAACCAACGACATAGCCCCAAGCGCATCCTGAAGAAGCGGCGCATTGGTCTGGGCCTTGACGGCGTGAAGCGAGGTTTTGATCCGGTGCATCATGGTGTCGTCCTCCTTGTTTCCTCTTTGTTCTCATATCCTTGACGCCATGTAAAGAACTTTATGAGAACATTTGAGAACAAAAGTGGTTAACCCACCGAAATAAGCTGAATCGCCTGATCCTGTTTCATCAGATATAGCAACGCCCGCGCGGCTTTGCCCCGGTCCGATGTCAGGCCCGGATCGTCCAGCAGCAGCTTGCGCGCATCGTCCTGCGCCATCGCCATCAGGCTGGCCTGCCGTTCCAGATCGGCGATGCGGAACCGTGGCAGACCCGATTGCGCTGTGCCCAGAACATCCCCCGCCCCGCGCATCTCCAGATCGACCTCGGAAATGCGGAACCCGTCCTCGGTCTCGCGCAGGGTGGTCAGACGTTTCAGTCCGGTCTCTGACAAGGGCGGCTGATAGAGCAGCAGACAGGTCGAGGCCGCCGCCCCGCGCCCCACGCGTCCCCGAAGTTGGTGCAACTGCGCCAGACCAAAGATCTCGGCCCGCTCGATCACCATGATCGACGCATTGGGCACGTTGACGCCCACTTCGATCACCGTGGTCGCCACCAGCACGCCTGTTTGACCCGCGACAAACCGCGCCATCGCCGCGTCTTTCTCGGCCGGGGGCATCTGGCCATGCACCAGCCCGACGACGCCCTCGCCCAACACCGCGCGCAGGCGTTTGAACCGCTCTTCTGCTGCCGTCAGATCGGACACTTCGCTTTCATCCACAAGGGGGCAGACCCAATAGGCCTGCCGCCCCTCGGCAACCGCCTGCCGCAGCCGGTCGACAACGCCGTCCATCTGTTCATTCGACAGAAGCGCGGTCTTCACCGGTGTGCGCCCCGGCGGTTTTTCATCAAGGATCGACACATCCATGTCGCCATATTGCGCCAGCGCCAGAGAGCGCGGGATCGGCGTGGCGGTCATCACCAGCACGTCCACGGCCATGCCCTTGCGCCCGAGTTCCAGCCGTTGCCGCACGCCAAAGCGGTGCTGTTCGTCGATGATCGCCAGCCGCAGATCGGCGAAGTCCACGTCCTTCTGGAACACTGCATGGGTGCCCACGAGGATCTGGATGTCACCCCGCGCCAGCGCGGCAAGCTTTGCCTTGCGCTCTGATCCCTTGTCGCGGCCCGTGAGCAGTTCGAGCACGACGCCAGCATCCTCGGCGAGGGGCTGCAACCCCTCAAGATGCTGACGCGCAAGGATTTCCGTGGGCGCCATCATCACACCCTGCCCGCCCGCCTCGACCGCCGTAAGCAGCGCCATGAACGCGACCAGCGTCTTGCCAGACCCCACATCACCCTGCAGAAGCCGGTTCATCCGATGCGGGCTGGCCATGTCGTCGGTGATCTCGTCAATCGCGCGCATCTGGGCGCCCGTGGGCCGATACGGCAGCGCGGTTATCACCTTGTGGCGCAGCTTGCCATTGCCTGCGGTCTCGATTCCCGGCTTTGCCCGCCGCTGCGCCCGCGCGAGGGCCAGCGTCAATTGATGCGCCATCAGCTCGTCATAGGCCAGACGCCGCCGCGCCGGGCTGTCGAGCGACAGCGCGCCCGTGCCCTGCGGCGCATGTGCCATCTCCATCGCGGCGCGCCAGCCTGGCCAGTCCTCACGCTCCATCAACCGCGGGTCGATCCATTCCGCAAGGTCGGGCGCGCGCGACAGCGCGTCGGTTGCCGCCTTGACCATGGTTTTCTGGGTCACCCCGGCGGTCAGCGGATAGACCGGCTCGAACGGGAGCAGGCTGTCGGCCTCGTCGGGCAACAGCACGTGGTCCGGGTGCACCATCTGCGCCATGCCATCGAAGAACTCGACCTTGCCCGACACGATACGCCGTGCCCCAAAGGGCAGAATCTTGGCAACGTAATCGCCGCGCGCGTGGAAGAACACGATCTGAAAGGCGATCTGTGCATCCTCGACCTGCACCCGGTACGCGCCGCCCTTGTTGCGCGGCGGGCGGTGTGCGCCGATCTGCACCTCAACGGTTAATGTCGCGGGCAGATCCGCGCCCTGCACCGTGTCGCGCAAGCGCCGATCCACCACCGAATGGGGCAGCGTATAGAGCAGGTCGCGCGGCACCTCGATGCCCATATGCCCCAGCGTGTCGGCGGTCTTAGGACCGACACCCTTGAGCCCGCTCAGATCGCCAAAGAGCGGAAACAGGATTTCCGGCCTGCCGCTCATGCGCCCTCGATCAGGGCAAACCAGCCGTCTTCGTCGATGATCTGGACCCCCAGATCGCGCGCCTTGGTTTCCTTTGATCCGGCGCCCGGCCCCGCGACCAGCAGATCGGTCTTGGCCGACACCGACCCCGACACCTTGGCCCCCAGCGATTCCGCCCGCGCCTTGGCCTCGGCCCGGGTCATCCGTTCCAGCGTGCCGGTGAAGACCACGGTTTTGCCTGCGACGGGGCTGCCTTCGGTGCGGGGGCGTTCGGCCTCCTGCACGGTCAGGTGCGCCACCAGCCGGTCGATGGAGGCCCTTTCGGCCTCTTGCGCAAAGCTGTTGACCAATGAGTTGGCGACGACCGTGCCTATCCCGTCGATGCCGATCAGCCCCGCCCAGGCCTCGTTTTCGGGATCGTGGGCGGCGTCGATGGCTGACTGGAACGCTTCCCATGTGCCGTAGGACCGCGCGAGCAGGTTCGCGACCACCTCGCCCACATGGCGGATGCCAAGCGAGAAAATGAGCCGTCCCAGAGGGATAGTGCGCTTTTCGTCGATCGCATCAAAGAGGTTCTGCGCCGATTTCTCGCCCCAGCCTTCGCGGTTCTTGAGCTGCTGAAGGCCGCTGCCGTAGCGCTCCTTGAGCGTGAAAATATCAGCAGGCTCCGCGATCCAGCCGTCGGTGTAGAACTGTTCGACCTGTTTCGCGCCAAGACCTTCGATGTCGAAGGCGGCGCGAGAGACGAAATGCTTGAGCTTTTCCACCGCCTGCGCCGGACAGATCAGACCACCGCTGCACCGCCTGACAGCATCGCCTTCCTCGCGGATCGCCTCGGACCCGCATTCCGGGCAAAGTTTCGGAAAATCATAGGGTTGCGCGTCATCTGGCCGCTTGGTGAGGTCCACATCGGCCACTTTCGGGATCACGTCACCCGCGCGGTAGACCTGCACCCAATCTCCCACGCGGATGTCCTTGCCCCCGCGGATCGGCGCGCCATTGGCGTCGCGCCCGGCGATGTAATCCTCGTTATGGAGCGTGGCGTTCGACACCACGACGCCGCCCACCGTGACGGGGGTGAGCCGCGCCACCGGGCTGAGCGCACCGGTGCGGCCCACCTGGATGTCGATGGCCTCCAGCCGGGTCCACGCGAGTTCGGCCGGGAATTTATGCGCAATCGCCCAACGCGGCGTGGTCGAGCGGAAGCCAAGACGGGATTGGTAACCAAGGTCATCCACCTTGTAGACCACGCCGTCGATGTCATAGCCCAGCGTCGCGCGTTGCGCCTCGATGGTTTTGTAGTGCGCGATCATCTCCGCAGGTCCGTCGCAGCGCCGGGTGAGCGGGTTGGTCTGGAAGCCCAGCGTTTTCAGGCGGTCGATGGCCCCGATCTGCGTGTCGGCCAGAGGCGCACTGAGGGCGCCCCAGGAATAGGCGAAGAACCGCAGGGGGCGATCTTTGGTGATCTGCGCATCGAGTTGCCGCAGCGATCCGGCCGCCGCGTTGCGCGGATTGGCAAAGGTCTTGGCGCCTTTGGCCGCCTGCCGTTCGTTGAGCGCGGAAAAATCCGCGTGGCTCATATAGACCTCGCCCCGTACTTCAAGAATGTCAGGCGCATCGGTCAGTGTTTCGGGGATGTCGTCGATGGTGCGCGCATTGGCGGTGACGTTTTCTCCGGTGGTGCCGTCACCGCGGGTGGCGGCCTGCACCAGCGTGCCGTTTTCATACCGCAGCGACAGCGACAGCCCGTCGATCTTGGGTTCCGCCGTATAGGCCAGCGGATCACTGTCCCCGAGGCCCAGATAGCGGCGGATGCTCTGGTCGAAATCGGTGATGTCGGCATCCTCAAACGCATTCGAAAGCGACATCATGCGCATTTCGTGCCGGACCTTGGCAAAGCCGTCAGCAACTGGTGCCCCAACCTGTTCGCTGGGGCTGTCGGCGCGTTTCAGGGCCGGGAACCGGGCCTCGATCTCGGCATTGCGGCGCTTGAGGCGGTCATACTCCGCGTCCGACATCTCGGGCGCATCTTCGGTGTGATAGGCGGTATTGGCTTCTGCCAACAGCGTTGCCAGACGTTCCAACTCGACGCGGGCATCTGCCTCTGACAGGTCTTTGACCGCGATCTCCTGCTCTGCCATGTGCCCCCCGCTGGCTGTCGTCATGGACAGAGTGATAGGCCCGGGGGTGCACAGCGTCCAGATTTGAAGTGACGAAACAACGCGGTTCCTGCCGTCAGAAGATCAGCACCCCCGTGAACACCAAAGGCCCTGGCTGGTTTCAGGCCCCGATGGCAAGACGCCCCGTATCCTCGACCTCGGGATCGCGCAGGACATAGCCCCGGCCCCAGACCGTTTCGATATGGCTGCCATCGCCCGTTGCCTCGGACAGTTTCTTGCGCAGCTTGCAGATGAAGACGTCAATGATCTTGAGTTCGGGTTCGTCCATCCCGCCATAGAGATGATTGAGAAACATCTCTTTCGTCAGGGTCGTGCCCTTGCGCAGGCTCAGCAGTTCAAGCATCTGGTATTCCTTGCCCGTCAGATGCACGGTGTTTCCGGCGACCTGAACGGTCTTTGCGTCCAGATTGACCTCGACCTTACCGGTGCGGATGATCGACTGGGAATGTCCCTTGGAGCGGCGGATGATGGCGTGGATGCGGGCGATCAGCTCTTCCCTGTGGAACGGTTTGGTCAGGTAATCATCAGCCCCGAATCCGAAGCCCTTGATCTTGTCATCGCTGGCATCGTTGCCTGACAGGATCAGGATCGGTGTTTCGATCCGCGCAAGACGCAACTGCCGCAACACATCAAAGCCGTTCATGTCCGGCAAGTTGAGATCCAGCAGGATCAGATCGTAATCATAAAGCTTGGCCAGATCGATGCCTTCTTCCCCAAGATCGGTGGAATAGACGTTCAGATTGGCATTGCCCAACATCAATTCGATGCTTTTCGACGTCGTCGGGTCGTCTTCGACCAAGAGTACGCGCATCCAGTTTCTCCGCAATGTCAGCGTCCGGCAGGAGTGAGTCTGAACGCAAATGGTTAATCTGAGGTTAGCACCGAACCATGATCAAAAACAACTTAAGAGTGTGTTAATGCGACGATCTCACCGGAACCGTTGCAACGCCGTCGCCTTGAGGGCATCCCGGCCGTGCAACATGCACGCCGCGATCCAGGCATCCAGTTCCTCTTCGCTGAGGTCGTAGCGTGCCAGCGCGTCCTTGCGGGAAATCAGGTGATGCACCACCGCATCCACAACCACAGCCTTGCGCGATGCCACCCAGCGATAGGTGTTCGGCGGCGGCAAGTCCGCTTGCGACAGGATCGTGCCATCGGCAAGGGTCACCGTCCGGGGACCCGTCGATTTCTTGAGATACATGTACCGGCCCTTTCCAAGCCCTTTCAGTCTGCTGGCAGGCACCTTTGCGGCACGAGGCTTAATGTGACATGAAGCCAAGGGTTGAGAGTATCTTGGATTTACCTATATTTCGCGCGATCAGCCCGACCACCCCGGAGACTCCCAATGGCCCTCGATGCGCCAAAACTCAATTCGCTTGGATTCGCCAAGCCGCCGTCCGAGACACGGGTCGTCGTGGCGATGTCGGGCGGCGTCGACAGTTCGGTGGTCGCGGCGCAACTGGCCGAGGAAGGCTATGACGTGGTCGGCGTGACCCTGCAGCTTTACGATCACGGCGCGGCTTTGGCCAAGAAAGGGGCGTGCTGCGCGGGCATCGATATCCACGATGCGCGCCGCGTCGCCGAAGACATGGGCTTTCCGCATTACGTTCTGGATTACGAGAACATCTTCAAGGACGCGGTGATCGACGAATTCGCCGACAGCTATCTTGCGGGCGCCACCCCGGTGCCCTGCATCCGCTGCAACGAGCGGGTGAAGTTCAAGGATCTGCTGGAGACGGCCAAGGATCTCGAAGCCGACTGCATGGCGACCGGCCATTACATCCAGCGCAAGATGGGCGATCATGGGCCCGAGTTGCATTGCGCGACCGATGCGAACCGCGATCAGAGCTATTTCCTGTTCTCCATCACGCCCGAGCAGCTTGACTACCTGCGCTTCCCGCTGGGCCACCTGCCCTCCAAGGATGCGACCCGCGAACTGGCGGCGCGCTATGGGCTTCAGGTGGCGGACAAGCCTGACAGTCAGGACATCTGCTTCGTGCCGAATGGAAACTATGCCAGCGTAATCGAAAAACTGCGTCCGGGAGCTGCGGAGCCGGGTGAAATCGTGCATGCCGACGGGCGGGTGCTGGGCACACATAGTGGCGTGATCCATTATACCATCGGCCAGCGCCGGGGCTTGGGCATCGGCGGGTTGGAAGAGCCGCTTTACGTGGTCAAGCTGGATGTCGATGCCAAGCAGGTGATCGTCGGCCCAAAAGAGATGCTGTCCACCCGCACCATCCCGGTGCGCGAGATCAACTGGCTGGGCGATGCGCCCTTCACCAGCCAGACCGAATGGCATGTCTCGGTCAAGGTTCGCTCCACCCGCCCGCCGCGCGCGGCGATCATCCGACCGCTGTCGGACACGACGGCAGAGGTGGAACTGCTGACCCCAGAGGAAGGTGTGTCACCGGGGCAAGCCTGCGTGTTCTACGAAACCGAAGGCAGCCGCATTCTGGGCGGCGGCTGGATCTGGCGCGGCTGACGGAAAAGCGTTGCGCGTCTTGCCTGCATGACGCACCCTGACCGGGAGCAGACAAGAACCGTATTCCGATGCCTGACCCCGCCAGCGCCCATGTGATCTGTATCCTGCCCAAGCTGGGATCAAGCGTTGGTGGCGGCAAGATCAATGCGATCTTCACGCGGATGAACCTTCTCGCGGACAAGGCCGGAACCGAGGTGACTTTGCTCAACCTCACGCATGGGTGCGCCCAGAGGATCGCGTTTGCCGAACTGATGGCGGCAGGGGTGCTTGACCCCAGGATTGGCCACAGGTCGATCCTTGAGCTTTGCGCCCCGCCCGACGCACAGCGCCGCGATGCGCCGGCGCTGCCGGTCTGGGACGACAGCAAGACCGCGCAGGGCCGGAAAGAGCGCATCACCTATCTGCGCAACGGTGTTCCGGTGATGCGGGACACCATCGAACATTGTGCCGCCGGTCGCCTGACCACACGGCACCTTCTGGACGACCCGCAGCACGAGCGTCGGCTGAAGTATCTCGACGGCATGTTGGTCGAAAGCCGGGACGCGTTCGGCGATGGCGTGGTCGAGAAGGTGGCGTTTGTGCAGGGCCAGCCGCGGTGCCGCGTGCGGCGCGAGCGCGGGGCATTGATCGAGATCGAGGATTACGCGCTTGGGCAGAGCTTTACCGACGAGGTGGCCCATCACCGAGTTCTGGCCCTGCGGCATTTCCCCGAAGACAGCATCGTGTTCATCGACGGTGTGACCTCGGCCCACCTGTCGCGTCCGATCCCGGCACGCAAGGTGCTGTTCCTGCACGCGGATCACCGGGCAGCGTCGGGCAAGATCGTACCCCGATCCCGGGGCTTGATCGAGGCCTTCGACGGAGATGCGATCCTGACGGCCACCTATGTGCACAAAGAACGACTGGAACAGGATGTCGCCCATCGCGCACCGATCCGGGTGATCCCACATTACACCGACATCACCCCCACCAGAGGGGCCCATCGCGCCCATATCAGCACGGTCTCTCGGCTTGAACTCACCGGCAAGCCGATCCACCACTGTATCGAGGCCTTTGTGCGGGTGATGCACCTGATCCCCGACACGAACTACCTGATCTACGGCTCCGGTGCGGGCGAAGCGCGGTTGCGGCAACTGATTGCACATCATGACTGTGGCGACCGGGTCTTTCTCATGGGGCACACATCAAACCCCGAGGATGTGTTCAGCAGCAGCCTCTTCTCGCTTGCCCCCACGATCACCGAAGGCTTCGGCCTCGCGTTGCTGGAATCCCTGACCTGCGACTGCCCGGTGATCAGCCATGACGTGGATTACGGCCCGCGCGAGTTGATCCGCTCGGGTGTGAACGGAGAACTTGTGCCGCCCGGCAACATCGAGGCTTTGGCTCAGGCCATCCTCAAGGTGCACGCAGATCACGCCCGCTATGCTGCGGCCTGTGCGGCGTCGGTCGAGCGCTATTCCTTCGCCCGCTACAAGGAGCGGTATCACCGGCTGATCGACGACCTAGTGTCGAACCGGTTCTTTTTTGACCTCTGCGCCAAAGACATGAAGGCAGAGACCTTGCGCGCGCTCGACAAGGCCCCGGCCCGACATCGCGACAGGCTGCTCGACCTCTATATCCACCAATGCCATCTGAGCCGCGATCTGGGCGGCATGTATCACGGGTTCCAGCAGAAGATCGCCCTCCACCCGAAGGACCAGAACCCGGTGGTGCGCTGCATCTGGCTCAGCCGCAGGCTGGGCCGCGATGCGGAGTGCCGCGCACATCTCGCGCTTCTGGCGCAGCGGTTTCCCCGTGCCCATGCGGAGTTTGTCGCCCGCTACCCGGATTTCCTCGAACTCGCCGATGCGGTGGACGGTCTGACCTGACGCCGGTCAGAGGTTGCACTTGTCCCGCATGAAGGCCAGCGCCACCGAGAGCCCGTCCGGCGCGATGCCATGTGCGGTGCCCTTCATGATGTGGGCATAGACCTCTTCCCAACCGGCTTTCTGCAGGGCCTCGGCGGCCTCGGGCAGCGATTGCGGCGGCACCACGTCATCCTGATCCCCATGCACCAGCAAAACCGGCGGGCGGCTGACCACTTCGTCGGCCAGCAGATCGGGAGCCAGCAACCGGCCCGAGAACGCCACGACACCCGCAACCGCGTCTTCGCGGCGCGGGGCCACATGCAGCGACATCATCGTGCCCTGGCTGAACCCGAACAGCACCACCTGCTCGGGCAGCAGGTCCTCATCCACCATCAGCGCATCGAGAAACGCATTCAGGTCATCGACCGCCCGCGCCATGCCTGCCATTGACTCCTCTTCGGACGAGCCATCGATCCACGGGATCGGGAACCACTGAAAGCCGAAGGGCGCCCCGGCACAGGCCTCGGGCGCATCGGGCGCCACGAACAGAGTATCCGGCAGATGTTCACCCAGAGGATCCGCCAGCCCCAACAGATCGGCCCCGTTGGCTCCATAGCCATGCAGGAACACCACCGCCGAGCGGATTTCCCCCGATACCGGCTCTTTCCGGCCTGCCTGCAACACCCGTGTCATGCGATCCCCTCTCGGTCTTTTGCCACATGGTAGTAGGCCCAGAGCGCCCGCGCCGCAACCGATCTCCACGGGCTCCACGCCTCGGCCATCTGCCGCAAGGGCTTTTCCTTGGGACGCTCGGGCAGATCGAACAAAATCCGGGCACCTTCCTGCAAGGCAAGGTCGCCGGGAGCAAACACATCCGCACGACCAAGGGAAAACATCGCGTAAATCTCGGCCGTCCAGACGCCAATCCCCGTGACACTGGTCAACGTCTTGATGACCTCGTCCGTCGGCGCATGACGCAGTGCGTCATAGTCGATGCCCGCCTCGGCCAGCGCACAGGCATAGCGCGCCTTCTGCCGGCTGAGCCCCAACTCCCGCAACCCATCCTGATCATGGCGCAGCACCGCCTCGGGCGTCACAGCGCCCGCATCTTCCAGCTTGGCCCAGATCGCGCGGGCCGAGGCGACGCTGACCTGCTGGCTGACGATCGCGCTGAGAAGCTGCGCAAACCCGTCCGGCCTGCGCCGCAGTGGCAGTGGTCCGGTCTGTTCCAGCGCCTCGGCAAAGCGCGGCTCGGCCTTGGCCAGCCAGTCCGCACCTTCGGCCACACAGGCGTCGGTTTCGATCAGGCGTCCAACCACAGCTTTGTCTCCAACCAGTGCATCGCAGCCTCGACGCTTGTGACCTCGGGACCCATCGCGATCCGGGGCCGCGCGATCATGTAGACCGGCACCCCAAGCGCCCGCGCCGCCGCGATCTTGGGCCAGCCCCCCGGCCCTCCTGCATTGCGCGTCAGCACCGCGTCGATCCGGAACCTGCGCATCAGCGCGATTTCCCCTTCGATTGTGAAGGGCGGCATGCCGTGCAGATAGCGCCCGTTCCGCAACGGGAACGGATCATGGTGGTCGGTCAGTTGCCGGACATAGAGATAGGCCTGCGTCAGCGCCCGCAACTCGGGCAGCGCCGGTCGGCCCAGGGTGACCAGAACGCGCGCGCCTTTTGGAATGTGCTCTGCCGCATCGCGGGCGCTCTTGAGGGGGATCCATCTGTCCCGCGTCGTCGGACGCCACGCCGGTCGTGCAAGACGCAAGAGCGGCAGCTCCATCTGTCCGGCAAGCCGCACCGCAAGACGCAGCGTATCGACATCGCAGGGGTGCGGCGCGCTTACCACGACCGACGCGTCCCGCGCCAAAGCGCCGAGATCACCCTGACCGGATGCCCCCTGCCCGGTGATCCGGTCCCGATCCGGCAGCCAAAGCCGCGCCTGCGTGCCAAGACGTTGGGCTAGGCGTCGCGCCTCGGCCGATCCGCCAAGGATCACCACCTGCCCCCGGCCAGCGGAATTGGAGCCGTCAAAATCCTTCATCCTGCCCGTCTACTTTCCCGCGAGGCAAAGCGCCACGGCGTGATGCGCACACTTGCAGGAAATTGAATTTGGACATACGGCTGCTGACATGAGCACAGTTGACCACGCCTCCCCCGACGCCACCACAGAAAACCGCCGCGCGAAGCGCAACGTCTTTGTGCTTGTTCTGGCACAGGCGATCCTTGGTGCGCAAATGCCGATGCTCTTTACCGTGGGTGGTCTGGCCGGGCAGTCGCTGGCGTCAAACATCTGTTTTGCCACCTTGCCGATTTCGCTGATCGTTCTGGGCTCGATGACGACCGCCACGCCGATTTCCGCCTTCATGCAGAAATACGGACGCCGCGCCGGCTTTGCCGTTGGGGCGACAGGTGGAGCACTGGGCGGGGCCATCGGAGCCTATGGGCTTTATGTCGCGTCCTTCCCGATCTTCCTGCTGGGCAGTTTCCTGACCGGCATCTATATGTCGGCGCAGGGGTTCTACCGCTTTGCCGCCGCCGACACCGCTACAGACGAGTTTCGCCCAAAGGCCATTTCATATGTAATGGCGGGCGGTCTTGCTGCTGCGGTCCTCGGCCCGCAATTGGTGAAGGCGACAGCCGATTGGTATGTCGTGCCGTTCCTCGGCACCTATTTCGCGGTGATCGTTCTGAACGTGATCGGATCGACCCTGTTCCTGTTCCTCGACATCCCGAAACCCAAGGCACCGCACGCCGATGATCCCAAAGGGCGCACGCGGCTTGAACTGATCAAGACCCCGCGCATCGCGGTCGCCATCATCTGCGGCATGGTCACCTATGCGTTGATGAACCTCGTCATGACCTCGACCCCTCTGGCGGTGGTCGGATGTGGCTATACCGCAGGCAATGCGGCTGACATCGTGTCGGCGCACGTGCTTGCCATGTTCGCGCCGTCCTTCTTCACCGGGCACCTGATCGTGCGCTTCGGCGTGGAAAAGATCGTGGCCACCGGGTTGGTGATCCTGGCCGCAGCCGGGGCCGTGGCGCTGCAGGGTGTGGCGATCGAGAACTTCTACATCGCGCTGATCCTGCTCGGCCTTGGCTGGAACTTCGGGTTCATCGGCGCAACCGCAATGCTGACCGCCGCCCACGCCCCGCACGAGCGGGGCCGCGTTCAGGGTATGAATGACGTTCTGGTCTTCGGCGGCGTGACCCTCGCATCGCTGGCCTCGGGCGGATTGCTGAACTGCTCGGGCGGCACACCGGTCGAGGGCTGGAGTGCGGTGAACATGGCGATGGCTCCGTTCCTGATGCTGGCCGGTGGCGCGCTGATCTGGTTGATGTTCCAGCCGAAGGACCGCATGGCCTGAATTGGCCAAGAGTCTTAATTCAATCTTCAGGCTTTGGGCACAGAGTGCCTGGCAGTTTCCACCAGAACGGTGCCTGCCATGCTTCGATACCTGATCCTCGCCCTGCCCTTGCTTGCCGCCTGCCAGCACTATGACAAAGCCGCGCATTTCGCCGCCGGGGCGACGGTGTCGCATATCGTGACGCAGGAAACCGGCAACCCGACGGCGGGCTGTCTTGCGGCCATCGGTGTCGGCGTGCTCAAGGAACTGATCGACGATGTGGCCGATCCGGCGGACATCGTGGCGACTGGGTTGGGCTGCAGCGTGGTGCTGGCGTTCTGAGTTACCAGCGTCCGGTGGCCGCGTACCACATCAGGCGCAGCTTTTTGTACGCTTCGGCCATGCCAAGCGTACCGTCCGCAACCCGGCGCGGATCGGCTGAAGCCTGTTTCAGGATCGGCCCTGCCAGCCATGTGGACAACGTGACCGGCTGTGCCACTTTCGGCAGATCGGCGCGGTGCTGGCGGGATTTTACCAAACGGTCAAATCCTTGGCGGGCAAGGTCCCGAACCGCCTCCGGCCGCCCATCCACCAAGGGCCTGCGCCCCTGCCGCTCCAGTTCCGGCACCGCGCGCAGGAATTGCGCAAGACCGCTGGCATAGCCAAGGTCGGTCAGTATATCGGGCATGGTGCCGCTCAGGCTTTGCGACGCAGCGCGCAGGAGCGATGCTGCCGTGTCTTCGATATATTTTGAAAATGCCGCCTGATCTTCAAACGGATCGCGATAAACGTCCCAGACCCGCGCCTGAACCGCCTTCTGCAATTCCCGCGCGGCGGGGGCATCCAGCACATGTGCCAGCGACGTCACCACCTCATGCCGCCGCACCAGCCCACCGCTGGCGATCTCTTCCAGCGCATCGGTCCACCATTGCAGGCGCATCTCGGCGATGATCGCCTCTTTCGTCACCCAAGGCGCGCGGGAGACCTCGACATTGAAAGCGTAGATTGGAAACAACACCTTACGCGCCGCAACGGGTGCTGCCATCGTGGCGGCAAAGCGGTCGGGATCGCCCTTTTCAACCAGTTGCGCACAGGCGATCAGATCGGCGTCAAAGCTCATGCCGGGGCGGCGTCCCGCACCAGTTTCCAGCGCACGGCATCCAGCAGCGCCTCGAAAGACGCGTCGATGATGTTGGCGCTGACACCCACGGTGGACCAACGCCGCCCCTGCCCGTCTTCGCTGTCGATGATGACGCGGGTCACGGCCTCGGTCCCGCCTTGGGTGATGCGCACCTTGAAGTCGACAAGACGCATGTCGTCGATCATCGCCTGATACGGGCCAAGATCCTTGGCCAGCGCCTTGGAAAGCGCGTTCACCGGACCACGGTCATTGCCCAGCTCGTCCATCGACTCGCTGACCGACAGTTTCTTTTCGCCATCCACCTTGACAACAACCACTGCCTCGGAATGCGAGATCATCTTGTTGTACTTGTTCTTCCGCCGTTCCACCGTCACGCGGTAGCGTTTGACTTCGAAGAATTCGGGCAGCATTCCCAACTCATCCCGCGCCAAAAGCTCGAAACTCGCCTGCGCGGTGTCGTAGGAATAGCCTTCCGCCTCGCGCATTTTGATCCGGTCGAGGATGCGGGCCAGCGCCGGGTCCTTGTCCGGCACTTCGATCCCGGCTTCCGCCAGACGGCGGCGCAGGTTGGATTGTCCCGCCTGATTGGACATCGGGATCACCCGGCGGTTGCCCACCTGTGCGGGGTCGACATGCTCATAGGTCGTCGGGTTCTTGAGGATCGCGCTGGCGTGCAGCCCGGCCTTGTGCGCAAAAGCGGAGGAGCCGACATAGGCCGATTGCTTGAGCGGCACGCGGTTGAGGATCTCGTCCAGCATCCGGCTGATCCGCGTCATGCCTTCGAGCGCTTCCAGCGTCACACCTGTCTCGTAGGTGCTGGCATAGGGCTCCTTGAGCAGCAGCGTCGGGATCAGAGCGGTCAGGTTCGCGTTACCGCAGCGTTCGCCCAGCCCGTTCAGCGTGCCCTGAATCTGCCGCGCGCCTGCGTCGACGGCGGCAAGCGTGGTGGCGACGGCCATTTCGGTGTCGTTGTGGGTGTGGATGCCCAAATGGGTGCCGGGGATGCCGGAGGCGATGACCGCTTCGGTGATCCGGCCCACTTCGCTGGGCAACGCGCCGCCATTGGTGTCACAGAGCACGATCCAGCGCGCGCCTGCGTCATAGGCGGCGTGCAGGCAGGTCAGCGCGTAGTCGGGATTGGCCTTGTAGCCGTCGAAGAAATGCTCGGCGTCGAACAGCGCCTCGCGTTTCTGCGACACGATATGGGCGACCGAGGCGCGGATGTTTTCGACGTTTTCCTCAAGCGTGATGCCAAGGGCGGCGGTGACGTGGAAATCGTGGGTTTTGCCCACAAGGCACACCGACTTGGTGCCCGCGTTCATGACCGCCGCCAGAACGTCGTCATTCTCGGCCGAGCGGCCCGCGCGTTTGGTCATGCCGAAAGCGGTGACGGTTGCTTTCGTCTGGCCGACCTCGTCGAAGAACGCGGAGTCGGTCGGGTTCGCCCCCGGCCACCCACCTTCGATATAGTCGATGCCAAGCGCGTCGAGCGCCTCGACGATGCGGTGTTTCTCGGGGGTCGAGAACTGCACGCCCTGCGTCTGCTGCCCGTCGCGGAGAGTTGTGTCGTAGAGGGTCAGGCGGGTTTTGGTCATGACAAAAACTGCCTCTTTATTGCGGCGAGCTTGTCATCTCGGTTTTCAAGGCAGACGATTTTCCCAGCTTGCATATTTTCAGCCAAATCTAGCCAGTAGTTCATTTCATCGAGGTCATCTCGCGTTTGGTTCGCTCGAGCGTAAACCGTTTTGATTGATTCAATAGGCTTCGGCAGCAATTCAACGCCGGCCTTAGACATACGCACTTCGACACCAGCCTCGGTCAGCGCAGTTTTCATCGCATCAACAGCGGAGAAGTCTTTGGTCTGCATCGCGGTTTCGCGCAGAGCAGCAAGACGATCCGCGTAAGTGGAAAGATCGACACTTACAGTGTCCCAGCCGCCAAGGTCATCGGTCAGAAGCCCGACCATTTGCGCACCAGCCAACAGGCCGGCTGCATCGCCTTCACCGGCGAGCTTGTGCAACACCGAAACCGCACCGGCGGTATTGAGATCATCGGACAGCGCCTCAACAACCTCCAACGGCACCTCACCCGGTTCAACGCCGTGCGTCAGCGCCCGCCACTTGCGCAGCGTCGCTTCGGCCTCCTCGCGCTTCTTCTCTGTCCAATCCATCGGCTTGCGGTAATGCGTCGACAGGAACACGAACCGGATCACCTCGCCCGGCACGCCCTGATCCAGCAAATCCCGCACGGTGAAGAAATTGCCCAGTGACTTGGACATCTTCTTTCCCTCGACCTGCAGCATCTCGTTGTGCAGCCAGTAGCGCGCAAAGCCGTGGCCCGCGCATTTGCTCTGCGCGATCTCGTTCTCGTGGTGCGGGAACATCAGGTCGTTGCCGCCGCCGTGAATGTCGAACTGATCCCCCAGCAGGTCAAAGGCCATAGCAGAGCATTCGATATGCCACCCGGGTCGCCCCCGGCCCCAGGGGCTGTCCCATCCGGGCAGATCGTCCGAGGACGGCTTCCACATGACGAAATCCATCGGGTTGCGCTTGTAGGGCGCGACTTCGACCCGCGCTCCCGCGATCATGTCATCGACAGAGCGGCCCGACAGCTTGCCATACCCCTCTTTCCACGAGTCGACTGCGAAGAGCACATGGCCTTCAGCCTCATACGCATGGCCACGCGCGATCAGCTCTTCGATCATCGCCACCATCTCGGCGATATAGGCGGTGGCGCGGGGCATATGCGTCGGCTCAAGCGCGCCGATGGCGGCCATGTCTTCGAGATACCATGCGGTTGTCTCGGCGGTGATGTCACCGATGCTGCGGCCGGATTCGGCGGCGCGGGCGTTGATCTTGTCGTCCACGTCGGTGAAGTTGCGCACGTAAGTCACGTGATCCACCCCGTAGACATGGCGCAGCAGGCGGAAGAGCACGTCGAACACGATGACAGGGCGGGCGTTGCCGATATGGGCGCGGTCATAGACGGTGGGCCCGCAGACATACATCCGCACGTTCTTTGGGTCGAGAGGGGTGAATTCCTCTTTCTTGCGGGTGGCGGTGTTGGTCAACCAGATGGTCATGGATGCTCCTCGCGGGCCGGGGTCGCGGCGGGAGTAGCAACTTCAACTCGTGTTGGGAATAGAAGACCGGCCCGCCAGATGGATTAGCGGATAATGCAGCAAATGAGTGTTGCGATACGGGTCATGCGACGCAGTTAGACGGGTTCTGGTTTGCCGGTCAAGAGGATTGCGCGACGTGCCGGTTCGATCTGGACTTTGGGCGTTAGGCTCTGGCAGGAGTTGGGAACACTTATTCGGAGACCACCATGCCAGCCTTGTCACATCGCATCACCACTCTGAACGGCGACGGATCCGACGGCTGGGACGTGTTCTACCGCGCCCGCGCGATGATCGCAGAGGGTGTCGCGGTGACCGAGCTGACGATTGGCGAGCATGACATCCGCACCGACCCATCGATCCTCAAGGCGATGTACAAGAGTGCTGTGGGTGGGCACACAGGATATGCAATTGTTCCGGGAATCAGTGCCTTACGCGACGAAGTTGCAGCACGAATCGAGGCGCAGTCGGGGGTGCCGACCCGCCGCGAGAACGTGCTGATCACCCCCGGCGGACAGGCCGGGCTGTTCGCGGCGCATATGGCGGTCTGCATGCCGGGCGATGTGGCGCTGTTCGTCGATCCCTATTACGCGACCTATCCCGGCGTGCTGCGCTCGGTCGGGGCGGTGCCTCGGGCCGTGCTGACACGTTCCTCGCAGGGGTTTCTGCCGCAGCGCGATGTGCTGGAGGCAGCGAGCCATGATGCGGTGTCGTTGGTGATCAACACGCCGAACAACCCGACGGGCGCCGTCTATCCGCGCGAGACGCTGGAGGCCATCGCCGATGTGGTGACGGCACAGGACATGTGGCTGATCTCGGACGAGGTGTATGACACGCAGGTTTGGGACGGTGCGCATCTGAGCCCCCGCGCCCTGCCCGGCATGGCCGAGCGCACGCTGGTGATCGGGTCCATGTCGAAAAGCCATGCGATGACGGGCAGCCGGATCGGCTGGATCGTCGGGCCCGAAGAGGCGATCACATGCCTCGTCGATCTGGCGACCAACACCACCTATGGCGTGCCCGGCTACATTCAGGACGCGGCGCTGTTCGGCCTGAGGGCGGGCGCGTCGCTGGAAGAGCAGGTGGCCGAGCCGTTCCGCCGGCGGCGCGCGATTGCCGAACGGGTGCTGGCGGGTCATCAGGCCGTGCGCATGATCCCGGCGCAGGGGGCGATGTATGTCATGCTGGATGTGCGCGCGACGGGGATGAGTGGCGAAGATTTCGCCTTTGCGCTGCTTGAGGCGCATCACATCGCTGTCATGCCAGGGGAAAGCTTTGGCCAGTCGGCGGCGGGACATATCCGGGTGGCGATGACATTGGAGGACAGCCGCTTCGAGGCGGCGCTGCGCATTTTGTGCGATTTTGCCGCCGGGTTGGCGAAGGCGGCGTGATCGGTTGCTGCAAAAAGCAAGCCGGGCAAATGCCCGGCCTACCTGTAAGTCCATCTGAGATGGCGGCTTAGCCGACCAGTTCGAGGCCCGAGAAGAAGAACGCGATTTCTTCCGCCGCAGTTTCCGGAGCGTCGGAGCCGTGGACCGAGTTTTCACCGACGGATTCGGCGAATTCGGCGCGGATGGTGCCGGGGGCGGCGTCTGCAGGGTTGGTGGCGCCCATGACTTCACGGTTCTTGGCGATGGCGTTTTCGCCTTCGAGAACCTGCACGACGACCGGGGCGGAGGCCATGAATTCGCAGAGTTCGTCATAGAAGGGGCGCTCTGCATGCACGGCGTAGAACTTGCCCGCCTGTGCCTTGGTCAGGTGGATGCGCTTCTGCGCGACGATGCGCAGGCCTGCCTCTTCGAACTTGGCGTTGATCTTGCCGGTCAGGTTGCGGCGGGTGGCATCGGGTTTGATGATCGAGAAGGTGCGTTCGAGGGCCATGTTGGTCACTCCGTGGTTTTGGTTTGCGATTGCTGCGCCCGTTAGCATGGGGGTTTGGCGTTGGAAAGCCCTTGGAAGGGCCTTCATCCCTGCTGCGCAGGGATTTGAGGGCGCTGCCCTCAAACTCCCGAAGTATTTTTGAACCAGAGAAGATATGGGCGCTGGTCTGTCTTCGCAGGCGTTGATATGGGCGTGCCATGTTGAAGATCGAAGACATCACCTACGCCGTTGACGGGCGTCCCCTGTTCGAGGGCGCGAGCGCCGTCATTCCCGATGGGCACAAGGTTGGGCTGGTCGGGCCCAATGGTGCGGGCAAGACGACGCTGTTCCGGCTGATCCGGGGTGAGCTGGCGCTCGAGGGTGGTGCGATTTCGGTGCCGCACGGGGCGCGCATCGGCGGGGTGAGCCAGGAGGTGCCGGGATCGTCGGTGTCATTGATCGACACGGTGCTGGCTGCCGATACGGAGCGGGCGGCGCTGATGGCCGAGGCCGAAACGGCGACCGATGGCGCGCGGATTGCCGAGGTGCAGACGCGGCTGGCCGATATCGACGCGTGGTCGGCGGAGGCGCGGGCGGCGGCGATTCTCAAAGGATTGGGCTTTGACGACGACGAACAGCGCATGCCGTGCTCTGCTTTTTCCGGCGGCTGGCGGATGCGTGTGGCTTTGGCAGGCGTGCTGTTCCCGCAGCCGGACCTTCTGCTGCTCGATGAGCCGACCAACTATCTCGACCTCGAAGGCGCGCTGTGGCTGGAGAGCTACCTGGCGAAATATCCCTATACGGTGATCGTGATCAGCCACGACCGGGGGCTGCTCAACCGTGCGGTGGGGGCGATCCTGCATCTGGAGGATCGGCGGCTGACCTTCTATCAGGGCCCCTATGACCAGTTCGCCCGGCAGCGGGCGGAACGGCGCGCCCAAGCAGCGGCGGTGGCCAAGAAGCAGCAGGCGCGGGTGGCGCATCTGCAGAGCTTTGTCGACCGGTTCCGCGCCAAGGCGAGCAAGGCCAAGCAGGCGCAGTCGCGGCTCAAGATGATCGAGCGGATGGATATGGTCGCCGCCCCCGAGGAGATCGCCAAGCGGGTCTTCACCTTTCCGCAGCCCGACGAGCTGTCGCCGCCGATCATCCGGGTGGAGAACGGGGTCACCGGCTATGGCGAGACGGAAGTGTTGCGCAAGCTCGACCTTCGGATCGACCAAGACGACCGGATCGCGCTTCTGGGCAAGAACGGTCAGGGCAAGTCGACGCTGGCCAAGCTGCTGTCCGATCGTCTGCCGTTGATGGCGGGGCGGATCACGCGGTCTTCAAAGCTGCGGATCGGGTTCTTTGCCCAGCATCAGGTGGACGAGTTGCATGTGGACGAAACGCCGCTCGATCACCTGCGGCGGGCGCGCCCCGATGAAATGCCGACGCGGCACCGGGCGCGGCTGGCCGGCTTTGGCCTGATGGCGGCGCAGGCCGACACCGTTGTGGGCAAGCTGTCTGGAGGGCAGAAAGCGCGGTTGTCGCTTCTGCTGGCCACGCTGGACGCGCCGCATCTGCTCATCCTCGACGAACCGACCAACCACCTCGACATCGAAAGCCGCGAGGCACTGGTCGAGGCGTTGACGGCCTATTCGGGCGCGGTCATTCTGGTGAGCCACGACATGCATCTTCTGTCGATGGTGGCGGATCGGTTGTGGCTGGTGAAGGACGGCCACGTCACGCCCTACGAGGACGATCTGGACGATTACCGCGCCATGCTGCTGGCGTCGGACAAGCCGGTGAAGGCGGAAAAGCCCAAACCCACCCGCCCGGCCCGGCCCGACCGCGATACGATGCTGGCGCTGCGGGCCGAAGTGCGCAAATGCGAGGCGCGGGTCGAAAAGATCGAGGAGATGCGGGAAACGCTGGCCAAGAAACTGGCCGATCCGACGCTTTACGAGTCCAATCGCAAGGGCGAGCTTGAGACCTGGAACAAGAAATACGCCGAAATCATGGACGGTCTACGCCGGGCCGAGGCGCTGTGGGAAGCGGCGCAGGAAAAGCTGGACGCGGCAGAAAACGCCTGAGGGTTGCCACGCGCCCGCGGCGGCTGTAGCGGTCGGGTATGGATCCGGCTTTTCTCATCCCTGCCTTTGTCACGCTTTTCGTGGTGATCGACCCGATCGGGCTGACGCCGATCTTCATCGCGCTGACCGCCGGGATGACGGCGGCGCAGCGGCGGGCGATTGCCATACGGGCCACGGTGATCGCGGCGGGGTTGCTGTTTCTTTTTGCCTTTCTGGGGGAACAGGTGCTGGGCTTCATCGGCATCTCGATGCCCGCCTTCCGGATTGCCGGCGGCATCCTGCTGTTTCTGACCGCGCTCGACATGCTGTTCGAACGCCGCACCAAGCGGCGCGAGGACAAGGCGGACGCGGACGATCTGCCCGATCCGTCGGTTTTTCCCATTGCGATTCCGCTGATTGCCGGCCCCGGTGCGATTGCGTCGATCATCCTTCTGGTCGGTCAGACCGATGACGCGGTGGGTATGGCGTCGGTTCTTGGGGTCATGGTGGCGGTGCTCATCATCGTGTTCCTGCTGTTCCTGAGTGCGCCGCTGATCGAGCGGGCGCTGGGCAAGACGGGGATCGTCGTGGTGACGCGGCTGTTGGGCATGTTGCTGGCGGCGCTGTCGGTGCAATTCGTGCTGGATGGCATCCGGGGCTTCGGGCTGGCGATGGGCGGGTAGCGCCGTACCCTACACAAGCGGGACTTGCCGACCTACATCTTGAAATGAGCAAGGTGGGGGTTGAACATGTCGGCGATGGACTATGGCAATCTGGCGTATCTGGTGCTGCTTGGCGCCGTGGTGGTGTTCTGGTTTGTCGTTCAGAACCGACAGAGCCTGAACAAAACACTGCAGCAGGGTGCTGTCTGGGGACTAATCTTTCTGGGTGTGATTGCAGCAGTCGGTCTGTGGGGCGGCATCCGCCAAACCGTGCAGCCACAGCAACTGGTGATGTCCGAGGCCGGGCGCATCGAGGTGCCGCGTGGACCGGACGGCCATTATTACCTGACTCTTGAAATCAACGAAGCGCCGGTTCTGTTTGTCGTCGACACCGGCGCAACCAGTATGGTGCTGACACGCGAAGACGCCGCGCGGGTTGGTCTGAAAGAGGAAGACGTGATCTTTTATTCGGAAGCGATGACCGCCAACGGTCTTGTGCGCACAGCGCCTGTGCGTTTGGCCGATGTGGCACTCGGGCCGTTTCACGACCGGGATGTCCGCGCTTTCGTGAACGAGGGCGAGATGTCGAAATCGCTTTTGGGCATGGACTATCTCAACCGGTTTGCCCGGTTGGAGATCAACAATGGTCGCCTGATCCTGGAACGCTGATCCCCCGATTCTGGGGGGTTGGCGGACGGGAAACCTTGGGCTACGGTCTGAGCACACTGGATACAGAGTCTTCGATGCGTCACTCGCTGCCACTTGCGCCGCAGTTCTATGTCACTGCGCCTCAACCCTGTCCGTATCTGCCGGGCCGGATGGAGCGCAAGCTGTTCACGGCGTTGCAGGGTGAAGCGGCGGACAAGCTGAACAACAGCTTGTCCAAGCAGGGCTTCCGACGGTCGCAGAACGTGCTTTACCGTCCGTCCTGTTCGGATTGTTCGGCCTGCCTGTCGGCACGCATCTCGGTCGAGGCGTTCCGTCCATCGCGGAGCCAGAAGCGCACGCTGAAGCGGAATGCGCATCTGCGTAGACAGGCCAGCAGCGCATGGGCAACGGAGGACCAGTACGAGCTTTTCCGCACCTATCTGGACGCCCGCCACGCCGATGGGGGCATGGCGGATATGGATGTCTTCGACTTTGCCGCGATGGTCGAGGAAACGCCGATCCGGTCGCGCGTGATCGAGTACACGGACCCGAACCTCAGAAAGCTGCAGGCGGTGTGTCTGACAGATGTGCTCGATGACGGGTTGAGCATGGTCTATTCGTTTTATTCGCCGTTTGTTCCCGCGCAAAGCCTTGGGACGTATATGATCCTCGATCATGTCGAGATCGCGCGCGAGGCGGGTCTGCCGTATGTCTATCTGGGCTATTGGGTACCGGGCAGCGCCAAGATGGGGTACAAGTCCGCCTTCTCGGGGCTGGAGCTTTACCGTCACGGCGGCTGGGAGCCGTTTCGCAAACCCGACAGCTATTCGTCGGACATCCATCCGTTGTCGACAGATCCGATCGCGGAACAGGTTGCGAATATCTCGCTTCCCGATCTGCGCGGCTGAACGCGCCCTGCCACGCATTGTATTCCGGGTTTCACTCAACCAAAGATTGACGACCGATACCGTACGGATCGTCACATGAAAAAGGCCGCTCGGGTGAGCGGCCTTTTCCGTCAAAAGCTGTGCGGATCAGTTCTGTATGAGGTCCGGCAGGATCGTCACGATCCCGGGGAACAACCAGAGCAAGGCAAGACCCAGAACCTGAATGGCGACGAAGGGCATCACACCGCGATAAATGTGGCCGGTCGTGACCTCTTTCGGCGCGACCCCGCGCAGGTAGAACAGGGCAAAGCCGAACGGTGGCGTCAGGAAGGACGTTTGCAGGTTGATGGCGATCATGATCGTCACCCAGGCCGGATCCAGCGTCCCCCCGTAAATCACCGGGCCGACGATGGGCACGACGATGTAGATGATCTCGAGGAAGTCGAGCACGAAGCCCAGAACGAACAGGATCAGCATCACGACAAGGAACACGACGGTTTCATTGTCGAAGGACCGCAGGAATTGCTGGATGTAATGCTCACCACCGAAGGAGATCAGCACGAGGTTCAGAAGCTGCGAGCCGATGAGAATGGTGAACACCATTGACGTGACTTTCGCCGTCTCGCGCACAACCGGACCAAGGATGTTGGTGCGGAACAGCACCCAGCAACTGTAGAGAAGGCCGAAGAAGGCGAAGTGATAGGCAATCTGGGCCAGCACATAGGCCACCCAGTCTTCGAACGGCACTGTCTCGCGCGAGATGCGGAGGTCGAAATTCACCCCGAGCAGGATCATGATCACCAGAGCCAAAGACGCCCAGATGACGATCTTGGCCGCGCCCTGCTCTTCCTTGAGCTTGCGATACGCGGCCAGCATGATGGCACCTGCCGCCCCCAGAGCCGCAGCCGGGGTCGGGTTGGTGATACCGCCAAGGATCGACCCGAGCACCGCCACGATCAGGATCAGGGGCGGGAAGACCACGCGCAGAAGTTCGTTCTGCGCCAGACGCCCCATCGCGATCCAGACACCGTACATCGTCAGTGCCATCGGGACCGCAAGGATCAGGAACGTGGCCCCTGCCCCGGTCAGCAGCGAAATGAACGCTACGTCGAACAGGAAGGCCAGCACAACGCCAATCCCGCCGACGATCAGAGGCAGCGGGTTTGACGATGGCGACACGCCGCGCGCGAGGATCAACACGAGGGCCAGCAACGTGAAGACCGTCGCTACACCCGCTCCGATAGGCGCTGCGTTTTCGCGCGCTTCGATCAGTGCAGCCGCACGCTCTTCCTCGGTCAGTTCCACCACCTCACCAGTGACACTGGCGGCTTCCATGGCCGCACGCTGTGCAACTGCGGCGTCCCACGCCTCTTGACCGTGCAGTTCGATCATCGACGCCTGACACTGCTCGGACACGTTGGTGCGCAGGCCCGGCCCCTCGGCGCGTTCAGCATAATCGGAGACCGTGATGGTCTGGCTGCCGATCACACCTGAGCTGAAGCCGATCACAACCGCGAGGATCAGACCAACCGGGGCTGCCAGGTACCAAGTCAGGGCTTCGTTGCGGGTCACGACCTCGCCGCTTGTGCCGTCCAGCTGGACGGGTGGCGCGCTGGCGGGGCGTAACAGCGCAAACCCGAAGGCATAAAGCCCGTAAAGCAGAGCAAGGAACAGGCCCGGCAGCAGTGCCGCCTGGAACAGCGTGCCAACCGACAGCACCGCCGGTTCGCCGAGGAAGGTCAGCGCGTCGGTACACCCCGCCAGAACGGCGCGGGTTTCCTGACCGGTCGCGTACAGGTCCCCGACCAGCGTTCCCAGAAGAACGATCACGATGGAGGGCGGGATGATCTGACCCAGCGTGCCTGACGCCGCAATCACACCGGTGGCCAGTTCTGGCGAATAGTTGTTGCGCAGCATCGTCGGCAAGGCCAACAGGCCCATGGTCACCACCGTAGCACCCACGATGCCGGTCGAGGCTGCCAGGAAAGCACCCACGATCACGATGGACACGGCCAGACCGCCCGGCAGCGGGCCGAACACGCGCGCCATCGAGGTCAGCAGGTCTTCGGCGATCCGCGAGCGTTCGAGCGTGATGCCCATCATGACGAACATCAGAACCGCCAGCAGCGTCTCAATGGACTGACCTGCGATCACACGTTCGTTGATCCGGTTCACGATGAAGGAGATGTTGCGCTCCATCGCCTGTTCCCAGCCACCGGGGAACACCGGTTCTTCAATGCGTGGCAAGTCCGGGTATCGGAAGACGGATATGGCGTCTCGGGCGATGCCTTCTGCAACAAGGGCCGCGAATTCGGGCGATCCCTTGTCGATGGCCTCGTGGATCAGCAACCCGGCGGAATCAAGGGCTGCGATGATCGCGAAGGAGATGACGCCGGCACCCGCGATGGCAAAGGCCACCGGGAAGCCTGTCATGATACCGGCGAAAAGCGTCAGGAAGACGATGAGGATACCAACCTCGACTCCGTCCATACCGAAAAGCATATTATGCGGCCCCCCCGCCCTGTGCCATTTGAGGCATCGTCTTTTGTGTCTTGGTCATGTTTTCAGGTCGATCCGGAATGGATCGCGTGCTCGATTTCTTCTGCTTCGCTGGCGAAGGCATCGCGATCAAGATACTTGCCTTCGCTTTCTTCGCCTTCGATGAATTCCAGCAGCGACCGCCAGAAGAACGCCATCGCGTGAACGAAGGTCAGCACGCAGAACAGGACGATCAGGATCTTGAACAGGAAATACGCGTCAAAGCCGTTCGGGCTGAAGCCGATTGTTTCCACGTTCCAACGGAAAATCCGCGACTGCATCAGCATCCGGTCCAGATCGCTGGTCGCGGTGACCGCTGGCGTCATCAGGTGCCGCCACATGAAGAACCACGCGTAAAGATAGGTGATCGTGATCGCGGGCAGCATGAAGAACATGCAGCCGAACATGTCGATGATGCGTTTGGTGCCGTATTTCACCTTGGAATAGAACAGGTCGACGCGGACATGGCCGCCCTGCACAAACGTGTATGTCACACACAGTGCAACGACCATTGCGTTGTAAAGCTTGAGCTCTTCCGCCCACCAGCTCAGGTCTTTAGCGAAGGCTGTGCCAAGCGGCCCGATTTCGATCTCGGCGACCCGGAAAATGCGCTGCAGGAAGACGATCATGACCTGCTGGATCACCATGAGCAGACCTGCCCATGCCGCGATCCGGCCAACCCCGTTCGCCATCGCCTCGAGGCCCCGCACACATCCCCAAAGGATGGCGCGCTTCCACAGAAGGCCGAGGGCTGTGAGGATCAGGAAGGTCGTGAAAACGACAAAGAAAAATTCGACCGATGCGCCGTAATAGATGAAGCGCATTACGGACGCCGGATCGGACCAGTTGAGCCACGAGCCCGGATTGAACACCGCCATGACAAGATTGTATGGGGCCATCACTATATTCTGAAGCACCCAAAGGATGAAATCGACCATACCCTGCCCCTCTGTTGCCCCGGTCGCGGAGCATCATGCGTGTCATTGAAACGGCGAAAAGCCCCGCCCTGACAGGGTGTCCGGGCGGGGCTGAGACGCAGCGTGGATCAGCCTGCGTTCACACGGTTGCGCTGGCGCATGTATTCGCCGTCAGCGATTTCGTACCAACCGGCCGATTCCTCCATCGACGCAAAGTAGCTTGCCGCCACTTTCGCGTAGATTTCATCGCCCATGTTTTCTTCACGCACTTCGGCGGACGCGCGACCATACGCATCCCAGACGTCTTCCGGGAACTGACGCACCTGAACACCTGCGGCCTGCAGGCGTGCGAGTGCCGCACCGTTTTCGGCCAGCGACAGCGCGGTGTTCTGCGCGTGGGCCGCCTGAGCCGCCACGTTCACGATCGCTTTCTGCTGGTCTGTCAGGCTTTCCCAGATTTCCAGGTTGAAGCCGAGGCAGAGCGCCGAACCCGGCTCGTGGAAGCCGGCTGCGTAGTAGGTCTTGGTGACTTCCTGGAAGCCCATGCGCTCGTCCGCGTACGGCCCGATCCATTCCGCGCCGTCGATCTGACCGGACGCAAGCGCCTGGTAGATTTCGCCGCCGGGGATGTTCTGCACGGAGGCGCCGAGGCGACCCAGAACCTGACCACCCTGGCCCGGCATACGGAAGCGCAGACCCTGCAGATCTTCTGCCGAGGTGATTTCCTTGTTGAACCAGCCGCCGGGCTGCATCGCTGTCATGCCGCACATGATCGGCTTGATGTTGAAGAGCGAGGACAGTTCGTCGTGCAGCGCCTGACCGTCACGACGATAGTACCAGTTCGCCATTTCCTGCGCCGTCATGCCGAAGGGCACGGAGGTGAAGAAGGCGAATGCCGGGTGCTGGTTGAGGAAGTAGTATTCCGCCGAGTGGTAGACGTCTGCCTGACCGGAGGACACGGCGTCGAACACTTCGAACGCGCCCACCAGCGAACCCGCGGGCATCTTGTTGAACGAGATTTGGCCATCGGTCATCGCGGTGATGTAGTCGATGGCAAGCTGGGCCGCATCGTCGAACACGGCAAAGCCGTCCGGAACCGATGTGACCATGGTCAATGTGCGGTTGCCCTGCGCATAAGCCGGTGCCGCAAGTGTGGTGGCAGCCGCAGCCCCCGCCCCTACAGTAGACGTCCGCAGGAATGAACGACGATCCATGTATTACCTCCCCTGAGTTTTGGATGCACAATACAGCCAGTCCGCTGTTTGCGCGGATCATTTAGTGGAACGGACGGTAATCAGAAAAAAAACTGAATGCAAATGATTAACGGCGCTTACAGTCGTATAAATTTTAGGCAGAAATTGCGGAAATCCCACAGTTTTTTCCAACAGAGCCTGATAGCGCTACCAGGCCTTGAAGCTACAACAGGTCGGCTTAATTACAGAGGTTTTTGCGCAAAAAGCGCACCAGCGCCCCACGCGGTTGCCCGTTAGCGACTGAGCTCAGAGCCGCGTGCCGTGGCTCCAGACGACGATGCCGATGGCCGTAGCCCCCTTATGCGTCGCTTTCATCAGAACCGCACAGGACCCGACGGCGTCAGCCCCGCCACCCTGCGGCAGACACACCTGCGCGGGGACGGATGGGTGTCCGCTTTCGCTTTCGGACAGGTGCACTTGGTGATCCGCCGTCCCCAGACTCAGCGCCTGCGCAAGAACGATAAAGCCCGCAAGGACGGTCGCGTGGCAGATCGAAAAGGCCCCTGCGCGACGATTGCGTTTTCCCAGCATATGCGCCTCCGGCTCCGACTGATGTGAACTGATTGGTTCAGCTTATGGCATCCTTCCGATCACCTGCAATTCACATCTCCGCGCGCATGCGCACATCACCTGCGCCCTTGGCGTCACGACTCGGCAGAAAAGCGCAGCATCGGCGGGTGGGATTTAGGAAAATTTCAAGACTTGCGCCCCTTCCGGCAATAAATGGCAAAATTTTCTTGCCTTCAGGTACTTTTTTCTTGGTTTTCGATGTTGACGCTCCCTGAGGGTCAACATAAGGTCCGGCCACGCGAAAAGGAGCCAACATGGCACGAGTCCTAGTCATTGTAGAGAAAGCGCGCATGGGCCGGTGACGGAACCAGACCAAGACCCCATGCGCCCCCGACTGAACATCGGGGGTTTTTTTTCGCGTAACGAACAGAAGTGTCTGTAAACGGAGCAAAGCGATGACACGTCAAATGACCGGAGCGAAAATGGTGGTTCAAGCCCTGAAGGATCAGGGTGTGGACACAGTATTCGGGTATCCCGGTGGCGCTGTGCTACCGATTTACGACGAGATTTTTCAGCAGAACGGCATTCGCCATTATCTTGTGCGCCATGAACAGGGCGCGGTTCATGCGGCCGAAGGCTATGCCCGCGCCACCGGCAAGCCGGGTGTGGTTCTCGTGACATCCGGTCCAGGTGCCACGAACGCCGTCACCGGTTTGACGGACGCGCTGATGGACAGCATCCCGATTGTCGTTCTGACCGGACAGGTGCCGACCTTCATGATCGGTTCGGACGCCTTCCAAGAGGCGGACACGGTTGGCATCACGCGCCCCTGCACAAAGCATAACTGGCTGGTGAAGGACACGGATCAGCTTTCGGGCATCATCCACGAAGCCTTTCACGTGGCGACCTCGGGCCGGCCCGGTCCGGTCCTGATCGACATCCCGAAGGATGTGCAGTTCGCCAGCGGCACCTACACGGAAAAGGCCAAGGCGAAGGTCAGCCACTACCAGCCGCAGCTAAAGGGTGACATGGAGATGATCACCCAGCTTGTGGAAGCACTGGAAACCGCAGAACGGCCTATCTTTTATACCGGCGGCGGTGTGATCAATTCGGGCCCCGGCGCAAGCCAGTTGCTGCGCGAACTTGTGGATGCGACGGGCATTCCGATCACCTCGACCCTGATGGGTCTGGGTTGTTATCCGGCCTCGGGCAAGAACTGGCTCGGCATGCTTGGCATGCACGGCCTTTACGAGGCCAACCTCGCGATGCACGGATGTGATCTCATGATCAACGTCGGTGCGCGGTTCGACGACCGGATCACCGGGCGGCTGGATGCGTTCAGCCCGAAATCGCGCAAGGCGCATATCGACATCGACCCCAGCTCGATCAACAAGGTGATCCGCGTCGACATGCCGATCATCGGCGATGTCGGTCATGTTCTTGAGGACATCCTCAAGGTGTGGAAAGCACGCGGGCGCAAGGTCAACAAGGAAGGCCTGCAGAAGTGGTGGCACCAGATCGAACAATGGCGCGCGGTCGATTGCCTGAAGTACAAGCCGTCGGAAAAGTCGATCCGTCCGCAATATGCGCTGGACCGTCTTGAGCAGCTCACCAAGGGCCGTGACCGCTACATCACCACCGAGGTGGGCCAGCACCAGATGTGGGCGGCGCAATATCTTGGGTTCGAGGACCCGAACCGCTGGATGACCTCGGGTGGTCTGGGCACGATGGGCTATGGCACCCCGGCATCGATCGGTGTGCAGGTGGCGCATCCCGATGCGCTGGTGATCAACGTGGCCGGCGAAGCGTCGTGGTTGATGAACATGCAGGAGATGAGCACTGCGGTGCAGTACCGCCTGCCCGTGAAGCAGTTCATCCTGAACAACGAACGCCTCGGCATGGTGCGCCAGTGGCAGGAACTGCTGCATGGTGAGCGGTATTCGCATTCCTGGTCCGAAGCCCTGCCCGATTTCGTGAAGCTGGCAGAGGCGTTCGGTTGCAAGGGCATCCTGTGCAAGGACCCCGCCGATCTGGACGATGCGATCATGGAGATGCTGAACTATGACGGTCCGGTGATTTTTGACTGTTTGGTCGAAAAACACGAAAACTGCTTCCCGATGATCCCGTCGGGTGAGCCGCACAACAAGATGCTGTTGGGTGAAGCCAGCACCAAGGATGCCATCGGCTCCAAGGGCGCAGTCATGGTGTAAGCGATCGCGCCGGCCTCACCACCGGTCCGATCCGTGGGGGGCAGCCCCCCACACCCACCCGGCATATTTGGAAAAAGAAGAAGATCATGTCCCCGCTGAATATCAAAAAAGGCTCGACCAAGCATTCCGCCTACAACCTGCGTTCAACCTTTTCCGACGTGCAGGAAACCCACACGCTTGCGGTGCTTGTGGCGAACGAACCCGGTGTGCTGGCCCGTGTCATCGGCCTGTTTTCCGGGCGTGGCTACAACATCGACAGCCTGACCGTGGCCGAGGTGGATCATGCCGGGCACACCAGCCGGATCACCATCGTCACCACCGGCACACCGCAGGTGATCGAACAGATCAAGGCCCAGCTTGGCCGGATCGTCCCGGTCCACGAAGTGCATGATCTGACGGTCGAGGGTGGTTCGGTCGAGCGTGAACTGGCTCTTATCAAGGTCGAGGGCTCTGGCGAAAAGCGGGTCGAGGCGCTGCGCCTTGCCGACATCTTCCGGGCCCAGGTCGTGGACAGCACGCTGCACAGCTTCGTGTTCCAGATCACCGGGACCCCGGAAAAGGTCGATGCCTTTGTCGACCTCATGCGCCCGCTTGGGCTGGTCGAGGTCGCGCGCACCGGGGTCGCTGCGCTGTCGCGCGGCGTGTGACCCGAGCGGCTGCGTCGGGGAACACATCCCCGACGCCGCTTTTGTCACAGATCAGCCGGAACAGGCCACCTTTTCACGGACAGAGACACCGCAATACTCTGAGAAAGACACGACTTTCTCTGATTTCTCCGGGCTGCGGGTCTTGAGAGGCACCGGGTCTTTTGCGGTATCCGGCATACCGTCGCGCAGTTTCTGAGGCAGGTCCGGCGAGTGTGATGCCATCAGGATCTGCGGATTGCTGACTTTTCGGACATTCTGCTGGACGATCATGTCGAAACTGATGAGATCCCCTGCGTCGAGCACCGGCGCATCATGGATGCTCCCTTCCCCCGGTGTGTAGAATGCAAGCTCACCTTGGTCTTCGCACCAGATCACAGCCTTTCGTGCGGCTGCGTCCGACCACAGCACAACACCGAACATATTCTGCGGTTTCATAGTAAGGTTCCCCATCTTAGAAGCCCAATGTGTTAATTTTTCCGGCGTCAGGACATCCTGAACTGTGCGTCGGCTGGCGAAAATTTTGTGTCGGAAGAGATTGACCCTGACGCGAATTCGCGTCAATGTTGACCCCGTTTAGCATCAGGTGGGGCAAGTCTCCGTCAAGACTTGGACCCCGCGTCAATGCTGTACGCAGTTTGGTCCGAGTCACGTTTTGCTGGTTGTGCAATCTGAACCCACCGTTGAATTCTGTCATAGCTACTGAGAGCCGTTTACGTGACACGTCCAAGTCCCGCCGAATTGCGCAACACGCTGGGTGCGAACCTGCGTGAACTGGCCAAATCGACCGACTCGATCTCGGCGTTGTGTCGGGACCTTGGAATAAACCGCACGCAATTCAACCGGTACCTTTCCGGCGAAAGCTTTCCCCGGCCGGACGTGCTGTTCCGCATTTGCCAATACTTCAAAGTGGATGCCCGGATCATTCTGGAGCCCCTCTCAAAAATGGGGTTGAACAAGAATTCATTACTCAACCACCCGGAAATCGAAGAGTTCCTGTCTGGTGGCGTCACACAATTGCAGGAGACTTTCTTTCCCGCTGGGTTCTACCGCTTTGTTCGTCGCAGCTTTCTGGACGAGACACAATTCGTTCAAGGACTTATTTACGTCTACCGTCGGGATGGGGCAACCTTTCTTCGGGGGTTCGAAGCAAAAGCGGCGATGACACAGCAAGGTTTGCCCGCCGGGCAAAAGAACCGGGAATTCAGAGGACTTCTGATGGCCGAAGAGGGCGGCGTCGCCGCTTTGGTCAGTCGCCGCAATTCACTCACGACCTCGTTCAACTTTCTGGCACAGGTGCCGTCGTTCGAAAACAATTACTGGGTCGGCTATACGGTCCGCACCGTGCGGGAAAGCAGCACCGGGGCGCGTGTGGCCAGATTGGTCTACGAATATCTCGGATATGACGGCGCGCGGGCACGACGCGCGGCGCGCCGTTCCGGCTTTTGTTCGGCCAATGATCTTGTGCCCTACGAACAGACCCAACTTCGGATCGGTCAACCCTTTTTCTAGAGCGCAGACAGGGTCGGCGGCCATCGATCCGGCAGATCGCACATTGCGTGAAACGGCTTTTTCCCGTTCTGGCTCAGGCTGGGTCTGCCATCATGGGGGGCATGCGCACTTGGTCGTAAAGATGCCATGTCGCATGTCCCAGAAGCGGCAGAGCAATCAACAGACCCAGAAAGCCAGGCAAGAGTGCCACGAAGGTCACGATTGCGATGAACGCGCCCCAGCCCAGCATCAGCACAGGTTGCGCCATCACATATTGGAACGACGTGATCATCGCCGTGACGAAATCCACCTCGCGGTCAAGAAGAAGCGGCAAGGAGATCACCGTGATGTTGAACAGCAGAATGGCAAACAGCGCACCGACAATGCTGCCCACGGTCAGCATCATCAGCCCGTTGGGCGACAGGTAGACATCCAGTGAGGTCGAGACATTCGTCATCGTGCTGAGCCCGAGAAACAGGGCAAAGATCATATGTGCGATGAAGAACCAGAAAAGGAAGACCATGATGATGATGGCGCAGATCGACGGCAACTGCCTGCGGGACTGCTGAACCACTACGCTCAGGATGTCAGAGGCAACCAGAGGATCGCCTCGTTCGAGCCTGCGGCTGACTTCGTAGAATCCGACCGCCGCAAACGGACCGATCAGAGGAAATCCGATGGCCGCGAGAACCAGCCAAAAGGTCGTTCCCGTCCAGATCGTGATCCACGAGATCGCCCAGCCTGCCAGAACATAGAACCCGGCGAAGAACAAAGCATAGCCCGGCGCGCGCGCAAGGTCTTTCCATCCACGTCGTAGCGCGGTGCGCAATATGTCCACGGACACCGGATCGAGCCTTGGCACACCAAGTTCGGGGGTTTCCCTCATGCACTCCTCCCCTGCATGACGTTCACACTCTCGCATGAAAGCCGGTGATCACGGGTTTGGCAACAGGGGACTTGCGAAGGAAGGGGGGCGATGCGTCGACGCATCGCCGATGTTCCGTCCACGGAACATCGCCCCTGACCTTCGGGTTTGCGTCAGTCGGCGCGCGCGTCGGCGCGGGATTTGCCGGACACGTTCATCGCCAGTGTGGCCGCCATGAACGGGTCGAGATCACCGTCCAGCACACCTTTGGTGTCCGAGGTTTCATGCCCGGTGCGCAGGTCCTTGACCATCTGATAGGGCTGCAGAACGTAGGACCGGATCTGGTTGCCCCAACCGGCGTCGCCCTTGGCCTCGTGTGCGGCGTTGATCGCCTCGTTCCGGCGGTCCAGCTCCATCTGGTAAAGCCGCGATTTCAGCGCCTTCATGGCGATGTCGCGGTTCTGGTGCTGGGACTTCTCCGAGCTTGTGACAACGATCCCGGTGGGCATGTGCGTGATCCGCACCGCCGAGTCGGTGGTGTTGACGTGCTGACCCCCTGCCCCGGACGACCGGTAGGTGTCGATACGGATGTCGGACGGGTTCACCTCGATCTCGATATTGTCGTCCACCACGGGATAGACCCAGACCGAACAGAACGAGGTGTGGCGCTTGGCGGCGCTGTCGAAGGGTGAAATCCGCACCAGCCGATGCACGCCGGATTCCGATTTCAGCCAGCCATAGGCATTGGGGCCAGAAATCTTGTAGGCGGCGGATTTGATGCCCGCCTCTTCACCCGGCTGTTCGGATTGCAGTTCGACCTCGTAGCCATGCTGTTCGGCCCAGCGGACATACATCCGCGCCAGCATGTTGGCCCAGTCGCAGCTTTCGGTCCCGCCCGCCCCCGAGTTGATTTCAAGGAAGGTGTCGTTTCCGTCTGCTTCGCCATCCAGCAGCGCTTCGAGCTCTTTCTTCGAGGCTTTGTCGGCGAGGGCCTTTAGGGCGTTTTCGGCATCGGTGACAACTTCCTTGTCCCCTTCCATTTCGCCCAGTTCGATCATTTCGACATTGTCGCTGAGATCCTGCTTGATCGAGCTGTAGGTTTCGATTGCGTCGACCAGCATCTGCCGTTCACGCATCAGTTTCTGCGCCGCCTCGGGATTGTCCCAAAGGTTCGGATCCTCGACACGCGCGTTGAATTCCTCGAGCCGGTGATGGGCCGTTTCCCAGTTCAAACGCTGGGCCAGCAGCTTGAGGGATTTTTCAATCTGTTCAACGGTGTTCTGGATTTCAGCGCGCATTGGCGATCCTGTATGCTCGGGCCTTGGTCAGACTTGGTGATAGACCAGCCACGCCGCCCCTTCAAGGCAGCGCGACCGATGCGGTTGAGACGGTTGGGTCAGTAGAGTCCACCCGAGCTGAGTGTTCCGAACGACGCTTTCGGACCGACGATGGCGGTCCCGCCACTGGATGTGGTGACCTGTTTGCTGGGCTGACCGCTCGAGTTATAAAGCTCGAAATTCGATCCCATGGCAAAGCCACCATCGAACTGGATGCCGAAGATCGGCTCTTCGCCTTCGCGGAAACACTCCGCCACCACGTTGTCACCGCTTGCGCTGTCCGAGAGGCGCGCGCCGGTGTTGCGGTCGATCTTGATGAACTGGCAGCTTTCCGGTGGCCGGAACGCGCTGCCGCCGTATTTCTCGACCGCCTTCATCATGAAGGAGTTGAACACCGGGCCACACATGCCGCCGCCCGACGCCCCACGGCCAAGGCTGCGCGGTTGGTCATAGCCGATGTAGCAACCAGCCACGATGTTCGACGTGAAGCCCACGAACCAGACATCCTTGGCATCGTTCGTCGTGCCGGTTTTCCCGGCTGTCGGCACCGGAAGGTTCACGGTGCTGCGCGCGGTTCCGCGCTCGACAACGCCTTCCATCATCGAAGTCAACTGATAGGCGGTGACCGCGTTCATCACGCGCTCCCGGTCGCTGGTCACGGTCGGCCCACGTCCTGGCTGCAGACTGGCCAGCGTACAATCCTGGCAAACGCGTTGATCATGACGGTAGACGGTGTTGCCGTAGCGATCCTGCACCCGGTCCACCAACGTCGGCTCGACCCGTTCGCCGCCATTGGCGAACATCGCATAGGCCGCCACCATCTTGTAAAGCGTGGTTTCATCCGCGCCGAGAGAATTGGCCAGAACACGCCCCATGTCATCGTAGACACCGAACTTCTCGGCATAGCTCGCAACCACGTCCATCCCGACCTCCTGGGCCAAACGGATGGTCATCAGGTTCCGCGACTGTTCGATCCCCGTGCGCAGGGGTGTGGGGCCGTAGAACTTGTTGGACGCGTTCTGCGGCCGCCAGATGCCTTGGGGCGTGTTGATCTCGATCGGGGCGTCGACCACGATGGTCGCGGGCGAATAGCCACTGTCCAGCGCGGCGGCAAAGACAAAGGGTTTGAAGCTGGAGCCCGGCTGCCGCTGCGCCTGGGTCGCACGGTTGAACACCGAATGCTGGTAGCTGAAGCCGCCCTGCATCGCGATCACACGACCGGTGTTGACGTCCATCGCCATGAACGCGCCCTGCACTTCCGGCACCTGCCGCAAGGTCCAGCGGATAAAGCTGCCATCGCTGTCCGAGGTCATACGCCGGACATGCACCACGTCACCCACCTCTAGCAGGTCACCCGCAACCTGACCCTTTCGTCCCAGCGATCCATCCGGGTTGCGCTTGCGCGCCCATTGCACGTCATTGGCCGGAATCCAGTGACCGTCCTCATCATCCGGAACACCCTCGATCCCGATCCGTGCGTCATTGGTGCCGACCTCGAGAACGACGGCGGGATACCACGGGTTCTCCAGCCGGATGTCGCGGGCGATGCTGACTGCGGACAGAGCCTCGCGCCATGCGTCGGTGCTGGTCAATTGATCCGCCGGGATCGTCAGCCCAGTGCCGCGCCAGACACCTTGGGACCGGTCGTAGCTTTCCAGCGCGCGCTGCAGCGCATCTTCGGCTTCGACCTGCAAGTCCGGGTCAAGCGTGGCCCGGACACTGAAGCCTCCTGAGAAGAATTCGCCTTCGCCGAAATCCTCGCTCAACTGGCGGCGGATTTCATCTGTGAAGTAGTTGCGCGGCGGCAGGGCATCGCGGAACGGTTCATAATCGCCATTCTGAACCGACCGCAACGGCATCGCGACCTCGGACTCGTAGGTCGCCCGGTCAAGATAGCCGTTCTCGTACATCTCTTTCAGAACGAAATTGCGCCGTGCCAGCAGCCTGTCCTTGCGGCGTACGGGATGGAATTCCGAAGGCGCTTTGGGCATCGAGGCCAATGTGGCGGCCTCATGCGGGGCCAGTTCGACAAGTGACTTGTTGAAATAGGTCTGCGCGGCGGCCGTGACGCCGTAGGAATTCTGCCCGAGGAAAATCTCGTTCATGTAGAGTTCGAGGATCTTTTCCTTGCTCAGCGTCTCTTCGATCCGGGAAGCCAGGATGATTTCCTTGATCTTGCGCTCGACCCGACGATCCCCCGACAGCAGAAAGTTCTTCATCACCTGCTGGGTGATGGTGGACGCGCCGCGCACATCGCGACCGCCGGACGCCACGGCGTCAACGGCGGCTGCTGCGATGCCGCGCAGGTCATATCCCTGATGCGTGTAGAAGTTCTTGTCTTCCGCCGAAATGAACGCCTGCTTGACCAGATCGGGGATCTCGTTCGCCGGTGTGAACAGGCGGCGTTCCTGCGCGAATTCGTCGATGATCCGGCCTTCGCGCGAATAGATGCGGCTGATTGTCGGCGGCGTGTACTGCGCAAGGCTCTCGTGGCTGGGCAGATCGCGGCCATACATCCAGAAGATGCCACCCACACCAAGGGCCACCATCATCATTCCCATGGTGACAAGGGTGAAGATGGCTCCGAAGAATGACAGGATCAATCGGGTCACGGTGTGCCTCTGTTTCAGTTCCGTACCCCTACCGAATATGGGGCGGTTGGTCAAAACACATTGCCGTTCGTACCGGCAGTCGGTTGCCTATGACGCAGGGTCACAGGGTGCAGTCAGTTCCGCCTCAGCGGTGCAAGTGCCCGGTCTTCGGCCCACCACGCAAGGATGCCGTCGCGGATACCTGCCGCCATACCCTGACGCCAGATCGGATCGCTCAGATTCCTGAGGTCTTCCTGCGTCGACAGAAACCCCACCTCGAGCAGGACCGAGGGGGTATCCGCCGCCTTGAGGACCGAGAAACCGGCCTTGCGCAGCGGGCGCTTGTGTACCCGGCCCACGGCATTCCTGATCCCGTCAAGGATATGCCCTGCCAGGGCTTCGCTGCGCGGTGCATTGTCGAGGCGGGCAAGGCTCATCAGGACGTTTGCGATCCGGTCGTCGGACTGGCTGAGGTCGATCCCGGCCAGCAGATCATCCCGGTTGTGACGTTCGGCCAATGCCGCCGAGGCAGCGTCTGACGCCTCGTCCGACAGAATATAGACCGCAGCCCCCCGCGCCTCGCCTTCGGCGAGTGCATCGGCATGCAGCGACAGGAACAGGTCTGCGCCCGCCTCATGCGCGATGGCCACGCGCGCCTCGAGCGACACGAAATAATCGCCGTCGCGCGTCAGGATGACATCAAAGTCCCCTGCCCGGCGCAACACCTCCTGCAGTTCACGGGCAAAGGTCAGCATCAGGTTGGCTTCGCTGATTCCCTCGCGTTCCGCGCCGGGGTCGATCCCGCCATGGCCGGGGTCGAGCACGATTCTGATCCGGTTCGGATCACGCGGCGGCATTACATCGACAACGGCAGGTGCGGGCAAGTCCCACCTCGGGTCCCGCGGCGCACCCGCCATGCTGTCGAACCGGGTCTGATCGGTGCGCTCCAGCCGCACGCGCAAGGTCGCGCCGCCATCGGACGCACCGGTCACAAGTTCGGCAGAGTCGACAACCATCGGTTCCGCAAGATCGGCGACGAGACGGGACCACCCCGGTCTGTAAGATCCGACACGCAAGCCGCTGATGCGATCAGATGCGTCAAGGCTGTCGGGATCGACATCCCCCCATTGGACCTCGCGGAAATCCATCACCAGCCGGTTCGGTGCGCTGAGGGTGAAAAGCCGCCATGGCACGCCCTGGCTGAGCTCAAGTTGCACTTCGGCTCCGCCCCAGCGGTCCCGGACCGTCCCACCTTCGAACCGGGCCAACGCACCAAGGTCTTGTGCTGAGACCGGGGTCACCAGCACAACGGACAGCAGACACGCAACAAGACGTTTCAGGACACCGCTCATTCACTCACCTTGGCCTCTGTTCGGGCCTTGGTCAGAACTTTAGCGGATTCGCACCCTGGGGGACAGTGCCGATGCTGTCAGTCGATATGGCCCCGCGCCCGCATGAAGCGCCCAAGCCGGTCGAGCCCTTCGAGAATGTCCGCCGTGGCGCGGGCATAGGAAAAGCGTAGCGTTCCTGCCCCTCTCTGAGGGTCGAAATCCAGCCCCGGAGTGACGGCGACACCTGCCTCGTCGAGGATGGCGCGGGCAAAGGCACGGCTGTCTTCGGTCAGATGCGAGATGTCCGCATAGACGTAAAACGCCCCATCGGGCGGCGCGATCCGGTCAAATCCCGCTTTGGGCAGGCCGTCGATCATCAGGCGGCGGTTTTCGCGATAGACCGCCATATTGGCCTCGAGTTCGTCGCCCGCGTCCATGGCGGCCAGCGCCGCCACCTGCGCAGCATGGGGCGCGCAGATGAACATGTTCTGCGCCAGACGTTCGACCTGACGCACATTGTCCGGCGGCAGAACAAGCCAGCCGATGCGCCATCCGGTCATGCTGAAATACTTGGAAAACGAGTTGATGACGCAGACATCATCGCTGATCTGAAGCGCGGTGACCGCTTTGCGGTCGTATTCGATGCCGTGATAAATCTCGTCCGAGAGAAAGGCGGCACCCTTGTCTTGTGCCACGCCGATCAGGGCCCCAAGCGCGTCCTTGTCCAGCATCGTGCCGGTCGGATTGGCCGGAGAAGCGACCATCATGCCCTGATACTCAAGACCTTCAAGATCGGATGGCTCCAGTTGAAAACGTGCGGCGGCGCGGGTTTCTATTTCGAGCGGGACCAGATCGAGGGACTTCATGATCTGGCGATAAGACGGATACCCAGGAGCGCCGATGGCAATCCGATCGCCCGCATCGAAAAGCGCCGAAAAGGCAAGGATGAAACCGCCCGACGATCCGGGTGTCACCACCACGCGGGACGGATCAAGATCGACATCGTACCAGTCACCATAAAGCTGCGCGATGCGCTGGCGCAGGGCCGGAAGCCCCAACGCCACGGTGTATCCGAGCGGATTGTCGCTCATCGCGCGTTCCAGCGCCTGCCGCGCCCGCAGAGGCGCGGGCGTGCCCGGTTGGCCCACTTCCATATGGATGATGTGCCGCCCGGCCTCTTCGGCCTGCCGCGCGGCTTCCATGACATCCATCACGATAAAGGGATCAACCGCCCCACGGCTTGAGTTCCGCATCATTCTCTTCCTACACTGTGCGCGGCAGACCTAGGGGCGAAGACAGGGCAAGGTCAATGTTTCACGCAACACTGCGCCATTTACGGGTGATCGGGGTCTTCCTGTGCCTGACGTCGCTGATCGCGGCGGCTCCGGCGCGGGCCGTCACGCTGCTGCGCGATGCCGACATCGAATACGCGCTGAAACAACTGGGCGACCCTGTGCTGCGTGCCGCCGGGCTCAGCCCGTCGCAGGTCCGGATTCTGGTGATCGACGACAGCACGCTCAACGCGTTCATCGTGGACACGCAGCATATCTTCATCCATTCGGGCCTGCTGACCAAGCTCGACAGTGCCGCGCAGATTCAGGCGGTCATCGCGCATGAGGCCGCGCATATCGCCAATGGCCATATCGCACGCCGTCTGGGCAACATGCGCACCGCGCGGACAGCCGCCGGTCTGGGGATGGTTCTTGCCGCCGCTGCCGCAGCAGCGGGCAATGGGCAGGCGGCGGTTGGACTTGGCATCGGCGTGCAATCGTCCGCGATGCGCAACTTTCTGGCGCATACGCGGGCCGAAGAGGCCTCGGCAGACATCAGCTCGATCCGGTATCTGGTGCAGGCCGGGATCGACCCGCAGGGTGCCATCGAAGTGCAGGAGCTGTTTCGCGGTCAGGACGCGCTGGCCGAAAGCCGTCAGGACCCCTACATGCGCACGCACCCACTCTCCCGCGACCGCCTGCGCGCCTTGCAGGGATTGGTCGCCGGGGCGTCTGCGCGCACGGCACCCGATCCGGCCGGCGATTACTGGTTCGCCCGCGCCAAGGGCAAACTGACCGCCTTCACCCGAGCACCAAGCTGGACGCTGCGCCGCGCAGATGACAGTCTGACGCCCGATATTGCGCAGATGCGCAGGGCCGTGGCCTATCACCGGCAAAGCGATCTGGGACGCGCGCTGAGCAATATCGACGCCGCCATCACGGCCCGTCCCAACGATCCCTTCCTGCGTGATCTCAAGGGCCAGATCCTGCTTGAGTCCCGCCGCGCCTCGGATGCGGTCAAGGTGTATTCGGCTGCGGCGCGGCTGGCACCGCGCGAACCTCTGATCCTTGGGGGATTGGGGCGCGCACAGCTTGCCGCGGGCAACCCCCGCGAGGCATTGAAATCCCTTGAAGCCGCCCGTGGCCGCGATTTCAGCGACACCCGCATCATGCGGGACCTTGCCACCGCCTATGCCCAGACCGGGCAGAACGCGATGGCATCGCTGTTGACCGCAGAACGCTATGCGGTGCAGGGCCGCTTCAAGGATGCGGCCATTCACGCCACCCGGGCCGAAGGCGCACTGGCGCGCGGATCCGGCCCATGGCAACGCGCACAGGATGTGCTAAGTGCAGCCCAACGCGCCGGACAGCGCTAAGCCCGATGACTGGAGAAACCCCATGAAGACACCCCGCCTCGCCACCTCGTTCGCAGCCCTTTTGATGGCCACCGGCGTTCAGGCCGCCGACCTTGACCTGAACAACATGTCCGATGAAGACCGCGCCGCCTTCGGGGCACAGGTGCGGGCCTACCTGCTGGAAAACCCGCAGGTGATCATGGAAGCGGTGCAGGTTCTCGAAGAGCGGCAGGCTGCGGAGCAGGCACAGGGCGACATCGCTCTGATCGCCGACAATGCCGATGCGATCTTCAATGACGGCTATTCCTGGGTGGGCGGTAATCCCGAAGGCGATGTGACCATCGTGGAATTCTTCGACTACCGCTGCGGCTTTTGCCGTCGGGCGCATCCGGAAGTGGCGCAATTGCTCGAACTGGATGGCAACATCCGCTACATCGCCAAGGAGTTTCCGATCCTGGGGGAAAACTCGGTGCTGTCGTCGCGTTTCGCGCTGGCCGCACGCGAAGTCGCAGGCGATGAGGCCTACGAGGCCGCCAAGGAGGCGCTGATCGCGCTGAACGGCGACCTGGACGACACGGTTCTGCGCCGTCTGGCCGATACGCTGGGACTGGACGCCGATGCGGTGATCGCGGCAATGGACAGCGAAGACATCACCCGCCAACTGGCCGAGACCCGCGCGCTTGCACAGGCGTTGCAGATCAACGGGACTCCGTCCTTCGTGATGGGGGATCAGTTGATCCGGGGATACGTGCCGCTCGACGCGATGCAGGAGATCGTGGCCGAGGCCCGGTGATTTTCACGACTGAAGGCAAGCCGCTTTGCGGCGGCTTGTCTTATTCCGCAGCTTCCTGCGCGGTCGCAGCTTCCAAAGCGGCTGCCTTCTTCTCAACCTCTTCGACGATGTGGTCGATCATCTGATCATTCGACATCTTGTGGCTCTGCTTACCGGCCAGATAGACCATACCCGCCCCATTGCCACCGCCAGTGAATCCGACATCCGTCATCAACGCCTCGCCCGGACCGTTGACCACGCAGCCGATGATAGACAGGCTCATCGGCGTCTTGATGTGCTCCAACCGCTTTTCCAGCGTCTCGACCGTCTTGATCACATCGAACCCTTGCCGCGCACAGCTTGGGCAGGAAATGATGTTCACGCCGCGATGGCGCAGGCCGAGGGATTTGAGGATCTCATACCCGACCTTCACCTCTTCCACCGGATCGGCGGACAGGGACACGCGGATCGTGTCGCCGATGCCCATCCATAGCAGGTTGCCCAGACCGATGGCCGACTTGATCGTGCCCGACATCAGGCCACCGGCCTCGGTGATGCCAAGGTGAATGGGGGCGTCGGTGGCTTCGGCCAGTTGCTGATAGGCGGCGGCTGCCATGAAGACATCGGACGCCTTGCAACTGATCTTGAACTCGTGAAAATCGTTGTCCTGCAGGATCTTGATGTGGTCCAGACCGGATTCCACCATCGCGTCGGGGCATGGTTCGCCATATTTCTCGAGCAGGTGCTTTTCCAGCGATCCGGCGTTCACGCCGATGCGGATCGAACAGTTGTGATCCCGCGCGGCCTTGATGACCTCCTTCACCCGTTCGGGCGAGCCGATATTGCCCGGGTTGATCCGCAGGCAGGCGGCGCCTGCCTCGGCGGCTTCAATGCCGCGCTTATAGTGAAAGTGAATGTCCGCCACGATGGGCACCGGGCTTTCACGCACGATTTCCCTAAGCGCCCGAGAGCTGTCTTCATCCGGGATCGAAATCCGGACGATGTCCGCCCCGGCATCCGCTGCCGCCTGAACCTGCGCGACCGTGGCTTTGACATCCGGTGTGAGCGTGTTGGTCATGGTTTGCACCGAAATCGGTGCGTCGCCGCCGACTGGCACATTGCCCACCATGATCTGGCGTGATTTGCGGCGGTAGATATTGCGCCACGGGCGAATGTGATTGAGGCTCATGAAGCCCTCCTGTCGCGGAAAGTGTCAGGTAAACTGTACAGTCTCTTTATGGATATAGCTAGGCCCGCGAAACGCGGCCCGCAAGCGGACGCCATGAGAAATGTGGGGCTTACTCGGACGGTTGTTCGATGGCGAGTTCCGCCACCACACGCGCGAGATCGCTGTCGGCCTCGATGGAGGCGACCGTGTATTTCTGCGACAGGGCGTCAACCGACAGGGCCAGGTTCGATGTCACCGATCCCCGCGCACCGGCGGGGCCATAGGTCTGGCCGTTCATCGCGAAATAGATCGCGCCCGATTCACCCACGCGCAGCGTCGGCGGTTCCTCGGTCATCGGCACCTCGTAGGTGTCACCCGCGTTCATGATGGTTTCGTAGATGACGGTGCCATCCGAAGCGCGCACGCGAATCCATGCAGGACGCACAGCGACAAGGGTTACGCCGGGCGCGCTGTCTTCAAGGATTTTCGGCTGTCCGATGGTCGGTTGATCCGCAGGGCGCCCAAGATCGGCAAGCACGCGCGACAGGTCCTGATCCGCCTGCAGGTCTGCAGGTTCAAGCACCGCGGCAAGGGTTGGCCCGTCCAGAGACAGGTCAGAGGTGACCGTGCCCGACGGTCCGACCGGACCGACTGTCCGGCCATTGACCGAGACATAAATGGAACCGCTTTCGCCGACATTCAGCAGCGCATCTGCCTCGGACGCAGGCACTGTCCACGTGTCACCGGCCGCCATGACGTTTTCAAAGATCACCGACCGGTCATCGCCGCGTACACGGACCCATGCCGGACGCACAGCGATCAGTGTCACACCATCCTGAGGAACGACATCGCCAGCATTTGCGCGGAAGGTCGCGGGTTCGAGATCGACATTCGGAAGATTCTGCCGTGCAGCCTGGGCGAATGCACCAACGCTGTTCGGATCAAGGGTCGAGATCGGCGCATCCCGCGCCACAAGGACCGGCACATCGAGCGCCTGCGGACGGTAAAGACGGTCAAACGCTTCGACCGTGGCAGGGGGCGTGAACACGCCGACCGCAGAGCCCACGGAAGTCGACGCAACAGTGTCTTCATCGATGGACGTTGCAGTCTGCAGAGGATCAAGATCACTGAGAACGACCGGCGTCTGATCCACCGGCGCAAGCTGAACGCGCTGTACCTCCTGAAGGACGGCATAGCCCCCGTAGCCGAGACCGCCGAGCAGCATCACAAGTACCAAAGTAGATCCGATCGCTCCGGGTTCGATGCGGGACAGGAAGGAATCGGCCCGAGGCGCAAATGGAAGCGCAGGTTGCGAAAACGGGTCGCGTGCTGCCCCTGTGCTCAGGATCGGCGATGCGTCGGACTTTTTGCGCGAGGACGCGGCATCCGACATGCCATGCGCGGTCTCGAACCCGCTTTCGGCACAGAACACCGCATAGGTGTCATCCGGATCCATCCCCAGATACCGCGCATAGGACCGGACGTATCCCGCGATGAAACCCGGCGTGTCGAACGCCGTCGGATCGCAATTTTCTATGGCGGCAATATAGCTGGCCTTGATGCGCAGTTCGCGCTGAACATCCAGCAAAGACTTGCCCAGAGTGGCGCGTTCCCCGCGCATGACGTCGCCGAGTCGGAGTTCGAAATCATCGAACCCGCGTGGTCTTTCCTCGGTCGTATCCTGCGAAACCTTTGGGGATTTCCGCCCAATCATACTCGCTGCCCCTTGCCGTACCAACCGTCTACACGCTGCCTGCGTCGCGCGTACCAGCTGAGTCGAGTCGCGCGTTTTATTACTCTTTAGATACCATACGACAAGGTTATGTGCACTGATTCCGCGTATCAGGCGCTAAGTTCGGCGCGATTCAGCGCACAATGCGCCCAAAGTTCGTCCATTGCTTGTACCAACTTATCAATCTCTTGCGGTCCGTGTACGGGCGACGGCGTGAAGCGCAACCGCTCGGTCCCGCGGGGAACCGTGGGGTAATTGATCGGCTGAACGTAAATGCCGAACCGGTCCAGCATCATGTCCGACATCTGCTTGGTGTGGACGGGGTCGCCCACGATCACCGGGATGATGTGGCTGCCGTGATCCACGATCGGCAGGCCCAGCCCCTTGAGACGCATTTTCAGGATGCGCGCCTGCAACTGGTGCTGATCGCGCAGGCTCTGGTCTGTCTTGAGATGCGCGACAGATGCCGCCGCACCTGCTGCAACAGCCGGAGGCAGGGATGTCGTGAAGATGAAGCCCGGCGCGTAAGACCTTATTGCGTCACACATTTTTGCCGAAGAGGTGATGTAGCCCCCCATCACGCCATAGGCCTTGGCCAAGGTGCCGTTGATGATGTCGATACGGTCCATCAGGCCATCGCGCTCGGCCACACCTGCGCCGCGCGGTCCGTACATGCCCACCGCATGCACTTCGTCGATATAGGTCAGCGCGCCGAATTCGTCGGCGAGGTCACAGATCGCTTCGATCGGGCCGAAGTCGCCATCCATCGAATAAATCGACTCGAACGCGATCAGCTTCGGCGCAGCGGGATCGTCGGCCTCGAGAAGCTCGCGCAGATGCGCGACGTCATTATGCCGGAAAATCCGCTTCGCGCCGCCGTTGCGACGCACGCCCTCGATCATCGACGCATGGTTCAGTGCATCGGAATAAATGATCAGGCCCGGAAACAGTTTCGGCAGCGTCGACAGCGTTGCATCATTTGCGATGTAAGCCGATGTAAAGAGCAGAGCCGCTTCTTTCTGATGCAGGTCGGCAAGCTCGGCTTCCAGCCGCTTGTGATAAACGGTCGTGCCGGAGATGTTGCGCGTGCCACCCGACCCGGCGCCGGTTGCGTCTAGCGCCTCGTGCATTGCAGCCAGAACGGCCGGGTGCTGACCCATGCCCAGATAATCGTTGCCGCACCAGACGGTGATGTCCTGCTCGGTGCCATCCGGCTTGCGCCAGACTGCGTGCGGGAACTGGCCTTTCTGACGCTCGATGTCGATAAACGTCCGGTAGCGGCCCTCTGCATGCAAGCGGTCGAGGGCTTCGTCGAGTTTGTCTGCGTAGTGCACCGGCGTCTCCTTCAGTCTGCGATCTTAGGACAGCGTTTACGCCGCACCACGTCGCATTCACGTTTTAGAATGGATATAGATCGCATCTCTCTATGACAATGTGCATAAGGAACGACCAACGGTCGCAGCCTTGATCTGAGTCAATCACCGTGCCCCGGCACGACGTTTTCCCAAAAAATCTGCATTTTTCCTGCACCATTCGCCTGAATGGCACTTTTCTTGCGGCTCTGGACAGGAACAGGTGCGGTGATAGGGTCCGCCGGAACACCAAAAAAGGAATATAGGTATGTCTGTCGATCCCGTCCTTGCTCGCATTGATTCCTCATTGCCGGACAGCCTCGAGCGGCTCAAGGGGCTGTTGCGCATCCCGTCCATCTCCACCGACCCCGCGTTCAAGGATGACTGTGACCGGGCCGCAGACTGGTTGGTCGCAGACCTGCAGTCGATGGGGATCAGTGCCGAAAAGCGACCGACCCCCGGTCATCCGATGGTGGTCGGCCATATCGACGGCCCCGGTCCGCATCTGCTGTTCTATGGACATTATGACGTACAGCCCGTCGACCCTCTTGATCTGTGGGACAATGATCCGTTCGACCCGCAGATCGAGGACACCGACAAGGGCCGCGTGTTGCGCGGGCGTGGCTCTGCCGATGACAAGGGACAGTTGATGACCTTTGTCGAAGCCTGCCGCGCCTGGATTGACGTGCATGGCACCCTGCCCTGCAAGATCACCTTTTTCTTCGAAGGCGAAGAGGAATCAGGTTCGCCATCGCTGGTGCCTTTTCTGGAAGATCACGCCGACGAGCTGAAGGCCGACATCGCCCTGATCTGCGACACCGGCCTGTTCGACAGTCGCGTGCCGGCCATCACGACCATGTTGCGCGGCATGCTGCAGGAAGAGATCACCATCACCGGACCGACCCGCGACCTGCATTCGGGCATGTATGGCGGTGCCGCGATGAACCCCATCCGGGTGCTGAGCCGGATCATTGCCGCTCTGCATGATGATGACGGGCGCGTGACCATCCCGGGCTTTTACGAGGGTGTCCCTGAAATTCCCGCCGATGTCCTTCAGCAATGGAACGCGCTTGGCTTTGACCACACCGCGTTTCTTGGTGATGTCGGCCTGAGCGAGCTTGCCGGGGAAGCCGGTCGCAGCGCCCTTGAAATGCTGTGGTCCCGTCCGACATGCGAGGTCAACGGAATCGGTGGCGGCTATCAGGGGGACGGGTTCAAGACGGTTCTGCCCTCCAAGGCCAGTGCCAAGATCAGCTTCCGGCTGGTCGGACAGCAGGATCCCCACGCCATCCGCGACAGCCTGCGCAACATGGTGACGGACCTGACGCCGAAAGACTGCAAGGTGGCCTTCAAAGCGCATGGCGCATCACAGGCGTCCGTCATGTCGATCGACACCCCGGCCTTCGAAAAAGCACGCACCGCCCTGAGCGATGAATGGCCGGACGAAGCCGCCTTTATCGGCTGCGGCGGCTCGATTCCCGTCGCGGGGTACTTTCAATCCCTGCTCGCGACGGAATCGATGCTCATCGGGTTTGGCAAGGATGACGACCAGATTCACAGTCCGAACGAGAAATACGATGTCGAAAGCTTCCACAAAGGCGCAAGAAGCTGGGCGCGTATCCTTGCCGCGTTGAGTTCCGAATGACGGACTTCAGCCGGAATGACGTAACGTCACGCACCATAAACTTCTGCAAAGTTTCGCAAACTTCCGCAACTTGGACACGGGCGCTTCCAAATCTGGACACATTTCGGCGCAAAAAGTTAACGCCATGAGAAAAGTACTCCGTAAACAAGATCGTAACGATTTCAACGCTCGCATCAAACGGCTGGACCCCGCGTTTGCGGCCATCCCGCCCCAGATGCGCGAAGATCGCAAGCCCTGGGAGATGGGCAGCCGGGCATCCCGTGGATCCGGCAGCCCTGTTCTCATGAGCGGCCTTGGATTTGGTCTTGCGTTGGCCGCCCTGTTTGCGGCCAACAATCCCGAAACCGTTCAGGCGATGCTGGTCCGCTCGGGTTGGCCGATCCAGTTCATCCAGTACGCGACGCATGGGATCACGCTTCTGATCCTCGGACTGGTCGTTTTCTATCTTGCCAACGCGGTCCGTATCTTCAGGCCAAAGGCAACCGGGCGTGGCAATGCAGCCGGTCTGGTCGTCGGCGCTGTTGCAGCCATTGCGGTGAGCAATCTGGACCAGACCCATCTGCAAACCGGTCTGAACTATGCTGGCTTCAACAGCACGCAGGACATTGTGGCCTTCGCACAGGCACGGACGTCCGACATCGCGAATATCGACTGGACAAGCGTGGTGCCCGTGTCATCCTCTGCGAAATGACGCAGACACGGCTTTTCAAGACGGATACCCAGACAATTGCCTACGAGGTGGCCGGAAACGGGCCGCCTCTTTTGCTGTTGCATGGCTTTCCGCAAACGCGCGCCATGTGGCGTCCGCTGCTGCCAGCCCTTGCAGAGAGGTTCACTGTCGTGACCGCCGATCTGCGCGGCTACGGCGAAAGCAGCAAACCCGCGCGCACCGCAGATATGAGCTTTCGCCTGATGGCGCAGGACATGGTCGATTTGATGTCGTCTCTGGGCCATGCCCGCTTTCACGCCGCAGGACATGACCGGGGGGCGCGGACGGTTCACCGTCTGGCGCTGGATCACCCGCGCTCCGTGCTCAGTCTGGTGGTCATGGACATCGTTCCCACGGAACACCTGCTCACGCATATGACCACGGAAATCGCGAAAGCCTATTACCATTGGCTCTTTCTCGCCCAGCCCCATCCGTTTCCCGAAACGATGATCGCACATGATCCGGATGCCTATTTCGAACGCTGCCTTCTTGGTTTCGGGAAAGCCACGCTGAGCGATTTCGATCCCAACCTTCTTGAAAAATACCGGGCCGCCTGGCGTGATCCGGACAGCATCCGCGCCATGTGTGACGACTACCGCGCGGCGATCGAGGTGGATTGGGCCGATGACCGGGCCGACCTGACGCGCAAGGTCGTGTGCCCGTCGCTGGTTCTTTACGGCAAGGACGGCGCCATGGCGCATCTTCTTGACGTGCCTGCCACCTGGAAAGACCGCCTTGCCGACATGCAGCATCGCGCGATAGATGGCGGACACTTCTTCCCGGACCAATCACCACGACAGACAGCCGAAGAGATCCTTGGTTTCCTGAATGCTGACTAGGATATTAGGGAAGTGGCGCGGTTGACGGGGCTCGAACCCGCGACCCCCGGCGTGACAGGCCGGTACTCTAACCAACTGAGCTACAACCGCGCATTTCGCGTCGATGCTTTGGGCAGTGATGGCGCGGTTGACGGGGCTCGAACCCGCGACCCCCGGCGTGACAGGCCGGTACTCTAACCAACTGAGCTACAACCGCTCACTGCCGCCCGCATCTGGGCGTGACGCGGGTTCTATGGTCAGCGCCCT
>JAUIBL010000051.1 GCA_030428355.1 Alphaproteobacteria bacterium | reverse complement strand
CCACGGTATAGATCTCCCCGCCCTCCCTGCCGCTGCAAGAAGGGAAAAGTGGCAGGATTTTACTCCGCCCGCAGCGAGACTATCCCGCCGCTACCGTGGCCTAATTTCGCACCGCCGTTTCCAGGTCGGTCTCCACAAACGTCGATCACGTAGCCACAGGATCGCTCGGTAGTACGTTTGAACCCCTCTGACTTGTTTACACCTTTCAAAGCCAAGTACGTCAACACACCCTCGGAAAACTTCGGAGCGGTAGAGTTGACGGACCGGTCATTGGTAATTTCTGATGGCTGGGATTGCGCGACCCTGAGAAGATGTTTCCCGGGAAGGTCAGCGTCTTTGGTTCGAAGGTGAAACCAGAACTCATCCAGTTTGCAGGCTGCTTGCGTCGCCCTAGCCGTGGCTACCGTCTTAGACCTCGTTCGCAAAGAGTATGAGATTCGATCTGATGAATAGTGTCGTCTCAGGTCTCCCGGGACCCTTCTAACGAAGTAAAAGATACCGTCCTTTTGGAAGGTAAAGGGAGCTGTTTTGTTCTCCGCCATGTTCTACGCCTCAGCTTGATCCAAGAAAAAGCCAATGCCTTCAACATTTTGCGCGGGTTTATGGTGCACCCGAGAGGATTCGAACCTCTGACCTCTGCCTTCGGAGGGCAGCGCTCTATCCAGCTGAGCTACGGGTGCCTGACGCCTCTATACGCAGAAGGGTTTGGGGGCGCAAATGCAAATCTTGCTCTGCGCCCCTGTTTCTTGCGGCGACCCGCAACGGCGCAGGATGCGTCGACGCATCGTGCGTTTCGGTTGACCGAAACGCGCCAGCTCAGCGCGCGGCTTTCAGTTCCAGACGACGCTGGTGCAGAACCGGCTCGGTATACCCCGAGGGCTGCACGCGGCCCTCGAAGACCAGATCGCAGGCCGCCTTGAAGGCGATCCCGTCAAAGCCCGGCGCCATGGGTGTATAGGCCGGATCGCCTGCGTTCTGTTCGTCCACGACGGCGGCCATGCGTTGCAGGATCTCCATCACCGCACCTTTGGACACCACGCCATGGTGCAGCCAGTTGGCGATGTGCTGCGCGCTGATGCGGCAGGTGGCGCGGTCTTCCATGAGGCCCACGTTGTTGATGTCCGGCACCTTGGAGCAGCCGACACCCTGATCAACCCAGCGCACCACATAGCCAAGGATGCCCTGCGCGTTGTTCTCGACCTCGCGGGTGATCTGATCCTTCGACCATTTCTGGAACGCGGCCAGCGGAATATCGAGGATCGTGTCCACATGCGCGCGGCGGCCGCCCTTGCGCAGCTTGTCCTGCACGGCGAACACATCGACCTTGTGATAATGCAGCGCGTGCAGCGTGGCGGCTGTCGGCGACGGCACCCAGGCGCAGTTGGCACCGGATTTCGGGTGCTCGATCTTCTGCTCGAGCATTGCCGCCATCATGTCGGGCATCGCCCACATGCCCTTGCCGATCTGCGCTTTTCCGGACAGACCACACTCAAGACCGATGTCCACGTTGCGGTTCTCATAACCGCCGATCCACGCCTTGCGCTTGATGAAATCTTTGCGGCTGAACGGGCCCGCCTCCATCGAAGTGTGGATCTCGTCACCCGTGCGATCAAGAAAGCCGGTGTTGATGAAGGCAACCCGGTGTTTGGCGGCGCGGATGCACTGCTTGAGGTTCACCGACGTGCGGCGTTCCTCGTCCATGATGCCCAGCTTGACGGTGTATTGCGGCAGGCCAAGCGCCTTTTCGACAAAGGTGAAGGTCTCGTCGGCAAAGGCCACCTCGTCCGGGCCGTGCATCTTGGGCTTTACCACGTAGACCGATCCATGATGCGAATTGCGCGCACCTTGGGTCTTGCCCAGATCATGTTTGGCGATCAGCGTGGTGATCATCGCATCCATCAGGCCTTCGTAAATCTCGGACCCGTCCTTGAGCAGGATCGCCGGGTTCGTCATCAGATGGCCCACATTGCGCACCAGCATCAGCGCGCGACCCTTGATCGAGACCTCGCCTTTGCCGTCCGGGGAAGTGTAGGTCAGGTCAGGGTTCAGAGCGCGGGTGACGGTCTTGCCGCCCTTCTCGAACGTGTCGGCCAGATCGCCCTTCATCAGGCCAAGCCAGTTGGCATAGGCCAGCGCCTTGTCCTCGGCATCGACGCAGGCGACCGAATCCTCGCAATCCATGATCGCGGACACGGCGCTTTCCAGACGCACATCCGCCAGACCCGCCTGATCGCGGCTGCCGATGAAATGGGTCCGGTCGAAGACCAGTTCCACATGCAGCCCGTTGTTGCGCAGCAGCACCGCATCGGGCGCTTTCGGGTGGCCTTTGTAGCCGATGAACTTCTCCGGCTGCGCCAGCGGCATGTCGTCGATCAGCAGCGCACCGTTGTTGACGTAGTAGCGGCGTACATCGGCGTGGCTGCCACCATCGATGGGGAACGCCTCGTCCAGGAACACGCGTGCGCGCGCCACAACGCGGGCACCGCGGCCCTTGTCATAACCGCCCTTGGGCGCAGGTGTGCCCATCGCGTCGGTGCCATAGAACCCATCATAGAGGCTGCCCCAGCGGGCGTTTGCGGCGTTCAGCGCATAGCGGGCATTGGTGATCGGCACCACAAGCTGCGGGCCGGGCACCGAGGCGATTTCGGGGTCGGTGTTGGCGGTTTCGATCTCGAACTCATCGCCTTCGTCGAGCAGGTAACCGATCTCGGTCAGGAACGCCTTGTAGGCCTCGTGGTCATGCGGCTGGTTGCGGTGGCGGATATGCCATTCGTCAATCTGCGTCTGCAGCGTATCGCGGGTCTTGAGCAGGGCCGCGTTTTTCGGGCCGAACTCATGCGCAAGGGTCGACAGCGCGCTCCAGAAGGCGTCGGCCTCGACACCTGTGCCAGGCAGCGCCTGCCCTTCGATGAAGTCAAAAAGCGTCCGGTCGATCTGCAATCCGTGGCGGTCGATGCGCGTGCTCATGGCGACTGTCCCCTCGCTGTATACTGCGGTACTCAATTAGAAAGAAAGTTTCCGATCCGCAACAGGTTTGGTCAGGTTATCTGACCAAAAATAGTGCATTCGGAAAATCTTGAAAATCCGCGATCACTCTTCACAGTATCGCGAAAATCAAGCCTTGCCCCTGGCCTTGCGGCACCGGTCCGAGCAGTATTTCACCTCGTCCCAGACCTTCTCCCACTTCTTGCGCCATGTGAACGGCAGGCCACAGGTGGAGCAGGTCTTGGTCGGCAGATCGGATTTCTTGCTCTGTTTGGGCATCACAGGTCCAGTTTCAGTTGCGCATCGTTCGATGTCGCCCTGCGCGGCTTTCGCGGGGCGCGATCATTGACGAAATGCCCGGCGCTGTCCTTGCGGCTGGCATGTTTGTGGATCACGCGCTGCGTCTCGGCCCGGTCGACACTGCGGCGCATGGCGAAAATCCGGTCGCGGGCGAGGCGCGCCGCCTCGGCCACATCGATGATCGGGTCGGGATAGGTTTTGCCCAGCACCCGCCCTGCCCCGTCCCACGCCCAGGGCGTTTGCAGATGCCTGTCCGGCACTTCGGCCAGTTCAGGCACCCAGCGTCGGGTAAACGCGCCCGTCGGGTCCTGATCGGCACCCTGCTTGATCGGGTTGTAGATGCGCGGCGTGTTGATGCCCGTGGTGCCCGATTGCATCTGCATCTGGGACCAGTGGATGCCCGGTTCGTAATCGGTAAACATCCGCGCCAGATACGGCCCTGTAATGCGCCAGTCGAGCCAGAGATGATAGCTCGCCACGCTCACCACCATCGCCCGCATCCGGAAATTGAACCACCCGGTGGCCCGCAGCGAGCGCATGCAGGCATCAAGAAAAGGCAGCCCGGTTTCGCCGTTCTCCCACGCGGTCAGACGGCTGTGGTCCGGTTCCAGCGGGCGCATGCCTTCATAGGCGCGATGCAGGCAGCGATGTTCGAGGGCTGGTTCATCCTCCAGCTTTTGCATGAAGTGATCGCGCCACGCGAGGCGGGACTGGAACGACTTGAGGCTCCCGGCCCAGCCATCGCGCGGCCCGGCCTTGACCTCGCGCTGGCGGGCGGCGGTGGCCTGCACAACCTCGCGGATCGTGATTGTGCCCAGCGCCAGATGCGGGCTGAGGCGGGAACAGGCGGCAGCACCGTCCAGCGGTGAGGACATCGCACTGCGGTAGTTCTGACCCCGGTCGGTCAGGAACCCACCCAGCAGGGACAGCGCGTGATCGCGCCCGCCCGGTTGTCTGTCGGGACAGGGGTCAGGTGCGCAAAGCATCGGGATCGGGTCCGACGTCAGGTCACAGGGCGGCAACGCCTTTGAGGCCTCGGTCTGAGCCCGCGCCATAAAGGCATTGCGCTGCCCGGCCCACCCGTCACGCCCGCGCAGGCGGCGCACGACCCCCGATTGCGGCAGCTCCGTCCAGCGGACGCCCTGCCCGCGCGCCCAAGCCGCAACCCGCCTGTCACGTTCAAAGGTCCAGGCGTTGCCGGTTTCCTCGTGACTGACCAGATGGTCGAATTTTACCGTTTGGTATAAATTCTCGAAAACCGCCACAGCGTCGCCGACGCGGATCACCAGATCGCTGCCCAGACCGCGCAACGCGGTTTGCAGATCGGCCAGGCTTTCCTGCAAAAAGGCAAACTGCCGACCAGAGGTGTCCTGCAGCGCCCAATAGTCCGGCTCCACGATGTAGAGCGGTACAATGCGTGCATCCCGCGCGGCAAGGGCCAGCGCCGGGTGGTCGTGGATGCGCAGGTCGCGTTTGAACCAGAGGATCGTCGTCATGCCTGCACATCTAGGCAGCGCACCGAGCGCGACCAGTGGCGCGAACCCGTTTCCCTTCTTCCAAATCGCGGCGTAGGTATTACCTCAACCCGCAATGACACAGTTCCGGAGCATCCGATGAAAGACGCAGCGCCCAAGACGATCTACCTCAAGGACTACACGCCGTTCGGCTATGTGGTGGAGAGCGTTCACCTGACCTTTCGTTTGGCACCGACCGCCACGCGGGTGATCAGCCGGATCGCGTTTACGCCGAACGCGGACGCGACGGACCGGGCGTTTTTCCTGCATGGCGAAGAGCTTTCCCTGATCTGGGCGAAGATCGACGGGGAAGACGTGACGCCTGACCTGACCGACGACGGGCTGCGCTGCACCGTGCCGGACAGGCCGTTCATGTGGGAGGCCGAAGTCGAGATCAGCCCGCAGACCAACACCGCGCTCGAGGGGCTTTACATGTCGAACGGCATGTATTGCACCCAATGCGAGGCGGAGGGGTTCCGCAAGATCACCCATTATCCGGACCGCCCGGACGTGATGAGCACCTTCACCGTACGGATCGAGGGTGAAGAAAAGGTGAAGCTGTCCAATGGAAATCCGGCAGGCAGCGGTGACGGCTGGGCCGAATGGCACGATCCCTGGCCGAAACCGGCCTATCTTTTTGCGCTCGTGGCCGGCGATCTGGTCAACCATCCCGACAGCTTTACCACCATGTCCGGCAAAGAGGTGGAGCTGAACATATGGGTCCGCCCCGGCGACGAGGGTAAATGCGCCTTCGGGATGGAAGCTCTCAAGAAATCAATGACTTGGGATGAAGAAGTTTACGGGCGCGAATACGATCTCGACATCTTCAACATCGTCGCCGTCGACGATTTCAACATGGGCGCGATGGAGAACAAGGGGCTCAATGTCTTCAATTCCTCCTGCGTTCTGGCCTCGCCCGAAACCTCGACCGACATGAATTTCGAGAGAATTGAAGCGATTATTGCGCATGAGTATTTCCACAACTGGACGGGCAACCGGATCACCTGCCGCGACTGGTTCCAGCTTTGCCTGAAAGAAGGGCTGACCGTCTTCCGCGATGCGCAGTTCACGGCCGACATGCGCTCGGAGCCGGTAAAACGCATCAGCGATGTGATCGACCTGCGCGCGCGGCAGTTCCCCGAGGATCAGGGCCCGCTGAGCCATCCGGTGCGGCCGGAGAGTTTTCAGGAAATTAACAATTTCTACACAGCCACGGTCTATGAAAAGGGCGCCGAGGTGATCGGCATGCTCAAAACGCTGGTTGGTGACGATGCTTATAAAGCTGCTCTTGATCTCTATTTTGACCGCCATGATGGTCAGGCCTGCACCATCGAGGACTGGCTGCGCGTGTTCGAGGATGCCACGGGCCGCGACCTTGCGCAGTTCAAGCTCTGGTATTCGCAATCCGGCACCCCGCGTGTGGCCGTGTCGGAGGATTGGGCGGACGGGGTCTATACCCTGACCTTCAAACAGCACACACCGCCGACACCCGGTCAGGATGTAAAGGATCCCAAGGTCATTCCGATTGCCGTGGGCCTTCTCAACCCTAATGGCGATGAGATTGTGCCAACGCAGGTTCTGGAGATGACGCAAGCCGAACAGAGCTTCCGCTTTGATGGCCTCGCCAGCAAACCGGTGCCGTCGATCCTGCGGGGGTTCTCTGCGCCCATCGTGCTGGAGCGAGAGACAAGCCGCGAAGAACGCGCGTTTCTGCTGGCGCATGACACGGACGCGTTCAACCGCTGGGAGGCGAGCCGCAATCTGGCGCGCGACTGCCTCGTTGCGATGATCCGCGATGGCGCGGGTCCGGACACCGCGTGGCTCGACGGGTTGGAGCGGGTGGTCCGGGACGAGACGCTTGATCCCGCCTTCAGGGCGCTGATGCTGTCTTTGCCCACCCAGTCGGAAATAGCGCAGGTGCTGTTCGAAATGGGCACGACGCCCGATCCGGACGCGATCTGGCAGGCCGCCGAAGACCTGCGCGGGCACATGGCCGAGGCCTGGCGCGGCTTTCTGCCCGCGTTGCGGGCATCGGTCGCGGTGGATGCGCCTTACCGCCCGGATGCCGAACAGACGGGCAAGCGGTCGCTGGGATCCGCCCTGCTGGCCCTGCAGACGCGGCTGGATGATGGCGCGGCGGCACAAGCGCAGTACGAGGCGGCGGACAATATGACGCTGCAGCTTGCGGCGCTGTCGCAGCTCATTTCTGCGGGCAAAGGCGACGCGGCGATCATGGCGTTCGAGGACCAGTGGCGACATGACCGGCTGGTCATGGACAAATGGTTCGGGCTTCAGGTCGGGATGGCAAAACCGGATGTTGCGGTCGATGTGGCCGAAGGTCTGGTGCAGCATCCCGCCTTCGACATGGGCAACCCCAACCGTTTCCGCGCGGTGATGGGCGGGTTCGCGATGAACCACGCCGGGTTCCACCGCAAGGATGGCGCGGGCTATGCGTTCCTTGCCGACTGGCTGATCCGGCTCGACGACAAGAACCCGCAGACCACGGCACGCATGTGTTCGGTCTTCCAGACGTGGAAACGCTATGACGGAGATCGGCAGGCGCTGATCCGCACGCAGCTTGAGCGGATAAAGGCCAAGCCGAAGCTGAGCCGTGACACCGACGAGATGGTCAGCCGCATCCTTGGCTGACGCGGCAGGCGGCTCTGTCAGAGCGCATAGGATCGAGGCTGCCTTGGAACCGGCGGCCTTGTGCCGACGTTTGCACGACACGGGCATGACATCGCGCATTTCGCGACGCACCGGAATTTTGGCTTGCCTCTTTGTGCCGAATGTCCTGCGCTTGTCATGCCTGTGTCACGCTGCTCTGTCAGGAGAGGCCGCATGAAAGACCGCATCGACCCGCTGATCGAGGCCCGCGCGCCTTGGTTGTTCCGCCCCACGCTGGCCGCCTCGCTTGCGCGCCCCGCGTTGAACCATCTCTTGGGATATGATCGGACCGTAACGCTGGCCGAAGCGGTCGCGCATCTTGGCTCGGCCGACATCATGACTGTGATGGCGGACCGGCTTGCGCGCGATGTCACGATTTCGGGCCAAGGACATCTGCCGCGACACGGTGCGGCGCTGATCGTGGCGAACCACCCGACCGGGATTGCGGATGGCATCATTCTGCACTCGGTTCTGCGTGACGTGCGCAACGACGCCTATTTCTTTGCAAACCACGACATTCTCAAGGTGCTGCCGCAGATGGCCGACATGATCGCGCCGGTCGAATGGCGCAAAGAGCGGCGCAGCCATGCCAAGACGCGCGGCACGATGGCTTTTGCACGCAAGGCCGTCGAGGACGGTCGGCTGGGTGTGATCTTTCCCTCCGGACGTCTGGCCAAGCGACGGGGCGCGCGGCTGCATGAACGGCCGTGGATGGCATCGGCGGCGATGCTTGCCCGCAAGTTCGACCTGCCGGTGATCCCGATCCATCTGCAGGCCCGCAATTCGGCGCTGTTTTATCTCTTCGATGCCATTCACCCGACGTTGCGGGACATCACGCTGTTCCATGAAACGCTGAACAAGGATCGGCAACCCTTTGAGGTCCGGGTCGGTGAACCGATCTCTCCCAAAGCACTGCCCGAGAATTCAGAAGAGGGTATCGCGCTGTTGCGTCGGGCAACCCTAGCCCTCGGGGAGCCACGCAAACAGGGTGTGTCGCTGTTGGATGCCACGCGGTTTCCCGCCCGCCGGGCCTAGAAGCCTCGGGTCGAGACAACGCCCTCCCACGGCGCACGCGCCGGGCGCGCCACCGGGCGCAACGACCGTGACAACCCTGCGCAATAAGGTTGCGCGCGGGTCCAGGTCATCATGTCCGTGCGCTTTGACCGGCTGTGGAACGGACCCCAATCCGCCGCGACACCCCGCATCCCGTGTGACACCACACCATCGCGCGGAACCGTCACGGCCATGATCCGCAGCGCACATTGCAGATTGGCGGCACCCCGTTTCAAATCCTCGCGCGATGTCGCCTTGCAGCCATAGCCCCGTGCCGTGGCAGGCAGGATCTGCAATAGCCCATACCATTTCCCGCCCCCGCCAACAGCGGTCGGGCGGTAGGTGCTTTCATGTTTGGCCAAAGTGGACAGCAAGCCGATCCAGAACGCCTCGCGCGCGGCCGTGTCATTGGTGACATAGGCCGGGCACCAGTCACCGATGTCTTGAGGTACGGTGCGCGGCAACACGCTGGCATGGCTGCGCAGAGCCGATAGTGCAGCGCGCGACCAGCGGTCGGCTTCGCTGCGATGGCTCCAGCGCATGTCGGGAAGCGGGGTATAGGTCCGCGCCACGGGTCGCAACGACACGGACAACGCGTTGGTTGACGGTGTGTCAACCAGTGTGGCGGGTGTGGCTGAAACAGCCCCGGACAAACCAAGAACCAGCACCGCCACGCCTATGAACCCCCAGCGTGACATCCCGCTGCTATTCTCGATTTTCCGGCAAAAATCAACAAAAACCACACAGAGGTGACGGAACAGGCGGACTCCCGCGCGTTCGGAGCGCCGTTTGGCCAAAGACCGCCTGACCTGCCGAACCGCCCCCGGAATTCCCCGTCGAAAACCTTTTGACGCCCGAATTGCGACACGTTCCTGAGCCATCCTGAGCGTGTCGATCTGCTCTTCGGCACGTACCGAACACCAAGAAAGCCTGTCTCATGACCGTCCTGAACAACCTGTCCAGCATGATCCGCATGGCGCGTAGCACGCGGTCGGGCGGTGCCCCACATCGCACCGTTCTCAATATCGACGCCATTGCGACCGCGCCGAAATCCAACCTGCCGATCTGCCACAGGAGCGACGAGGAAGATCATCATCACGCGCTGTTCGAAGCCGGGCTTTACATGGCACGGCAGGATGCCTGGGCCACTCTGGGCGACCGAATCCGCGAAGCTGACGCCAATCGCGCCCTGACACCGGGAGGTGTACCCGAAGCCGAAATCCTGGCCGAAGGGGCCCGGGCGGACGCCGTCACGGCCGCCACCCGCGCCGTCAGCCTGGGCGATGAACTGGGGGCTGCATCGATCATGAACGACATGCAGCTTGTGCTCGAGGAAACGCCGCAGGATCACGGGGTCGCCTATGTCGTGGCGATGGCGCATATCGACATCGGCTGGGCCTGGCGTGGCGAAGGCTGGCGCAACGACATTCCCGCAGCCCACCGCGCCGCGTTTTTCCGGCATTTCCGCAACGCCACCGCTCTGATCGACCCATACGACGCCTTCGAACTGGATTCGCCCATGCTCGCCTCGGTGCGCTGCGCCTCTCTGGCCGCCGAAGGCCAGCCCCGCAGCCGCGCCAGCGACGATTACGAAGACCTGATCGATCTCGCACCGGGCGTGGCCAAATACATTCGCGCCCTTGGCAATCACATGCTGCCGCGCTGGTTCGGCAGCTATGAACGCCTGGAGCACGAAGCGCGCCGCACGATGGAGCGCACCTCGGACATCTGGGGCACCGGTGGCTACACCTGGACCTATTTCGATGCGCTGACCGTCGATCCCGATGCCTTTGCATTGCTGGACGCCGATCTGTTCTGCCGGGGGCTCAAAGACATACTGATGCGGCGCACCGACCAGCACACGGTCAACAGCTTTGCCGCCTTCACCGGAACTGCGCTTGAGCCCGAGGGCGTGAACCAGACGGCGCGGGCGCGGATCGCAGATTGTTTCGACTGGATCGTGACCGACCATCTGCGCGAGATCCATCCGCGGATCTGGTACGCCGCCAAGGGCGTCTGGGCGACCCGGCTCGAAGATCAGGACCGACTTGCCAAAGGGCGGCAGCGGGCCATCGCCGCGCTGGACCGACACGCGCGCGGCCTGCCTCCGGTCACCGCACCACGGCATCGCGGGGACTGAACCCGGCGAAAGCCGCACGGCCCCCTTGCCCCCTGCCCCCCTCTGGCGTATTCCACCGGGCGTTCATGCCAAGAGGAATTGCCATGCTGGACCTGACCTTCGAAGCCCCGAAACCCAAGGTGATCGCCGGGGCCAAGCATGACTGGGAACTGGTCATCGGGATGGAGGTGCACGCACAGATCGCCTCCAAGGCCAAGCTGTTCTCGGGCGCGTCGACGCAATTCGGGGCGGAGCCGAACTCGAACGTGGCTTTCGTGGACGCGGCGATGCCGGGGATGCTGCCTGTCATCAACGAGTTCTGCGTCGAACAGGCAGTGCGCACCGGGTTGGGCCTCAAGGCCCAGATCAACCTCGTAAGTGCCTTTGATCGCAAGAATTATTTCTATCCGGATCTGCCGCAGGGCTACCAGATCAGCCAGCTCTATCACCCCATCGTCGGCGAAGGCGAAGTGATCGTCGACATGGAACCGGGCATCGCGCGGCGGGTGCGGATCGAGCGCATCCATATCGAACAGGACGCGGGCAAGTCGATCCATGACATGGATCCGGCGATGAGTTTCGTGGACCTGAACCGGACGGGTGTGGCGCTGATGGAGATTGTCAGCCGTCCAGATATACGCGGGCCAGAGGAAGCGGCGGCTTATGTTGTGAAGCTCCGCCAGATATTGCGGTATCTGGGGACGTGCGACGGAAACATGCAGAACGGCAACCTGCGGGCGGACGTGAACGTGTCGGTCTGCCGTCCCGGCCAGTACGAGAAGTATCAGGAAACACAGGATTTTTCCCATCTCGGCACGCGCTGCGAGATCAAGAACATGAACTCCATGCGGTTCATTCAGATGGCGATCGATTATGAGGCGCGGCGGCAGATCGGGATTCTGGAGGCCGGTGGGTCGATCGATCAGGAGACGCGGCTCTATGATCCGGATAAAAATGAAACAAGATCAATGCGTTCCAAGGAAGAAGCGCATGATTACCGGTATTTCCCCTGCCCGGATCTGCTGCCTCTGGAAATCGAACAGGCCTGGGTGGACGACATCGCGGCGTCCCTGCCCGAGCTTCCGGACGAGAAAAAAGCACGCTTTGTCAATGAGTTCGGCCTGTCCGAGTATGACGCCGGTGTGCTGACGGCGGACACGGCGAACGCAGGCTACTTCGAAGAGGTGGTCGCGGCGTGCGGGGATGGCAAGCTGGCGGCGAACTGGGTGATCAACGAACTCTTCGGTCGGTTGAAGAAAGAGGATCACGACATCACGGAAAGCCCGGTATCGCCTGCGCAACTTGCTGGAATCATTACACTAATCAAGTCGGGTGACATCTCGGGCAAGATCGCGAAGGACCTCTTTGAGATCGTCTATACCGAGGGGGGGGACCCGGCGGAAATCGTAGACGCGCGGGGGATGAAGCAGGTCACGGATACGGGGGCCATCGAGAAAGCGGTGGACGAAATCATCGCGGCGAACCCGGCGCAGGTGGAAAAAGCCCAGCAAAATCCGAAACTTGCAGGCTGGTTTGTGGGTCAGGTGATGAAGGCCACGGGCGGCAAGGCCAACCCGGCGGCGGTCAACCAGATCGTGACGGCAAAGCTGGGGCTGTAAAGCGCCCATAAAATGGGCTTTTGTACGGTTCGCGGGGTCGAACCGTACGGGCCAGAGAGGAAAAACGGGCCATTTCGGCCCGTTTTTGCGTTTTCGGGGGGTCTTGGGCGTGAACCGTACGGAACGTGTGCGCGAAGCTTACGGTTGATCCGTACGGTTCGCCGTTTTCGCAGGTTTCGTCGTTCTTGCATCTTGTTCCCGGAATAGAGCCGTCAACAAAACCGAAATCGGTACTCGCCCAGGAGTTGACCCGAACGGCCCGTTTACCCATGTTTAACAAAGGGTAACGAGGATGACCGCATGAGCAGCATCGAAAAGATCGGAACGCAGGTGGGAAATACCTGTGTCGGGGCCTTTGTGGCGATGCTGGGCGATCCGTCGGGTGGAACTCTGGCAGCGACAGGCATGGTCGGATTTGCCGCGATTGGCGCCGAGATGTTCACAAGTTCGTCAAGCCGAACCAGAGCTCGCGCACAAAAAAATGCAATTTCAGCTCTCAAAGAGTCTAAAGAATTTCGCCATGTTTCTCCAGATCGTATTTTAGAGTTGCTAGAAAAAACGCCCGCAAACCTGCAGGCCAGAGACTATATTGATGCAACGAGATCTGCCATAAATTTTGATCTTGATACTCAAATAGCGAAACTGATCTACTCGCGGAACGTCTGATCTACCGTCTTGGCTGCGCCGATTTCCGTGCAATCGGGCTTTGATTGAGCAGACAGGAACCGATTTTGGGCTCGTAGCGCCAGAATTGGCTGTTCTGAGGCCCCCAACGCCTGATT
>JAUIBL010000013.1 GCA_030428355.1 Alphaproteobacteria bacterium | reverse complement strand
GTGGTAGGTGGACGGCGCGATCGGCAGAACCCTGCAGATCGCCTCGACGCCGTACTCTCCGCGATGATCATCGATGAACATGATCATCTCTTCCGTTGGCGGTCGAGGTCCGCCGCCGCGAAAAAAGTATCCGTTTTGATCAAGGGGTCCTTTCGACCCAAAGACGGTCGGCCTTGACGAGTGCGTTGGCGGTTTCCAGGAGCTTGCGCATGAGTGCCACGATGGCGACTTTTGCGGGCTTTCCGGCATCGCGCAGCGCAGTGTATTTGGCCTTGAGGTCAGGGTTGAACCGCATAGCCACAAGAGCGGGCATGTAGAGCGCATCGCGCAGAGGTTTTCTGCCGGATACACGGGCGACATCTTCGCTGGCGCTGAAAACCTGATCACGGAGAAGTTTCATGTTTACTTGTCGCGATCTCTTCTGGAGTTGGATGCTGTGTCATCGCGGCTCGTGCCTGATCTTCTTCCAGAAATGACCACTAGAATCTTGCAGGCATGACGATCTCGATGGCGAAGGTTCGATCTCTGTTCCATCTCGCCGAGCACGACCGGCGTCGAAGTGCTCAGGTCGAAACTTAGTAAAATCTCATTTCACCAATAGCTTACAAGCTATTCACCAAATCGGCGCAGTCATGAGGTCCGGAGAATATCGGCCCGGAGAGACCGCTCCCGGGCCTCCTGGCGCCGGGACCAGTGCTCAGCCCCTCCCGCATAACCCTCGAAAACAACGAGAAAATCCGGCCGCAGCCGGATCGGGAGAACGCTTTCGCAGGGGTAAGTGGCGGAGAGACAGGGATTCGAACCCTGGGTGGACTTGCGCCCACAACGGTTTTCGAGACCGCCCCGTTCGACCACTCCGGCACCTCTCCGCGGGGGTCTGGAGCGCCGTTTAGCTTTTGCATCAGACAGGTGCAACACCTATTTCAGTGGAAATGCACGAGACTGTGTTCGGTCTGCCGGGTTGGAAATCGGCGTCGTGCGTCTTAGTTTTTCATGCGACAGGCAGGGAGAGTAGACATGGTCGGCGCGATAGTGAGGGCGGCAGCAACGGGAGCGGCTTTGATCGCGTGGTCTTTGCCGGCCTGGGCCAGTCCGACGAATGATCTGCTCAAGGCGCTTGGGGTGCCGCAGATCATCGAGATCATGCGCGACGAAGGCATCGAATATGGCGATACGCTGGCCGCAGACATGATCCCCGGCGGTGGCACGGAAAACTGGTCTGCCACTGTTGCGCGGATTTACGATGCCGACCGTATGCTGGCCACGGTCGAAGAGGTTTTCTCGGCAGAATTCGGCGACACGGACCCTTCGGCACTGCTGGATTTTTTCACGTCCGAGACCGGGCAACAGATCGTCAGCCTGGAGCTGAGCGCGCGCAACGCGATGCGCGAGGACGAGATCGAGGATGCGGCGCGCGCGGCGTTCAATGACCTTGATGGGACAACGTCCGGGCCTCTGGCTGCAATTTCCGACTTCGTCGCGACAAATGATCTGGTCGAGGCAAACCTCGTCGGCGCGTTGAACGCCAATTACATGTTCTATCTCGGGCTTGTGGATGGCGGTGCCCTGCGCATGAGCGAATCCGAAATCCTGACCGAAGTGTGGTCATCCGAAGAAGAAACCCGAGCCGATACCCGCGAATGGGTCTATGCCTTTCTTCTGATGGCGTATCGTCCTCTGGCCGATGGTGTGGTCGAAGAGTATACCGAATTGTCCCGCACGGACGCGGGTCGGGCGCTGAACCGGGCGCTCTTTGCCGGGTTCAACAGGATGTATGACGACATCTCCTATGCGCTTGGCATGGCTGTGGCGCGGGAAATGCAGGTGCAGGAACTCTAGGCGCGAAACGCGTTGACAAAAGGGGCGCGGGATTCCATAAGCCGCGCACGCGAAAGTCGGGGCTTTGGTCCCGCCTTTTGTTTTTGATGATAACGATGTCCCTTGCGGGGCACGCTGTTCGAGGCGGGGACACCCCCGAAACACCGCAAAGCGGGGCCACAGGACGCGGGTGATAAAGGAAGACCAAGATGTTCGCGGTGATGAAAACCGGCGGCAAACAGTACAAAGTCCAGTCGGGCGATGTTCTGCGTGTCGAAAAGCTGGCAGCCGATGCAGGCGAAAAAGTCCAGTTCAATGAAATTCTGATGCTCGGTGGCGACAAGGTTGTCGTCGGCGCGCCTCTGGTCGACGGCGCTGCCGTTCAGGCCGAGGTTGTGGACCAGGTGAAGGCCGACAAGGTCATCAACTTCGTCAAGCGCCGCCGCAAGCACAGCTCCAAGCGGACCCGTGGCCACCGTCAGAAACTGACGCTGGTGCGCGTTCTCGACATCCTCGCCTCGGGTGCGGACAAGTCGGGCGTGAAAGCTGCCGTGGGCGCGGGCTCGGTTGCTGGAGTGGCTGTTGCTGCCGCCGCACCGAAGAAAGCGGCTGCTCCGAAGGCGGAAAAAGCTGCCGCGCCGAAAGCTGCTGCTGGCGCAGACGATCTCAAGCTGCTGTCCGGCGTTGGCCCGGCGCTTGAGAAGAAACTGCACGAAGCGGGCATCACAAGCTTTGCGCAGATCGCAGCTTGGACGGACGCAGAAGTCGAGGAATTCGGCGAAAAGCTGTCGTTCAAGGGCCGGATCGAGCGTGAAGGCTGGATCGAACAAGCCAAAGAACTGGCATCGAAGTAAGGAGACCTGACCCATGGCACATAAAAAAGCAGGCGGTTCATCCCGCAACGGTCGCGACTCTGCCGGACGCCGTCTGGGCGTTAAACTCTACGGTGGCCAGTCCGCAATCCCCGGAAACATCATCGTTCGTCAGCGCGGCACCAAGTTCTGGCCGGGCGAAGGCGTGGGCATGGGGCGCGATCACACGATCTTCGCGACCGTCGACGGGAATGTGACTTTCCACAAGGGCCTCAAAGGCCGCACCTTTATCTCGGTCCTGCCAATGGCGGAGGCCGCCGAGTAAGCCGACCTTAAGGTTTTTGGAAAACTACGGGGGGATCGGCAAGCTTGCCGGTCCCCCGTTCTGTTTCCGGACGGGGGCCTGTCCAAAATCTGCGATGAGGAGAGAGCAGATGAACGTGGAGACCAAAGTTGAGTTCGACCAGCCGGTCGTTCAGGCAGACAGGTTCTGTCTTCGCCCCTTGCAGCCGTCCGATGTCGGCCTGATCGAGCATTACGCCAGCGACAAGCGCGTGGCGACGATGACAACCTCGATCCCGCATCCCTTGCCGCCCGGTGCCGCGAAAGCCTATGTGGATCGCAGCCTGTCGGACAAACGGGAAGAAGATGTCTGGGCCATTGACGGCACGGCAACAGGAGGCTCTGAGGTCATGGGCCTGATCTCGCTCCAGCGGATGGATCGCAACCAGTCGGAAGTCGGCTACTGGGTGGCACCACCGTTCTGGAACACCGGTCTTGCGTCCGAAGCCGTCGAGGCGCTGGTCAGCGCCAACCCGTTGGGCAATGCCACGATGTTTGCCAGCGTGTTTCAGGACAACCCGGCCTCGGCCCGTGTTCTGACGCATTGCGGCTTTGAATATATCGGCGACGCGGAATCCTTCTCCGTCGCCCGAAACGCAACGGTCAAAACCTGGACCTATCTCAAACGTATGGGCTGACGCGCGGCTGCAAACCGGATAGACCGCGCACAGGCTCGATCAAAGGCTAACACATGAAGTTCCTCGACCTCTGCAAAGTCTATATCCGCTCGGGTGCGGGCGGGAATGGCTGCGTCAGTTTCCGACGTGAAAAGTTCATTGAATTCGGCGGCCCCGATGGTGGCGATGGCGGCTGCGGCGGGGATGTCTGGGCCGAGGCGGTCGACGGGCTGAACACGCTCATCGACTTCCGCTACCAACAGCATTTCTTTGCCGACAATGGCCGTTCCGGTGCCGGGCGTCAGCGCACCGGGGCTGACGGCGCGGACATCGTGCTCAAAGTGCCGGTCGGTACCGAGATCCTCGACGAAGACGAAGAAACGGTGATCGCCGACATGACCGAACTGGGCCAGCGCGTCTTGCTGGCCAAGGGCGGTAATGGCGGTTGGGGCAACCTGCACTTCAAGACCTCGACCAACCAGGCCCCGCGCCGCGCCAATCCCGGTCAGGAAGGCGTGGAACGCACGCTCTGGCTGCGGCTCAAGCTGATTGCGGATGTCGGTTTGCTGGGTCTGCCCAATGCCGGGAAGTCCACGTTTCTTGCCGCCACATCCAACGCGCGTCCCAAGGTGGCGGACTACCCGTTCACCACGCTGCATCCCAACCTTGGGGTGGTCGAGGTGGACGGCGCGGAATTTGTCGTCGCCGACATCCCCGGCCTGATCGAAGGCGCGCATGAGGGCAGGGGGCTGGGCGACCTGTTCCTCGGCCATGTCGAACGCTGCGCCGCCCTTCTGCATCTGGTCGATGGCACCTCGGGCACCCTGCTCGAGGATTACCAGACCATCATCGACGAGATCGAAGCCTATGGCGCGGGCCTTGCGGACAAGCCGCGCGTGACGGTGCTCAACAAGATCGACGCGCTGGATGAAGAGGAACGCGCTTTCCTCAAGGAAGAGCTGGAGCGGGTGGCCGGGCACGGGGTGATGCTCATGTCCGGTGTGTCCAAGGAAGGTCTGACCGACGTGCTGCGCGCCCTGCGCAAACATGTGAAGATCACCCGCAAGCGCGAAGAAGCGGCCGAGGAGACCCAACCGTGGCAACCCTAGGCGATGCGCGCCGACTGGTCGTCAAAATCGGATCGGCGCTTCTGGTCGACAAGGCCAAGGGCACCTTGCGCCGGGACTGGCTGGTTTCGCTGGCCGAAGACGTGGCCCGCATCAAGGCGCGCGGCACGGATGTGATCCTTGTGTCCTCTGGCTCCATCGCCCTTGGGCGGGGCGTTCTGGGATTGCCGCTGACCGTGCTGCCGCTGGAACAATCGCAGGCGGCGGCGGCTGTGGGGCAAATCCGCCTTGCCCGCGCCTATGAAGAGGTGCTTGACCCGCACGGCCTGACCACCGCGCAGGTGCTGGTCACGCTGGAAGACAGCGCCGACCGTCGCCGCTATCTCAACAGCCGCGCCACGCTGGAAACGCTGATCGGCTTTGGCGTGATCCCGATCGTCAACGAGAATGACACCGTCGCCACCGACGAAATCCGCTATGGCGACAATGATCGACTGGCCGCACAGGTTGCCGCGACCGTCGGGGCGGACCAATTGGTGTTGCTGTCGGATGTTGATGGCTTCTACAGCGCCAACCCGCATGTTGACCCGACTGCCGAGTACTTCCCGGTGATCGACGCCATCACCCCCGAGATCGAGGCGATGGCCGGCGATGCCGGTTCGGGCCTGTCCAAGGGCGGGATGAAGACCAAGCTGATGGCGGCCAAGACCGCGACTGCGTCGGGCTGTGCCATGGCGATCACCGAAGGCTCGCGCCTGCATCCGCTCAAAGGGCTGGAGGAGGGCGCGCGCGCCACGTGGTTCACGCCTTTGATGGATCCGCACGCGGCCCGCAAACGCTGGATTCTCGCAATGAAACCGCAGGGTGCGCTGACCATCGACGATGGTGCCGCCCGCGCGCTTCAGCGCGGCACGTCGTTGCTGCCGCCGGGCATCGTTGCCGTCACTGGCAGCTTTGGTCGCGGCGATCCGGTGACCATCCGGGATGCCACCGGGCGCGAATTGGGCATGGGACTCAGCCGCTACACCGCGACCGAAGCGCAGGCGATCAAAGGCCACAACTCGGCCGAAATCGAGGAAATTCTGGGCTACCCAGGTCGCGCCGTGGTAATACACCGTGATGACATGGCGATCTGATCGGCGTCTTCTTTTCAAAAATATGCACTTCCGACTTCCGCAAAGGTTCTCCCGATGAAAGACCTCACAGACATCCCCGCCCTCATGCACGACATCGGCGCACGCGCCAAGGCAGCGGCTCGGGAACTGGCGTTTGCCTCGGCGGAACGCAAACACGCGGCGCTCATCGGCGCTGCAGAGGCGGTCTGGAAGAACCGCGCGGCCATCATCGAGGCCAATGCCAAGGACCTTGAGTATGGTCGCGACAAGGGTCTGAGCGACGCGATGATGGATCGGTTGCTGCTGAACGAGGACCGCATTCGCGGCATCGTGGACGGCCTGCGCGCGGTTGCCGAACAGACCGATCCCGTGGGTGCCGTGATGACGGAATGGGATCGTCCGTCCGGGCTGCACATCAAGCGCGTGCGCACGCCGCTGGGGGTTGTTGGGGTGATCTACGAATCCCGGCCTAACGTGACGGCCGATGCGGGGGCCCTCTGCCTCAAGGCCGGCAATGCGGTGATCCTCCGGGGCGGTTCAGAAAGCTTCCACTCGTCAGGTGCCATTCACGCCTGCCTTGTTGACGGTGTGGTCAAGGCGGGGCTGCCGGAAGACTCCATCCAACTGGTTCCGACACGCGACCGCGCGGCGGTGAGCGAGATGTTGGCGATGACCGATTATATCGACGTGATCGTGCCCCGTGGCGGCAAGGGCCTTGTCGGACTTGTTCAGCGCGAAGCCCGCGTGCCGGTGTTTGCCCATCTCGAAGGCATCGTGCACATCTACGTCGACAAGGATGCGGACCCGGTCAAATCGCTGAACGTGATCCTGAACGCCAAGACCCGGCGCACTGGGATTTGCGGCGCGGCCGAATGCCTGCTGATCCACAAGGATGTCGTGGACACAATCGGGCAGGGTGTCATCAAGGCACTGCTGAACGCCGGGGTCGAAGTGCGTGCGGACGCAACGCTGCGGGCCATCGAAGGTATTGTCGCCGCGACAGACGCGGATTGGGGGTGCGAATATCTCGACAGCATCATCGCCGCCAAGGTCGTTGACGATCTCGACGCGGCCATCGAGCACATCAACACCTACAGTTCGAACCACACCGACTGCATCCTGACCGAAGACGATGCGGCGGCGGACAGATTCTTCGAACGGATCGACAGTGCCATCCTGATGCGCAACGCCTCGACCCAGTTTGCGGATGGGGGCGAGTTCGGCATGGGGGCCGAAATCGGGATCGCCACGGGCAAGATGCATGCGCGTGGCCCGGTGGGCGCCGAGCAGTTGACCAGTTTCAAATACATCGTTGTGGGCGACGGCACGACGCGGGCCTGAGGGGTTGCCGTGGCGCAATCAGGCTGATACCTGACATGAGCTAATCCGATACTTTTACTCGGAAAACTCGTGAGGCAGCAGTGACCGGCACCCATCCCCGGCTCGAAATCCGCAATATCGTGCGCGACTATGACGGCAAGCGCGTGGTGGATGACGTGTCTCTGGCGATTCAACCGGGCCATGTGACCTGCCTGCTGGGTCCATCCGGGTGCGGGAAATCCACGACGCTGCGCATCATCGCGGGTGTGGACATGCAGACCAGCGGCACGATCCATGTGGATGGCAACCTGATCTGCGACACGGTCTATCGCGTGCCCCCGGAACGGCGGTCCATCGGTCTGATCTTCCAGGATTTTGCGCTTTTTCCGCACCTTACGGTGGGGGACAATGTGGGTTTCGGTCTGACCGGATCGCGCAAGGACAAGCTGCCCCGCGTGGGAGAGTTGCTCGAACGGGTGGGGCTGTCGCATTACATCAACGAATATCCACACCAGCTGTCTGGTGGGGAACAGCAGCGCGTCGCATTGGCCCGTGCCATCGCGCCGCGACCGTCGATCATGCTGATGGACGAGCCGTTTTCCGGTCTGGACAACCGCCTGCGCGATGGCATCCGCGACGAAACTCTGGCCTTGCTCAAGGACGAAGGCACCTCGGTTCTTCTGGTCACACATGAACCGGAAGAAGCGATGCGCATGGCCGACGAGATCGCGCTGATGCGCGACGGCAGGATCGTGCAGCGCGGGGCGCCCTACAACATCTACAACGCGCCCGCCGACAAGGCGGCGGTTGCGTTCTTTTCCGACATCAACCTGCTGACCGGCACGGTGCGCGGCGCGCTGACCGATACACCTTTCGGGCAATTCCTGGCCCCCGGTGTACCAGATGGCGGGCAGGTCGAGATCGTGTTCCGGCCCCAGCATGTGGGCATAGACTTCGACCGTCATGGACGCGGGCCAAACCCGACACCGCTGGCTGGCACACCTGCGCGCGGTGTGGTGGAACGCGCACGCTTCATGGGGTCGGAAAGCCTTGTGGAATTCCGGATGGACTATGACCAGAGCATCATTCGGGCCACGGTTCCGAACGTGTTTCTTCCCAAGCCCGGGACCGTCATGTGGCTGACCGTGCGGCGCGACCGCTGTTTCGTGTTCCGCAAGGACAGCGGGTCGGTGATCCGGCCTTAATCGTCCGCGTCCGAGGGAGGCACGAGCGTGATCTCTCCGCTGTCGGCAAGGGCCCGAATGACGCGGACAATTTCGCTCATCGCGGCTTCGGCGTCTTTTGGTTTCACCTCTGTCCTCTCTTCACTCAATTCACGAAGACCGTCCGCCATTCTTTTGGAAATATTTGATAATATGAAATCGACGCTGCGACGGTCGACATCGGCCACCACCCCCGCAATGACCTGCGCCAGTGTGTCTTGATCGACATCCCGGGTGATCTTGGGAACGTCGATGGCATTCATGCGATCGGGGATATGCGCAAAGGTAAAGATCGATTTGCGCACCTTTTCGGCAAATCCCTTGTCCTCTTCATCAAGGGCGGTGAGCAATTGATCCCGTGTCGCCGCGCGGGAGAAATTCAGGATCGCGCCGACCCGTTCGGAAGGTTGGCCGCGGAACGCCTTGAGCGGGTCAGAATCCAACTGTGCCGCAAGGCTGAGACCAATGCGGTCCACCGCATCGGGTGTCACCGCGTCGGTCATCGACATCGCATAGGTGATGCGCCGTGCCACGTCGCCGGGCAGCGTGCCAAGCAGCTCTGCCGCCTTGGACACGTCGAGTTTCGATAACAGCACGGCGGCCACCTGGGTGGATTCAGAGGTCACAAAGGCTTGCAACCGTTCGACGGGCAGTGCGGCAAGGCGTTGCCAGGGATCGCCGATCTGTCTGACACCGGCTTCCTTGCGCAGACGGGCCGCGGTTTGTGCGCTGATCTTTCCGTCCAGCGCCGATAGGGCCCCCGCGATATTGCCCGGGAAAGACAGCCCGATCGAGTCGAGCTCGTCCGAGAATTCGGAGATTACGGCGTGCATCGTGGCCCTGTCGATATAGCGCATCTCCCCAAGAAGCTGGGTGAGCTGAAGCTGCAGATCTTCCGGCAAGGCCGTCAGCGGGACATTTGCGCCTTCCTTGAGGATGAATTGAACGACGACCGCCGCCTTGGCCCGGCGTGACAGCCGGGGCACCGCGGGCGGCGTGCCCGCAGAAGAGCGGGCCAGTGTGGTCATTTGGGTCATGTGCCTTGCTCCATTCCGATGGGACAGAGCTAAGGCAACAAAGTTAACAAAGCGTCAGTAGCTGTAGCCAGCACCCGATTGAATCGCCATCCGCAGCGACACTTCAGGCCATGTCGACCGACCTCCGCGATGGCGGATTTCGCTGAGTTCCGCGCGGGCCAGAGTGATATTGCCCGTCTCGACATACCACTGACCCAGATAGGACCGCGCCAGAAGGTTATCGGGGTTCGCCGTAAGGGCGCGTTTGTACCACGCAAAGGCTGCATCGCTTTGGCCCGACTTGCGCGCGATGAACCCGCGATAGGTCAGAACGGCGTCTGCGCCTTGGTCCGTGACGGCATCAAGCACGCGCGCGGCCTCTGACAGGCGGCCTGCATAGGCCAGTTCCCGCACTGCGTTCATGCGATCCGTGTCGTTCAGACTGCTTTTGTCGGGCTCCACACAGGATTTCGCATCTGCGTCCCAAATCTGACCCTTGGTGCAGGTGGTTGTGGTCTCTGTCGGTGTCGGGGGATCATCGTCGTTGAAGCCCACAGCAAGTGCTGCAAGCGGCGCAACCGAAAGCGCCAGGGACAGAAAAACACCGCGCATGTGCTCACCTCCGACTGAGTTCTCAAACAACAGGTAGCGCCCATAAAAAAGACGGCCATGACGGCCGCCTCAAGACGCTGTGATCGCGGTGTTTTAGCTGCTCACAACCTTGCAGGTGTTTGTTTCGGCGTCATAGACGGTGCCGCTTGCACAGGTCATCGTGACCTGTTCCTTGCCCCACTGGCATTCCGCCAGACTGGCTGTTGCGCTGGCAATGAGCAGAGCCGACGTGGTCAGAAGTGTCTTGATGGTCATCAGTCATTCTCCTGTTGTTGGGTGACGCAAAGGTAGCAGGCTTTGGCGATTTGGCAAAATCTATCTGCGATCGGGCTCTGCACGGCTGTACCGGGTGATCATTTCATAGGCTTTTCTGGGACCGGACACCGTCCATCGGCTGGACCAGTTCGGCCAATCGGTGAAATCGTAGCGGACGACGTAGTGATCGGGGTCACACCAATGCGTCGCTTCCGTATCGGTGTCGCGGATGCTGTGAAAGAACCGCCCGTCCTCGAAGTCGATGATCACCTCGCCGTTCTCGAGCCGCCAATGGTAGCGGCGTTCGGCGACAAAAGGGGCATGGCCGGGCAGGTGAAGATGCCCGGATTCATGATAGGCGAAGCCCCTATTGTCCGGAGTGAAGCGCGCGATCCCCTCAAAGCGCCCGGTGCTCTGCGCATGACGGTCGGTAATGTGACGTTCCACATGCCATTGGCCCGCGAAATCGGCAAATCGAGGCAGGGCAGTGACGGTCATCAGGCGGTCCGGTCCCGCAGCGTCAGGGCAAAGCGTCTCATTCTTCCTGGCCTCTCTTGTCGCGCTTCGGCCCGCAGTCTAGGAGGGCGCCAGATTTCCGCAAGTCAACCGATGAAAGGATCGCGCACATGATCCCCCGTTATTCCCGCCCCGAGATGGTGTCGATCTGGGAACCGGCCACCAAGTTCCGCATCTGGTACGAGATCGAGGCCCATGCCTGCGACGCGATGGCCGATCTGGGTGTGATCCCGCGCGAGAATGCCGAGGCGGTGTGGAAAGCCAAGGACGTCGAATTCGACGTGGCCCGCATCGACGAGATCGAGGCGGTGACCAAGCATGACGTGATCGCCTTCCTGACCCATCTGGCCGAGCATGTGGGTGCGGAAGAGGCGCGCTTCGTGCATCAGGGCATGACGTCGTCGGACGTGCTCGACACCTGTTTCAACGTGCAGCTTGTCCGCGCCTCGGACATTCTGATCAAGGACCTCGAAGGACTGCTGGCCGCGCTCAAGCGCCGCGCCTACGAGCACAAGGACACGGTGCGCATCGGCCGTTCGCACGGCATCCATGCCGAACCCACGACAATGGGTCTGACCTTTGCCCGCTTCTACGCCGAGATGGACCGCAACCTGAGCCGGATGCGCGATGCGCGGGCCGAGATCGCCACGGGCGCGATTTCCGGTGCCGTCGGCACCTTCGCCAATATCGACCCCCGCGTCGAAGAGCATGTCTGCGACAAGCTGGGCCTCGTGCCGGAACCGATCAGCACGCAGGTGATCCCGCGCGACAGGCACGCGGCCTTCTTTGCCACGCTCGGCGTGATCGCCAGCAGCATCGAAAACGTCGCCATCGAGATCCGCCACATGCAGCGCACCGAGGTGCTGGAAGGGGCGGAGTTCTTCTCGATGGGCCAGAAGGGGTCTTCGGCGATGCCGCACAAGAAGAACCCCGTGCTGACCGAGAACCTCACCGGTCTCGCCCGTATGGTGCGCTCCGCCGTGATCCCGGCGATGGAGAACGTGGCGCTTTGGCATGAACGCGACATCTCGCATTCCTCGGTCGAGCGGATGATCGGACCGGATGCCACGATCACGCTCGATTTCGCGCTGGTCCGTCTGACCGGTGTGATCGACAAGATGCTCGTTTTCCCCGAGAACATGCTGGAAAACATGAACAAGTTTCCGGGTCTCGTGATGTCGCAGCGCGTGCTTCTGGCGTTGACCCAAGCAGGGGTGAGCCGCGAGGATGCCTATACCTATGTTCAGCGCAACGCCCTTAAGGTCTGGGAACACCGGACCGATTTCAAGGAAGAGCTGCTGAACGATGCGGATGTGCGCAAGGCGCTGAGCGCCGAGGAGATCGAAGAGAAATTCGACCTCGGCTATCACACCAAGCACGTGGACACGATCTTCGCCCGGGTGTTCGGCGAGTAAGCCCGTTCGAACGGGCTTGAAGAAAGTGGCATCGAAGCCGCTTTCTTGCGTCCTTTCGAAAGGACGTGGCGAAGGCGCTTCGAAGCGCCTTTCCGCCTATTTCAGATGATCCACAACCATCAGGTGCTGCGCCAGCGTCTGCACCTCGTCAAGCCAGCGCTCGACCAGTTTGGGATCATGCGGGGCAGGGCTGACCCCCAGTGGGATCTCGCGGTTGAGCACCGCTTCAATGGCCAGTGACACCGGCACCGACACCAGCCGCGCCATTGCCGTGCCCCGTGCATCCCCCCAGGCATCCATCACATAGGTCTTGTGCCAGACCGGACGGCCCTCTTTCTCGGCCAGCAGGTCAACGCACAGCACCACCCGGTCGGCTTCGTCCGGTCCGTAGGCGTTCTTCTCCAGCAGCTCTGCCGCCATTTCGGCCAGACGATCATCGCTGGCGGTGCCCACCTCGGCAAAGATGTCGGCCCAGGCCTCCGCCCAGCCGTTGAGGCGCAGGGTGCCCCGGACGAATTCCTTGACTTTCCATGTCGGCTCGAACCGGTAATCGGCCATGAAGGGCAGGCTGTCGCGGTTGGGATAGACCTCGAATGCCTCGGGTTGCGGCAGCGGCGCGTCGTAGCGCGTGATCGCATCCCAGGGGCGTTTGACCTCAAGCTCGGTATAGTGCCGGATCGACCGCGACGGAGAGCGCAGCGCTTTCAGAACCCCGACAGGCGCCCAACTGAACTTGTAGCGGAACGCGTTGGCGACCTTCGGCACGCCGCCGCAATAGGATTTGAAAGAGATAACATTTTCAGGATCATACGCGGCACTCTTGCGATAATCCGCAACGAGATGATGCGCCATCAGGTGGTCGATCCCGGGGTCCAGCCCCACCTCGTTGACCAGCACCACACCCGCCTGTTTGGCCGCTGTATCCAGCGCGCGCATCTCGGGCGCGATATAGGAGGACGACACGAAATGCGCGCCGTGGTGGATGGCCATCTGCGCCAGTTGCACATGCCAGTCGCCGGGCAACATCGACACGACCACGTCGCCGGGTTTTACCGCATCGGCCAAGGCCGCCGGATCGAAGACGCGGATGTCGTCGATCAGGTCGCCCACCGCCTTGCGCGCCTTTTCGACCGTGCGGTTCCACACGGTCACGGAATGCTCGTCCTGAATCAGCCGCCGAAGGCCGGGGACCGAGGACAGGCCCGTGCCGCACCAATGGATCGTCATGTTGTCACCTTCCGGATATGCGTGTCGAAATAGGTCTTTGCGCGTCCCCAGACGCCCGCGTCGATGGCGCCCAGCGTCTCGAGATGCGGCAGAAGCTGCGCGGCAAAGTCTTCCGAGGACTCCCGCGGCATCAGCGAGGGCAGATTGTCGATAGCCATGACATCAAGCGGCGGGTCGTCACACACCCGCGTGACCGGCGTGGCCCAGCTTGTCACGTGATCGTAGACCTTGATCGGAGAGAAATCGCTGTCCGGATCGCAGGCGATGTCGCCGATCACCCGCAAGGTGCGCGGCTGCGTGCAAGCGTTTTCCGGAACAAAGACAGGCGTGCCGGGACGCGCAAGGATGCAGTTGAAAAACACTGCATGGTCAAGCACTTCCGGGAAGGGGCCACCATGGGCGGTTTCGGCCATGTCCCATTTCGTGACCTTTAGTCCGACCGCTTCGCAGAGGTCCGTCGCCCCAGTCCCCACACGTCCCAGCGCGCCGATCACAAGGGCCTTGGGGGTGGCACCCGCCAATGCCGCCTTGACGTCGTCCCGCATCGCGGCAGACGATGGCCATGTGTCGACCGAGGGGCAGGGCGTGCCCGCCCGTTGCGCCGCATAGGCCAGAAGGGACACGGCCGCACCGGCATAGCCCGCCCAATAGCCAAAGGCGGCAACGCGCCGCCCATCGGGATTTTCCAGATATTCGAGGTCATAGAGCGTGCCGCCCCCGGCCTTGAACCGGGCCAGCAGTTGCTGTCCTGCGGGCTGCCCCTTGTAGGCGTGACCGAACATGATGTGTCGATGACGCAGGGGTGAACCATTATCCGGTAATTCCTTTAACCCGAAAACAACGGCATCCTTGGGCGCATCGACCCAGCTTCCCTCGGGCGCGATCTGCGCGCCCACCGCGTCATACTCCGCAATCGGGATCACGCGGGTCGGGCTGTCTTCGACCGTGACGGTCATTCCCTGCGCGATCAGCGCCGCCACGCCTTCGGGCAGAATGCCCACCCGTTCTTCGTTTTCGCGGCTTTCCGCCCGCACCCAGAGATGGGTCATGCTATCCCCTCATTCCGACTCGCCGCAGCCTAGCCAGCGCGGATGCCAGACAAAAGCCCTGTCCCGTGCTTCTTTGTGCCGTTCCGTCGAATGCGCTCAGATATGCGTTTGGGCAAACAGCCTGTCCGGCGTGTCCAGATGCGGCAGGGCGTTGAACTGGGTCAGCGCCAGTTGACCGTCCAGCGGCACCCAGGAACTGACAGAGGTGTTCTGGATCGAAAGGCACACATGGCAGAAGGCGGGCATATCCAGCCCAAGCGTGATCCGCATCGCCATGCCGATCAATCCGCCCGATGTCACCACCAGCGACCGCCCCTGCAGGGCGCTGATCTCATCCAGCGCATCCCGCACCCTGGCCTCGAAGCTTTGAAAGCTTTCGGGTGCGCCTTCCAGCTTGCCATCGCGCCAATGCTCGAACAGGCAGGGCAGATGCCGCAAGAACCCCTCGCGGTTCGACGGCAGGGTGATGCCATGCTGCTCTGCAAGAAGCTGCGACAGGGTGAAATATTCCAGCTCGTTCAACCGTTCGTCACGGGTCACCGGGCCGGGCGTTTCAGCGGCGATGCCGTCGGCTGTTTCGACATGCCGTCGCAGGGTGCCGGTCCAGACATGCGCAAACACATCGCCGCGCTGGCGGAAATGTGCGCCAAGCCAGCCCGATTGCTGGTGACCCAGAGAACTCAGCCGGTCATACCCGCCCTCATCGCGGGCGGCGGTATTGGCCTGTCCATGGCGGACCAGAACGATATGCGACATGCGGCCTCGGACCCTCGCAGTTCATAAAAAAGAAAACGCGCCCGGCGGGCGGGCGCGCTGTGTGCATGATCCGACCGATCAGACTTCGTTCATGATCTGCGCTTTGGCTTCGATCAGCAGTTCCGCCATCTTGGCCCGAATCTCGTCATCGCTGGCCTTGCCGCCTAGATCGCCCGAGACCTTGCGGACCACGTCTTCGTGCCCGGCTTCCTCGAAATCAGCCTTGACGACTTCCTTGGCATATTCGGCAGCTTCATCGCCGGATTTGCCCATCAGCCCGGCCGCCCAGAGGCCCAGCAGTTTGTTGCGACGGGCTTCGGCCTTGAATTGCATTTCCGCGTCATGGGCGTACTTGTTTTCAAAAGCGTGTTCGCGATCATCAAAAGTCGACATCAGGGTGTTCTCCCGGGGAAGTGTTGGTGTTGCATCTGGTATGGCCCGATGCGCCGCGCGGTTCAAGTGCGCGCGTTGCTTGCGGCACGGTCCTGCATGCACTAAGAGGCACTCAACCGCAGCCGTTTTCCCTATGGGAAGATGTCTCTTTGCAGTCCGTATTCGTGCCCACCGGCGCATTGACAGAAAGACCCCACATGGCCCGTCGCAAAAAGATTTACGAAGGCAAAGCCAAGATCCTGTATGAAGGCCCCGAACCGGGCACGATCGTGCAGTATTTCAAGGATGATGCGACCGCCTTCAACGCGGAAAAGCGCGACGTGATCGACGGCAAGGGTGTGTTGAACAACCGCCTGAGCGAGTTCTTCATGGTGGGTCTCAACTCCATCGGGGTGCCGACACATTTCCTCAAGCGGCTGAACATGCGCGAGCAACTGGTGCGCCAGTGCGAGATCATCCCGCTCGAGGTCATCGTGCGCAATTTTGCCGCTGGCACGATGGCCAAGCGTCTGGGTATCGAAGAGGGCACGCCGCTGCCGCGTCCCATCGTCGAATATTGCTACAAGGACGACAAGCTGGGTGATCCGCTGGTCACCGAAGAGCACATCGCGGCCTTCGGCTGGGCCAGCCAGCAGGATATGGACGACATCCTGAGCCTTGCGCTCCGGGTCAACGACTTCATGTCAGGATTGATGTACGGCGTCGGCATCAAGCTCGTCGATTTCAAGATCGAGATCGGCCGCGTCTTTGACGGGGATTACCAGCGTCTGGTGGTGGCTGACGAGATCAGCCCCGACAGTTGTCGCCTTTGGGACATCGAGACAGGGCGCAAGCTCGACAAGGATGTGTTCCGGCGCGATCTGGGCAATCTGACCGATGCCTATACGGAAGTCGCGCGTCGTCTGGGCGTGATGCCGCAGAACGCGACGCCCATGGAAAAACCGAAGCTCATCAATTGACGCGATGGCCTGTGATGGGCCGCGCGTCTTAATAGTTGGATACAGAAGACGGGGGATTTCATGCTCCCGGACAAGTCGGAGACGATCATGAAGGCACGGGTGCATGTGATGCTGAAGGACGGGGTTCTCGATCCACAGGGCGAGGCCGTCCGGCACGCGCTTGGCGGGCTTGGATTTGGCGGCGTCGAAAAGGTGCGTCAGGGCAAGGTGATCGAGCTTGATCTGGCGGATGGGACGTCCGAAGACACCGTGCGCGAGATGTGTGAAAAGCTGCTCGCCAACACCGTGATCGAAAGCTATCGGATCGAGCTGAGCTGATGCGCGCGGCGGTTGTTGTTTTCCCCGGCTCCAACTGCGACCGGGATCTGGCCATGGCGTTCCGCGAGGCGGGATGCCAGGTCGAAATGGTCTGGCACAAGGACACGACCCTGCCGTCGGGCATCGACATTGTCGGCATTCCCGGAGGCTTTTCTTTTGGCGATTACCTGCGCTGTGGGGCCATTGCCGCCAACTCGCCGATCTGTGCCGAGGTCAAGGCGCATGCCGAAAGGGGCGGTTTCGTTCTGGGCATCTGCAATGGTTTTCAGGTGCTGACGGAAACCGGGCTTCTGCCCGGCGCGCTTCTGCGCAATGCCGGTCTGAAGTTCATTTGCCGCACGGTGCCCCTGACGGTGGGTACGTCGGACAGCGTCTATACCAGCGGCTATCAGGTGGGGCAGCAGATCGACATTCCGATTGCCCATCATGACGGCAATTACATCGCGTCCGATGATGTTGTGGCGCAACTGACCGCCGAGGACCGCATTGCCTTCCGCTATGCCGAAAACCCCAACGGGTCGACGGCGGACATCGCGGGCATCCTTTCCGGGAACCGGCGTGTGCTGGGCATGATGCCCCATCCCGAACGGGCCGCCGATGCCAAACATGGGGGCACCGACGGCAAGGCGATGTTTGCAAGCATCGCCAGCGCGCTTGCGGCGGCTTGACGCCGGTTGACGCAGGCGTGACGCAGCGCCGCTTGAGAGGTGGTCCCGATTTGCGTATTTTGGCGCAATGGTCAAACGGACACCAGTGATGCGAGACACCACCCGGACAGGGTCCCTGTCCTGGCGCGTCCGTGTCGCTCTGATGCTGCTGACGGCCGTGGCGGTAGCGACCGTATTCGTCACCAACCGCTTTCTGACCGACCGTTTTACCGAAAGCACCCGCAACCGCGCCGAACTGCGCCTTGCGCTTTACTCGGGCAACCTCGTGTCCGAGCTGCGCCGCAACGCCATCGTGCCGCAGCTATTGGCGCGCGATCCGGCGCTGATCGGGGCGCTGAACTCGGGTGATTTCTCGCAAAGCTCGCAGCGTCTGATCTCGTTTGTGGACGAGATCGGCGCAGCCTCTTTGATGCTGCTCGACCGCGATGGCCGCACGGTCGCCGCCACCAACCGAGAACGGCTGGGCGAACAGCACCGCAGTCAAGCCTATTTCGTTGAGGCGCTTCGGTCGAACGCGACGGTGTTCACATCGCAGCGTCAGGAGGTGGGCAACTACAACTTCAGCTATTCGCGCCGCATCGAAAGCCAGGGCCAGTCCATCGGTGTGATCGTGGTCGAGGTCGATCTGGCCAAATTCGAACGCGCCTGGGCGGGGATTTCCGACGCGGTTTTGGTGACCAACAGCGAAGGCGAGATCATCCTTGCCACCGAACCGCGCTGGCGCGGGCAGACCGTGGCCTCGGCGCTGGCACGGGAACCGGCGGACAGCGCGATCGAACGCGCCATCCGGGCCACTGCGGATTGGACGGCGCTGCCGGCCGATGCGTATTTCCAGGGTGAGGCGGTGATGCGCATCGAAGGCCGCATCCCGTTTCGCGGCTGGAACATGGTGACCTTCACCACCTATGCCAGCGTGCGCGAACGGGTGAATGCGGTGCTGGCGCTGGAAATCATGGGATTCGCGATTCTCCTCGCGATGGCCTTCTATGCGCTCAGCCGCAAGACGGCCCTGCGCATGGCGCTTTTCCAGCGCGAGTCGGCAGAGCTTCGCGCATTGAACCAGCGGCTGCAGCGGGAAATCGCCGAACGGGAACGGGTGCAGGAAACCCTTGCGGTGGCCGAACAGACACTGGCACAAAGCTCCAAACTGGCGGCCCTGGGCGAGATGTCGGCAGCGGTCAGTCACGAGCTGAACCAGCCTCTGGCGGCGATGAAGACCTATCTTGCGGGCGCCAAGCTTCTGATGCGCCGCAACCGCGCCGAAGAGGCGCTGGCCGCCTTCAGCCGGATCGACGATCTGATCGAACGGATGGGCGGCATCACGCGCCAGCTCAAAAGCTATGCGCGCAAGGGCCAAGAGGCGTTTTCCCCTGTGAATATGGGCGACGCGCTGGCCTCCAGCCTGTCGATGATGGAACCGCAACTCAAGTCCCGCAAGGTCAAGATCACCAAGATCCTGCCCGAGGACAAGGTGCTGGTGATGGGCGACCGCATGCGGATCGAACAGGTGATGATCAACCTGCTGCGCAACGCTCTGGATGCGACCAAAACAGTGTCGGACCCCCAGCTTGAGGTCATCCTTGCCAGTGGCGAGACCGCGACCCTGACCATCCGGGACAACGGGCACGGGATCGAGGATCTCGATGCGCTGTTCGAGCCCTTCTACACCACCAAGCAGCCGGGCGACGGTGTGGGGCTGGGGCTTGCCATTTCCTCGGGGATCGTCAACGACCTTGGAGGACGACTGCTGGCCCGCAACGCCGAAGAAGGCGGGGCGGTGTTCGAAATGCAGTTGCCGATCTTGAACGATCAAACGCAGGCGGCGGAGTGACCCCATGGGAAAAGCCATGAAGATTGCCATTGTCGATGACGAGAAGGACATGCGCCAGTCGATCAGCCAGTGGCTGGCACTGTCGGGCTATGACACCGAAACCTTCGCAAGCGCCGAAGAGGCGCTGGGGGCGGTGGGCGCGGATTATCCGGGGATCGTGATCTCGGACATCAAGATGTCCGGAATGGACGGAATCCAGCTTCTGCGCAAACTGATGGGCTCGGACAGCGCGCTGCCCGTGATCATGATCACCGGGCACGGTGATGTGCCCATGGCGGTCGAAGCGATGCGGATCGGGGCGTTCGACTTTCTGGAAAAGCCGTTCAATCCGGATCGCATGTCCGAACTCGCCAAGAAGGCCACCAATGCGCGCCGCCTGACGCTCGACAACCGGGCGCTGCGGCGTGAATTGGGGGACGGCACGCAGATGATGCGCAAGCTGATTGGCACCAGCCCCGCGATGGAGCGCCTGCGCGAAGACATCCTCGATCTGGGACAGGCTGACGGTCATGTGCTTATCGACGGCGAAACCGGCACCGGCAAGACCCTTGTGGCCCATGCGCTGCACGCGGTGGGCAGCCGGGCCGGCAAGAAATTCGTTCTGATCTCCTGTGCTGCGATGGACGAGGATACGCTGATCCGCCGTCTGTTCGGCCCGATGCAGCCCGACGACATGCGCCTTCCCGCGGTGGAAGAGGCGCGGGGCGGAACGCTGGTTCTGGAAGACATCGAAGCGCTGTCTGACACGGCGCAGGCGCGTCTTCTGACCATGATCAACGATCAGGGCAAGCCGCCGGAAACCCGCATCGTCGCGATCTGCAACCTGCAGGACGAAGGCCGCAACTGCGAAGACGCCCTGCGCCCCGATCTCTATTACCGGCTGGCCGCACTCAAGATCACCGCACCACCGCTGCGCAACCGGGGTGAGGACATTCTGACGCTCTTCACGGCTTTGGCGGACCAGTTCGCAGATGAATACGGCTGCGACGCGCCACAGGTCAGCGCCCAGGAAGCCGCGCAACTCTTGCAGGCGCCATGGCCCGGCAATGTGCGCCAGCTCATCAATCTGGCTGAACGCGCGGTGCTGCAATCGCGCCGGGGGACGGGGACCATCGCCTCGCTTTTGATGTCCGACCATGACGAGATGCAGCCGGTGATGACGACCGAAGGCAAGCCGCTCAAGGAATATGTCGAAGCGTTCGAGCGCATGCTGATAGACAACACGATGCGCCGACATCGCGGGTCGATCGCGTCGGTGATGGAAGAGCTGTGCCTGCCACGCCGGACCCTGAACGAGAAGATGGCCAAATACGGTCTGCAGCGGTCGGATTACCTGTAAGGTCGTGGTTCCAAGGGGGCCGCGCGTCTGCTGCACGTGGCGATCAATTGATTGCAGCAGGCGATAACCTTATATTAACCGCGAAGTCGTCAGGATACGCTCATGAGCGGAGACAGGACATGACGGAACGGGAACAAGCGCTTGCCGACGACAAGATGCGCGCCGAAATTGCGCGCATCATCGCCGAGACTGCCAAGCTCAATAAGGAAACCCGCTGGTACGAACTTGTCATTTTCGCTGGGGGCGCATCTGCGCTTACTTTGGCAATTGTTGCGGTGACGAAGCTGTTTCTCTGAAAGGACCAGCACGCATCAGCATCCCGTAAAGATCACGCGGATCGTCCGGATCTGCCAACAGGTCGAGCGGCAGGTTCAGCCCGGTCTCGCGCGTGAGCTGATGCACCACCCGCAGCGCCGAGAAATCCTCGATCGCAAACCCCACGCTGTCGAACAGCGTGATCTCCCGCGCATCGCAGCGACCCTCGACCGCTCCGGTCATGACCTGCCACAGCTCTGTTACCGGATGATCCGGCTCCAACTGCTGGATCTCGCCTTCGATCCGCGTCTGGGGCGGGTACTCCACAAAGATCGACGACCGGTGCAGGATCGCCGGGGCCAGTTCCGTCTTGCCCGGACAGTCGCCGCCGATGGCGTTGATGTGCACACCGCTGCCAACCATGTTATCCGTCAGGATCGTTGCGTATCGCTTGTCCGCTGTGCAGGTGGTCAGGATCTGCGCGCCCTCGATGGCCTCTTCCGCGCTGCTGCAGGCGACGATGGTCAGGCCCGTGCCCGCAAGGTTCCCGGCGCATTTCACCGTTGCTGCCGGGTCTTTGTCATATAACCGGACCGTGTCGATCCCGCAGATTGCCTGCATGGCGATGCTCTGAAACTCCGCCTGCGCGCCATTGCCGATCATCGCCATCGTTGTCGCCCCCTTGGGCGCGAGGTACTTGGCCGCCACCGCCGACATTGCCGCCGTGCGCAGCGCCGTGAGCAGGGTCATCTCGGACAGCAGAACCGGATAGCCCGTATCCATATCCGCCAGCAGCCCGAAGGCGGTGACGGTCTGCAGCCCTTCGGACGTGTTCTTGGGATGCCCGTTCACGTACTTGAACGCATAGAGCGCATCGTCTGCCGTGGGCATGAGTTCAATCACACCCACCGGGCTATGGGCCGCAACGCGGGGTGTCTTGTCGAAGCTTTCCCAGCGGCGGAAATCATCTTCGATCGCTTCCGCGATCCGGCGGATCATTTCGGCCAATCCCACGCGATGCACCAGTTGCATCATGTGGTCGACCGACACGAAGGGCACCAGAGCCTTGTATGACGGTTGCATGTCGGCCTCCTCAGATCATGCGCGGGGTGGGGCGGTCGAAGATACGACGCCCCAGCGCCGATGCGGCCAGATCGACCATGAGCTGCGCCGTGCGTCCCCGCTCGTCGAGCATCGGGTTCAGCTCCACCAGATCGAGCGAGGTCATCAGACCGCTGTCACACAGCATCTCCATCACCAGATGCGCCTCGCGCACCGTTGCTCCACCGGGCACGGTGGTGCCCACGGCAGGCGCATAGGCCGGGTCGATGAAATCCACGTCGAGCGACACATGCAGCGCGCCACCTGCCTTGGCCACATCCTCGAGGAACGGCCTCAGCAACGCCGCCACGCCGGATTCGTCGATGGCGCGCATGTCGTAGCCGCGCACGCCGGTGTCAGCCATCAACTCACGTTCCGGCAGATCGACGGAGCGCAAGCCGATGATGCAGGTCTGGCTGGGCGGCACGATGGCGGGCAGGGAAGGGAAGCCGTCAAAACCGCTTTGCCCCGTGGCATAGGCCAGCGGTGTGCCGTGCAGATTGCCCGATGCGGTGGTGTCCAACGTGTTGAAATCGCTGTGCGCGTCGAGCCAGAGCACGAATTGCGGACGACCCTCTTGCGCGGCATGAGCGGCCACGCCGGGCACTGTGCCCAGCGACAGCGCGTGATCACCGCCCATGAAGATCGGCAAGCCTTGCTGGATTGCCTCCTGCGCGGTGCACATCAGGGCCGTGGTCCAGCCAATGGTTTCCGACAGGTTCACCAGACCCGCCCGTTCAGGAATGTCATTGGCATCGGGCGCGACATTGCCCAGATCGGTCACGCTGTGCCCGAGCGCCGTCAGAGCACGGGCAATCCCGGCGGTGCGATAGGCATCCGGGCCCATCAGGCAGCCCTTGCGGGCCTTGCCGCAATCCAGCGGCGCGCCGACCAATACGATGTTCTGTGACTGCGTCATTCCTGTCCTCATGATCGAAGGGAAGCTTTGATCGCGGTATAGGGCACAATCCGGGCAATCCAGAACTGGTCAAAGTGATCAATTCGGGATACAATTTGCCAAAATGGGAAGTATCAGGATCACTATGGACAGTACCGACAAAAGACTGATCTCGATCCTCCGCCACAACGGGCGGGCGTCGGTGTCCGATCTGGCCACCACGCTCAACCTCTCCCGTGCGACCGTGCGGTCACGGCTCGACCGCTTGCAGGCGTCAGGGGATGTCGTGGGCTTTACCGTTGTCCTTAAAGAGGATGTCGCACAGGACCCGGTGCGCGCGTTGATGATGATCGGGATCGAGGGGCGCGGCACCGACCGCGTGCTGCGCCAGTTGACCGCCTTGCCGGAAGTACGGGCGCGGCACTCAACCAATGGCCGTTGGGACGTGATCGCGGAGCTTGGCACAGAAACACTGGAAGCCTTGGACGACGTCCTCTTCCGCATCCGCCGCTTCGACGGGGTGTCGCAGTCCGAGACCTCTCTGCTGCTGTCGACCCGCAAAAGCGGCGTTTAGGCCGGACGCCGTGCCGCTGCGATCCATAGCCCCATGAGGATCAGCGAAATCACCATGTTCCAGCTTGCCATGGAGAGGCCGAACATCTCCCACGGGACCTCGTCGCAGCGCACCAGCGGCGCATTCATGATCTGGTCGAACAGCTCATCCGTTGACAGCCCGCTGATCGAACCCGAGGTGCAGGTGCTCGGACCCTCCCACCAGCCGCGCTCGACCCCGGTGTGATACCCGCCGATGGCCGCTGTGGCAAAAGCCGCGCCCGCCCCGAGCCATGCCAGCAGCGGGGTGCCGAAGCGCAGCGCGATCAGACCGATGGCGATGGCCGCCACATGCGGATAACGCTGCCAGATGCACATCGCACAGGGCGGCAGGCCCCCGATATACTGAAAGCCGAATGCGCCCAGCATCAGGGCAAGCGATCCACCGGCGGCCATCACGATCAACATGCGGCGATCCGGTGTCACAGGAATTTCACCACGTAAAACCCTCCGATCAGGAGCACGACGAACAGCGTGAACATCAACCCGAGCCGTTTCTCGATAAACGTCCGGATCGGTTCGCCGAATGCGCGCAACAAACCCGCGACAACGAAAAAGCGCAAGGCCCGCGCGATCACGGATGTGACAACAAATGTGGTGAGCGGCATCGCTGTCCAGCCGGACATGATGGTGATGACCTTGTAGGGGAACGGCGTGACCCCGGCGATCAGCACAGCCCAGAAGCCCACACCGTTGAAGCGGTCGTTGAACTCGGCCATCGCATCGGCCTTGCCCAACGCGCTCAGGATCGGTTGTCCGACGCTTTCATAGAAGAAATAGCCGATGCCATAGCCCAGAAGTCCTCCCAGCACTGACGACACCGTCGCCACCAGTGCGATCAGCCAGGCCCGCGAGGGCCGCGCAAGGATCATCGGGATCATCAGCACATCGGGCGGGATCGGAAAGACCGAGCTTTCGACAAAGGCCACGATCGCCAGCACCCAGAGGGCCCGAGGATGGTCGGCCAAGGACATGGTCCACTGGTACAGGCGCTGCAACATGTTGGCTCCGGATGCGGGGTTGCCGGGCAAAGACCACGCGCCGCAGGACGGGTCAAGCCCACAGCGCGGAAATGCGTTTTTGCGCTGGACGAGGTGCATCAGCTTGGATAGGGATTGCGCGTGGCCCAAGTGGCGGAATGGTAGACGCAGGGGATTCAAAATCCCCCGCCTTTGCGGGCGTGCGAGTTCGAGTCTCGCCTTGGGCACCACCTTTTCCCTGAAAGTTCAACCATTCCATCATGTCGACGCATCTGCCCGAGCGGCTTTTCGGCGTCTGCTGAAAAATATGATTTTTTTAGTCAACTTTTGATCGAAAAAAGTTGAAGCAGCCCCGGTTTTCGCGAAATTTATCCGCACCAACAGGTTATTCGGGGGAAGGACCAAACCAATGGATAAGACGCTCATTATCGTGCTCGACGAGTTTACCGAGCGCGTTTTCGAGTATTCGAACGTGACCCTTTACGACTACGGGTTCATCGATGAGATCACGTTCTTCGATTACGTGTCGAACGGGCTCGGGATGGCGGATGAGACGCGAACCACCTTCGTCGCAGATGAGGGCGGGTTCTATCGCGTCACGCCGGATGATTTCGAATACAGTTTCGAGCGCGATCTGGATTTCAAGGAAGAAGCCACCGTCGAGTTCAACGGACAGGAGGCGGTCGCGACGACCTATTTCGAATTTGTCCGCGAAGCGCCGACTTTTCAGGATTTCCCGGCGCATGGGGATTGGGTCATCGAAGCGATTACGCAGCGTTTGGTCGATCCGTCGCGGACCGAGATCATCGCCATCGATGTGGCTCAAGAGTTCCTGTTGCCGTTCCAGAATGTCACCACGACCTTTGACGGGGTCGAATATGTCGAACCGGCGATGATCGCGGTGGTGTTCGATTTCCTCCAGACCTTCGACGCCGCGTTTAATCCGGAATCGGACATCACCTACCTGCCGGCCGCTCTCTCGGTGTCGCTGGGGGACAATACGGTCGATGAATCCGAACTCACCACGCTGGATTACTTCGAGTTGTTCGAGGTGCCGATCTTCCAGGCCTCGGCCAATGAAGGGCAGGCGGGTGTCGACTGGGGCAGCGTCTATCAGAACGTGATCAATGTGGGCGCGTGGAACGTGGCGACAAATGGCGAATTGCTGCTGTCGTCCTTCGAAAGCCTGCCGAATGTCGACTTGGCGGGCGATGGTCTGGTGTTCCGCGAAGACTGGGGGTTCAACTTCGGGACATCCTTCGCCACACCCAAGATCGCGGCGGAATTCATCAATCTTGCGAACGACGTGATCAGCGACCTGAACGCTCAGGGCAGCCGTGTTGCCGACTTTTTCGACACCACCTATCTGCCGCCCAGCTATTCGCAACTGGTGGCAACCGCGATCCCGTCGCTGACCACTGATGTGCTCATCACCTTCGACGATCCCAATGCCGGGCTTGTGCTTTTGCCGATCAGCGATGCAACGCTGGCGGAAAACGGTGTCACGCCACGAACGCTTGAAGACGCCGACACCGGGCTGACCGGCAGTACGATTGCATCGCTCGAGGTGCTGTCCGACAGCACCTCTCCGACCGGGGGGCGCGATTTCCTCACGGGAGGCGACGCGGGCGAGACCCTGGCGGCGCTGGATGGCAATGACACCCTGTCCGGTCTTGGCGGCGACGACGTGCTTAACGGTGGTGCAGGCGTGGACACGGCGATCTTCTCGGGTCCGCAATTCGCCTACACGCTTCTCATCGCGCCGGGCGAAACCCGGATTGCCGACCGCAGGCCGGATGTGAACGGCACCGACACGCTTGTCGACATCGAGTTTCTGGACTTCACCGTCGACATTCAGAACGGTCCCTTCAACCTTCAGGAATTTGGTGGTGTGGCCAGCCTGTCGCCTGAAGATTTCGAAAGCTTTATTGAGCTTTACATCGCGTACTTCAACCGCGCGCCGGATGCGATCGGGCTCAATTTCTGGGGCACGGCCTTCGCCAATGGCACCACGTTGGAGCAGATGGCATCGCTGTTCATTGATCAGGACGAAACCCGCGCGACCTATCCCGAGGGGACGTCGAACACGGAATTTGCGACATCGGTCTACAACAATGTCCTCGGCCGGACACCAGACGCGGCGGGGATTGAGTTCTGGGTTGGTTTTCTCGACAGCGGTGCCGTGTCACGCGACCAGTTCATCCTCGAGGTTCTGCGCGGGGCAAAATCCGAGCTGAAACCGGAAGAAGGGCAAGACTTTGTCGATCAGCAATTGCTGGACCGGGCCTTCCTCGAGAACAAGGTCGACATCGGCGCCTATTTCGCCGTGCATCGCGGCATGTCCGATGTCAGCAACGCAACCGAGGTCATGGCCCTGTTTGACGGCTCTCAGGACAGCATCGCGCAGGCCTTCGCGGCGATCGATGCCGATTATCAGGCGGCGCTTGACCCCGAATTGGGGGAATTCCTCGTACAGGTGATCGGGGTCCTTGACCCGCCCGCCATCGCTTGATGACACACCGGGCGCGGCGGCATTCTACGCCGCGCCTATTTCTCCAGCGACGCGATATAGGCCACCATGTCGTCGATATTCCCGCCGATCATGTAGTCGCTGTAGCGCGGCATGTCCGCGTGGATCGGCTGCACAATCCGCGCCCGGATCTGGTCGGTCGACCGGTAGACGGCAATGGCCGCAAAGCTGGGGGGCTCCTGTTTGAAGGGACCATCCGGTTCGACCATGTGACAGGATGCGCAATACTCTTCGGCGATCTGGCGTCCCATCGTGACGTTCCCGTCCTGAGCGGCGGCCATGCCGGACAGGCAGATCAGGGCAGGTGCAAGACGTGCGCAGAGCATCATCCCCTCCAGAGCTTTGGTCTGTTTCTACCACTCTACGCCTTCGGTCCGCTTCCGGCAAAGGAATTGGCAGGGGCCAGTTATCGCGCCATCACCAGCGTCTTGCCAAAGGCGGGTGGGCGGGCCACAGGGGCGGGCACCGCCCAGATGACCGGATGCCGCGGGGCGGCAGGCAAAGGCGCGTCCAGATCGGTGAGCACGATGAGCAATGATGGCTCAAACCGGGTGCTGGCGTCGAACACCGGTGTGAAATCCGTACCGCCGCCGCGCCGTATCTCAAGACGACCCAGCGCATCCGCATGATCGAGCCGCGTCTGACTGTGCAGCACCGTGTCGAACCCCCACAGATGGACCTCCGCGTCGCTGCGCCGCTGGATGCCCAGAACCTCGGCGGCAAAGAGATCAAGCTGCGTGTCGGTGACGGAACTCGATGTATCCAGCGCCACGATGATCCGCGGGCGCCGCATGTCGCGCGCCAGTCCGGGTTGAAAGGCGGGGGATGGCACGCCCGACGCCTGCGCCAAAGCCTCCTGCGCAACCCAACGGGCGGCAGGGCGCTTGTGCGACTGACGCGGCACATCGCTCACCGCCTTGAGCAGCAGGCGACGCAGATGCCGTTCCCACGGCACGGTGGAGCCGGGCAGATCGCCGAACCGGATCAGGGCAGGGCCGATGCCGATCCCGGCGCTGCGCCCCAGCTCCAGCGCCTGGTCGACCCGACTGGCCCAGACGTCGCTTTGGGTTTCTAACGATCCCTTGCTGGTCAGGTCCGGCGCAAATTTCCGCTTGAGCATGTAGTCTTCAACCGCCGGGTTCACCTGTGATGGATCGCCCTCCAAAGGGGCCGCCAAGGCGTGATAGAGCCGGTCCGTGTCCCACTCGGCAAGGATGTTGGGGGCCACGGTGTCCAAGCCCGGCAAGAGGTCGATCAGTTCCTTCGCCCGCACCGCCGGACGCGGCAAAGCGTGCCCGCCGGTCAACAGCGCCTCGTTCACCATCGCATCCGCTGCCAGAGTGTACAGCTTGGGCTTGAACCCACGCCCCAGCCGCGCCGCCATCTCGGCTTGCCGTGCAGAATGGCGCAGCGCAACGTGAAGGACATGATGTGCGCAGAGACCGATCTGCTCAGCGGGTGAGAGATGCGTGAAGGACGGCCCGTAGAGGATTGTACCTCCGTCTGTTTCCGTCTCGCCGTCGTGGTCCCGATGAGTACACCAGAGCGACAACGCGGCAATGGCGGGATCGACATCGCCCATCTGGGCCAAGGCCATCCGCGCGCGTCGGCTGTGCTGCCCTGACACCGGCCTACAGCGCCCCGGCTTCGGCCCGCGCCTTTGCGTAACCGGCATAAGCCTCGGACCCCCGGAACGCTTCGTGCAGCCCCTGCGCCAGCGCCTTTCGGATCAGCACCTCAAACCCGAAGCTGGACAGCTCACCCAAGGGCAGCGCCTGCACGCGTTCGGATTTCAGCGTGCGAATATCCGCCATCACGTCGATCACATCGCGGATCGTGTCCGCGTCGGTCTGCGCCACCAGCCCGTAGATCAGCCCGACCAGCCCGTTCAGACTGTCGGGATACAGATCCGCCCGCTGGGCGCGCGGGGTCGCGAGCATGTCCTGCACCGTCACCATCGCGTCCAGCTCATCCGCAACGCGGGCAAATTCGGCAGCGGGGGCCACACCTATCGTGCCCGCCACCATCGTGTCGCGGATGCGCCGATCGGTCACCGCCTGCATGATCTGGCTCACCCGTTCCCACGACCGGGGTGTGCAGGCGATCATCTCACCGCGACGCAGGCTGTCCTCGGTGGTATCCAGCAGATCAGGCCGTGACCGCAGGAACGCCGTCACCGAAGGGTGCAGCGACTGGTCCACGGCGTAGCGTTCCAGCCAGTCCTTTGCGTTGGCCGTTACGTGCAGATGCACCAGCCGGTCCGACAGGGCGGTTCCCATCTCGTAGGCCACCGCGCCATCCTCGACCGTGTTGCCCGCCGCCACGATGAAGACGCTGTCGGGCAGGGTGTGCCGCCCGACCCGCCGTTCCTGCAACAGCCCGTAAACCGTCGGCTGCAGATAGGGCGAGGCTGCGGTCAACTCGTCCAGAAACAGCACCGCAGGACGGTCCGGCTCGTCCGGCAAATCCTCGGGCCGATACCACAGCGTCTTGCGCGTCTCGTGATCGTAATAGGGCAGGCCCCGCAGATCCTGCGGCTCGATCGTTGTCAGCCGGATGTCATAAAGCTGCGCCCCGATCTGTGTCGCAAGCGTCTGCACAAGCTGGGTTTTTCCCACACCGGGCTTGCCGTGCAGCATCCAGGACGTCATCAGCGCCCCAGTGCTTTGCTCGTCCCACGCCGCCCGCAACACCTCCAGCGCGTCACCTGCCGACACCGTTTGTGCGTTCACGCTCATGCCGGCGCCTCCTGCGGCGCGGGGCCGTCCAGCAATGCGGCCAGACGGGCATGGCCGGACACCCCGCGCGAGTCAAAGCTGACCGACCGCAGATAGACATCTTCGCGCAGGTTCGCCCGGTGCAGCAGGCGCTCGGTAAACGCCTCGTCAAACAACTCTGCCGCGATCAACGCCCGCTCTTCCGGGCTCAGCGACAGAATGCGCGGCTTGCCCTCGCGCGTCTGCACCGACACCAGAGTGAGCGGCGTGACATGCGCCAGTTCGGATTGTTCGACCACCAGCATCACTTCTCCGCTCGTCTGGCCCCGCAGCGCCGCCAGCTTGGTCAGCACCCGCCGCGCCCGATAGGTCAGCGTGTCGAGCACCCGCGCGGCCTCGTCCTCGTCCATCAAAGTCTTGCGCTTTTCGGCCGAGACCCGCAGCACCTTCATCTCGAAAAACCCGATCACGATGATCATCGCCACCGGCGCCTGCGAAATCGGCAGCGCCAGATCGCGCCAGATGAACATGGCGACCACGAAGGGCGATAGCGCGATGAAATAGCGGAGTGGCTCGTTTTCCATGATCACCCGCGCAATCAGACCCGCGCCGCCGCCCTTGGGCAGGAACGCGATGCGATGCAGCACCTTGCGCGGGACCGATCCGGTCGCCAGCGCCTTGGGGTTCCAGACCGTGTCTGGGGACAGGATGAACGCACTCATGGCATCCGAGGTAGCACCCGGAACACACGCGGCAAAGTGCGGCGGTGGTTTTTGTGTGTCCGGGCTTTTCCTTTCCCGTCCGCGTGATAGCTCAGGCGCATGGTTCTGAAGGTTCACGACGTCAGGAAATCCTTCCCCGGTGCGGAAGGCGATGTCCCCGTGCTGCGGGGTGTGTCGCTGTCGCTCGAGCGAGGCGAGACCTTGGCTCTGACCGGAGAATCGGGCTCGGGTAAGAGCACGCTTCTGCATCTCATCGGCGGGCTGGACCGGGTGGACAGCGGGTCGATCACCGTGGCCGGGCGCGAGGTCACGACAATGAACGACACCGACCGCGCGGCGCTGCGCCGGACGGACGTCGGGGTGATCTTTCAGCAGTTCAACCTGATCCCGTCATTGACGGTCGAGGCCAATATCGCCTTTCAGGCGCGTTTGGCGGGGGCGTTCGACGCAGATCACGCGGCGCAATTGGCGCGGGCGCTGGGGTTGACCGAACACCTTGCCAAGTACCCCGAAGCGTTGTCCGGCGGCCAACAGCAGCGCGTCGCCATTGCCCGCACGCTGACTGCGCGGCCCAAGTTGGTGCTGGCGGATGAACCGACCGGCAATCTGGATGAGGCGACCGCGTCCGAAGTCCTTGGCCAGATGCTGCGCCTTGTGCGGGAAACCGGCGCTGCGCTTTTGATGGTGACGCATTCAAGCAGCGTGGCCCGCAGGATGGAGCGGCATGTCCACCTGAGCCAGGGGCACGTGGTGTGATCTGGACAGCCCTGACCGCGCTGCTGTCTCACTGGCGCAGCAACCGGTTGCAGTTTTTTGCAATGGTTGCAGGATTGGCGCTCGCCACCGCGCTCTGGTCCGGGGTGCAGGCCATCAATGCCGAGGCGCGCGCGAGTTACGATGCCGCTGCCGCCACCTTGGGGGAAGGGCAGTTCGACCAACTTCTGCCCCGCAGTGGCGACCGGATGGAACAGGCCACTTATATCGATCTTCGCCGCGCGGGCTGGCAGGTGTCGCCTGTCTTGGAAGGCCGGTTGCGCACCGATGACGGGCCTGTCCGCCTTGTGGGCCTCGAACCGCTGACAGCCCCCGGAACCATTGCGCCTGTCGGGATGCAGGAAGGCACGAACCTCGACGATTTCCTCACCCGCGGCGTGCTCTTTGCAGCGCCCGATGTGGCGGATGCCTTGACCGCCTCTTTGTCTCAGCGGGTCATTACTGATCCGTCCGTGGCACCCGGTGTGGCGCTGACCGACATTGGTGTTGTGCAAACGCTGCTCGATGCCGAGGCCCAACTCAGCCGTCTGATCCTTGCGCCGACGCAACCGATGGGACTGACCGACCTTGCGTCGCTGGCCCCGGAGCTGGTGCGCCAACCGGCACAGGACACGGGGGCGGATCGGCTGACGGACAGCTTTCACCTCAACCTGACCGCATTCGGTCTGCTCAGCTTTGCGGTCGGCATCTTTATCGTGCACGGCACGATCAGCCTCGCCTTTGAGCAACGGCGCAGCATGGTCCGTACATTGCGCGCTTTAGGGGTGCCGCTCAACCTTCTGATCGGATTGATGATTTCTGAACTGATCCTGTTTGCGCTGGTCGCGGGCGGAGTCGGTGTTGCCTTGGGATATGTCATCGCGGCTGTGCTTCTGCCCAACGTCGCCGCGACCCTTCAGGGCCTTTACGGGGCCTCGGTCGCCGGCACGCTGCAACTGCGCCCGGAATGGTGGCTGTCCGGTTTGGCCATCGCCGTGCTTGGGACCGCCTTCGCCGCCTCGGGGGCGCTTTGGAAGATCGCGCAGATGCCGCTTCTGGCCAGCGCGCGTCCCCGTGCCTGGGCCGTGGCCTCGGGCGAGACCGCGCGTCGGCTGGGGGCTGTTGCCGGACTGCTTTTTGTCACCGGGATCGGCATCGCGGTTTGGGGGCAGGGACTGACGCTGGCCTTTGCCTTGCTCGCCTGCCTTCTGATCGGGGCTGCGCTGATCCTGCCGCTCCTGCTGCGCAGCGCGGTCACACTGGCCGACCGGCAGGCGCGGTCTGCGATGTGGCAATGGTTCTGGGCCGACACGCGCCAGCAGGTGCCGGGCATGAGCCTTGCGCTGATGGCGCTTTTGCTGGCGACTGCGGCAAATGTTGGCGTGTCCACGATGGTATCGAGCTTTCGTGTGACCTTTGTCGATTTCCTTGACCAGCGATTGGCACCGGAACTTTTCATCCGCATCGACGACCCGGCGCAAAGTGCGGATGTGGAGGCGATCCTGCTGTCCGAGGCGCGCGAGGTCTTGCCGCTTTTGTCGGTCGAAACCGCCATCACAGCAGTGCCCACGGATCTTTTTGGCGTGCGTGTCGGCCCGACCTATCGCGAGAACTGGGTGTTTCTTGATGAAACCGCAGATGTCTGGGATAGGGTCGAGGAAGGCCGCGCCACTGTTGTCAGCGAACAACTGGCCCGCCGCGCCGGGCTTTGGACGGATGATCCGGTCACCGTTGCGCCGGGGCTGACCTTGCCCATCGCCGCCATTGTCGCCGATTACGGCAACCCGCTGGGGCAGGCTTTGATTTCGGAAACGCTGTTTCGGTCGCTCTATCCGGATATGCAGCCCCTGTCTTTCGGCATCCGCACCGACGATCCCTCGGCCTTGCGCACATTGCTGACCGAGGATCATGGCCTGCCTGACACGGCCATCACCGACCAGTCGCGCATCAAGGCGTTTTCCCTTGGCGTCTTCGAGCGCACGTTCACCGTGACGGGTGCGCTGAACGTCCTCACCCTGGCCGTCGCCGCCTTTGCCATTCTGATGAGCCTTCTGACCCTGGCATCGATCCGCGTGCCGCAACTGGCGCCTGCCTGGGCGCTGGGGTTGACGCGACGCAGGCTCGGGCAGTTGGAACTGCTCCGTGCAGTGGTGTTGGCGTTGGTGACCACCGTTCTGGCAATCCCGCTGGGGCTGCTGCTGGCCTGGGTGCTGCTCTCTTACGTGAATGTCGAGGCATTCGGCTGGAAGCTGCCGCTGTACCTGTTCCCCGGCCACTACGCGCTGCTGACGCTCTTCGCGCTGCTTGCCGCCGCTTTGGCCGCGCTCTGGCCAGCCCTCCGTCTGGCGCGTACGCCACCCTCCGATCTGCTCAAGGTGTTTGCCAATGATCGTTAGGGTGATTGCCATACTCCTCTGGTTGCCGTTTCAGGCGGCGGCGCAAGGCTTCGCCGGGCTGGGCACCGATGCCGAAGGCTTTGCCGTGCCGACGCCGAACCCGGTCTTTGACTTCCCGCAGGATCACGGTGCGCATCCCGAGTACCGCATCGAATGGTGGTATCTGACCGCCAACCTCACCGGTCCGGACGGCACCGCCTATGGCGTGCAGTGGACGCTCTTCCGCTCGGCCCTCGCGCCGGAAACCCGCGACGGCTGGTCCGACCCACAAATCTGGTTTGCCCATGCGGCGCTCACCTCGCCCGACCGGCACCTCGTCGCAGAGCGCATCGCGCGGGGCGGGGTCGGGCAGGCGGGTGTCACGGTGCAGCCCTTCGCGGCCTGGATCGACGATTGGCAGATGGCCGGTCCCTCCTTTGAGGACATGCGGCTGACCGCCCGCGGCACCGACTTCGCCTATGACCTCAACCTGCAGGCCACCGGCCCGTTGGTCTTTCACGGCGACAACGGCTTTTCGGTGAAATCGGCACAGGGGCAGGCCAGCTATTACTATTCGCAGCCCTTCTTCGAAGTTTCGGGAACGCTCACCCTGCCAGACGGGAACATTCCCGTGACCGGCACAGCCTGGCTGGATCGCGAATGGTCGTCACAGCCCCTGGCCGAAACCCAATCCGGTTGGGACTGGTTCTCGCTGTCCTTCGACACAGGCGACAAACTGATGGGGTTCCTCTTGCGCGAAGACACCGGCGCCTTCTTTTCGTCGGCCACGTGGATCGCCCCGGACGGTACGACCACCGCCTATCCGGACGGCGCATTTTCCGCGCAACCGCTGGACTGGCACAGCGTCGCCGGGCGCGACGTGCCGATCCGCTGGGCGGTTCAACTGCCGGACAAGGGCATCGACGTCACCGTGACCGCGCTCAACCCCGATGCGTGGATGGCGCTGTCGATCCCTTATTGGGAGGGGCCGATCCTGATCGACGGTTCGCACACCGGGCGCGGCTATCTGGAGATGACAGGCTATGAGTGACCCCAACGATCTTGCTGCCTTTCTGGACCTCGGCTGGCAACGCCTGACCCGCGGCGTTGCGGACCGGCGTGCGGCGGCCCGCCATCCGGTCTTTGCCACCGTGTCGCCGGATGGCGCACCCGAAGCGCGGACAGTGGTGCTGCGCGTCGCGAGCAGGGCCCAGGGAACGGTGGAAATCCACACCGATGGTGGGTCGGACAAGGTCACATCGCTGCGCTCCAATCCCCGGGCGCAGCTCATGGTCTGGGATGAAAAGGCCAAGCTGCAGATCCGGTTGTCCACCTATGTCACGATCCATCAGGGGGCCGAGGTGGCCGACCGTTGGAAAAACGTGCCCGAAGGCTCACGGATCGCCTACGGGGCGTCTCCGACTCCCGGTACGCCGATTCCCACCGCGCAAGCCTATACCAAAGTCGCCAGCCTTGAGTGGTTCACCGTGCTGAGCTGCCGAATCGACGCGATCGAGCTCATGCAGTTGATCGAGCCGCACCGTCGGGCGGTTTTCCTACGCGCGGATGGCTGGATCGGCGCATGGCGGGTTCCCTAACGTCATCTTTTCCACAGGTGATCACGGGCGTGGTCACAAAACTGACATTTTTGTCTTGATTTGCAGCTTTTCTTGAGTAGGGTCACGTCCAGCGAGGAATTACTAAGCATCCAGATACCCGATTGCGCCCGAAAGTGGCAGCGATCGAATGAATGGGACGGTTGGGGAGAGCCGTCCCATTTTTTTTATCCGCACTCTTTTCCACAGCTTATCTGTGCGGGTTGTTGGCCCGCCAGAGCGTCCATGCGTCCGGTGTGTCCAGATCCGTCAGCGCGTTCTCGTTCGGCAAAGCCACGCGGATCAGGCGGTGCCGGTTGGCCTGCAGAATCGACCGTGCGCCTGCGTCGCCGGTCAGCGATCTGAACTCCGGCACAAGATCGGTCGGAAAGATCACCGGATGTCCCGGCGTGCCATCGGCACCGGTGGCCTGAATCAGAAACGCGCCGCTGGCCTCCTCGAAGGTGTGCACCATCAGGCGCAAGTCATCTTCTGTCAGGTCCGGCATGTCGGCGGGCAGGATCATCACACCGGTCGCTGTTGCGGGCACCGCGCGTGCAGCGTGACGCAAAGAGGCCGACATCCCGTCCTGTGCATCGGGAACGGGGATGAGCCGCGCCGACAGGCCGTCAAGGGCGTCCGCCCGTGGGTGGCTGAGCGAGGGCAGGGTGACGATCACGTCCTCACTCACCGCCAAGGCCCGTGTTGCCACGCCGCGCACCAGCGGCATGCCGTCCACAGGCTCAAGCAACTTGTCCCGGTCGCCCATCCGGCGACTGGCCCCGGCGGCGGGAATCACAAGTGTGATCTGGGTCATGCCCTCAGTTTAGCCGCGCATCTGTGCCCCGTCAGCGTCGTAAAGCGGGGTGGTGATGAGCGTGGCATCGCACATCTCGCCCAGGATCTCGATCTGCGCCTTTTGCCCTTCGGTGGCATGGCTGCGCGGGATCAGGCCAAGCGCGATGGATTTGCCCGCATGGTGCGAATATCCGCCCGAGGTGCAGAAGCCCTGCACAGCTCCGTCGATCCAGATCGGCTCATAAGCGTTCACGTCTGCATCGTTCACCGCCACCTCGAACGCGCAAAGCACCCGGCCCGGCGGGTTGGCGCGCTCTGCCTCGGCGGCGGCCCGTCCGATGAAGTCGGCGTTCTTGGACCACGCGATAAAGCGGTCCAGTCCGGTCTCTCCGGGCGTGTAGTCGGGCGAAAACTCCGACAGCCAGGACCCGAAGAACTTGTCCAGCCGCAGCGACATCATCGCCCGCATGCCGAAGGGCTTCATCCCGTGGTCCTGTCCGGCGGTCCAAAGCGCGTTCCACAACTGCCGCTGCGCCACCGGTTCGCAGTAAATCTCGTAGCCCAGACCGGCGGTATAGCTGACCCGCTGCACAAGGCAGGGTGTCATTCCGATGGTCATCGGGCGCACATCCATGAACTTCAGATCCGTCGCATCGCGCGTCACCGCGTCCAGCACCTTGCGGGCATTCGGCCCCGCGATCTGGAACCCCGTGAGCGCGTCCGACACGTTGCGCACGGTCACGCCCTCGGCGGCGTTCTGTTCGAACCAGCGCATGTGGTAGGCTTGCGCACCATAGCTGGCGGTCAGTTGGAAATGGGTGTCCGACAGGCAGGAGATGGTGAAATCCCCGATCAATCGCCCCATGTGCGACAGCATTGGCGTCAGCGACAGCCGTCCCGGTTTCGGCACCCGACCCGCCATCACGCGGTCGAGCCAGTCGCGCGCGTTCGGCCCCGTCACTTCATATTTTCCGAAGTTCTGAACCTCATTGATTCCAACAGCTTCACGGACGGTCTTCACCTCGCGCGCCGTGGCTTCCCACGCGTTGGAGCGGCGGAACGATGGCGTTTCGTACCGCGCCTCGTCGCCTTCTGCGAAATAGTTGACCACCTCCAGCCCGAATTGCGCTCCCCAGACCGCGCCCATGTCGTCGAAGATGTCATACATCATCGTCGTGCGATTTGGCCGTGCGGCAGGCAGTTCCTCGTTCGGATAGCTGACGGAAAAGCGTTTCTGATAGTTCTCGATCACCTTGGGCAGGGTGTAGCCCGGGCTGATCCAATCCCCGAACCGCGCCACATCCATTGCGCTGACATCGCGCTCACATTCCCCTTCGATCATCCATTGTGCCAGCATCAGACCAACCCCGCCACCCTGGCTGAAGCCCGCCATGACCCCGCAGGCGGACCAGTAGTTGCGCAGCCCCGGCACCGGGCCAACCAGCGGGTTCCCGTCCGGCGCAAAGGTAAACGGCCCGTGGATCACGGATTTCACGCCCGCGCGTTCCAGCACCGGGAAGCGTTTGTAGGCAAAGGCGATGCTGTCCTCGATCTTGTCGAAATCATCCGGCAACAGTTCATGCCCGAAGGTCCAGGGCGTACCATTCACCGCCCAGGGGCGGCAGGGCTGTTCGTAGAACCCGATGCAGAGCCCACGCCCTTCCTGCCGCAGATAGGACTCGCCTGCCGGGTCCATGACATGCGGATGCTCGCTGTCCCGCTCATAGATCTCGGCGATCTCGTCCGTGACGATGTACTGGTGTTCCATCGGATGCAGCGGCAGATAGACCCCCGCCATCGCGCCAACCTCGCGCGCCCAGAGGCCGCCCGCATTGACCACATGTTCTGCGTGGATCGTGCCCTTGTCGGTCACCACGTTCCACGTCCCGTCCGGACGCTGCGTGGTTTCCTGCACCATCACATGGGTTTCGATCGTAGCCCCACCCATCCGCGCGGCTTTGGCATAGGCATGGGTCGTGCCCGATGGATCAAGGTGCCCATCGAGCGGATCGTACAAAGCGCCAAGAATACCATCCAGATTGGTGATCGGCGCGATCTTTGCGATCTCCTCGGGGCCGACGATCTGCGTGTCCAGCCCCATGTAGCGGTGCTTGGCCCGCTCGGCGAGCAGCATGTCGAACCGGTCGCGGTTGTCGGCCAGCGTGATGCCGCCCACATGGTGCAGACCGCAGGACATGCCGGTGATCTCTTCCAGCTCCTTGTAAAGCCGGATCGTGTAGCCCTGAAGCGCCGCCATGTTGGTGTCGCCGTTAAGCGTATGAAACCCGCCCGCCGCGTGCCAGGTGCTCCCCGAGGTCAGCTCCGATCGTTCCACCAGCATCACGTCCGACCAGCCCAGCTTGGTCAGGTGATAGAGCACCGAAACCCCGACGACGCCGCCGCCAATCACCACCACACGCGCCTGCGTTTTCATGCGATCTCTCCTTGATCCGTTGTGCCGACCATGTGGCGGGCCATGTCATGGCGTCCTGTCGGAAAACGACACGCGGTGTCGGCTTGTGGCAATCGTGCATCCGGTATGAACGCGAGGGTGAGGCAAGAATGCAGGGAGTCGCCGAAGATGAAAACCCATGCCCAGGCCGTTGTCATCGGAGGCGGCGTGATCGGCTGTTCGATTTTATACCATTTGGTAAAATTGGGCTGGACCGATGTCGTGCTGCTCGAACGCGACGAGCTCACCAGCGGCTCCACATGGCACGCGGCAGCGAACATTCACGGGCTGCATGACAGCACCAATATCAGCCGCATCCAGCATTACACCATGAGCCTCTACAACCAGCTCGAGGCCGAGACCGGCCAAAGCTGCGGCGTGTTCCAGCCGGGGTCACTCTATCTCGCCCAGACCGAAGCCCGCGAACACCAACTGCGCCTGCAGGCCGCCAAAGCCAGGCTCTACGGCATGAACTTCCACGAGGTCAGCCGAACCGAGGCCGAGGCGCTGCACCCGCTGGTGAACTTCGACGGCATCCGCTGCATCTTGTATGAACCCGATGGCGGCAATGTGGACCCCTCGGGCGTAACCGCCGCTTATGCTGCGGGTGCCCGACAGAAGGGGGCGGAGATCCACCGCTTCACCCCTGTCACCGCGACCGAACAACAACCCGACGGCACATGGATCGTCCGTACGCTTCGGGGCGACATCCGTACGGAGTGGGTGATCAACGCCGCTGGTCTCTGGGGCCGCGAGGTGGCGGCGCTGGCAGGGATCAAGCTGCCGCTTTTGCCAACCGAACACCAGTATTTCGTGACCGAGGCGATTGCCGAAATCGAGGTGATGGACCGCCGTCTGCCCTCGGTCGCGGACCGGGATGGCGAATACTACCTCCGGCAGGAGGGCAAGGGTCTGCTGGTCGGAGCCTATGAAAAAGACGTGCGCTTCTGGGCCGAGGATGGCACGCCGCAGGGCTTTGGCCACGAACTCTTCGCCGACGATCTCGAACGGATCGAACCCAACATGATGCGGGCGATCGACCGGGTGCCCGCGGTGGGCACAGCCGGGATCAAGCGGGTGATCAATGGTCCAATGATCTGGTCGCCGGACAGCAACGTTCTGCTGGGTCCGGTGCCCGAGAAACCGGGCTATTTCTGCTGCAACGGCATCATTCCGGGGTTTTCGCAATCCGGTGGCATGGGCCTGATGGTGGCGCAATGGATCATCGAAGGCGAAATGCAGTACGACATGTTCGCCTGGGACATCGCGCGCTTTGGCGACTGGGCGGATGCCAAATTCACCAAGGCGCGGGTGGGCGATCAATACGCGCACCGCTTCAAGATCCACTTCCCCGGCGAGGAACGCGCGGCGGGCCGCCCGGTGCGCACCCGCCCGGTCTACGAGATGCAGAAAGAGATGGGGGCGGTCTTTGGCCTGAACTACGGCTGGGAGCATCCGCTCTATTTCTCGCAGGACATCCCCGACAGCGCAGGCTTCACCCGCCAGCCGTGGTGGGATGTGGTCGGGCAGGAGGTCCGCACGCTGCGGGACAAGGCCGGGATCATCGAGATCTCGAACTTCGCCAAGTACCGCGTGACCGGGCCGGGGGCCGAGGACTGGCTGAACGAGATCTTCGCCAACCGGATGCCGCGGGAGGTGGGCCGGTCCTGCCTGACACCGCTGATCGGCAAGCGCGGCGGCATCGCAGGCGACGCGACGGTCACGCGATTGGCCGAGGACGCGTTCTGGATCATCAGTTCGGGCATGGCCGAACGCTACCAGAAACGCTTCTACGACGCAGTGCCCCTGCCTGACGGCACTGTCTTCGAAAGCCTCACCGACACTTGGTGCGGGTTCAATGTGGCGGGACCTCAGTCGCGCCGGATGCTGCAGCGCCTGACCAATGTGTCGCTCGACACGGCAGACTGGCCCTTCATGCGATCACGGATGATCGAACTGGCCGGCGTCGAGGTGATGGCCCTGCGCGTGTCCTTCACCGGCGATCTGGGCTGGGAGCTGCATTGCCGCGCCGAAGATCAACGGACGCTCTACACAGCCCTTCTTGAAACCGGTGCCGAGTTGGGCGCGGTCCCGGTGGGCAGCCGTGCCCTGATGAGCCTGCGCATGGAAAAGGGCTACGGGTCATGGGGCCGCGAATACAGCCCCGAATACTGGCCGCAGGAATGCGGGCTGGAGCGGCTCTGCCGCAGGGACAAACCCTATCTGAACAGCGTGGCCGCATTGGCCAATATGGAAAAGGCTCCGCGCGAAAAGATGGTGCTGCTGGCACTGAACGAAGAGGACACGTCCGCCTCGAACGCCGACGCCACCGGGGGCGAGCCGATCTTCAAGGACGGGGTCGGCATTGGCCGGGTCAGCTCCGGCGCCTATGGCTACCACGTCGGGATGTCTCTGGCGCTTGGCTTCGTCAAGAACGCGAGGCCGGGGGATCAGGTCGAAGTGATGGTGCTGGGACGTCCGCATGGGGCTGTGATCCTTGACCGACCACCTTTTGACCCCGAGGGCACAAGGCTGCGCGCCTGATCTTCTCGGGTTTTAAATACTTTGGGGGAGGCCGCCGAAGGCGGACGGGGGCGTCGCCCATTGGGCTTGAACCAATGGCGCACCAATGGACGTCCCCCAAAACGTTTCCGTCAACGGAAACGCCAAACGCGCCCGCGCGTTTGGCGCGCCCCTCGGTTACTCCACCGCCAAAGGTCGGATCTTGAGCGCCGTGATGCGGTTGTTCTCGCGCGCCATGACCTCGAAGCGGAAGCCGTGGAAGCTGAAGACCTGACCGATGGTCGGGATCATCTGCGCCTCGTGGATCACCAGACCGGCCACCGTGTTGGCCTCGTCATCCGGCAGCGACCAGTCGAGCGCCCGGTTCAGGTCGCGAATCGTCATCGCGCCGTCGATCCAGTAATTCCCGTCCTCGCCGCGCTTGACCGTCTGGCTGCCATCAGGATCGAATTCGTCGGTGATCTCGCCCACGATTTCCTCGAGAATATCCTCGAGCGTGATCAGCCCCTGAAGGGCGCCGTATTCATCCACCACCAGCGCAAAATGCGTCCTGCGGCGCAGGAACTGGCGCATCTGATCGTCAAGCGACGTGCTGTCGGGGATGAAGTAAGGCTTCATTGCCACGTCCGCGAACTTGAAGCTGCTCATCGCCTCGGCGGGTTTGTCGCTTTCCTGCATGAAGCGGTACATCGCGCGGAAAAGGTCCTTTGCATGCACCACGCCGATGATGTTCTCGGGATCGCCGCGATAGACCGGCAGACGCGTATGGTTCGATTCCAGACACTGGCGCAGGATGTCCTGCGGATCATTGTCGGCGTCGATCATCTCGATGCCCGAGCGGTGGAGCATGATCTCTTCCACAGTCCGTTCGCTGAGATCAAGCGCGCCAAGAATACGGTCACGGTCTTCCTTTTCGACCACCCCTTCGGAATGGCCAAGCTGCAGCGCACCGGCGATTTCCTCGCGCACGGCAAGGATGTGGCTGTCGGGGTCGGTTTTGACCCCGAACACGCTCAGCACACCGCGCACCAGCATCCGCACGGCCCCCACGATGGGCGAGAAGATCGTGATCACCAGTTGGATCACTGGCGATACGCGGCTGGCGGCGGTTTCGGGGTTGGTGATGGCATAGGTCTTGGGCAGCACCTCGGCAAAGACCAGCACAAGCACGGTCATCACCAAGGTGGCGAGCGCCACGCCGGATTCGCCGAAAAGCCGGGTGAAGAGGGCGGTGGCCAGCGAGGTGGCGAGGATGTTGACAAGGTTGTTGCCCAGCAGGACCGAGCCGATCAACCGCTCGTTGTCCTCGGTGATCTTCAGCGCCCGGTCGGCCCCCTTGGAGCCCTTGTCGGACATCGAACGCAGCTTGCCGCGCGACGCGGCTGTCAGCGCGGTTTCAGAGCCGCTGAAAAAGGCGGACAGAACCAGCAGGCCAAGAATGGCGGCTGCGGTGATCCAGAGTGCGGCATCGGCCGTCGTCGAGGCGGGGTCCATAAGATCCAACATTGTGAAAACGTGACGTGGTTATGGGGTCAGGACCCCGCACGTTCAAGTGCTGCGGATCAGTCGCGTGCCAGCGGGTGGTGGTCCAGCACCAGTTCCCGGAGCCGTTCTTCCAGCACATGGGTGTAGATCTCGGTGGTCGAGACATCGGCATGTCCGAGAAAGGTCTGGATCGCCCGGAGGTCGGCCCCGTTGGCAAGCAGGTGCGTCGCAAACGCATGCCGCAGCGTATGGGGCGTGACCTTGGAGGGAGACACCCCGCCTTCCACCGCGAGGTCCTTGATCAGCACATAGAACGCGTGCCGCGTCAGGTGCCCGGATTTGCCGCGCGATGGAAACAGATGCGGCGAGGCGGGTTTGCCTTCGGCGCGGGCGGCATCCTCCATCGCCTCTCGGGTCTTGAGCCATGCGCGCAGCGCGGCGCGGGCCGGGGGCGAGAGCGGCACCATGCGTTCCTTGCCACCCTTGCCGCGGATCAGCAGCATGCGCGGATCCCCCTTGGCCGACGCAAGCGGGAGCGAAACAAGCTCGCTCACCCGCATGCCGGTGGCATAGAGCAGGTGCATCAGGCACATGTTGCGTTCCCGCTCGGCGGGGGTGCGGCCATGCACGGCAGCGGCGTCAAGCAGGCGGTCGACTTCGTCCGTCGACAGGGTCTTGGGCAGGCGCTTGTCGCGGCCCGGTCCGCTGATCTGCACAGCCGGATTGTCGGCGCGGAACCCTTCTTCAAAACAGAAGCGATAGAGCTGCTTGATCGCAGAGAGCCGCCGCGCGCGGGTCGATTTCGCCAGACCCTGCGCGTCGCAGTGAATGAGGTATGCCTCGACATCGGCTTTCTGCGCGGTGGCAAGCGACAGGTCGCGGCCCGCCAGCCAATCGCTGACATCGGCCAGATCGCGGGCATAGGCGAGTTGCGTGTTGGTTGCCGCCCCGCGTTCGGCGGCCTGTGCATCGAGGAAGGCGGCGATCCAGTGGCGGTCGGTCATCTGCGCGCGCCTTCCATGTCAAGAATGGCGATCTGCAGGGCGGACCGCCGGGCGGTGTCCTCAAGCCCAAAGGCGCGCAGGGTGTGCAGCGCCTCGGTCAGGGCGGCGTCATGCCCGTCGGCGCCTGCGTCGAAGCTCAGGATCGCCTGCAGCAGCGCTTCTCCGAGGCGGTTCTGTCCCGGAAGGGCGGCCAGACCGTCTGGGGCTTGTGCCGGACCGCTCCAGGCTGCGGCGAGGGCCGCGGCATGCGGCAGATCGGGCGGGGTCTGCCCTGGCGACTGCCCCTGTGCCAGCGCCGCAAGAAAGGCAAGGTTGCGATCCGGGCTGTCCGACAGGGCGCGGGCGTGGGCTTCGTAGCCATCCGACAGAAACCCGGCTGTTGCCGCGATGCTTTGCGCCCGTGCGGACAGGGGCAGTCCCTGCAGCCGGGATGCAAAGAGGTTGGAAAACGGGACCAGCAGCCCGGCGGTCCGCATCTGCGGCCAGACCCCTTCAAGCGCCGAAGAGATCGCGCCCGGATCGCCGACCGACAGGGCGGTCTCGAAGCGTTGCAGGGACTCGACCCGGTCCCAGATGCCACCGGATGCGGCGCGGCGCTGCGCGGTGTAGACGCCCAGCAGTTGATTGCCGTCGATGGCGCCGACGCGGGCCAGCCGTTCAGCGGCCTGCAACTGCGCGCGCCAGCCGGTATCGCCGGACAGTTCGACCACGGCAAAGGGCAGGGGCAGTGGTGTGGTGGGAAGCGCCTCGCCGATGGCTTCGAACAGCCGGAATTGCAGCGGCGTCGGACGCACGGGCGGTTGCACCGGCTCTGCGTCTTCGCTGTATTCCGGGTCGAGAAAGCGCAGCAGCAGTTCCGCATCCAGGTCCGAGAGTTGCCGAAGGGCAACGCCGGTCTGATAGATCGTGATCGCGTGGGCGTAGTCCCCGTTGCGGGTGGCGCACCAGATGCGGGTGGGCAGGTCGGTGCTGAGACTGGGGGTTCCGATAAGGACGTTGCACAACGCCTCGTCCGAGCCGGTCAGCAGCGCCAGATCGAACGCCAGGTCGAACAATCCGGGTGTCAGGGTACCGGCCCTTTCCAGCAGTGCCTCTGCGGGGGCCACAAGACCGTGCTGGTACAGCAGGGTGACACGCGCCTGCAGCAGCGCGTCGCCCGTGGAACCTGAGGGGGGATCCGCCTCGGCCAGCATCAGGACATGCAGAAGCCCGGTCAGGGCCGGAACCGCAGGACGGCGGGTCTGCAGCCGGTCGATTGCCGTGCGCAGATCGGCTTCGCTGCTGCCTTGCCACAGCGTTGTCGGCAGGCCGGTCACGGCAGTCGACAGCAGACCGACACCTCCGACCCCCGGCGCGTCCAGAGCCTGCACGTCGATGTCCGGTACAGCGGCGCTTTGCGCGACCGGCGATTGCACCGGAGCGTCGATCACCGGCGGTGCGTTGCGCTGCACGGCAAGCCAGTCGATGGCGGAAAGCGGTTGGTCGGACTGCACGTCCTGAGCGATGACAGGCCCGGCGGTGGCGGCCAGGATCAGAAGGAGCGGCTTAATCTGCATCCAGTGTCACGGGCTTTCTGACTTCCGTCTGCGGCGGCGAGAAATCCGCGCCGAAATACGGCCCCACATAGGCATAGGCCACAAGTGCCACCGCGCCGAGCACGCCCAGATAGATCAGCCATTTGATGATGCGCCCCATGTCGACCCTTGCCCTGCCTCGTCAATTTTTTCGAAGTTATAACTGGCCTTTTATCCAAGTTCACGTCATTCAACGGCGGATAGCAGAAAATTGGCGGCACTTGGCCGAGAAACAAGGGGTCTGTCAGGGGCAATGCAGGCAAGACTGAAGAAAACCGTCGTTCTTGTCGGCATGATGGGCGCGGGCAAAACCGCTGTCGGCAAGGCTTTGGCCGGGATGCTGCATGCGCCGTTCCTTGATTCGGATGCCGAGATCGAAAAAGCCGCCAACATGACGATCCCCGAGATCTTCGAGCGGGACGGAGAGCCGTTTTTCCGGATCAAGGAACGGCAGATCATTTCGCGCCTGCTGGACCGCGAAAAGGGGGTGCTGTCGACCGGGGGCGGGGCCTACATGGCGCAGGAGAACCGGGACATCATCACCAAAAAGGGCGTGGCCGTGTGGCTTAATGCCGATCTCGATCTGCTGTGGCAGCGCGTCCGCCACAAGGACACGCGCCCGCTGTTGCGCGTGCCCGATCCTCTGGGGGCGCTGACGCGGCTTTATGAAGAGCGGGTGCCGGTCTATGCCAAAGCGGACCTGAGCGTTCTGTCGGAACCCGGCCTGTCGATCGACGACATGGCGAAACGGGTGATCGAGGCGCTGAAGACCCGCCCGGATGTGTTGGAGGTACAGGCATGATCGAAACCGTACACGTGCCCCTGGAGGGCCGCGCCTATGACGTGCGCATCGGTCCCGATCTGCTGGCGCGCGCCGGGACCGAAATCGCACCGCTTCTGAAACGCCCGCGTGTCGCGATCGTGACCGATGCACATGTCGCGGCATTGCATCTGGCCGCGCTGGAAACCGCGCTGGCGGCGGAGGGCATCGCTTCGGTCAGTCTGACATTGCCCGCTGGGGAAAGCACCAAGGGCTGGCCGCAATTCGAACGCACGGTCGAATGGCTGCTGGAGCAGAAGATCGAACGCCGGGACGTGGTGATTGCCTTGGGCGGCGGGGTGATCGGGGATCTGGTCGGGTTCGCGGCCGCCGTGCTGCGCCGTGGGGTGCGGTTCGTGCAGATCCCGACCTCGCTTCTGGCGCAGGTGGACAGTTCGGTGGGCGGCAAGACCGGGATCAATGCGCCACAGGGCAAAAACCTGATCGGGGCGTTTCACCAACCGTCGCTGGTGCTGGCGGATATATCGGTGCTGAATTCCTTGCCTGACCGCGATTTCCTTGCGGGTTACGGCGAGGTGGTCAAATACGGGCTGCTGGGCGATGCCGGGTTCTTTGACTGGCAGGTTGCGAACGCCGCCCGCATCACCGCGCGCGACTCCGAGGCGCTGGCCCATGCCGTCAGGCGCTCGGTCGAAATGAAGGCCGAGATTGTGGTGCGGGATGAAACCGAACAGGGCGACCGGGCGCTGTTGAACCTTGGACACACGTTCTGCCATGCGTTCGAGGCCGCAACCGGCTATTCCGACCGGCTGCTGCACGGCGAAGGTGTCGCCATTGGCTGTGCCCTGGCGTTCGAGCTGTCCTCGCGCCTGGGGCTGTGCGCGCAGGAAGAACCAAGCCGCGTGCGCGAGATGCTCGCCACGATGGGGATGAAGGTCACCCTGGCCGACGTCGCGGGCGATCTGCCGGATGCGCAGGCTTTGCTCGACCTGATGGGGCAGGACAAGAAGGTCATCGACGGACAGTTGCGCTTTATACTTGCGCGCGGCATCGGCGAGGCTTTCGTCACGTCGGATGTGCCCTCAGGCACGGTGCTGACCTTGCTTCAGGACGCCCTGTCCGCGCGGTGAACCTGAGCAACGGTAAAATTTGACCAAACGGTAAAAAAGCGCCCCGGAGGGCGCTTTGGGGTCAGAACGGGATTTCGTCGTCGATGTCCCGCGCTGGCGCACGGGCCGGGCCGCTGCCACCGCCACTGGAGCGGCCGTAATCGTCACCGCCATAGCCGCCGCCGTAATCCCCGCCATAATCGCCACCGCTGCTGCCGCCGCCGCCGTAGTTGCCGCCACCGCCGCCGCCATCACGGCCGTCAAGCAGCGTCAGTTCCCCACGATACGGGCGCAGCACCACTTCGGTCGTGTAGCGGTCCTGACCGGATTGGTCCTGCCATTTGCGGGTTTCGAGCTGGCCTTCGATATAGACCTTCGATCCCTTGCGCAGATACTGCTCGGCGATGCGGGCAAGAGGTTCGGAGAAAATGGCGACGCTGTGCCATTCCGTACGTTCCTTGCGTTCGCCGGTGTTGCGGTCTTTCCAGGTCTCGGACGTGGCGATCCGCAGGTTGCACACCTTGCCGCCGTTCTGGAATGTGCGCACTTCCGGATCGCGGCCAAGATTGCCGACGATGATGACCTTGTTGACTGAGCCGGCCATGTTTCCCCCATCTTGAGTTCGAATCTGTGACGCCTTGCGCCGTTCCCGTGACCCTACACCAGCGGCTTGCCGGATTGCCATCCGCTATCCGTACAGCACGGTCCCGCCATTCCATCAGCTTGTGGTTAACAAATGATGAGCAACCAAGACTGGTATGGACAGCGATTCCCGACTATAAGCCTTCGAAATCTCAACGTGGGGCGTGAGCATTTATGCGAACAACAGGACAGAGATTTGTTGCGGCTGTCAGTATCGCCGTAATGATGAGTGCGGGCGCCGTCAGCGCCGAAGTGTTGTCCAGCAAGAGCCGCGTGGCGCTTTTTTCGAGCAAGACCAAAGTCTTGGACTCGCGTGCGGCGCAGCAATACAAAAGCTCGGTGCGGTTGCAGCCGCCCAAGGTCGTGACGCCGACGAAATGGGGCGATGCAGGTGTAGATGGCCCGGTTCCGAAGTACCGCGGCCGCTATGCGGGCGTCTATGCCGGTATGGCCCGCGATGCGGCGCGCCGCCACGGTATCCCCGAAGACCTGTTTCTGCGACTTGTGCAGCAGGAAAGCAATTTCAACCCGAATGCCCGTTCCCACAAAGGGGCCATCGGCCTTGCGCAACTGATGCCGGGCACCGCGCAATACCTGCGCGTGGACCCCAATGATCCGGCCGAGAACCTCGATGGCGGCGCACGCTATCTGAAAGAACAATACCGCAAGTTCGGGCAATGGCCGCTGGCGCTGGCGGCCTACAATGCGGGGCCCGGTGCCGTGGAAAAGCACAAGGGCATCCCGCCGTTCCGCGAAACCCGCGATTACGTCAAGAAGATCTGGGGTCGCTGAACCGATCCAATTCGGACATTTGCGCCTGATTGTTGCGGTTTCGTGAAATTGCGACGCTGCTCTGCGGCGTCTGCCTTGATGTTTCCCCCATTGATTCAGAAACCGCGCGTTTCGCGTCAAACTGCTGCCCCATTCGGACGCCAGAACTCTGATCAGAAACGGTAAATGTAGCCAGACCGACGAGTGGCTTGTCCCGGACAGGGAAACGATGTCGGTTTGCCGAGAATGGAGAGTGGCATGATGGGATTCATCAAGAGTTTTTGCGCCGACGAATCCGGCGCAGTCACAGTGGATTGGGTGGTTTTGACGGCGGGCGTGGTCGCCATTGCCATGCTCACCTTCGTGGCATTGGCGGACAACACCGAAACGGTGACCGACGCCACAGCCGCCGCTGTCCTGACGGCCCAGGATTTCCTGGCGAACTGATCCTGCGCTCCTGAGACGGGGCACTGTCCAGCGTGTCACGTCTCCGCAGTCTGCCCCGCGCACACGAAGCCTGTGCCCGAAACGTGACGGGTCACTCGGCCGCGATCTGGATCACAGGCTCCATGCTGGCCAGATCGGCCTCGCTCAGATGACATTTCACCTGATGCCCGTCCCCCAATTGGCGCATGGGGGGCACTTCCTTTTCGCACAATCCCCCCGGAACCTGCGATTTCCACCGGCAGCGCGTCTGGAACGGACAACCCGGCGGCGGGTTCATGGCCGAGGGAATATCGCCCTCCAGCACGATATGCTTTTTCGTCACCCGCGTGTCGGCGATCGGCACGGCTGACAGAAGCGCCTCGGTATAGGGGTGGTAGGGGGGGGCAAAGACCTGATCAGTCGTACCCAGCTCCACCACATGACCAAGGTACATGACCATAACGCGATCAGACAGATAGCGCACGATGCTCAGGTCATGGCTGATGAACAGCAGCGTGGTTTTCTGTTCGCGCTGGATCTCCATCAGCAGATCCGTCACCGCCGCCTGAACCGACACGTCCAGCGCCGATACCGGTTCATCCGCCACCACGATCCGGGCATTCCCGGCAAAGGCGCGGGCGATGCCGACGCGCTGTTTCTGACCACCTGACAATTGGCGCGGCATGCGTTCGGCAAAGGCGCGGGGCAGTTTCACGAGATCCAGCAGTTGCAACATCCGCTCGCGCCGCTCTGCGTCGTTTTTGCCGACGCCGAACACTTCGAGCGCGCGGATGATCTGACGCCCCACGGTCATCGACGGGTTGAGCGTGTCGAACGGGTTTTGGAACACCATCTGCACATCCGCGATGGTCTGGGTGTCCCGGCCTTCGATGGGCGTGCTTTCGATGTTGCGATTGTCGAGCAGGATTTGCCCGTCCGTCGCGGTCTCCAGCCCCATCAACACCTTGGCAAAGGTGGATTTGCCGCAGCCGGATTCGCCGACGATGGCCAATGTCTCGGATTCGCGCGCTTCGAAGCTCAGGGTCTCGTTGGCCTTGACCACCTTGGTGTCGCCGCGCTTGCCGAAAAGCGCGTTGGCCGCGACCTCGTAGTATTTCTTGAGGTTGTCCATCTTGAGAACAACACGCCCCGGCTCGGATTTCTGCGTTGTGTCGCCAGCCTCCGTCGGCGCCTGCCAGTCGATCTCCTGAAAGCGCAGGCAGCGGGTCGCGTGGCGTTCATTGCCCGGAACGTCGAACATCTTGATGTCGCCCGCGTCGCAGCGGCCAGCCTCGAAGTAATCGCAACGCGGTCCGAAATTGCAGCCCTTGGGCCGTTCATGCGGCAGGGGAAAGTTGCCCGGAATGGCGCGCAGGGGGCGCGCGTTCTTGTCGGCACCGGGCAGGGGGATCGACCGGAAGAGCGCCTGCGTATAAGGGTGCTGCATCTCGTCGAACACATCCTTGATCGACCCGCGTTCTACCGCTTCGCCGGAATACATCACACAGAGCCGGTCGCAGGTTTCCAGAACAAGACCAAGGTTGTGGCTGATAAACAGCATCGAGGTGCCGTATTTCTTGCCCAGTTCCTTGACCAGTTCGACCACTGCCGCCTCGACTGTCACGTCAAGCGCCGTGGTCGGCTCGTCGAGGATGAGTAGCGACGGCTCGGCCATCAGCGCCATGGCAATCACGATGCGCTGTTGCTGGCCGCCGGACAACTGGTGCGGATAGGCATCGAGAATCCGCGCCGGGTCCGGCAGTTTCACATCCGTGACCACCTGCAGCGCACGCTCATAGGCCTCTTTCTCGGACGATCCGCGATGGATCATCGGCACTTCCATCAACTGTCGGCCGATCTTCATCGCGGGATTGAGCGAGGCCATCGGCTCCTGATAGATCATCGCGATCTCCGATCCGCGGATCGTGCGCAGCTCTTCCTGGCTCATCTCGTTCAGGTCGCGTCCCTTGAACTTGATCGACCCGCCGACGATGCGCCCGTTCTTGCCCAGATCCTGCATCACGCCCAGCGCCACGGTGGATTTGCCGCAGCCCGACTCGCCCACAAGGCCCACCGCCTCGCCCGGCATGACCCGGACGGAGAAATCCATCACCGCCGGAATTTCCCGCAGCCGGGTGAAGAAGGAAATCGACAGGCTGTCGATCTCGAGAATGGGGCCGTCGTAGCTGTCTTTCATCTCGTCTCTCCCTGTCGGAGCTGGAAACTTCCGTCTCTCTTCATCTTGCCAAGTAAACTCCGGGGGTTTGGGGGCAGCGCCCCCAATCCTCACATCCTCAATCGCGCAACGATTCCTCTCGCAGCCCATCGGCCAGCAAATTCAACCCCAGCACCATGCTCAGCAGCGCAAAGGCGGGCACCATCGCCGGGTGCAGGTAGATCTGCAGCAGACGTCGTCCGTCATTGATCGTGGTGCCCCAGTCCGGGCTTTCCGGTGGCAGGCCGAGGCCGAAGAAGCCGAGCGTTCCCAGAAGGATTGTCGTGTAGCCGATCCGCAGGCAGAAATCGACGATCAGCGGGCCGCGCGCGTTGGGCAGGATCTCCCACAGCATGATGTACCACGGGCGTTCGCCCCGCGTCTGGGCGGCGGCCACGTAGTCGCGGGTCTTGATGTCCATCGCCAACCCCCGGACGATGCGGAACACCGTGGGCGAGTTGACGAAGACCACCGAGACGAACACCACGAGGATGCCACCCTGCAGGTTGAAGAGATCCACTGCGTCGGGCAGCACAGTGATCGCCGTGCCGGGTTGCGAGATCAGCGACAGGTAGAGCCATCCCATCACCCCCAGCACCCCGATCAAGAGCGGCGTGCGCACCGCCGGTTGGGTGCGGTAGCGCGAATTGAGCAGCACCGCGACGAAGATGATCGGGAAGATGAAAAGGACCATCGCCATGTAGTTGGGGATGCCCGTATCCACGATCTCCGGCGTGACCAGCAGGTAGAAAAGCAGGATCACCGGGAAGGCGAGGATGAGGTTGGCAAGAAAGCTCAGGAACGTGTCGAGCTTGCCGCCGTAATATCCCGCAGGCAGGCCCAGCGTGATCCCCACCATGAAGGCAAAGAGCGTCGCCAGCGGCGCGATCTGCACCACCACCCACGCGCCCTTGACCATGCGGCTGAACACGTCGCGGGCAAGGTTGTCACCTCCGAAGAGGTAATAGGGGTACTGGCCGTCCTCGGCGCCCATGATCGGGGTGCCGGGGGGCTTGTTCTTCATGCTCGAGACCTGCGCCAGAGGATCATGGGTGATGATCAGGTCGAAGGCGCCGAAGATGCCAGTGAAGACCCAGAACATGACAAGGCCGAACCCGATCATGCCGATGGTGCTGTCGAAGAGCTTGCCATAAAGCCCCAGCCGCCGCTTGTAGACGATCGACAAGGTGAAGAGTGAGATCAGCGCCACCCAGACAGGCATGAACTGGATGAAGACGCGGGTGAGGATGTCAAACCAACCGAGCGGTTCCATAGTCTTATTCCTTCCGCTCAGGACACGCTGATGCGCGGGTTGAGGTACACGTAGCCGATGTCCGAGATGAGCTGAGTGATCAGCACCACGAAGACCGACACAACCGACACGCCGAGCAGCAATTCGATGTCGTTGTTGCCTGCGGCCTGCACCAGCGTCCAGCCGAAGCCCTTGTAGTTGAACAGGGTCTCGACGATCACCACGCCGTTCAGCAGCCACGGGAATTGCAGCATGATCACCGTGAAAGGCGCGATCAGCGCGTTGCGCAGCGCGTGTTTCATCACGATGTTCGGAAAGCTGACGCCTTTCAGGCGGGCGGTGCGGATGTATTGTGCGGTCATCACCTCGGCCATCGAGGCGCGGGTCATGCGGGCGATGTAGCCCATGCCGTACAGCGCGATGGTCATCACCGGCAGGGTGAAGTTCTCGAAGGTGGCGTCCTCCATCGCGCTGGTCGCCGATCCGTTGAACCAGCGCAGGCCGAAGGCGGTCGAGGCGAAAACCGCGATGAACACGACGCCTGACACGTATTCCGGCGTGGCGGTGGTGAGGATCGACACGGTCGAGAGAGACCGGTCGGTTCGGCTGCCTTCGCGCATGCCCGCCAGAACGCCGATGATCAGCGCGCCGGGCACCATGACCACCATCACCCAGAACATGAGCTTGCCGGTCAGACCCAGCCGCGTGGCGATGATCGATCCGACATTGTCCTGAAACACCGTCGAATAGCCCCAGTCGCCCTGCAGGACACCGCAGAAGCTGCGCCCGTCCTCGGGGATAACACCGTTTTCAAGCACACCGTTGCAGCGCGACCGCACAGTGCCATCGCGGCCTTCGATCACCCAGCCGGGGGCAACGCCAAGCCATTGCGCGTACTTAAGGGGCAGGGGTTGGGAATAGCCGCGATCCTGAAGAAAGCTTGCCACCTGTTCGTCCGTCATCCGGACGTTGCCCTGGTTCTTGGCCAGCTTTTCGAGGTTCGGGGCCAGATTGGTGAGCCAGAAAACGATAAAGGTCAAACAAAGGGCTGTCAGAAGCATCGTTGCGATGCGTCGCAGCAGAAATAAAGCCATGTCGGGTGGGTCTCCCTCGTCATGTCCGCACGGAGCCGCGCAGAGCGTGGAGTTTCGTCCACGGTCTGCCCCCCTGCATGGCAGGAGGGCAGGGTCAGGTTACCGGATCAGGCCGCGAACCCGAACTTGTAGAGATGGAACTCGTGCGACGGGTGCTTCTCTGCGTTCACCACGGTGCCGTTGTGGTGGTTGTAGAGCGAGCGCCAGAACGGCTGGATCATCACACCGTCATCCCGCAGGGTCTGCTGCACCTTGGCCATCACCTCGCGCCGCTTGTCGGCATCGGCGATGGACAGGGCGTCCGCCATCAGAGCGTCGAACTCGGGGTTGGCGTAGCCGCTTTCGTTCCATGCTTCGCCCGAGCGATAAGCCAGCGACAGAACCTGCACGTCGAGCGGACGGTGGTTCCATGTGGTCGCGCTGAACGGGAACTTGGTCCAGTCGTTCCAGAAGGTCGAGCCGGGCAGAACCGTGTGCTTGATGTTCACACCGGCATCGGCGATCTGCGCCCGCACCGAAGCCCCGGTGTTGCGTTCCCAATCGTCGTCCAGCGTGATCAGCTCGTGCTCGTAATCGGCGAAATCGGTTCCGTCGAGCATCGCCTTGCCCGCTGCCGGATCGAACGGTGCCGGTCCGATATCGGCATAGGCCGGGTGGATCGGGCAGACATGGTGGTTCTCGGCCACCTGACCGCGACCGTTATACCCCAGCTCGAGGCAGACCGCGTTGTCGACCATCATCGCCAGCGCAACGCGCACGTTGCGGTCGGCATAGGGCACGCGACCGTCAACTTCGGTCTGCTGGTTGAAGCGGTGGACCAGCGTCGCCGCGGTGACGGTTTCGGTCTTGGTCCAGCCGATGGCGTCGAGGATGTCGATGAAGTCGCCCACCGATTCATAAAGCAGATCGACTTCGCCGGATTCGGCCGCTGCCAGCCACGAGGCCGGGTCGGTACCGTAGTCGATGAATTCGATCCGGTCGAGGTAAGGGCCGCCCAGAACCTCGGTGCCCCACCAGGTGTGGTCGGTGGCGCGTTCGATCACTGCTTTCACACCCACTTCGATGGAGACGGGGCGGAACGGACCGGTGCCGATGCCATGCTCGTAGACATCACCGCCATCATAGCTTTCGTGTACGATGGCCGCCGGGTAGTCCGACATGTTCGCAATAATCGCGATGTCCGGGGCCGACAGGTTCAGGCGCACGGTCAGGTCATCGACCACTTCGATGGCACCGTCGCGCGCTTGACCAGTGTTGGCGTCGATCAGCCCACCCATACGTGCCGACATCGAATTGCCTTCCATAGCGGAATCGCACCAGCCGGTGATGTTGCGCGCAACATCGGCTGCGGTGAAGGCATCGCCATTGTTCCAAGTCACGCCGGGGCGGACGTTCAATGTATAGGTCTTGGCATCGTCGCTGACTTCCCAGCTTTCGAGCAGCATGCCGCGGAACGAGCCGTCGTTCTGGTACTCGACAAGGTACTCAAGGAAACCGCGCGACTGGTTGCCGATCTCGGACCAGTCATAGGCGCGCGGGTCTTTCATGGCCTTGATCAGCGTCTGGATGCGCAGCGTGCCGCCTTGCTTGATATTGGCTGTCTGTGCCTGCACGGGCTGGGGCAGACCGATCATGCCGTAAGCGGCGGCAGCGGTGACGCCCAGGCTGGTTGCGCGCGTCAGGAATTCGCGGCGGTCCATCAGACCGGCCTTGTATTCATCGGCATAAAGCCGTGCGGCGGGGTGCAGTGTTTTCGTCTGCGTGGTGTGCGTCATCTGATTCTCCCTGTGACACGTATGTTATAAGCGCCCGGTTCAAAGGCGCAGTCTTTGCGGGGCCGGTTGCGGCCGCGTTGTTTTTCCACATAGCGCCCGATCGGATTGGCCCCGTCAATCGCCAGTCTAGACCTTTTGAGGTCTGATTGCGACATCTGCCATGCGCTATTGCGACATTGCGAAGCGCGCATCGCGGCATGAAGGCAAAACGCCGTCACAGTTCCCTTGCGTCAACCTGATGCCAGTCCCGCATCCGGGCGCGGAACCAGGTGCGTTGCCGTTTCGCAAATTGGCGTGTGAGGATCGTCGCTCTGTCGCGCGCCTCTTCAAGGGGCATCGTGCCGTCCAGATAGGCCATCAATTCCGCTGCACCGATCGCCTTGGCAGAGGGCAGGGACGGCGACCAGGTCGCGCGGTTTGCGCGCGCCTCGTCCAGAGCGCCGGTTGCGAGCATCTGATCGAAGCGGCGTTCGATCCGTGGCGTCAGCCAATCCTTGTCTGCATTCACAACGAAGGCTGTGGTCCCGGACAGCGGCAGACGCGCGGGTGCGGTGTCATCCTGCCACGCGGCAAGCCCTTTTCCTGTGTTGGTCAGAACCTCCCACGCGCGTTGCACGCGCATCGGATTGGCTGTGTCGATCCGGTTTCGGGTTTCGGCGTCAAGTTCTGCCAAAAGGGAACCATGTCCTTCGGTCTCGATCCGGAGCATCGCTGTCGCGCGAATGTCGTCGGGTGTCGCCGGTATCTGTGCCAGACCTTCCGTGAGTGCGGTAAAGTATAGCCCGGTTCCGCCTACGATGATCGGGCGCAGGCGGCCTGTCAGAAGGGGCTCCAGATCGCGCAGCCAATCGCCGACCGAATAGGGCCGGTCGCCCGGCACATGCCCGTACAGAGCATGCGGCGCGCGCTTTTCGTCCTCGGACGACGGGCGCGCCGTCAGAACCCGCCAGTCGGCATAGACCTGAATGGCATCGGCATTGACGATCACGCCGCCCTGGGTTTCCGCGATGCGCAAGGCAAGCTCGGATTTGCCGCTGGCGGTGGGGCCTGCAATCAGCACCGGTCGGGCCGGATCCGTCGCTGCGATCCGGTCTGACACGCTTTGCTGCACGGGTGGTGTTCCTTCAAGACGATCTGCCCTGCGGCGTGTTTGACGTAAGGGGCGAGTTCGCCTTGCCCCTAAGCCGGTTTTCCGACAGGTTGCACGCAACTTTAGACTCTCGTTGAAACGGAGCGCAACATGGCGGACACCCAGACCCCTCATCCGAAATACAAACGTGTGATGCTCAAGATTTCGGGCGAAGCCCTCATGGGCGATCAGGGGTTCGGTCTGCACCCGCCCACTGTTCAGCGCATCGCACAAGAGGTCAAATCGGTCCACGATCTGGGTGTCGAGATCTGCATGGTGATCGGTGGCGGCAACGTGTTTCGCGGGTTGCAAGGCAGCGCACAGGGGATGGAGCGCACGACCGCCGATTACATGGGGATGCTTGCCACGGTGATGAATGCGCTTGCCATGCAATCCGCGCTGGAAGAGCAGGGCGTGTTCACCCGTGTGATTTCCGCCATTCGCATGGACGAAGTGGCCGAGCCTTACATCCGCCGTCGCGCCGTACGTCACCTTGAGAAAAAGCGCGTCTGTGTGTTTGCGGGCGGTACGGGCAACCCGTATTTCACCACCGACACGGCGGCGGCGCTGCGCGCGAATGAAATGAACTGCGAAGCGATCCTGATGGGCAAGAACGGGGTCGACGGCATCTATGACAAGGACCCGCGCACCAATCCCGATGCCAAGCGGTACGACACGGTCACCTATGACGAAGTTCTGCAAAAGAACCTCAAGGTGATGGATGCCTCGGCCATCGCACTGGCGCGCGACAACAGCCTGCCGATCATTGTCTTCTCTCTTGACGAACCGGGCGGCTTCCGGGGCATCCTTGCGGGGGACGGCACATACACCAAGGTGCATGGCGGATCAAAGGCCGGAGCGGGCGAGGCGGCTTGACGAAACCGTCACAGCGCGGCACCCGGCTGAACGACAGTGACGCAAGGCGCTATACTTTCAGGCACGCGTGGCATAAAACGCGACACAAAGCACAAAAACCGCTGTTGAGGGCCTTATGGCAGACGACTTCATTCTCGATACCGATGATCTGACGCGCCGCATGGATGGTGCGATGGCGAACCTGCGCACGGAATTCGCCTCTCTTCGCACCGGGCGGGCCAGCGCGTCCATGCTGGAACCCGTGATGGTCGATGCCTATGGCAGCATGACCCCGATCAATCAGGTGGGCACCGTGAACGTGCCCGAGCCCCGGATGGTCACGATCAACGTGTGGGACAAGGGTCTGGTCGGCAAGGTCGAGAAGGCGATCCGCGAAAGCGGTCTGGGCATCAACCCGCAGCTCAACGGCACGATCATCATGCTGCCGATCCCCGAACTGAACGAGGAACGCCGCCGCGAGCTGGGCAAGGTTGCCGGACAATATGCCGAACACGCCCGCGTATCGGTCCGCAACATCCGGCGCGACGGTATGGACCAGATCAAGAAGGCCAAGGCAGACGGTCTGTCCGAAGACGACCAGAAATTCTGGGAAGCCGAGGTTCAGGACCTGACGGACGCTTATATCAAGAAGATCGACGCTGCTTTGGAGACAAAGCAGGAAGAGATCATGCAGGTCTGAGGACCGGAACACAGGACGTCGGCCCGATGCCTCAGCCCAATACAAAAGACGACGGTCCCCGACACGTGGCGATCATCATGGACGGCAATGGACGCTGGGCCACCCAGCGCGGGCGTCCGCGTCTGTTCGGGCATCAGGCCGGTGCGCGCCGCGTGCGCGAGATCGTCGAGGCCTGTCCCGATCTCGGAGTGGATTACCTGACCGTTTTTGCCTTCTCGACCGAGAACTGGAAACGCACCCAGTCCGAAGTTGCGGGTCTGATGAACCTCTTCCGGCGCTACATCACCCGAGAGGCCAAGGCGCTCAAGGCCAATGATGTCTGCGTCCGCTTCATCGGAGACCGTGTTCGGCTCGATGCAAAGTTGGTCGCCATGATGGACGAGCTTGAGGCGCTGACGGCGAATTGCCGGACCGTGAACCTGACCATCGCGATCAATTATGGCGGCCGGGACGAGGTGGCCCGCGCCACAAAACGTCTTGCGCGTGACGTGGCCGAAGGGCGTCTGAGCCCTGAAGATGTAGATGAAGAAACGCTGCCAAAGTATTTGGATACCTGCGTTTTACCTGATCCCGACCTTGTGATCCGCACCAGCGGAGAGGCGCGGATTTCCAACTTTCTTCTCTGGCAGTCCGCTTATTCGGAATACGAATTCATCGACACGCTGTGGCCGGATTTCACTGCCGACGAGTTCCGCTCGGTTGTTGGCGGTTTCGGTACACGCGAACGCCGTTTCGGCGCTGTGGTGGCATGACGTCAGGCAAGTGGGACGACCTTGCGCCGCGGCTGATTTCGGCCGTGGCGATGGTGGCCGTGGGCGCGTTGGGTGTCTGGCTGGGCGGTCTTTGGTTCCACGGTCTGATCTCGATCGTTGTCGGTCTGATGGTCTGGGAACTGGTGACGATGCTCGACACCGCGCGCAGCAAGTCGCCGACGATCCTTGCCGTCGTGTCGGCCATCGTGTCGATGATCGCGATCGAGCTTCCGCCGTCTTTGGCGCTGCCTTTGTTGCTGATGCCCTCGATGCTGGGCCTGGGCCGGATGGAGCGGGGCGGCGTCACCTATGCCGTCTTCACCGCCTTTATCCTGCTGGCCGGATATGGCCTGATGTCGCTGCGGGACGATTTCGGTCTGACATGGATGGTCTGGCTGTTGCTGGTCGTGGTGGTCACCGACATCGCCGGGTATTTCGCTGGTCGTCTGATCGGTGGGCCAAAGCTCTGGCCACGTGTCAGCCCGAAGAAAACATGGTCGGGCACAGTGGCGGGATGGCTGGGCTCATCCGTTGTTGCGGCGTTTTTCGCCAGCACCACGCAGGCCGGGTATGGTCTGATCGGGGTCAGCATCGCGGTCAGCATGGCCAGCCAGATTGGTGACATCGCCGAAAGCGCCATCAAGCGCCGGGCAGGGGTCAAGGACAGTTCGCACCTGATCCCCGGCCATGGCGGTCTGCTGGATCGGTTCGATGGCATGCTGGGGGCTGCGCTGTTCATCGTGATCGCCGGGCAACTTGTCGGTTTTCCACCGGGGACCCAATGAGGCGGATTACGATTTTCGGAGCCACGGGCTCCATCGGACAGAACACGCTGGATCTGATCGGACGCGACCGCGACGCCTACAAGGTGGTTGCCCTGACGGGGGATCGAAACATTGCCCAACTTGCGGGCGATGCCATCGCCTTTGGTGCCGAGATTGCCGTGACAGCCGATCCCGCCCGTCTGGACGAGTTGCGCGCGGCATTGGACGGAACCGGGATCGAGGCCGCGGCTGGCCCCTCGGCCCTGGTCGAGGCGGCAAGCCGTCCGGCAGATTGGGTCATGTCGTCGATTGTCGGCTCTGCCGGTCTCGCACCGGGCTTGCGGGCGCTGGAACAGGGGGCAAGCCTTGCTTTGGCGAACAAGGAAAGCATGGTCTGCGCCGGTCCGCTGATGCTGTCGACCGCACAGGCGCACGGCGCGGCGATCCTGCCAGTCGACAGCGAACATTCGGCGGTGTTTCAGGCCTTGATCGGGGAAGACATCAGCGCCGTGGAGCGGGTGATCATCACCGCGTCGGGTGGCGCGTTCCGGGATTGGCCGCTTGAAGACCTCGCGACAGCGACGCCGGAACAGGCGGCGACCCATCCGAACTGGGACATGGGCCAGCGGATCACCATCGACAGCGCGTCGATGTTCAACAAAGCCCTGGAGCTGATTGAGACAAAAGAGTTTTTCCAGATTGATCCCGCGCGCATCGAAGCGGTTGTTCACCCGGAATCCATGATCCACGCGCTGGTCGGATTCCGCGATGGCGCGCTGATGGCTCATGTCGGGCCACCGGACATGCGGCATGCCATTGGCTTTGCGCTGCACTACCCAGAGCGCAAATCCCTGCCGGTCGAACGGCTTGATCTGGTCAAGCTAGGGAAGCTCACCTTCCGTCCTGCAGACGAGACCCGCTGGCCCGCGCTCCGCCTTGCGCGCGAGGTGATGGCGACCGGCGGATTGGCGGGGGCGTGTTTCAATGCAGCCAAGGAACGGGCGCTGGATGGCTTCATCGCCAAACGCATTGGATTTCAGCAGATCGCCGTGGTTGTGGAAGAGGTTCTGAGCAGAGTTTCGGCCCATCCCGGTCATATTGATGCCGCCATCACCCTTGATAACGTGTTGCAGCTAGACCATCTCGCACGGGTACGAGCCGACGAAATTATGAACGAATTAGAGGGTTGAGCCTTGGATATTGCAGCGTTGCTGCCGCAGTTTGGTAGTTTGATTTGGACCCTCGTGGCGTTCGTTGTCGCTTTGTCGATCATCGTCGCCATTCATGAATACGGTCATTACATCGTCGGGCGCTGGTCGGGCATCGACGCCGATGTGTTCTCGCTTGGTTTTGGCCCAGTCCTGTTTTCGCGTGTCGACAAGCGCGGTACCAAATGGCAGTTCGCGCTGCTTCCCTTGGGGGGCTATGTCAAGTTCAAGGGCGACAGCAATGCCTCGGGCGGCAAGGACGAAGAGGCGATGGCCGGGTTGTCCGACACCGAGCGTCGCCGCACGATGAACGGAGCGCCGCTTTGGGCGCGGGCTGCGACGGTGGCAGCGGGACCGGCGTTCAACTTTGCGCTGTCAATTCTCATCTTCACCGCCGTTCCGATGTTCCGGGGCGAAGTGACCGATCCGGTCAAAGTCGGGGAATTGCGGGCGGTTCCGGCCCAGAACGAGCTTCAGGTGGGTGACATCCTGCTGGAGATCGAAGGTGTGGTCCTGCCGACCTATGGCGAATCCGCCAGCTTTCAGTCCTTCCTCGATGATCTGCCGGTTCAGGAACACCTGAATTACACGGTCCAGCGCGGCGACAGCACGCTGGTCGTCGAAGGCCCCTATGTTTATCCGCCTGTTGCCACGCAGATCATTCCGCGCTCGGCGGCGGATGATGCCGGGTTCCGCGCCGGAGACATCATCATCTCGGTCGACGGTGCGCCGATCTATGCTTTCGAGCAATTGCGCGAGGCCGTCGAAGGCTCGGAAGGGGCGACATTGACTCTCGAGGTCTGGCGGGACGGCGACATCCGGGTGCTTGAGATGACCCCCCGCAGGACGGACGAGCCGCAGAGCGACGGCAGCTTCGAAACCAACTATCGGATCGGCATCGTCGGCGGCATGTTCTTCGAACCGGCCACCGAAATGACCGGACCGGTCAGCGCCCTCATCTCGGGTGTGCAGCAGACCGGGCGCATCATCGACGGGTCGCTTTCGGGGCTGTGGTACATGATCACCGGCGCCATCGGGACCTGCAACCTGTCCGGCCCGATCGGAATCGCTGAAACCTCGGGGTCGATGGCATCGCAGGGAACCACCAACTTCATCTGGTTCATCGCCGTTCTCAGCACGGCTGTGGGGCTTTTGAACCTGTTTCCGATCCCTGTGCTGGATGGCGGACATCTGGTGTTCCACGCCTACGAGGCTGTCACGGGCAAGCCGCCCAGTGACAAGGCGCTGCGCGTGCTGATGGCGATGGGTCTGACACTGTTGCTGTCGCTCATGCTGTTTGCATTGTACAACGACATCTTCTGCCCCTAATTGACCACGCAATCCGGGCGGATTTCATACAATCCTCCGGTTTGCGCCCGAATGCTGACACATTTCCTCGCCATGTCAGGGGTCGGAAAAATCCATCCGAGGTGTGTCATGCAAACGATTCAAGACGGGTACCGGTCCTTCAGCCTGTTGGTTTCGATCAACTGGGACAGGCTGCTTTACGTGGCTGCCATAGCGGCATCCCTGTTTCTGGGCGCCTATCTTGGAACGCTGATGATCGACGCGATGACACACCCTGCCGCGTATTGACCAAACAGGTCTCTGCGGTTTTGACAAGCTAGGGCAATCTGGGTACTCACGTTCCAAAAGGGATGTCTGAGTAGGTTGCCAACAATGACACAAAAAACAGGCGAGCAGGTTACGCGGCACAAAGCGCGTAAATCGGTGATCCGTCCATTTCTTCTTGCGACCACGATGGCGCTGAGCGTCGGTGTTCTGACGGCACCCAACATGGCGTTGGCGCAGGAGTTCCGCTTCAACGCGATATCGGTAGAAGGCAACCAGCGGATCGAGGCTGGTACCATCGCCAGTTTTCTCGGTGTGGCGAGGGGGGAACCGGTCTCTGCGGCAGAGCTGAACGACGGGTATCAGCGGGTTCTTGCCTCCGGACTTTTTGAAACGGTCGAGATCGAACCCCGTGGCAGCACGCTTGTCGTCCGGGTCGTGGAATATCCAACCATCAACCTGATCACCTTCGAAGGCAACTCGCGGCTTGACGACGAGGCACTTGCGGCCATCGTGCAGTCGCAATCGCGCCGCGTGTTCAGCCCGTCCACCGCCGAAGCCGACGCGACACGCCTGACCGAAGCCTACGCGCAGCAGGGCCGCATCGCCGCCCGTGTGCAGCCCAAGGTCATTCGCCGGTCCGACAACCGTGTCGATCTGGTGTTCGAAATCTTCGAAGGCGGAGTCTCCGAGATCGAACGGATCGGGTTCGCCGGCAACCAGGTGTTCAGCGACCGCCGCCTGCGCCGTGTACTGGAAACCAAGCAGGCCGGTATCTTCCGCGCGTTGATCCAGTCCGACAGCTTCATCGAAGACCGGATCGAATTCGACCGTCAGGTCCTGCGCGACTTTTACCAATCACGCGGCTATGTCGATTTCCGCACCACCAGCGTGAATGCCGAACTCAGCGAGGAACGTGACGGGTATTTCATCACGTTCAACGTTGAGGAAGGCCAACAGTTCAACTTCGGTGAGGTGACGGTCTCGTCCGACCTGGCTGAGGTGGACACGGATGTGTTCCAGAACGCGCTGCGTTTGCGCTCGGGCCGGACCTATTCGCCGACTGCGGTGGAAACCGAAATCGCGCGGCTTGAGCGTCTGGCGATCCGCGAAGGGCTGAACTTTGTCCGGGTCGAGCCGCGCATCACCCGCAATGATCGCGACCTGTCGCTGGATGTGGAATTCCTGCTGACACGTGGCGAGCGTGTGTTCGTCGAACGCATCGACATCGAAGGCAACACCACCACGCTGGACCGTGTTGTGCGGCGTCAGTTCCGTGTGGTCGAAGGCGACCCCTTTAATCCGCGTGAAATCCGTGAAAGCGCCGAACGGGTGCGCGCTCTTGGCTTCTTCGGAGAAGCCAATGTCGAAGCCCGCGAAGGGTCGACCCCGCAGCAGGTCGTGATCGATGTGGACGTCGAAGAACGCCCCACAGGATCGCTCAGCTTTGGGGGCACGTTCTCGACCACCAACGGGTTTGGTGCGGCGATCACCTTCAGCGAACGCAACTTCCTTGGCCGCGGTCAGCAATTGTCGCTGGGTGTGACAACGGGGGTGGACTCGTCCAACTACAGCTTCAGCTTCACCGAACCGTCGTTCCTGGCCCGCGATGTCGCGTTCAACTTCAGCATCAACTATCTCGAGACGGACAATTCGAACGCGGAATACGATACCGCCATCGGGAATTTCTCGACCGGGTTCACCTTTCCGGTATCCGAGAACGGTCGCCTGAGCCTGCGCTACGGTGCCCGCTATTCCGAGATCACCAATCTCAACACCACCGTGGGCGAGATCATCACCGCCGAGGCCGCGCGCGGTCAGATCTGGGACAGTTTCATCGGCTACCGCTACAGCTATGACACACGTCGCACCGGTCTAAACCCGAATGCGGGTGTCCTGCTGGAATTCGGTCAGGATTTTGCCGGTCTGGGGGGCGACAGCACCTATATCGAATCCACTCTGCGGGCTGTCGCTCAGACCAAGGTCTTCAATGACGAGGTCACGCTGCGGGCCACGCTGCAGGCGGGCGCCCTGAGCTATTCCGAAGGCGCGTCCCGCGTGACTGATCGCTTTTCCCTTGGGTCGAACCTGATGCGCGGTTTTGAAGGCGGGGGCATCGGTCCGCGCGAAGTGGGGCCGGGTGACATCAACGATCCGCTGGGCGGGAACTATTTTGCCGTGGCGCGCTTCGAGGCGGAATTCCCGCTGCCCGTTCCCGAAGAGTACGGGCTTTCGGCCGGTGTCTTCTACGATGTCGGCAGCCTGTGGGGCCTTGAAGAAACCAATGCGAACGTCCTCTATGATGACTTCACAGCCCGGCATGTGGTGGGTGTGTCGCTGTTCTGGGACACGCCGATCGGTCCTCTGCGCTTCAACTTCTCCGAGGCGTTGAGCAAGGAACAGTTCGACGAGGAACAGACCTTCGACCTGACGATTTCAACGCAGTTCTAAATGGACCTTCGATTTCGCAAATCACTGGGAGCGCTCTTCGGGGCGCTTCTTTGCATCGCACCTGTGGCACAGGCCCAGCAGGATGGCGGTCTGTCCAATATGGGCGTCGTGCAAAGCTTGATCCTCACTGTCGCGCCCGAGGCGCTTTATGCTCAAAGTGATTTCGGCCAGCGGATTGCCCGTGAAATCGAAGAAGAAAGCCTCGCGATTGCGGCCGAGAACCGTCAGATCGAAGCCGAACTGACCGCCGAGGAACGCGAACTGACCGAACTTCGGGACACGCTTGCTCCGACCGAGTTTCGCGCCCGTGCCGAAGCCTTTGATGAAAAGGTGCAGCGCCTGCGCCGTGAACAGGACGAAAAGGCCCGCGCCGTCGGCACACGCAACGAAGAGGCGCGGCGGGCCCTGTTGACCGCAGCACAGCCGATCCTGTTGCAACTGATGGCCGAAAGCGGGGCCGTTGCGGTCCTTGACCGACGCGCAGTTCTGCTCAGTGTGGATTCCGTCGACATCACCGAACAAGCGATTGCCCGTGTCAATGCCGAATTCGGTGCGGGGGAGAACATCCTGCCACTGCGCCCCTGAAACCTTGCCCCCCGGCATCGGGATTGGTACTCACAGCCCAACAAGATCAAAAAGGACGCCCCATGAGCGACACGCTTCTTCGTGCAGACATCCAGCTTATCCAGCGCATCCTGCCGCACCGCTATCCGTTTCTGCTTGTGGACCGCGTGGAAGAGATCGACGGCACGCAATCGGCGCTTGGCATCAAGAACGTCACGATGAACGAGCCTCATTTTCAGGGGCATTTCCCCGGCACGCCGATCATGCCGGGTGTGACGATCATCGAAGCCATGGCTCAGACCGCCGCCGTCATGGTGGGCACCGCGCTCGACCTCGCGGACAAGGAGATGCTGATCTACTTCATGGCCATCGACAAATGCAAATTCCGCCGCAAGGTGATCCCCGGCGATCAGTTGCAGATGCGCCTGACCACGCTGCGTGGCAAGCCGGGCGGCAAGGTGTGGAAATTCGGCGGCGTGGCGACGGTGGACGGTGAGATGGCCGCGGAATGCGAATTCTCGGCCATGATGGATCTGCCCGCGTGACAGCCCGCATTCACCCCAGCGCCATCATCGAAGAGGGCGCGCAGATCGGTGACGGCTGCGTCATCGGCCCGTTCTGTCATGTCGGCCCCGAGGTTGTGCTGGGCGACAACGTCACGCTGAAAAGCCATGTCGTCGTGACCGGCCAGACCTCGATTGGCGAAGGCACCGAGATCTTTTCCTTCGCTGTGATCGGCGAGATCCCGCAGGACCTCAAGTTCGATGGAGAAAAGACCAGCCTGATCATCGGCGCACGCAACCGCATCCGTGAACATGTGACAATGAACACCGGCACCAAGGGCGGTGGGGGTGTGACCCGCGTCGGCGATGACAACCTCTTCATGGCAGGCTGCCATGTCGCCCATGACGTGCAGATCGGCAACCGCGTGATCGTGGTCAACAGCGCCGCGTTGGCCGGGCATTGTATCCTCGAAGACGACGTGATCGTCGGTGGCCTGTCGGGCGTGCACCAGTTCGTCCGGATCGGGCGCGGCGCGATCATCGGGGCGGTGACCATGGTCACAAATGACGTGATCCCCTATGGCCTCGTGCAGGCCGATCGCGGACGGCTGGACGGCCTGAACCTTGTCGGTCTCAAACGCAAGGGCGTCAGCCGCGCCGACATCACCGCGCTGCGGGCCGCGTTTCAGATGCTTGCCCAGGGTGAGGGCGCGTTTCAGGAACGTGCCAAGCGACTGGGCGAAGAAACCGACAGCGAATACGTGCACCATATCGTCGATTTCATCCTGGGAGAGACCGACCGGTCCTTCCTCACGCCGGGCTGAGCGATGTCACTGGCGTTGATCTGCGGACGGGGACGGTTGCCGCGCATCGTTGCCGATGCCCAGCCCGAGCCTCCGTTGATCTGTGTTCTGGCCGGGTTCGAACCGGACGGCCTGACCGCCGATCTGACCTTTCATCTGGAAACGCTTGGCAGCCTGATCGACACGCTCGGATCGCGCGGGGTGACGCATGTGTGCCTGTGCGGCGCGATCCGCCGCCCGCCGATCGACCCGACACGGCTCGACGCAAAGACGGCCCCCTTGGTGCCGCGCCTGCAAACTGCGCTGACCTCGGGCGATGATGGCGCTCTGCGCATCGTGATGCAACTCTTCGAAGAGGCGGGCCTGGCCATCGTGGCAGCGCACGAGCTTGTGCCTGATCTTGTCCCGCAACCCGGCGTTCTGACGCTCAAGACCTACACGCCGCAGAACGCGGTCGAGGCGCGGTTGGGGGAACGCACCGTCGCTGCCATGGGGGCACGGGATGCAGGGCAGGCCTGTGTCGTGCGCGGTGACAGCGTGTTGGCGCGCGAAGATGCTGCCGGAACCGACGCCATGCTCACCCGTCTGGCGCGGGACCGGCAAGCGGGCAGCGGCGATTTCCTGTCAAACCCGATCAATGCCGCCAGCCATATGTTCGGCGGTTTGCTGGGTGATGCGACCGACTGGCTGACCGGCGGCACTTCTGTCTCGGAAGGCGGCATCCTCTTCAAGGCACCCAAACCGGGGCAGGATCGCCGCGCCGATCTGCCGGTCATCGGGGCAGGGACGCCGGACGCGGTCGCTGCAGCCGGCCTGTCGGGCATCGTGATCGAAGCGGAGGGCGTGATGGTTCTGGATCGCGCCAGAACCGTGGCCCGCTGTGACGATCTGGGCCTCTTCCTCTGGGTGCGGGAAAAGGGCGGCTGATGCGGGTCTTCGTCATTGCCGGGGAAGCCTCGGGCGACAAGCTGGGCGCGGCGTTGATGGCGGGTCTGCGCAAGCATGCCGGAGATGTGAGTTTCGAAGGGATCGGCGGCGACCGGATGATCGACGAAGGGCTGCAGAGTCTGTTTCCCATGGACGAGATCTCGATCATGGGGATCACCGAGATCCTGTCGCAATACCGCCAGCTCAAGGCGCGCATCCGCCAGACCGCCGACGCCGTGCTGGCCGCAAAGCCCGATGTGCTGATCACCATCGACCTGCCGGAGTTCAGCCTGCGGGTCGCCAAGCTGGTCAAGGCGCAGAGCAACATCCGGACCGTGCATTACGTGGCGCCCACCGTCTGGGCCTGGCGTCCGGGTCGTGCGAAAAAGATGGCCGCCCACATCGATCAGGTGCTGGCGCTTTTGCCGTTCGAGCCGCCCTACATGGAAGCGGCCGGCATGCGCTGCGATTTCGTGGGGCATCCGGTGGTGACCGATCCCGTTGCGTCACCTGAAGAAGTTGCCGCGTTCCGTGATCACTATGCTTTGAGCGCTGCGCCGTTGGCTCTGATCCTGCCGGGATCACGGCGCAGCGAGGTGTCCCGCTTCCTGCCGATCTTTGCCGAAGTGATTGCCGACCTGCACGCGCGTCATCCCGACATGCGTTTTGTCTTGCCCGCAGCCCCGAATGTCGCATCGCGTGTGACCGAGGCCGTCGCACTGTGGCCCGTCAAGCCGATCATTCTCAACCCGGCCACGGACGGTATAGCGTCCAAACTGGCTGCCTTTGCGGCCGCCGATGTCGCGGTTGCCGCGTCGGGAACGGTATCGCTTGAGCTTGCGGCATCGGGCACGCCGATGGTGATTGCGTATGACATGAACTGGCTGTCGCGTCAGATCATCGGACGGATGCTGCGTGTCGACACGGTGACCCTTGTCAATCTCGTCTCCGAGACGCGTGTGGTGCCGGAATTCATCGGTGCGCAGTGCCGACCTGCGCCGATCGCCAAGGCCGTATCCGACCTTCTCAAGTCACCTGAACAGCAAAAGGCCGCGATGGCGCTGACCATGGAACGCTTGGGGCAGGGCGGTCTGCCGCCGGGCGAGCGGGCGGCGCTGGCGGTTCTCGACGGTCTTTCATGAAAAAGGGCGCGGGATCCTGCGATCTCACCCCCGCAAAACAATCCGGAACGGCGTGTTACTGGCCTTGTCCCTGCAGCGCCGTGATTTCTTCGAACGCGGCCGTGAAACCGGACAGCGACATGGCCACCGTCACAAGCTGATCCGGCGCAAGTGCAGGCACGATGGTCACGTTGGCCACGTTGCCGCGCCGGAACGCGGCCACGTCTTCGTCCGTAAAGCCGACACGGGCATAGCAGCCGATCTGAGTGCAGAACGAGAAGTCGTAGCGTTTCGCCTGTCCGGAATCCACGCGGATGTTCAGTTTCTGGGTCAGCAACGTCTCGAGAGGTACAATAAAGGTGCCACCCGCCGAGACCTGTCCGCCATTGGGCACACGGAAGATGCTGACTTCGGCCACGCTGCCGCCGTTCTGGTCGCGCAGAAGCTGGTACATCTGGCAGGGCTCGGGGCCTTCCTGCACGCGCAGACACTGGATGGCCCAGTCGCCGTGGGTGGTCTTGATGTAGCTGTTGTTGTCGGGATTCGCCTCAGCCACCGGTTCGCCCGTGTCCAGATCGGACACATCCGCAGTCGCCGCCGGGGCCTGCGTGTCCTCGGCTGTTGTGCTGTCCTGCGCCAAAACTGCGCCGGAAAAAGCCATGCTGGCAATCGTTGTCAGAAGCAAAAAGGGTTTGGTCATGAAGTCCTCTCAGAAGCATCGGTCCTGTTTGTGCGTGCGTTAACACGGGCCGGACGGAGTGTCAGGCCAAAACACGAACTTGTGCACAGGCAAGTGGCGGATTCTTGCGTCCATCCGGCCTGATTGTTTCAAGTCCGGTAGTTAACGTGATGCGTTAGGATCGCGCCGCAATGCGCTGAAAAGAAAAAGGAAGATGCAATAACGCATCTTCCCCTTCTTGCTCCCTGTCGGACCGGCCGACTATTATTGCCGTGACGCTACGAAATGAAATCCACAGCGTCAACAGGCAAAATTCAATCGTGAATTCACAAAAAGTCCACGCCTTGCAGCGTGGCCAGTCCAACAGTGAGGATTACCCGGAGCACAGGGGAACATCGCAGTCCGGGCAAAAACATACTGGCACCAAAAGGTTAAGTTTGTATGGTCACTGGTGATACTGTGGTTCGGGGAGCATGTATGGAAAACGGTGTTTTTGTCGGTGGCGGTGGTGACGCCTACGGCGTCAAGCAATGGCTGCGATTGGACTATGCAAACCGGCACGGGCTTGTCGCGGGCGCAACCGGCACCGGAAAAACCGTCACTCTTCAGATTCTGGCCGAAGGGTTTTCAGCACAGGGCGTGCCGGTGTTCATGGCGGACTTGAAGGGCGACCTCTCGGGCCTCGCGAAACCCGGCAGTGCGGAGTTCAAGCTTCATCAACCGTTCACGGATCGCGCGAGGACAATCGGCTTCGAGGACTACGCCTACCGCGATTTCCCTGTGACGTTCTGGGATCTCTTCGGCGATCAGGGCCACCCGATCCGCACCACCGTGGCCGAGATGGGACCACTGCTGATTTCGCGTCTGCTCGAACTCTCCGAGGCGCAGGAAGGTATCCTCAATATCGCCTTCCGCGTGGCGGATGAAGAAGGCCTGCCGCTTCTCGACCTGAAAGACCTGCAATCCATGCTGGTCTGGCTGGGGGAAAACAGCGGAACTGTCTCGTTGCGCTACGGTAATATCGCCACCCAATCCGTCGGAGCGATCCAGCGTCGGCTGCTGGTTCTTGAAAATCAGGGCGGCGCCGATTTCTTTGGAGAACCTGCGCTGGTGCTGCGCGACCTGATGCGCACCGATGCAAACGGCAACGGTCAGATAAATATCCTTGCCGCCGACAAGCTGATGGGGTCGCCGCGCCTTTACGCGACCTTCCTGCTGTGGCTGCTGTCCGAACTGTTCGAGGAACTGCCCGAAGTGGGCGACCCGGACAAGCCCAAGCTCGTCTTCTTCTTCGACGAGGCGCATCTGCTCTTCGACGATGCCCCGAAAGCGCTGGTGGACAAGGTGGAACAGGTGGCCCGCCTGATCCGCTCCAAGGGGGTCGGTGTGTATTTCATCACCCAGAATCCGGACGACATTCCCGAAGACATCCTTGGCCAGTTGGGCAACCGGGTGCAGCACGCCTTGCGCGCCTTCACCGCAAGGGATCGCAAGGCGTTGCGCATGGCAGCCGAAACCTATCGCGAAAACCCCGCCTTCGACACCGAAACCGCGATCCGAGAGGTGGGGGTCGGGGAGGCGGTCACCTCCATGCTGGAACGCAAGGGCATCCCCGGCATGGTCGAGCGCACGCTCATCCGTCCGCCGTCGTCGCAGCTTGGCCCGATCACCCCGGCCGAACGTGGCGGGATCATGGGAGCCAGCGATCTGGCCGACAAATACACCCAGCGCCTTGACCGGCAATCTGCCTTCGAAATCCTTGCCCAACGCACCGCCGAAGCTGCCGCCGCCGCAGAGGCCGCCGAACAGAAGGAAGCCGAACTCGACGCTGCCATGCGCGAATACACCGCCGGGCGGCGCTATACAGGCACCCGTGTCGGGCGGTCGACCTCGCAGCCCACGCGGACTAGCCGAACCAGCCGCAAGGACGAAAGCCTGGGCGAGGCCATCGCCAATGTGGTCGTCAAGGAACTCAAGGGCACAACCGGGCGCCGGATCGTCCGCGGTATCCTTGGCGGATTGTTCAAAGCCCGCTGAGCACTGGCCCTTCCGAGCGCGGCGGGCTAAGTCAGGGCGTCGAACAAGACGAAAGACGCAGGAATGCCCGCCGATACCACAACCGACGCTGATCTGGCCGCCAATGAACGCCGCTCCGGCCTGCGGACCATCCGCAAGGTCGTTCCCTATCTCTGGCCGGATGATAAGCCGTGGGTCAAACGCCGAGTCGTGATCGCGCTGGCCTGTCTGGTGCTGGCCAAGATCGTCAACATGCTGTCCCCGCTCTTGTTCGGCAAGGCGGTTGATGCGCTATCGGGACAGGCGTCGGATCTGGTGCTGGGCGGTGTCGGTCTGACGCTGGCCTATGGCTTTGCACGTCTGATGAACGTGGGCTTTCAGCAATTGCGCGATGCTGTCTTCGCCCGCGTCGGTCAGCGCGCGCTGCGGGCGCTGGCGCTCGAGACCTTCATCCATATCCACCGCCTGTCGATGCGCTATCACATCACCCGCAAGACCGGCGGGCTGAGCCGGATCATCGAACGTGGGGTCAAGGGCGTCGACTTCCTTCTGCGCTTCATGCTGTTCAGCGTCGGGCCGCTGATCCTTGAGCTGCTGCTGATCTGTCTCGTGCTGCTTTGGCTTTTGGATGTGCGCTACATGGCCGTTGTTCTGGTCACCATCGCCATCTACGTCTGGTTCACGTTCAAGGTCACCGAATGGCGCGTCCGCCTGCGGCGCGAGATGAACCAGCAGGACACCGATGCCAATCAAAAGGCCATCGACAGCCTGCTCAATTTCGAAACCGTCAAGTATTTCGGAGCCGAGGCGCGCGAAGCCGAACGCTATGACGCATCGATGGAGGCCTATGAAGGCGCTGCGATCAAAACGGCGACCTCACTCGCCTTTCTGAACTTCGGGCAGAGCCTGATTATCACCGCAGGTCTGGTGGCCGTCATGGTGATGGCGGCCTTGGGTGTGCAGGCCGGTACGATCACCGTCGGCGATTTCGTCATGGTCAACGCCTACATGATCCAGATCACTATGCCGCTGAACTTCCTCGGCACGGTCTACCGCGAGATCCGTCAGGCACTGGTCGATATGGGCGAGATGTTCGATCTGCTCGAGCAACCGCAGGAGGTGGCCGACAAACCCGGTGCGCCGGATGTGCAGGTCTCGCAAGGCGCGGTGCAGTTCGACAATGTGAAATTCGGCTATGACCCCGCGCGCCCGATCCTGAAAGGTGTATCGCTGAACGTGCGCTCCGGTGAAAACGTGGCGCTGGTCGGTCCCTCTGGGTCGGGTAAGTCCACCATCGGGCGGTTGCTCTTCCGGTTCTACGACGTGACCGATGGCGCGGTGCGGATCGACGGGCAGGATGTGCGCGACGTCACGCAGACCAGCCTGCACGACGCCATTGGGGTCGTCCCTCAGGACACGGTCCTGTTCAACGACACGATCCGTTACAACATCGCCTATGGCCGGGCCGGTGCAACCGAGGACGACATCATCGCCGCCGCCCGCGCCGCGCAGATCCACGATTTCATCCTGTCGCTGCCCGAAGGCTATGACACGATGGTGGGCGAACGCGGCCTGAAGCTGTCAGGCGGCGAAAAGCAGCGCGTCGGCATTGCCCGCACGCTTCTCAAGAACCCGCCCATCCTCATTCTGGACGAGGCGACATCCGCGCTTGATTCCGAGACCGAAGCGTCGATCCAGGGCGCTCTCAAACGGGCGGGCGAAGGCCGTACCGTGATCACCATTGCGCACCGTTTGTCGACCATTGCCGATGCGGATCGGATTGTCGTTCTGGAAAACGGGCAGGTGGTCGAAGAGGGCACCCATGACAGCCTTCTGGCCAGCCACGGGCGCTATGCCGCTTTGTGGAACCGGCAGATGCAGGAAGACGAGGCGGCCTGAGATCCGGGTGCATCAGGGAATAATCACATCCGGGTCATAAAATCGCCCCCCTCAAAAAACAATGTTTGCGCCGTTACACGAGTAAAGCGCAAGGTTGTGACATGCCCCGACTGATCTTTTTGCAAGTCCTGATGCTGATCGAAGCGGTCGCGATTGTGGCCCTTTATCAGGTGTTCAGCGATTTTGAATGCCGTCAGACGGATCTTTTCGTTCTGTGCCGGGGTATTCGCCTTGGTATGGTGCTGGGCCTGTGCGTTGCTGCAGGGTTTGCGCTTTTGCTGTATTTCCAACCGTCTCTGCGCACCGGGCTTGTGGACCGGGCCGATGCGGATCATCCGGCCTCGCGCCAATGGGGCGCTGTCCATCTTGCAGGTCTTGTGCTTATCGTCGCGCCCACGCTGCTGCTGTCACAGGGACAGTTTGTCGATTACGCCGGACCGTTCCTGTCGGCCCTCGCGGTCGGTGGGCTTGCTGCCCTTGTCGGCGCTGCGTTGTGGCTGATGCCTGCGCCCGCGTGGCGCAACTGGGGTGCCGATCATGCACGCACCTTGCTGCCGACCATCGCCATCGCTCTGGCTATCCCGACCTTGGCCTGGGCCATCAGCCTAGCATTGAACTGGTTCGAGACGCTCCAGATCGTGACATTCTACGGTGTGGCGGTGGTTCTTGCGATCCTTGGCAATGAAGTGTTCGTCAATCCGGATCTGGAAACCATCGGGATTGTCGATTTCTATGTCGAAGTGGCCGAGTCCTGTTCGGGCATCGAGGGACTTGCGCTCATTACCGCGTTCATGGGCATTTACGCGATCGTGATGAAAGACGACCTGCGCATGGGCCGGTTCTGGCTCATTGTCTGGCCGGCCGCACTTTTCCTGAGCTTCCTGCTCAATATCGTGCGCATCAGCGTTCTGATCCTGATCGGGGCCTTTGTGTCGCCCGAACTTGCGGTCAATGGCTTTCACAGCTTTGCCGGGTGGCTGTCTTTCACGCTGCTTGCGCTGCTGATCCTCACCGTGGTCAATGTCCTGCCCGGTCTGGGCACCTCTGAGGCAACCGCAGATCGCAAGGCGCGCCCGTCGTGGACCAGTGATGCGGCACCGGCCTTTATCGTGCCGTTCCTGGCATTCATGTTCTCCGCGCTTGTCGTGCATACGTTTTCGCAGACACCCGAAGTTTGGTACGGGGTTCAGGTTGCGGCCATGGCTGCGGCGCTTTGGGTGTTTCGCAAACCAGTCCTTGCCCTTGCGCGGGATTTCGACCTGATCGCCATCGGGGCCGGGGTCGTCATCGCGATAGGCTGGGTGATCACCGCAGAACCGGCAGAGCCATACGAGTCGCTTGCGGAATTCACGACGATGGCTCTGGCCCTATGGGTTGTGCTGCGCGTGATCGGCACCGCCATTCTCGTGCCCATTGTGGAAGAGCTGTTTTTCCGGGGCTATCTTTTCAGCCTGATCGACGACGGGTCCACTTGGCGTCGTGTTGCAGCGATTGTCGTGACGACTGCGGGCTTTGCCGCGCTTCATTCCAGACCAGTGGCAGCAGCCTTGGCCGGTGTCATCTTCGCGCTTGTTCTGCTGAGACGGGGCAGGCTGTTCGATGCGATTGTCGCCCATGCCGTGGCAAACGCCCTGATCGCGGCGGCGGCTGTTGGAACAGGTCAATGGTCGCTGATCTGATGCGGCTCACCGGACACAAAAAAAGCACCCGGCGCAAACGCCGGATGCCCTATGTTCCTTGACGAGGTCAATCAGGCGTTCTTGCGACGACGGATTTCCCAAGCCAGCAGCATTGCAGCCGCCACAACGGCCAAAGCCAGTGCGCCACTGCTTGCGTCGATTTCCGGAACGGAAGAAGACGTTGTCGTTGTACCGCCCCCACCACCGTAGAAGATCCGGATTCTATCTAACCATGACATACGTATATCTCCTTAAGACACGGTGACCCAAGGTTACACAACAAAGACGGGAATTGCAAAACTGCATCCCATTTCGTTCACAACCTGGAAACAACGATCAATTTTACTAAAAATAGTTTACCACGAGCCGTAAGGAACGCCAAATTATTCAGCAGCGCGGACTGGTGGAGTGCCGTCATTCGCCTGTGACCGCTGCAGAACGCGCTTCAGGTCCTCCAGCGCAGGGGCTCCGGTAGACCCGTCTTCGTACTCTGCGTCCGGAAGTGATTCGGTATCGTCCCAAAGGATCGTCGGTGCTGTTACCTTGCGGGCCGCGCGTTGCAAGGCCCAATCGCGTCCGGCCTGGCTGGCGCTGCCGCCGCCCAAACGGGCCATGAGCCGGAAGAACCACAGCGCGTAGGTGCTGAACCAGACTCGTGCCGCCAGCATGGAGGGCGTGAAGACCAGTGTCAGCACCGTCGCGATGCCAAGCCCGAACACCACCGCGGTGGCAAGCTGTTTCCACCAGAGCGCGGTCGGGCTGTCGATGGAATAGCCGCCACCAAAGAAATCGAGGCTGAGGCCGAACATCATCGGCGCAAGTCCCGCCATCGTCGTAATCGTGGTCAGCAGCACCGGACGGATGCGATCCTCGGCAGTGCGGACAATCGCCTCGATCCGGGGCATGTAGCGGGAATACTCCTGATAGGTGTCGATCAGAACGATGTTGTTGTTCACCACGATCCCGGCCAAGGCGACAATCCCGGTGCCTGTCATGATTATGCTGAAGGTCTGATCCATGACCAGCATCCCGATCAGCACACCCGTGGTCGACAGGACCACGGCCAGCAGCACGAGAATCGCGTTGTAGAAGCTGTTGAACTGCGCAAGCAGGATGATGAACATCAGCCCCAATGCCGCCCCGAAGGCGCTGCCAAGGAAGGCCTGGCTTTCGGCCTGTTCTTCCTGATCCCCGGTCCATTCCCATTCGATGCCGGGCAGGGGGTTCGTGTCGAGCCATGTGGTCAGCTCGGCGATGCGTTCATTGGCGTTGATCGGCACGATCCGCGCGCCGTCTTGCAACGCCGCACTCACCTCGGACACAGCAACCGCCGTGGCACCGAACAGCGCATATTCCTTGCCGTTCGGGCCGGTGATCGGACCGCCCGCGCGCTCCTGCAGTGTGGCCAGCGTTCCCGGACCATCACTGCCTTCGACCACCACCTTGGACAGGCCCGGCAGGACATCCGCCTTCACGTCGAAATACCGCTTCTGATCAACGCGGTTGATCTCGGCCAGCTTGGCCACAGGCTTGCGCGTGATAAAGTTCGACAGGGGCACCAGCCCGTCATTCGTGCGCACCCGCAGTGTGTCGAGTGTGGACAGCACGCGGTCTTCTTCGGGCAGGCGCACCCGGATTTCGATCTCTTCGTCCGAGCTGTCCACCCGCATCGTGTCGAGCAGTATGCCGCGGGTGACAAGCTGCACCATCGCGCCGACGACTGCCACATTGGCCCCGTAACGCCCGGCCTTTTCCACATCGACGTCGATCTGCCAGTCGATGCCGGGCAGGGGCAGGGTGTCTTCGATCAGCGTCAGGCCCGGCGTCGCCTCGAACCGTTCGCGCGCCATCGCAGTCGAGGTCAGCAGCGTGTCCCAGTCATCCGCCTTGAGCCGCAGATGTACCGGCTTGCCACTTGCAGGCCCCCGGTTCTGCGACAGGATTTCAATCTCGACTCCGGGGATGACCTTCAACTGCTCGGTCAGTTCCTCAAGCACGATGTCGCCGTCCAGGTCGGGCCGGTCGGCGCGGTCTTCCCATGGGATCGTCTCAAGCTGGACCTGACCGATCGTGTCCTTGGGCACCGCAGCGCCGCTCGCATCGGTGTTCAGCCCGCCTTCGCCGGCAAAGGAAAACGCGTTCTTCACGCCGGGGTGGGCCAGAACGATCTCCTCGGCGCGGCGCACCAGCGCGTCCTTTTCCGCAAGGCTCAGGTTGCCGCGCGCGCGGACATAGACGATGGCCTGTTCCGGCTCGGATTCGACGAAGAATTCGACGCCATTGTTGTTCTCGCCGAAATAGGTGAACACGCTGAACACAAAGGCCAGCACTGCCGCACCAGCGACGATCGGCATGATCGGATTGCCTGCGATGAACTTGATGAAATAGCCGAACAGGGTCCGGCGACGGCGTCCCTCGACCTTCTTGCGGGTCCATTTGATCGACGCGGCGTCCAGAACGATGGAGGCCAGCACCGATCCGACAAGAAACAGCGCGACGCCGGGAAGATGTGCCGCCGTGCCCTCGGAAATCGGCGGAAACAGGAATCCCGGATCAAGCAGCATGAGCGCGCCAAGAAAGAGCAGGCCCAGCACCACCGGCACCATGGCCGCCCGCACCAGCCACGAGGTGCGCGCCCGCAAGCCCTGCGCAGCCCGGTCGAGCATCCGCGAGAAGCGGCCCGTCACCCCGCCCATCACCGGCAGGTAGACCAGCGCCACCACAAGCGACGCAGACAGCACGAAGATCAGCGTGACCGGCAGCATCCCCATGAATTCGCCCGGCACACCCGGCCAGAACAGCATCGGCAGGAAGGCGCAGAGCGTGGTTGCGGTCGAGCTGACCACCGGCCAGAACATCCGCTTGGCTGCCTCGACATAGGCGTGCATCGGGCCGGAGCCTTCGCTGATGCGTTTGTCGGCATATTCCACGACCACGATGGCCCCATCGACCAGCATGCCCACCGCAAGGATCAGACCGAACATCACGATGTTCGAGATGCTGACCCCCATGACCGAAAGGAACACGAAACACAGCAGGAACGAGGTCGGGATGGCAAAGCCCACAAGAAGCGCCGCGCGCAACCCAAGCGAGGCCAGAACCACGATCATCACCAGCGCGATGGCGGTCAGAACCGACCCTTCAAGCTGTTTGACCATGCTGTCCACGATGCGCGATTGATCGTTTGACGTGCCGACCGTCACCGCCGCCTGAAGTTCCGGCGGCCAGTTCGCCTCGGCGGCGGCCACTTCGGCCTTAACGGCGTCTGCCGTGTCGATCAGGTTGAAGCCCTTGCGCTTGACCACCTGCAGGGCCAGCGTCTTTTCGCCGTTGAACCGCGCCGTGCCCTCGCGGTCTTCAAAGGTCAGGTTGATCGTCGCCAAGTCACCCAGCGTCACCACACGGTCGCCGTTTACCTTGACCGGCAGGTCATAGACATCGCGCTGATCGTCGAAACTCGACGGGATCTTGACGGCGAAGCTGCCCTGTTCGCTGCGCACTTCACCGGCTGCGATCAACTGGTTGTTGTTCTGCACGACATTGATCAGCTCGCTTGCCGTGACATTGTAGCTTTCCAGCTTGAGAGGATCGATCACGACCTCAAGCATCTCGTCCCGGTTGCCAGCAATCCCGGCCTCAAGCACGGAATCCAGCGATTCAAGCCGGTCCTGCAAATCCTTGGCCACCCGCGCCATGGTCCGTTCGGGCACCGGGCCTGTCAGGTTCACGATGACAATGGGAAATTCGGAAAAGTTGATCTCGGTGATGGAATACTGTTCCGCACCCGCCGGAAACTTCGATTGCGCCTTGTTCATGGCGTCGCGCACGTCCGCCATGACCTGCGTCTTGTCCCAGCCGAATTCGAACTCGAGCGCCACGCCCGCATAGCCTTCGGCGGCCGTGCCCGACATCGTCTTCAGCCCGTCGAGATCGGCAAGCTCGGTCTCCATCGGCTTGACCAGAAGTGTCTCGCTGTCCGCTGCCGAAATGCCGGGAAACACGGTCGACACGAAGAGAGCCGGAATCTCGATGTCAGGCTCACCTTCCTTGGGCAGTCCGACATAGGCATAGGTGCCGATGGTCAGGGACAGCGCGATAAAGGCCAGCACCATGCGGGCGCGTTCAGCGGCCCAGTCGACGATCCCGGTCATTGGATGATCTCTTCAAAGCTGGGGGCCACGACAACACCATCGGTGACGAATTCCTGTCCCACGGTGATGATGTCCGCCTGATCCGGAAGACCGGTGACATACACACCTTCCGGTGTGTCACGCAGAACGGTGACGGGGCGAAACTGGGCGGTGCTTTCCGCGTCGATGATCCGCACTCCCAAGGTGCCGTTGTCATCCAGCGTCAAGGCAGATGCGGCCAGAAGATGCGCCTTCACGCCTTGGGATTGGATCAGGATTTCCGCGGTCTGGCCGTCGCGGATGGCAAGATCGGGATTGGGCACCGTCAATTCGACGCGAAAGGTGCGGGTTGTCGGATCGGCCGAGCGCGACAGGAATGTCACGCGGGCCTGAACGTCCGGGCCTTCGGACAGACGCGCTCCGGCCATCGCACCGACTTCGACGCGCCCGATCTCGGTTTCCGGGACAAAGCCCACCACCTTGATCGGATCAAGCTGGATCACCGTGGCGCACAATCCCCCGGGCTGCATCAGGCTACCCAGTTCGGCGGTGTCGGTTTCCAGAACGCCGTCGAAAGGGGCCACGATCTGCAGACGGTCGATCTCGGTCCGGGCACGCGCAACGGCGGCCTGCGCGCTTTCGATGCTGGCATTCAGGCTGTCCAGGCCGGCCTCGGCAGCTTTGAGACCAGCTTCTGCGGTGCTGATCGCGGCCTGCGCGCTCTGGACGGCGGCCTCGGTATTGGCGACGCGGGTCTGGCTGGCGAACCCATCCTGGCTCAGGCGTTCGGCGGCGGTTGCATTGATCCGTGCCTCGTCCAGCCGGGCGCGTGCCTCGGCAACCCGCGCTTGCGCTTCCGGAATGCGGGCTTCCACCTCGGGACGCCGGGCTTGCGCCTCGTTCAAACGGGCCTGTGCTTCGGCCAGGGCGGACTCGCGTGTGCCCGGATCGACCGAGCAAAGCAGCGCGCCTTCATGTACAAAGGCACCCTTGCGCCGCGGGTCCGAGATGATCTTGCCACTGACTTCGGACAGCACCGACACCTGACGCGCCGCCTCAGTTTCCCCGCGCAGCCGCACCTGCGTGCCGATTTCCTGCGCGACCGACCGTTTCGCCATGACGCGTACAATGCCATCGTCTACCGGGCCCTCGTCCAAGGGGTCTGCGGCAGCTTCGGCAACCTGGGCAGGGGCCTCCTCGACCGGTTCGGACGCAACGGCCGCCGTGTCGCGCGGACTGAGGTCCGACACCAGCGCGAACAGGCGGTCCCGCTCGATCACGAGGCCAAACAAAACCAGTGCCACCAGACATGCGGTGATTAAAGGAACGATACGCATCAGAGGACCCTTGCCCTGCCTCTCCATTGCCAACGAAGGTCGGCATATCGGCTGCCGCATCCGATCTTGCCATACTCAACAAGACATACGGTGAACCGATCAGTTCAGATTAAAGACAGAGTGGCCTTTTTTCAAGATGAACCGATTGGTTTAGTTGTGTTGCGGCGCTTTGGCGTATTTTCGCCTCAGGATTAGGCGCACTTCACCGGATCGCAACGGGCAGACATCGGAAACCCCGGCTTGGCACCTGCGCCGCATCACGATAAGAGAGGCCAAATTCATGCGCGGTCGACACTCCGCGCGGGGTACAGGGGGCTTCAGGGTGAGCGACACAGACAGCTTTATCGAAGAGGTAACGGAAGAGGTTCGTCGCGACCGGCTTTTCGGCCTGATGCGCCGCTATGGCTGGATCGCCGTGCTTGCCGTGCTTCTGCTGGTCGGCGGCACCGCTTACCGTGAATACACCCGCGCCGCCGAGGCAGCCAAGGCCCAGGCCTTTGGAGATGCCATTCTGGCGGCGCTGGAAAACAACGAGGCAGCGGATCGCGTCAGCGCGCTTGACGAGATAACGGCCCCCACGGCCGAAGGCGCTGCGGTGCTCGACATGCTGATCGCCGCCGAAGAAGCGCTGGACGGCAATGGCACCTCCGCTGCCGGGCGGCTCAATACAGCCGCCACCAATGGCGACCTGCCGGAGATCTACCGCCAGATCGCCAGCTTCAAGGCGCTGACCCGTCCTGAAAGCACGCTTGGCATGGACGAACGCCGCGTCGCCTTCGAAGCGATGGCGACACCCGGTGCCCCTCTGCGGCTTCTGGCGGAAGAGCAATTGGCCCTTCTCGAGATCGAAGCGGGCGAAACCGACGCCGCCCTGACACGCCTCAACGCGATTCTCGGAGATAGCGAGCTGACAGCAGGCTTGCGCCGACGCGCTTCTCAGTTGATTGTGGCGCTTGGGGGCGAACTCGAAGCGTCCTGATCGGAGGGCCGACAGGGTACGACACGACAAAAAGACGAGGGCAGGGCAGTGCACGTGAAATTCCTTCTGGCAGGTATCATCGCAACCGGCGTTCTGGCGGGATGCTCGGATCGCGAGATCATTCTGCCCGGCGAACGCCTTGGCGTGCGCGAGATCCTGCAGGACCCGATCAATGCCGATACCGGAACACCCGAGAACGTCACCCTTGCGGTCAGCCTGCCTGCAACTGTGTCCAACCCGTCCTGGCCGCAAAGCCATGTCAGCCCCTCCAGCCGCACCGCGCACGCGGCGCTGTCGGGCACGCTGACGCCGATCTGGTCCACCTCGATCGGTCAGGGCGACAAACGCCGCGCGCGCATCATCACCGATCCCGTTGTCGCCGACGGTCGCATCTTCACCGTCGACAGCGCAGGCCGTGTCTCGGCCACATCGACAGGGGGGCAGGCGCTCTGGTCCTACAGCCTCGTGCCACTGCGGGATGACGCCTCGCAGGCGCTGGCGGGTGGTCTGGCGGTCGACAATGGCCGTCTTTACGTGACCTCCGGCTTCGGCACGCTTACGGCGCTCGATGCGGCCACCGGTCAGGAAATCTGGACCCAGCGCCTTCAGGCCACGGCAACAGGCGCGCCCACGGTGTTCGGGGGGCTGGTCTACGTCGTCGCCGGTGACAGCACGGCCTGGGCGATCGAAGCAGAAGATGGCCGCGTGCGCTGGCAGTCCGAAGGCCTGGGCGATGTGGGCAATGTCGCCGGAGCGGCACCGCCCGCGGTGAACAACACCCATGTGGTCTTTGCCTTTGGCAGCGGCGCGGTTCAGGGCGCCTTCCGTCAGGGCGGCCTGCGTCTGTGGAGCGCGGACATCGTCGGCGCGCGCAAGGGCTTTGCGATTTCGCTGGTCGACGACATCACCGGCTATCCGGTCATCGACGGCAATACCGTCTATGCGGGCAATCATTCGGGCAATGTGGTGGCGCTGAACGTCAATTCCGGCGAACGGCTCTGGACGGTCCCGCATGGCGCGATGGACCCGGTGTGGCCGGCGGGCAATTCGGTGTATTTCGTATCCGACCTGAACGAACTCGTCCGGGTGGATGCGAGGGACGGCTCGCAGATCTGGGCCGTCGATCTGCCGGGCTACGAACCCGTGCGCCGTCCGCAGCGCCGTCGGGACTCGGCCTTCACCAACCACGGTCCGATACTGGCCGGAGGCCGCCTGATCGTGGCGTCCTCGGACGGGTTCCTGCGATCCGTCGACCCGGCCTCGGGCGACCTCATCAGCCAGACCGAGATTCGCGGTGGTGCCACGACGCGCCCCGTGGTAGCCAATGGCACGCTCTACGTGGTGTCCACCAACGGTGTTCTGCACGCCTACCGCTGACCCCTTCCACAGGCGCGGGAAATGGGGTAGGCGGGCGGCTTGATCTGAACCGGAGTCACACGCGCCCATGTCATTCACCCTCGCCATCGTCGGTCGCCCCAATGTCGGCAAATCGACCCTGTTCAACCGGCTGGTCGGCAAACGGCTTGCGCTGGTGGACGATCAGCCCGGTGTGACCCGCGATCTGCGCGAAGGCGCGGCCAAGCTGGGCGACCTGCGCTTTACCGTCATCGACACTGCCGGTCTGGAAGACGCCACAGACGAAAGCTTGCCGGGCCGGATGCGCAAACTGACCGAGCGCGCGGTCGACATGGCGGATGTGTGCCTCTTCCTGATCGACGCCCGCGTGGGTGTGACCCCGACCGACGAAGTGCTGGCTGACATCCTGCGCAAACGCTCGGACCATGTGCTGCTCGCCGCCAACAAGGCCGAAGGCAACGCCGCCGAGGCGGGTGTGCTCGAAGCCTATGCGCTGGGTCTGGGCGAACCGCTGCGCCTCTCCGCCGAACATGGCGAAGGCATGCCCGAGCTGTACGCCATGCTCCAGCCGCTGGCCGATGAGTTCGAGAAACGCGCCGAAGCCGACGCCCCCGAAACCGAGGTCGATGTCGGCGAGGAAGACCCCGACGCCCCCCGCGCCATCACCGCCGCCAAGCCCTTGCAGATCGCCGTGGTGGGCCGCCCCAATGCGGGCAAATCCACGCTGATCAACAAGATCCTCGGCGAAGACCGCCTGCTCACCGGCCCCGAGGCGGGAATCACCCGCGACGCCATTTCCGTCCAGACCGAATGGGACGGCGTGCACATGCGCATCTTCGACACCGCAGGCATGCGCAAAAAGGCCAAGGTGCAGGAAAAGCTGGAAAAGCTCTCCGTCTCCGACGGCCTCCGCGCGGTCAAGTTCGCCGAAGTTGTGGTCGTCCTGCTTGACGCCGCCATCCCGTTTGAATCGCAGGACCTGCGCATCGCCGATCTGGCCGAACGCGAGGGCCGCGCCGTGGTCATCGCCGTAAACAAGTGGGACATGGAAGACGACAAGCAGGACAAGTTGAAGCTGCTGAAGGAAGAGTTCGAACGCCTCCTGCCTCAATTGCGCGGCGCACCGCTTGTCACCGTCTCCGCCAAAACCGGACGCGGCCTCGACCGCCTGCAAGCCGCCATCGTCAAGGCCCACACCATCTGGAACCGCCGCGTGACCACCGCCCAGCTCAACCGCTGGCTGGCCGCGATGCTCGAACAGCACCCGCCGCCCGCACCGCAGGGAAAGCGGATCAAATTGCGCTACATGACGCAGGCCAAGACCCGCCCGCCGGGATTTGTGGTCATGTGCTCGCACCCCGACAAGATGCCCGACAGCTACAAACGCTACCTCGTCAACGGCCTGCGCGAGGATTTCGACATGCCGGGCACCCCGATCCGCCTGACGCTGCGCGGGCAGGGCGACAAGAACCCGTACAAAGGCCGCCGCGAACGCAACGCCGGAGCGTTGAAGAAGCATTTGGGGAAGGGGCGGGGGTAAATTGGTGTATACCAACCATTCACCATAGAGTTTGTTACGCCAAGATCTCTTGACCGTCCAAGTTACGATCAGCGCGTCGTCTGCCGAAAAAGGCTAACCAGCAGGGCAATTGAGTTTCGTTCAATTTCTTTGCGACACGAGTTGTCAATGCGGATAGCGCTATTGCTTACGCGACGATTGGTTGGTTCTACGAATGCCGAACCTCACACAAATGGCAGCCAATAGGAATGCTCCGATACCCAAAGTGATAAGTGTCGGCAAGGGCGAGGTCCATTTGTCCATGTTGGTCGTGCGACCGAAATATGGTGGACCAGAGCCATAAGCTTCGGTCCAAATGCTCCAGCCAGCCCACAGTGCAGCGATGCTTATTGACAGCGCAAGAAAGAACCAGATTGCCGCCCTCATGGATAGACGACCTGTAAAGGAACCGAGCAACTGCCACCTCCGGTGTACTTCTTTAGGTCAGCCGCAAACTGCTCAATGTTGTTTGTAAGATCTATGCAGCCAGAACTTGTACTGGGGCACGGTTATGAGACATCGCTTTGCGCTGGTTAAGCTGCCATCATGATGGCCGTGGCAGCGTCGGCTTCAAGGCCTTTTTGCTCGGCCCTAATCTGCCCGGGTGTTTTGTATCCATGG
>JAUIBL010000012.1 GCA_030428355.1 Alphaproteobacteria bacterium | reverse complement strand
TCTTCTTCATCGCGTGGCGGAGGCCGGGAAAGGCGGGCTGCTTGGGCATCGGCGAGGCTCCATTATCGTCCCCCACAGTCTATCTCAAACCGCTCAGCACGCGAGGTTTTTCAGACGTTCCTTAGGTTGACTGAAATTTTTGAATTGGCAAGGGAAAGTTGTTTTGACGCGTAATAGCGTCAGTTTCCAGCCATGGATTGCATCATGGCTGCCATGAAGCCGGACTCTTCCATCCGGTCCAACATAACATCCGTCATCCCACATTCCTCATTGACTGAGATCGAGAAGTCTTCAGACACGCCTTCCGGCAAAAAATCTGTGTCGTCTTCAAAGGCATCGAGATCCATTTCGGCCATTTCGGGAATGAAGGCTTCCATTCTATCGAGCATGTCATCCACGGCGGAACTGCTTGAGGCGGAGATATATTTGTCGAGCACACAGGCGCCCGCCTCGCGGAAGGTGTCGTCCCATTCCAAGTTCGGGATGGCTGCCCGCAGCGGTTCGGGATTGCCGCCTTCCTTCTCGACCATGCGGATCATAGCGTCGTACATGGCGTCGGTCATTTCTTCCGAGATCGCCTCAAGGCGATCGAGCCGCGGGTCAGCAAAGGCGGCTGCAGGAACCGAGGCGACAAGGGCGGCGATAATGAGATGTTTCATAAAACTCAGTCCAAATTGAAAACGGGTACGGCCGAAACCGTACCCGTTCAAAAACACCAAGAAAAGCCTTTGCCCGTTTTATTCCGCAGCAACCGCCTTTGGATCGGCGAGGGTCACGATGTCCATCATGATGGCGTTCAGTTCGAAATCCTTGGGCGTATAGACCTTGGCCACGCCCATCGCCTTGAGGCGTTTGGCATCGTCGTCCGGAATGATGCCGCCGACGATCACCGGGATGTGGCCCAGACCCGCATCGCGCATCTTGGTCATCATGTCTTCGACCAGCGGGATATGGCTGCCCGACAGGATCGACAGGCCAACAACGTGGACCTCGTTGTCGCGCGCGGCGGTGACGATCTGGTCGGGGGTCAGGCGGATGCCTTCGTAGTCGATGTCCATGCCGCAATCGCGGGCGCGGAAGGCGATCTGTTCGGCGCCGTTGGAATGGCCGTCAAGACCTGGCTTGCCGACAAGGAACTTGAGGCGGCGGCCCAGACGGTCGCTGACCGCGTTGACCGCCTCGCGGATGTCGTCGAGGCCTTCTGTCTTGTTGGACACCGATTTCGACACGCCGGTCGGGCCACGGTATTCGCCGAAGACGGCGCGCATTTCACCGGCCCATTCGCCGGTGGTGACACCGGCCTTGGCGCAGGCGATGGAGGCGGGCATGACGTTTGCGCCTTCCTTGGCGGCGGCCCGCAGATCGGCGAGGGCCTTTTGCACCGCGTCGCTGTCACGTTCGGCGCGCCACGCGTTCAGGCGGTTGATCTGGTCCTGCTCGACGGCGGGATCGACCACCATGATGCCGCCGTCTTCGGTCTGTAGAGGCGAGGGTTCGCCTTCGACCCATTTGTTCACGCCGACGACGATGGTTTCATTGCGTTCGATCTTGTTCAGGCGGTCGGCGTTGGAATCCACCAGACGGCCTTTCATGTATTCGATGGCCCCAATCGCGCCGCCCATGGAGTCGAGGTTGGCGAGTTCCGCGCGGGCGCCTTCCTTGAGTTGTTCGACCTTTGCATCGACAGCGGGGTTGCCGTCGAACAGATCGTCGAATTCCAGAAGATCGGTTTCATAGGCAAGGATCTGCTGCATGCGCATGGACCATTGCTGGTCCCACGGGCGGGGCAGGCCAAGTGCCTCGTTCCACGCGGGAAGCTGCACGGCGCGGGCGCGGGCTTTCTTCGACAGCGTCACTGCCAGCATCTCGATCAGGATGCGGTAAACGTTGTTTTCCGGCTGCTGTTCGGTCAGGCCCAGCGAGTTCACCTGCACGCCATAGCGGAAGCGGCGGTATTTCGCGTCGGTCACGCCGTAACGCTGTTCGAGGATCTCGTCCCAGAGATCGACAAAGGCGCGCATCTTGCACATCTCGGTAACGAAGCGGATGCCTGCGTTGACGAAGAAGCTGATCCGCCCGCAGAGCGCCGGAAAATCCTCGGCAGGGACGCGGGGCTTCAGCTCGTCCAGAACGGCAATGGCGGTGGCCAGGGCGAAGGACAGTTCCTGCTCCGGCGTAGCACCCGCCTCTTGCAGGTGGTAGGAACAGACGTTCATCGGGTTCCATTTGGGAATATGCGTGTAGCAGTATTCCGCCACGTCCCCAATCATCTTGAGCGACGGTTTCGGCGGGCAGATATAGGTGCCGCGCGACAGGTATTCCTTGATCAGGTCGTTCTGAACGGTGCCTTGCAGTTTGCTGACGTCCGCGCCCTGTTCCTCGGCCACGGCGACGTAGAGCGCCAGCAGCCAAGGCGCGGTCGCGTTGATCGTCATCGACGTGTTCATCTGTTCCAGCGGGATCTGGTCGAAGAGCGTGCACATATCGCCAAGATGGCTGACCGGCACCCCGACCTTGCCCACTTCGCCACGAGCAAGGACGTGGTCGCTGTCATAACCCGTCTGTGTGGGCAGGTCGAAGGCGACCGACAGGCCGGTCTGACCCTTGGACAGGTTCGACCGATAAAGCGCGTTCGACGCTTGGGCGGTCGAGTGTCCCGCATAGGTGCGGATGAGCCAGGGGCGGTCACGGGTGGGTGTCTGTGCGTCGGTCATGTCGGCTCCGTCAGGCGGGATTCGGTTGTGTAATCTTCTTGCGTCCTGCGCTGGATACGCGAAACTTTATGTCGCTGTCAATTCGCTGCATTGCGGCGCGAGAGGTTTTGCTGCGCGACAGCATATGTCAGGTGTCCTCCGCAAGGAAAGCCAGACCGTTGTCGCATCCGGCGATGGCTTTGAGAGGTGTGCACGCTTTGCCATTTACCCCGGCGGACTTCGTTGCAAAAGTAGCGGCATGACCTCGCAGGTGACGCTACCGCTTTGGGCCTTTGTACTTATCCTGCTGTTCGCGGCGGTGACTTTCGCGTCCCATTTCCTGTTTCCGTCTGTGCGATGGTTCTTTCGCAGGCGGATGGAACGCGCGGTCAAACGTCTGAACGAACGGCTTGAGCGGCCGATCCAGCCGTTCAAGCTTTTGCGGCGTCAAGACATGATCCAGCGTCTGATCTATGACCCCGAGATCACTCAGGCGATTGTCGAGCACGCGAGGAAGGAAGGGGTCCGCGAAGACGTCGCCTTCGAGAGGGCGCGGCGCTATGCGCGCGAGATCGTCCCGTCCTTTTCGGCCTCGGTCTATTTCGGCTTTGCGATAAGCGCAGCGCGCCTTCTGAGCACAACGCTTTATCGGGTTCGGATGGTGCATCAGGATTCCGGATTGGCGGATGTCGATCCCGATGCGACCGTCGTTTTCGTCATGAACCATCGATCCAACATGGATTACGTGCTGGTGACCTATCTTGCGGCAGATCGGTCGGCGTTATCCTATGCGGTGGGTGAATGGGCGCGGGTCTGGCCGTTGTCGCGTCTGATCCGGGCCATGGGGGCATATTTCATCCGGCGCAGGTCACACAGCGATTTATATCGACGGGTTCTGGCAAAATACGTTCAGCAATCCACGGGTGCCGGGGTGACGCAGGCGGTGTTCCCCGAAGGTGGTCTGAGCCTTGACGGAAGCCTTGGGCGACCAAAGATCGGCATCCTGAAATACATCCTCGAAGGGGCGGAGGCGGCAAAACGGGATGTCGTGTTCGTCCCGGTGGCGTTGAATTACGATCGGGTTCTGGAAGATACGATCCTGCTGCGGGCTCAGGTCGAAGGCCAGCGAAAGTTTCGCGCGCGGATCAGTGTCGTGTTCGGTGCTGTCGTCAAACAACTTTGGCTGAGGATCACCGGGCGGTTCCACAAGTTCGGTTATGCGGCGGTCAGTTTTGGCAAGCCCTTGCTGTTGCGTGACCTCACCAAAGGGCAGGCCACCGCCGAGGCGCTTTCGGATGCCGTCATGGCGCGGATTTCGCAGGCGGTTCCGGTGTTGCCGGTTCCGCTGATCGCCGCGCTGCTGTTGCGTGATGGGCCGATGACCCGCGCGGATCTCGAAATCGGGTTTTCCAAGACCTTGACCCACCTTGATGCGGCGCAGGTGCATGTTCCGCGCAACAACAGGGACTATGCGGTCGAAGTCGGTCTGCGCAATCTGATGGAACGCAAGATCGTCGTCGAGGACGGAACGCAGTTGATCACTCCGGACGCGAAGAAACCTCTGGCCCGGTTTTACGCGAATTCGATCAAACATCTGATGTAACGCGGTTCTGCGGGTGCAAAAGGTATTTCTGCGGCCGCTCGGTCATAAAATTACAAAATAGACCGAAATCTTGTTGCATAATTTCAAAGGGGGTCCTATTTCAGGGTCAGACGCCGCGATTCTGCATTGCGGCACGACACACCATGTTACCAGGAGGTTCGGATGGCACTGGATCAGCAGACCGGCATCGCGGCATATGATGCGCCGGAAAAAGACTTGTACGAGATCGGCGAAATGCCCCCGCTGGGCTATGTGCCCAAGAAGATGTACGCGTGGGCGATCCGTCGCGAGCGCCATGGCGAGCCGGAACAGTCCTTCGAAGTCGAAGTGGTGGACACCTGGGAGATCGACAGCCACGAGGTGCTGGTGCTCGTGATGGCGGCCGGCGTGAACTACAACGGTGTCTGGGCCGGTCTGGGTCAGCCGATCAGCCCGTTCGATGGTCACAAGCAACCGTTCCACATCGCCGGTTCCGATGCGTCGGGGATCGTCTGGAAGGTGGGTGACAAGGTCAAGCGCTGGAAAGTCGGCGACGAGGTCGTGATCCACTGCAACCAGGATGACGGTGACGACGAAGAGTGCAACGGCGGCGATCCGATGATGTCTCCGACCCAGCGGATCTGGGGATACGAGACCCCGGACGGCGCGTTCTCGCAGTTCACCCGTGTGCAGGCGCAGCAGTTGATGCCGCGTCCCAAGCACCTGACCTGGGAAGAAAGCGCCTGCTACACGCTGACGCTGGCAACCGCCTACCGGATGTTGTTCGGCCATGCTCCGCATGAATTGAAGCCGGGGCAGAACGTCCTTGTTTGGGGCGCGTCGGGCGGTCTGGGGTCCTACGCGATCCAGCTTGCCAACACCGCGGGCGCCAACGCGATCGGCGTGATTTCGGACGAAGACAAGCGTGACTTCGTGATGTCGATGGGTGCCAAGGGCGTCATCAACCGCAAGGATTTCAAATGCTGGGGCCAGTTGCCCACGGTGAATTCGCCCGAATACAAAGAGTGGTTCGCCGAGGCGCGCAAGTTCGGCAAGGCGATCTGGGACATCACCGGCAAGGGCGTGAATGTCGACATGGTGTTCGAACATCCGGGCGAGTCGACCTTCCCGGTGTCGACACTGGTCTGCAAAAAGGGCGGCATGGTTGTGATCTGCGCGGGCACGACCGGGTTCAACTGTACCTTCGATGTGCGCTACATGTGGATGCATCAGAAGCGTTTGCAGGGTTCGCACTTTGCCCATCTCAAGCAGGCGGCATCGGCAAACCAGTTGATGGTCGAGCGGCGTCTGGACCCGTGCATGTCGGAAGTGTTCCCGTGGGAGCAAATTCCGCAGGCGCATACCAAGATGCTTCGCAATGAACACAAGCCGGGCAATATGGCGGTTCTGGTTCAGGCTCCGAAAACCGGGCTCCGGACGTTCGAGGATGCTTTGGCGGCCAGATCGTAACGACCTGCTTACCTCTGAATGATACGACAAACCCGCGTGCCTCACGGCACGCGGGTTTCTTCTTGTTTGGGGCGCGACATGCCTTTCCAGAAACAGGGTTCGCCCTCGCCAGAATTGGGGAGTGGAAATCAGGGAGTATGCGGGATTTCGGCGACATGCTATGATTGTATTAACCTTCTGTTAACCCTCTTCAGGCGATTGTGATATGGGACATGACTGGATCATTGATGTGTTGACCGACCTCAGAACATTCGCCGTGGCGAATGATCTGGATGCACTGGCAGCCAAACTTGACGACACGCAGTTGGTTGCCGAAGCAGAGATCGGGGCGCGCGGAAAAGGGATGAGCCGTGGGCTTCTTGGAACGAGTGCCTCAACTGGACAATGTGATCGCACGCCTCGAGCGCGCCGAACATCTTGAAGAGCTGCAGACAACAATAGAATGGCTGCGCGATCACTATGCGATCGACGACATGGTCTATCATTGGGTGTCCAGCAATGGCACGCAATATGGCTGCGGCACATATGATCCGAAATGGGTCGCGCGCTATCTGGAGAAAGGCTACCTTCGCGTCGATCCCGTGGTGATCGGCTGCTACCAGCGGTTCCATCCCGTGGATTGGAGGCGTCTGGATTGGTCGGGCAAGGCTGCACGTGCCTTCATGCAGGACGCCATGGCGCATGGGGTCGGGCATCAGGGCTATTCCATACCGATCCGGGGGCCGCACGGGCAGTTTGCACTGTTCACGGTTAGCCACACCTGCACCGACGAGGAATGGACGCATTTCACCGAACTCAACCGGCGCGACCTGATCCTGCTCGCGCATTACTTCAATCAGACCGCGCTGATGCTGGAACCGGGGCGCACCCCCGAAGCCACGCAGCCCTTGTCACCCCGCGAGGTCGAAACGATGACGCTTCTGGCCGTCGGGTACAGCCGCGCACAAGTCGCCGAAACGCTCTCGATTTCGGAACACACGCTGCGGGTTTATATCGAAAGCGCCCGGTTCAAGCTTGGGGCGATGAACACGACCCATGCCGTTGCCCGTGCGATGTCGCGCGGTCAGATCGTCGTTTGATCCGGTATTGCGAAAGCGGGTCCGCCTGACGCAACGCACGGTCCTGCAAGAAACAAGTCACGATTAAGCCCGAGCGTGCCCCCGGGCAACGGAGGGCCATTTCATGATTCGATATTTGTATGGGGACCAACTCGGGAAACACCCGCGCCTGGCACGCAGCATGTTCGAGGATCGGGCGGATCAGTTCAAAACGCGGCTTGGCTGGGAGGTTACGGTCACGGAGGACGGGCAGGAGCTGGATGTGTATGACGATCTGAACCCGCTCTACGTGATCTGGGAAACCGCGACAGGCCTTCACGGCGGGTCCATGCGGTTCCTGCCGACCACCGGGCGCACCATGGTCAACGAGCATTTTCTGGACCTTACAGATGGCGTGCCGTTCCAGAGTCCGTTCATCTGGGAATGCACGCGCTTTTGTTTGTCGCGCAATGCCGAACCGGGGACGGCAGCGGCGTTGATGCTGGCGGGGGGCGAGATCATGCAGGGCTTCGGCATCAGGCATTTCGTTGGCGTCTTCGACGCAAGGATGGTGCGGATCTACAACCGGATCGGGGCCGCGCCCGAGGTTCTGGGCACGCAGGGCGAGGGACGGCAGGCGATCAGCGTCGGTCTGTGGGAGTTCAGTGCAGCCGCGCAACAGCGGGTCTCGCGGGCTGCGGGCATTCCGTTGCAGACATCGCGCGGGTGGTTCGAGGCGTCGTTTGGGAACATGGCCCCGCAAAGCGACGTCAGCGCCGCCTGACGCTGGTGCCTGCTGCGCGGGCGCTATAGGGTCCGCGCATGACCTTGCCCGCGCTGACATATTCCGAAGATCAGGCCGCTGCACATGATGCGGTGGCCGAGATGCTGCGCGAGGCGGGCATCGACCTTGACGACGCTCTTCTGCTTCCGCCGCGGGACGGCAAGACCAAGATCATGGCGATCACCGGAAAGGCCGGATCGGGCAAGACGCTGCTGCTGGCCGAGCTGTGCAAGTCCTTGCAGGCGGCGGGGGTCGAGGTTGTCTCGGGCGACTACGAAGGACGTCGGCGCAAGGACCGTCGGACGCTGGCGGTGCTGGCCCCGACCAATAAGGCGGCGTTTGTGCTGCGGATGCGGGGTGTGCCTGCCACGACCATCCACCGCATTCTTTACACGCCGGTCTATGATCCGGAATACGAGCGCATCGCCGAATGGTTGATGGGCAATGGTGACAAGCCCGAGATCGAAGGCCTGACCGAAGAGGCGTTGGCCCGGGCGCAAGTCTCTTTCGAGTCGCACAAATCCGTTCCTGCCGCGTTGGCCGCGGCAGGTTTGCGAGGGTCGGATTTTATCACCGGCTGGAAGCGGCGCGAAGACCCTCTGGACATTGGTTTTGTCGATGAGGCGTCGATGCTGGATGAACGGCAGGTCGAGGACCTGCGCGAGATTTTCCCGAACCTGCTGCTGTTCGGCGATCCGGCGCAGTTGGCCCCAGTGAACCAGTCCGGCAAGATGGTGTTCGACACGCTGGCGCCCAGCCAGGTGCTGAATCTCAACCGCATTCACCGGCAGGACGCCGACAACCCCATTCTGGATCTCGCGCATGCGCTTGCCGATCCGAACCTGAGTTTCGACGGGTTCGAGCGCATGGTCGAGGACATCGCGCGGAGCGATGACCGTGTGGTGCTTGGCCAACGGGTCGAGGTCGATCTGATGGCGCGGTCTCCGGTTCTGGTCTGGCGCAACGCGACGCGCATCCGGCTAATCAATGCGTTTCGGTCGGTCTATGGCGCGCCCGAGGATTCGCTTCTGGAAGGTGAGCCGCTCATCTGTGACGGGATCGAACTGCCTCTCAAACATCGCAAGAAACGGCTGGACCTTGAGGCGCGGGGGCTGATCAAGGGCGCGCAGGTGATCTACCTCGGGCCGGGGCGGAAACCGGGATTTTCGCGGCTGCATGTCATCGGGGCTGAAGACCCGCAAGTGTCGGCAGCGTCGATTGTGAAGATCGAAAAGCCGGACGAGGAAGAGCCGTTCATTCCCTTTGCCGCGCGCATGGGGGCGACGTTCCTGCATGGGGCTGCAGTGACGATCCACAAGGCGCAGGGGTCGCAATGGGACGAGGTGCAGGTCTTTGCCCCCGATCTCTACACGGCCGCACGGATGGGGCGGAGCGAAGCGGGACAGCCCTTGTGGAAGCGTCTGGCCTATGTCGCGATCACGCGGGCGCAGACGCGGCTGCATTGGGTGGTGCGCGCCCGGCTGTCAAAGCCGAGCGGACCGTTGCAGGTGGATGACCTGAGGGCGACACCCGCCGCCCCTCTGGCGCTTGAAGTCGAAGCGGATTTCTAAAGCTTGACGATCTGCTTGCCGGTGTTGCCGCCCTTGAGCATGGCGATGAACGCATCCGGGGCGTTTTCCAGTCCTTCGGCCACATCTTCGAGATAGGCAATCTCGCCCTTGGCGACCTTGGGGCCGACGTCTTTTAGGAAGGCCGGGTACTGATCCCAGTGGTCGAAGATGATGAAGCCCGACACCTGCAGGCGTTTGACGAGGATGCTGCGCCACATGCCGGGAAGCTGGTTCTCGGGTTGGATGTTCGACCCGCCGTACCATGCGATCATGCCGCAGACCGGAATGCGCCCGTGAACGTTCATCAACGGCATCACGGCCTCAAGCACCTGACCGGCGACGTTTTCCCAGTAGATGTCCACGCCGTCGGGGGCCACCTCGGCAATCGCGTTGCGCAGGGACACGGCGTCGGCATGGGCGCGGTGGTCGATGGCGGCGTCAAAGCCGAAGGTCTCGGTCGCCAAGCGGCATTTCTCGGCACCACCGGCAATGGCGATGGTGCGCAGGCCCATCTGTTTCGCCAATTGCCCGACCATGGAACCGACCGGGCCGGTCGCGGCACCGACAACAAGCGTTTCCCCGGCTTTGGGTTTGCCGAACTCGTTGAGGCCCACCCAGCCGGTCAGGCCCGGCATGCCGAGAACACCAAGTGCGGTGGAGGGGGGCAGCGACGGGTCAAGTTTGCGCACTTCGCTGACCGGCAGACAGGCATGGCTGGCCCATCCGGTCATGCCGGTCACCATGTCGCCTTCGGCAAACCCGTCAGCTTTGCTTACAAGCACGCGGCCCACGCCCTGACCGGTCATTGTGCCGCCCAGATCGACCGAGGGTGCATAGCTTTTGACGTCATCCATGCGGCCGCGCATGTAGGGGTCGAGCGACAGATGTGTGACCTCGATCAGCACCTCGCCGTCTTTGGGCGCAGGCCGCGGGCCGGTTTCCAGTTTGAAATCCTCGGGCACCGGCGCGCCTTTGGGACGGCGGGCCAGAGTGATGCGGGACATCGTGTCGGACATGGGATTGCTTCCTCGCGGTTAGGGGTTGCGCGTGTTCGGTCGGATCACCAGTGTATCTGGAACGACAGGGCAGAAGGCAAGGGAGGGCTTGATGCACGGAATGATGATGAACCGGCCATTGTCGGTGATCGAGCTGCTGCGATACGCGGCGGAAATCCACAGCGCCGGGGAAATCGTGTCGGTTCGGACCGAAGGCGATCTGCACCGTCAGACCTATGCCGAGACCTTCAAACGCACCGCGCAACTGGCGCACGGGCTTGCGGCTTTGGGGGTTCAGCAGGGCGACCGCGTGGCGACACTGGCGTGGAACGGGTATCGCCATTTCGAGCTCTACTATGCGATTTCGGGCATGGGGGCCGTGTGCCACACGATCAACCCGCGCCTGTCGGCGGAACAGATGCTTTACATCATCGGCCATGCCGAGGACCGGGTTCTGTTTGTCGATCTGACTTTTGTGCCCATCCTTGAGGCGTTGAAAGATCACCTGCCGGCTGGTTTGACGCTGGTGGTGATGACCGATGCGGCGCATATGCCCGAGTGCGCGCTGGACCTGCAGTGCTATGAAGACCTGATTGCGCCGCACCCGACCGAGAATGACTGGCCCGACCTGCCCGAAGAAACTGCGGCAGGGCTGTGCTATACATCCGGCACGACAGGCAATCCCAAGGGGTCGCTCTATACGCATCGATCCACCGTGCTGCACGCGCTGTTCATCGCGGTGACGCTGCCACGTTCCCTGCACGAAGGCGCGCGATTGTTGCCGGTCGTGCCGATGTTCCACGTCAATTCCTGGGGCATGCCCTATGCCGCACCGATTGTTGGCGCGTCGTTGATCATGCCGGGCGGCAAGCTGGATGGCCCGTCGCTCTATGATCTGATGGAAAGTGAGAAAGTGACGGCAAGCTGGGGCGTGCCGACGGTCTGGTTGGGTCTGCGGGCCGAGATCGAAAAGCATGGCAAACCGCCCTCGGCGTTGGATCAGGTGGTGATAGGGGGCTCTGCCGCGCCGCGCAGCATGATCGAGTTCTTCGAGGCGCGGGATGTGGATGTCTGTCATGCGTGGGGCATGACCGAGATGAGCCCGGTGGGTACGACCGGCCAGTTGCCGAACACCATGGCCGACACCCCGTTCGCCGACCGTATGGCGCGCAAAGCGCTGCAGGGGCGGCGGATCTTCGGGGTTGATCTCAAGATCGTGGGCGAGGACGGCCAGCGCCTGCCGCATGATGGTAAGGCTGTTGGAGAGCTGTATGTGCGCGGCAATGCGGTAATCTCGGGCTATTTCAATAACGAAGAGGCGACCAAGGCGGCGATGGACGCGGAAGGTTGGTTCGGCACTGGTGATGTGGCCAGCATTTCGCCCGACGGTTATCTGAGCATTCAGGACCGGTCCAAGGACCTCATCAAGTCGGGCGGTGAATGGATCAGTTCGATTGATCTGGAAAACATCGCCATGTCCCATCCTGACGTGGCGAATTGCGCGGTGATTGCCATTGCGCATCCGAAATGGGACGAGCGGCCTGTTCTGGTGGTTGTGCCGAAAGAGGGATGCAAGCCAAGCTTGGACGATTTCCATGCCTTGATGGAGCCGCACTTTGCCAAGTGGCAGTTGCCGGATGATCTGGTGTTCGTGGACGCGCTGCCGCTGACGGCGACGGGCAAGGTGTCCAAGCTCACCCTGCGACAGCAGTTCGCCGATTACGTGCTGCCGGATGTCCGCTGACCTCTTGCGCGACATGCCTCCCAGCCTGTCGCGCTGGTACGAGATCGGGCAGGACCGGATCAACGCCTTTGCCGATGTGACAGAGGACTGGCAGTTCATCCATCTGGATGAAGAGCGGATGGCGGCTCAGGGAGGAACCATGGCGCATGGGTTCCTGACCCTGTCGATGCTGTCGGCCATGTCCTATGACGTCCAGCCCGAGATCCCCGGCATGGTGCAGGGGCTGAACTATGGTTTCGACCGCATCCGCTTTGTCACCCCGGTGCGGGCTGGGCAGCGCATCCGCGGGCGGTTCAGCGTTGCCGATGTGGTGGAAAAGCCGGGGCGTTACGACGTGACATGGGATGTCACGGTCGAGATCGACGGGGCCGACCGCCCCGCCATCGTTGCCAAGTGGATCAACGTGTTCGAGGTTGAGGGTTAGACCGACGCCCGGATCGCGCGGATGTTCTCGCCATAAGGTGCGGGGTTTTCGACCGAGCCGCCTTTGAACACGGCAGAGCCTGCGACCAGCACATCGGCACCTGCGGCCGCGACAAGCGGAGCTGTCGAGGGATCAACGCCGCCGTCGATCTCGATATGCACCTCGCGGTCGCCGATCATCTCGCGGAGTTCGGTGACTTTCTGGACGCAGGAGTGGATGAATTTCTGGCCGCCGAAGCCGGGGTTCACAGTCATCACGCAGATCAGGTCCACGAGGTCGAGCAGGGGGGCAGCCGCCTCGGCCGGGGTGCCTGGGTTGAGGGCGAGGCCCGCCTTGGCACCTGTGGCGCGGATGGCCTGAAGCGTGCGGTGGATGTGTGGACCTGCTTCGACATGAGCGGTGATCACGTCGGCCCCGGCATCGGCGAAGGCCTGGATGTAGGGATCGACAGGTGCGATCATCAGGTGAACGTCCATCACCGTCTTGATGTGCGGGCGGATCGCGGCGCAGGTGGCGGGGCCGAAGGTGATGTTGGGCACGAAATGGCCGTCCATGACATCGACGTGAATCCAGTCCGCGCCCTGTGCCTCGACTGCCTGTATCTCGGCGCCGAAATTGGCGAAGTCGGCAGAGAGGATGGAGGGGGCGATTTTTACCGAACGGTCAAATTTCATGGCGGCAGCTCCTGACAGGTTGGTGCGGGCTTAGTACCCGGCGTCCCGGTCCACAAGATGCAAGAACGGCTCACCGGCCTCGCCCCGGCGGATATTCTCGGCAATGGCGCGGGATGCGCTGGGCGCGCGGGTCTCGGATGCGATATGCGGCGTGACGGTGACTTTTGGGTGCGCCCAGAAGGGGTGATCCTGCGGTAGGGGTTCGACGCGGAACACGTCGAGCGTGGCATGGGCGATATGACCGGAATCGAGAGCGGCAAGCAGGGCGTCGTCGTCGATGAGGGGTCCGCGACCGGGGTTGATGATGAACGCGCCTTTGGGGAGCATCGCAAGCGTCTCGGCGTTGAGCGTGTTCTCGGTCGCGGGGGTGCTGGGGAGAAGCAGGATCAGGATCTGCGACTTGCGCAGAACCGCGTGCAACCCGTCGGTGCCTGTGTGGCAGGTGATGCCGTCGATCTGTTTCTGGCTGCGCGCCCAGCCGCTGACCGGGAACCCGAGCCGTGCGATGGCCTGACCGCAGGCCGTGCCCAATTCGCCCAAACCAAGAATTCCGACAGGACGATCCGCTGCGACGGGCGGCGCATCCGGCACCCATGTGTGGTTGGGGTTCACGATATGCGCGTCCATGCCAAGGTGGTGCCGCAGGGTGTGGCCCGTCACCCATTCGACCATGCCCTGCGTCAGGCCTTCGTCATCGACCATTCGTGCGAACGGCACCTTGAGTGTGGGGTTGCCGACGGCGTCCTCGACCCCGGCCCAGAGGTTCAGAACCGCCTTCAGCCGTGTGTAGGGCGTAAAGTCCTGTACGTCCGAGTTCGGCGCGTAGACGATGTAATCGACCTGTGCCGGGGGCAGGTCGGTGCCCAGAGTATACTCCACGCCGATCTCATCCAGCGCGGTGCGCAAAGGGGCTTCGTATTGCGCCCAGCGTTTTGCGTGGGCGGCGAAGAGGACGTTGATCGGCATGACTTACCTCGGTCGGTGGATATGTGCGCTCTGTACCAAGCCGAACGCGAGCATCAAGACCAACATGGCCGATCCGCCATAGCTGACCAGTGGCAGGGGTACGCCGACGACCGGGGCGAGACCCATCACCATCGACATGTTGACGGCGAAGAACAGGAAGAAGGTCACGCCGATGCCAAGGATCAGCAGCGAGGAATAGCGGTCGCGGTTCTGCAATGCCGAGACGATGCAGAAGACGAGGATCAGCACGTAGAGCAGCAAGAGAGAGATGCCGCCGATAAAGCCGAATTCCTCGGCCAGGGTGTTGAAGATGAAGTCGGTGTGTTTTTCCGGCAGAAAGTTAAGCCGCGACTGGGTGCCTTGCATGAAGCCCCGCCCGGTCCAGCCGCCCGATCCCATGGCGATCTTGGCCTGGGTGATGTGATACCCCGCGCCGAGAGGATCGGAAGAGGGATCGAGGAAGGTGTCGATGCGCCGGAACTGGTAGTCCTTGAGCAATTGCCAGTCGGTGCCACGGCTGAGGAACACGGTGTAGATGCCGCCGATGCCGGCAGCGATCACGGTGGCGAAATAGGCCCAGTGTACACCCGCGAGGAACATCATCAGACCGCCGCCGGCGACAAGCAGAATGGCCGTACCAAGGTCGGGTTGGGTCAGGACGAGAAACGTGGGCAGCAGGATGATGAAGACCGGCACAAGCACCCAGAACGGATGCGAGGTTTTCCTGATCGGCAGCCAGTCGTAGTAGGCGGCCAGGATCATCACCATGGCGATCTTCATCAGCTCGGAAGGTTGCAGGCGCATGAAGCCGAGGTTGATCCAGCGCTGGGCGCCCATACCGACTGTGCCGAAAAACTCAACCGCCACAAGAAGGGCAAGCGCAACGAGATAGGCCATCACGGACATGTTGCGCCAGAACCAGATCGGGACCATGGCCACGATGAACATCACCGCCAGACCAAGCGCGTAGCGTTTCATCTGCGGTTCGGCCCAAGGGGTCATCGATCCGCCCGCGACAGAGTACAGCATCAAAAGGCCGACGCCTGCGATGGCCGTCAGAAGGATGACCAGCGGCCAGTTAATGAACAACATCTTGCGCCAGCCGCTGGGAACGGTTTTGACGGTATATTCAAGATAGCTCATGCGCGGCTCCGACCGTCGGGATCGTTTTCGCGCAGCACCTGTTGCAGGCGTTCCTGCTGGCTGCGGATGCGTTCACGATCCTTGGACGGGTAGGCGTCAAGCGGTGGGTCTTCGCCATAAAGCGCCTGAAGCGTGACATCGCGGGCAATCGGGGCCGCCGCGGCTGACCCGCCGCCGCCGTGTTCGACCACGACGGAGACTGCGATGCGGGGCACCTCGTAAGGTGCGTAATTGACGAAGAGCGCGTGATCGCGACGGTTCCACGGCAGGTCTTCGTTGCGGGTGACACCGCGTGCGCGTTCGGCGGCGGTGATGTTGCGCACCTGGCTTGTGCCCGTCTTGCCGGCCATGCGGTTGGCTTCGTCGATGATGCGCGAGCCATAGGCCGTGCCGCGACGATTGTTGGTTGCGGCGAACATCGCGCGACGGATTTGGCGCAGGTGGTTTTCGTTGAAGCCCAAATCGGCCCCCGCATCAAAGGTGGTCTCTGCGCCGCCAATTCTGCGCACGAGCCGGGGCGATACGGCTTTGCCGGTGGCAAGCCGGGCTGTCATGACGGCAAGCTGCAAGGGCGAGCTGAGGACGAAACCCTGTCCGATGGATGCGTTGACGGTGTCGCCGATCACCCAGTCCGCCCCGCGCTCACGCTCTTTCCATTCCTTGTTGGGAACAAGGCCCTCGGTGACGGCGGACATACCGATGCTGAAGGCTTCTCCCAGACCCAGACGGCGGGCGGTTTCCGCGATGCGTTCGATGCCCACTTTCAGCGCAAGGTCGTAGTAATAGACGTCACAGCTTTCACGAAGCGATTGTTCGAGGTTCATGTGCCCATGGCCGGCGCGTTTCCAGCAGTGGAAGCGGCGGCCGCCGACCTCCATGTGGCCGGGGCACCAGACGGTTTCATCGGGCGCCACCACGCCCGCATCCAAAGCCGCAAGAACGGTGACCATCTTGAAGGTCGAGCCGGGGGGATAGGCGTCCTGCACGGTCTTCGACGCCAGCGGGCGGTGGTCGTTGTCCCGCAGTTCGTTGAAATCCGAGACCGAAATCCCGCGTACGAATTTGTTCGGATCGTAAGACGGCGAGGAGGCGATGCCAAGCAGATCGCCGGTGTTCACGTCCATCACGACAACCGAGGCGCTTTCTTCGCCAAGACGCGCCTGAATGTAGCTTTGAAGTTTGCTGTCGACGGTCAACTGCATGTCGGCACCGGGCGTGCCTTCGCGCCGGTCCAGTTCGCGCATGACACGGCCAACCGCGTTGACTTCGACCCGTTTTGCACCGGCGCGTCCGCGCAGCACTTCTTCGTGGCGGGCCTCGATGCCGACCTTGCCGATCTGGAAGCGGGGGATGCGCAGCACCGGGTCGGGGGTTTCATAGCGGGCCAGATCGCGTTCGCTCACCGGGCCGACATATCCCACGACATGGGCAAAATCCCCCCGGCGCGGATAGAGCCGTGAGAGACCCACTTCTGGGGTCACGCCGGGCAGAGCGGGCGCGTTCACGGCGACGCGGCTGATGTCTTCCCAGGTGACACGCTCGGCCACGGTGACGGGCAGAAACGGCGCGCTGCGCTGCATTTCGGTCAGGGCGCGGTTCAATTCGTCTTCGTCAAGTTCGACAAGGGCGGACAGACGGGCAATGACATCGTCGACATCGCCTGCATCTTCCTTGACCATGGTGATCCGATACGACGGTTCGTTGCCCGCAAGGATCACCCCGTTACGGTCGAAAATCTGCCCACGCGTTGGTGGAATGAGCCGGATATTGATGCGGTTCTCTTCGGCCAGCAGGCGGAATTCATCGGCCTGATCGACCTGCAGGTGCTGCATCCGAAGGCCGAGCGCCCCTGCAAAGGCAAGCTGGACGCCGCCCAGAAACAGCCCGCGGCGGGTGATTTTGCGGACGCTTTCCGCAGTGTCCTTTGGCGCTCGTCTCATAGGGTCCGCCCCAACCGATCCATATCTCCGGGTGCGGAGCGCCGCACGCCGAAGAGGAAATACGAAACGCCCACAACCGCCGGGTAGGCGAGGATTGTCATCACCACTTGCACAAGGCTCAGCATGAGCGTTCCGGGGGCAAGGATAAGGACCATCATCACCGTACGGTAGAGGATCGTAATCACAATCAGGGTACCCGCGAAGGTCAGCCATTCAAGGGCAAATGTCGTTTCACGCTGTCGGCGTTCGCGTGACTTGAGCCATTCGGCGGCACAGACCACAAGAACCGACCAGAGGCCCGGTGGACGTTGCAGCATCAGATCCGCGAGAAGCATCGCGCCTGCGACCAGCAGGATGGGGACATATTCCGGGCGTCGTACGGCCCATGCGAACACCATGGCGACCAGTATGTCCGGGCTTGCCCATTTGCTGGGGCCAGCGTTGAGCGGGAGCAGGTGAAAAAACAAGATCAGCAGCGTGAGCAGGATGAACAGCAGGCGCATTCCCCAGATTTGCAGAACGCCGGTATCCATTATTGCCCTGCCTCAGCCGTGGCTGCATCTGTTGCGCCGGGGGGTGTTTCAGGCAGGATCAGCGCAGAGGGGTTGGATACGCGCCGTGCGCCGTGGTCACGCAGGACGCGCAGGAATTCAAGCCGCTCATAGTCGGCGGCCAAGCGGGTGCGTAGACGTCCGCCGGGGTCCTGTGCCACCTGACCGATCAAGAGGCCCGGTGGGAAGACGTCGCCATCACCCGAGGTGACGATGCGGTCACCCGGGCGGACCTGATCGGGGTTTTCCAGAAAGTCGATGGGTGGGGCCGACGTGTTGTCACCAACGATCAGGGCGCGCTGACCCGATGGCTGGATCGTGGCGGGGATGCGGCTTGTCGCGTCGGTGAGCATGATCACGCGGCTGGTGTTCGGGCCGACGCCAGAGATGCGGCCTACAAGGCCAGTGCCATCCATTGTTGCCCATCCGTCAACAATCCCGTCACGAGAGCCAACATTGATCAGAACCGACTGCCGGAAAGGAGATCCGGAATCCGCCAGAACCACACCGGTGATGTAGGTCAGCCGGGGATCGAGGCGCACGTTGTTCAGGTCCCGCAGTTTTGCGTTTTCCTGTTCAAGCTGAAGTGCTGCCTCTTTCCAGGCGGTCATCTGGCGCAGCTCGCGGCGCAGTTCCTGGTTCTGTTCGTAGATGCGCTGATAGCTCCGAAAGTCGCGAACGATGTTCACTGTTGCAGTGACAGGCGTCATCGCCCAGTCAAAGCTGGGCATGACCGTGTCGATGACGGCAGCCCGGAACCGTTCGACGCGGGGGCTATCGATGCGCCAGATGAAAAACAGGCCAAGCAGGCACAGGATGACAACCGCCAGCAGCAGACGCCGCAGCGGGGTTGTGTAGTCTTCGCTGTTGGTGCCGTTCTTTGCCAAGACGTCCCTTTCCAAGCGCAACCCGAAAAAAGGGAACCGGTTTTCGGATCAGGTTGCGCGCACTCTTACCATATACTCGGACAATTGGGTGGTCAGATCAGCTATCGTAGTCAATTGCGTGGCGCAGTTGCTTTTCGTACTCCAAAGCCTTGCCCGTGCCGAGAGCCACGCAATTCAGGCTTTCGTCGGCGATGGAGACAGCAAGACCTGTCTGTTCGCGCAGCGCCAGATCGAGATCTCCAAGCAGGGCGCCGCCGCCGGTGAGCATCACGCCACGGTCCACGATGTCGGCTGCAAGGTCGGGCGGGGTGGCTTCAAGCGCGGTCATCACCGCCTCGCAGATTGCCTGCACCGGTTCGGAGAGGGCTTCGGCCACCTGAGCCTGACTGATCTCGGTTTCCTTGGGAACGCCGTTAAGCAGATCGCGGCCCCGGATCTGCATGGAGCTGCCCCGCCCGTCATCGGGCATGCGGGCGGTGCCGATGGAGGTCTTGATGCGTTCGGCGGTCGATTCGCCTACCAGAAGGTTCTGCTGGCGGCGCAGGTAGTTGATGATGGCCTCGTCCATGCGGTCGCCCCCAACGCGGACCGAGCGCGCGTAGACGATGTCGCCCAATGACAGCACCGCGACTTCGGTGGTCCCGCCGCCGATGTCGACGACCATGTTGCCGGTCGGATCGGTGATCGGCATGCCCGCGCCGATGGCGGCGGCGATGGGTTCTGCGATCAGCCCGGCCTTGCGCGCACCGGCAGACAGCACGGATTGGCGAATCGCCCGCTTTTCGACCGGGGTTGCACCATGCGGGACACAGACGATGATCTTGGGCTTCGAGAAGGTCGAGCGCTTGTGAACCTTGCGGATGAAGTGCTTGATCATTTCCTCGGCGACATCGAAGTCGGCAATGACCCCTTCGCGCATGGGCCGGATCGCTTCGATGCTGCCGGGCGTGCGGCCCAGCATCAGCTTGGCATCTTCGCCTACGGCAAGCACTTTTTTCTGTCCGTCCTTGATGTGATAGGCCACAACCGACGGTTCAGAGAGGACAACACCGCGCCCTTTGACGTAGACCAGCGTGTTCGCCGTTCCAAGGTCGATGGCCATGTCCGATGAAAACATGCCCAACAGTTTGTCCAGTCCTAGCATCTGCGATCTGCCTCGTACGAATGAGTCTTAGGCCGGCGACTCTGTCGGTCGTAAGCCGTGGGTCTTATAGGTGCGGTTTCGCAGGTGCGAAAGGGCCTGAACGGCCTTGGCCAGCGTGAATCTGCCACATCTGCTTGGTTAATTCCGTTCGAGCATCGCCAAATGGCCAAAACCGGATCTGGCGCGAGAGGTGAAACAGTTTGTCGAGCGGCGAGAACCGTTTCCATGCTGGCGACACTCATCTGTTACGTGCCGCGTGATTGCCATCTTTGCAGCGCATTCGCACCGAATTTAAGGCCAACAATCACCACAAGTCTGCTTGGGGTTTTTACACGATGGTTAAATTGTTGAAGAGCATCTTCATGCTTAAGTTCTACGCGGTTGGCCTGATCGCAGTCGTGGGCATCTGGGATTACACGCGCGAGGCCAAGGACGCTGGCTATGCGTACAGTATTGACGATTACAAATCGTCCGTGACCGAGCGGTACGGCAAGGAAGCGGAAATCGCCTTTACGGTACTTGATCTGGCAAAGGCGACTGCCGTGCGTGGCATTGAGTTGGTCGACCAGACAGGGGTATTGGCTCAGGTGGGGATCACGCTGGATGCGACGGGCAGTGACACATCGGGCGACACTCCTATTGGTCTGGGCACAGGATCCGAAGTGATCGTACTGGCGTCGGCGGCGTCCGGTCTTGCCCCTGAAGCGTCGCTCTATCCGCAGGCGCGCGGGCAGCGATAAGGCCGGGAAACGACGGCGCGTCGTTTTCCTGCTGCAACGTGTCGGGTCGGTTTGGTGGCGTATTTGCGCGGGCGGTATTCACGGGGTCAAACGCCTTGGAGTGAAGACCCATGAAAACGCATGTCAAAGCTTTGGTTGTCGGTGGTGGCGCCGTCGGCACCTCGATTGCCTATCACCTTGCCCGCGCTGGCTGGGACGACGTGATGCTGCTGGAACGGGACGAATTGACGTCCGGTTCGACCTGGCATGCGGCGGGCCTCTTGCCCTATTTCAACATGTCCTACGCAACGACCCACATTCACGACTATTCGATCAAGTTCTACAAGACGCTTGAGGAAGAGACCGGTCTGGATGCGGGTTTCTTTGTGGTCGGCAACCTGCGCATGGCGCAGACCGAAGAGCGCATGGATGAGTACCGCGTCTATGCGACGACGGCCGAAACCTGCGGTGTTCCTTACGAATGGATGACGCCGTCCGAGATCAAGGCGCGCTGGCCGCTGATCCGCACCGATGACCTGAAGGGCGCGATCTATCACCCGACGGACGGCTACATCAACCCGGCGGACGTGACGATGGCGATGGCCAAGGGTGCGCGGCAGCGTGGCGTGACGATCGAGCGGAAATGGCAGGCGGATGCATTCGAGTGGAAAGGCGACCACTGGGACGTGACCTGCACCAAGATGGTCGAGAAGGGTGGAAACCTTGTTCCGTCCGACGAGCAGATTGTCATTTCGGCCGAGCATGTCGTGACCGCGTCGGGAAACCACGCGCAGCGCACGGCGAAGATGCTGGGCATCAAGATGCCCGCGATCCCGGTCGAGCACCAGTTCATCGTGACCGAACCCGATCCGGCGCTGGTCGAATATCGCAAGACCAACGAACAGCACCCGGTGATCCGCGATGCCGATGCCAAATGGTATGTCCGCGAAGAGCGGGGCGGCTGGATTTTGGGCCCGTATGAGCGCAACGCGCCTGCGCGGTTTGAATATGGCGTGCCGGACAGCTTCCGCGCCGACCTCTTCCCGCTCGATCTGGAGCGGATCGAAGAGGAATACATGAGCATGATTCACCGGATTCCGTCGTCGGAAACCGTGGGTCTAAAGGACGATTTCAACGGTCCGATCTGCTACACGCCCGACGGCAACCCGCTGGTCGGCCCGGCGCCCGGTCTGCGCAACATGTGGCTGGCCGAAGGGTTCTCGTTCGGGATCACGGCAGCAGGCGGCACCGGCTATTACCTCGCCCAGTTGATGGTCGAAGGCGAGGCCGAGATCGACATGGCGTCGCTCGATCCCAAGCGCTACGGGTCTTGGATGACCACCGAATACGCCGCGCGCAAGAACGAAGAGGCGTATGAGCACGTCTACATTCTGCACCACCCGGACGAAGAGCGTCCTGCGTGCCGTCCGCTTCGGACCGCTCCGGCGTATGATCGGCAAAAGGCGCTGGGCGCGCAGTTTGGTCATGTGAACGGCTGGGAGCGTCCGAACTACTACGGCCCGCTCGACGCGGATGAAAACTTCGACCATGACGCACGGTCCTTCCGTCGGGGTGGCTGGTGGCAATATGCCGTCGAAGAGGCCAAGGCCGTTCGCGAAGGCGTCGGTCTGATCGACGCGACCGCGTTTACCAAACATGTCGTCAAAGGACCGGGCGCGACCCAGTTCCTGGATTGGTTCACCTGCAACAAGCTGCCCAAGGTTGGTCGGATCAACCTGACCTATGCGCTGACCGCCAAGGGCACGACGCGCACGGAATACACCATCGTCCGTCTGGCCGAGAACGAGTATTACCTTGTCTCTGCCGGTGCCTGGACAGCCTATGACGCGGATTTCCTGCGCAAGGCGGCCGAGGACAAGATGGGCGAGTTCGGGTATATCGAGATCCAGGACGTGACGACCCAGTGGGGTGTCTTCGCCATCGCCGGACCGAAATCGCGCGATGTGCTGAAGGAGATCGTCAAGGACGCCGATCCGGAGACCGTTCTGGGCAACAAGCGGTTCCCGTGGCTGACCTGCCGCGACATCGAACTGGGCATGTGCCCGGTGCGCGCGATCCGCGTGGCCTATACCGGTGAGCTGGGCTGGGAGCTGCATCACCCGATCGAGATGCAGAACTACCTCTGGGATCAGCTGATGGCGGCGGGGGCCAAGCATGGGCTCAAGCTGGTGGGGGCGCGGGCGCAGAACTGGCTGCGTCAGGAGAAATCCTACCGCGCCTTCGGTAACGAACTGGGCCGGGATGCGACCCCGCTGGAAGCCGATCTGCCGCGCTTTGTGGACCTCGAAAAGGACTTCCACGGGAAGGATGAACTGGTCGCCACCGGCGTACGGGTGAAGTGCTGCACCTTCCTGATCGACGGACCGGCGGATGCCGATCCGTGGGGCCGGGAGGCGCTGTACGATGGACAGACCCGTGTGGGTCGTCTGACCTCGGGCGGGTATTCCGTGGCCTTCGGCAAATCCATCGGGATGGGTTACGTGAAGCCGGAACTGGCCGAGGTGGGCACCAAGCTGAAGGTCAAGATCCTGAACGAGCTTTGGGATGCCGTGGTGGTCGAGGACAGCCCCTACGACCCGAAGAACGAGGTCATCCGCAAAGACGGGTGATCAGGGTGGAACCGGACGCGTCGACGCGTCCGGTCTTTCCGTTGACGGAAAAACGCCCCTGTCGGGCGGGGTGTCTCAGCCCCGACCGAAATCGGCGGTGGTGACGACGCCATCGCCATTGCGATCCATCGCCTCGAACCATGCGGGCACGGCGGCCATGAATTCCTCGCGGGTCACGTTGCCGTCGCCATCGGCATCCGTCACGTCGCGCAGCATGCCATTGGCCGGATTGCGCCCGCCGCCGCCATGGCCCATGCCGTTCTGCTCCATGTCCTGCGCGCGCGCTTCGTCGAAGAGGTCATGCTCTTCGCTGGTCAGAATGCCGTTCTCGTCTGCATCGAAGGTCACAAACACGTCGCCGCGCCGTTCCGTGGCTTCGGCCAGCGTGACCTGACCATCGCCGTCGAGATCCCAGTTTTCGACAAAATGACCGCCGGGATTGCCCTGCTGGGCAAATGCGCTGGTGGCAGAGAAAACAAGGGCGAGGATCATTGAAGATTTGGGCATCTGTGCCTCCATCATATTAATTATTTGGAATATGTATGGGGCGATCCACCGAAGTGCAGTACCCCAAAGTGTCGCAGGGTCAGTCGGCCAATTCGTCGTACACATCCAAGGCTTTGCCCGCGTACATCAGGCCGGGACCACCGCCCATCTGGATGCAGGTCGCCAGCACCTCCGAGACCTCCTCGCGGGTGGCTCCAAGACGGATCAGGGCTTCGGTGTGGAACAGGATGCAGGGTTCACAGCGGGTGGCGACGGCGATGCCAAGCGCGACATATTCCTTTTCCTTGAAGGTCAGCGCTGCGTCTGTCTTGACCGTTTTGCCCAAAGCCCCGAAGGCGGCGGTGGTGTCGGGAATGGCGCCGTTGAGGGATTTCAACTGCGCCTTCATGTCCTTGAGTTTGTCTTTCCAGCTCATATCGTGCTCCTGAGATGTGTTTGGCCTGCAAGAGCATTCTGTCGCGCGATGGTCTTTGATGCAGATCAGGTGGCCCCTGTTGCGGTGCGCATCACGCGGAGCGCGCGACCGAAGAAGATGCCGGACATTCCTCCTGCCAGCGTGCCGAAGGCGGCTGCATAGAGCGGAGTTGCCGCAAGCGACGGGGCCATGGCGTTGATCGTGCCGGTCGCAAAATTCAGAAAGAACACCCCCATGACGGTGATCATGGTCATCCATTCGCCCCGCAAGCTGACATGAGAGCGGGTTGATGAGATGGTCCATTTGTCCTGAGCGCGAAACCCCAGAGCGGTTCCGGCTGCGTAGGCCGGTGTAAAGGCACCGATGGCGATCCACTGGGCGTCAAAAGAGGTCACCGTTCTGAGTGTGAGAAGGCCAAGACAGGGCAGGGCGTAGATCACCGCTTTCGGAACCGTCCGCGACCGGGTCGCGCGCAGGCTGATATAGAGAAGGCTCAGAAAGAGGGGCAGAACCCAGACGGGGATATTGGCGAGAACGTGCGGCATGTGGTGTCTCCGAATTGCGGTGTCGCCACTTCCGCAATCAGAGGGTCTTCCTGCCAGAGCGCCTTCGTGAAAGGCTGAATTTCTGCGTCAAACGCTGGATACGCCGTTCACGATGCGCCGATGACGGCGCGTGCGAGCGGCGAAACGATGAAGGCCCCGCAGTTCTGCGAGGCCTTGTTCGGTTTTTCGCTGTCCGGGCGGAGGTTATCCGAGCAGACGACGCGCAATGACCTGCGCCTGAATTTCTGCAGCACCTTCAAAGATGTTCAGGATGCGCGCGTCACACAGGATGCGGCTGATCTTGTATTCCAGCGCAAAGCCGTTGCCGCCGTGGATCTGCAGCGCGTTGTCGGCTGCGGCCCAGGCCACGCGGGCACCGAGAAGCTTGGCCATGCCGGCTTCGAGATCGCAGCGGCGGCCTTCGTCCTTTTCGCGGGCCGAGAAGTACGTGAGCTGACGCGCGATCATGATTTCGACCGCCATCATCGCCAATTTCGAAGCGACACGTGGGAAGTTGATCAGCGCCTTGCCGAATTGCTTGCGGTCCTGCGCGTATTTCATGCCTTCATCGAGGGCCGATTGCGCCACGCCGATGGCGCGGGCGGCGGTCTGGATGCGGGCAGACTCAAACGTCTCCATAAGTTGTTTGAAGCCCTTGCCTTCTTCCATGCCGAGCAAGTTCTCGCCCTTCACTTTGAAGTCGTCGAAGTTGAGCGTGTATTCCTTCATCCCGCGATAGCCGAGCACTTCGATTTCACCGCCCGAGATGCCGGGATCCTGCCAGGGCTGCTCGTCGGTGCCGGGGGTCTTTTCAGCCAGGAACATCGACAGACCACGGTAATCGGTGGTGTCGGGGATCGTGCGCGCCAGCACGGTCATAACGTGGGTGCGCGCGGCGTGGGTGATCCAAGTCTTGTTGCCGTTGATGATCCAGTCGCCGTTTTCATCTTTCACGGCGCGGGTCCGCAGCGATCCGAGGTCGGAGCCGGTGTTCGGTTCGGTGAAGACAGCGGTGGGCAGGATTTCACCCGAGGCGAGGCCCGGCAGCCATTTTGCTTTCTGTTCTTCCGTGCCACCCGCGATCACCAGTTCAGCCGCGATCTCGGACCGTGTGCCAAGAGAGCCGACGCCGATATAGCCACGCGACAATTCTTCGGACACAACGCACATGGAGTTCTTGGAAAGACCAAAACCTCCATGTTCTTCGGGGATCGTCAGGCCGAACACACCCATCTCGGCCAGCTCTTCGATGATCTCCATCGGGATGAGTTCATCCTTGAGGTGCCATTCGTGGGCGTAGGGTTCTACCTTGTCGAGGGAGAAGCGGCGGAATTGCTCTCGGATCATGTTTAGTTCATCGTCAAGGCCACAGGCCCCGACGGTCAATTCTGCGCTGCGCTCCTGCATCAGTTCCACAAGACGCATGCGCGCGGCCTGCGTGTTGCCGCTCTGGGTCAGTTGCATCACTTCGGGCGTCATCAGGGCGCGCATGTCGTCCTGGCTTAGGCCGATGTCCTGAAGGCGGACCATCTCGCCCTGGTTCATCTGGATGCCGCCGTAGATCTGCCAGAGATACTCGCCGAAGGCGATCTGGTGGATCAGTTGCTCGACCTCGCCAAATTTGCCGTCGGCGGTCATGCGTTCGGCCCAGCCCTGCATCTGGCGCAGCGATTCAACGTAGGTGGCCAGCCATGCGAACCCATGCGCTGCGGTCTGGTTTTCTTCGATCAGGGCACCGGACACACGGCCATCGGATTGGACCATGTCGCGCACACGGGCATTCGCCATCTCGAGGATTGCGTTCACCGGTTCGATTGCCGCGCCAGTCAGTGCCAAGAGGTCAGGCAGGATCGTTGCGGTGGTCAGGGTCAGGTCTTGTCCGTCATGGGCCATGAATCACGTCCTTTTCAGCTTTGGCGCTGAATATCTATTTTGCAGGTGCAGCGCAACAAAAATACCAAACCGGCCCTGAATTTGTTTCAATCTTTCGTCTTGAATTGCTGCTTTGCGGCGCTAAGCGCGGTGCGTGCGCAGAAACAAGAAAGGGCAAGCACACCTGAGTATGGTATGCTCGCCCCTTTCTTTCCAAGCGCCTTTCGACGCAGGTGCCTTAACCGATGGCGGCGGCTTTCACGTCGTCGTCGATGTAGGGCACATATTGCGCAAAATTGTCGGCAAACATCTGAACGAGCTTTTCCGCCTGCGCGTCATACGCGTCTTTGTCGTTCCAGGTACGGCGCGGATCAAGCAGCATGTCCGGCACACCTTCGACCTTGACCGGCACTTCGAAGCCGAAGTTGGGGTCCTTGCGGAACTCGGCCTCGGCAAGGCTGCCGTCGAGGGCGGCTGTCAGCAGGGCGCGGGTTGCCTTGATCGGCATCCGCTGGCCAGAACCGTAGGCCCCGCCGGTCCAGCCAGTGTTTACCAGCCAGCACGTCGCACCATGCGATGCGATCTTTTCGCGCAGCAGGTTGCCGTAGACCTCAGGACGGCGCGGCATGAACGGTGCGCCAAAGCAGGTCGAGAAAGTGGGCTCGGGTTCGGTCACGCCACGCTCTGTCCCGGCGACCTTGGAGGTGAAGCCCGACAGGAAGTGGTACATCGCCTGCGCCGGCGTCAGACGCGCGATCGGAGGCAGAACACCGAAGGCGTCGCACGTCAGCATGATGATGTTCTTCGGATGCCCGCCAAGCGCGCTTTCAGACGCGTTCGAGATGTATTCGAGCGGGTAGGCGCAGCGCATGTTCGCGGTCAGGCTGTCATCCTTGAAATCCAGCTCGAAGGTTTCGGGATCGAAGACCATGTTCTCGATGACCGTGCCGAATTTTGTGGTGGTCGCGTAGATTTCCGGCTCGGCCTCGGCAGAAAGGTTGATCGTCTTGGCATAGCAGCCGCCTTCGAAGTTGAAGGTGCCGCGGTCGGACCAGCCATGTTCGTCGTCGCCGATCAGAACGCGGTTCGGGTCTGCCGACAAAGTGGTCTTGCCGGTGCCGGACAGGCCAAAGAAGATTGCCGTATCTACGGGGTTGCCGACCGCATGGTTGGCCGAGCAGTGCATCGGCATGATGCCTTTTTCGGGCAACAGGTAGTTCAGCAGAGAGAAGATGGATTTCTTGTTCTCGCCCGCGTATTCGGTGCCCCCGATCAGGATGAGCTTCTTGTCGAAGTTCATCGCGATCACTGTCTCCGACCGGCAGTTGTGTTTCTTGGGGTCTGCCTGGAAGGACGGGCAGTTGATGACCGTGAAATCAGCGGTGAACGTATCGAGGTCGTCACGTTCGGGGCGGCGCATCATGTGGCGGATGAAGAGGTTGTGCCACGCCAGTTCCTGAATGAAACGCACGTCGATGGAATGCTTGGGGTCTGCCCCGCCGACAAGATCCTGAACGAAGTATTCACGGCCCTTCATGTGCTCAAGCATGTCGGCGTAGAGCGCATCGAACCCTTCGGGCGACATTGGCGCGTTGTTTTCCCACCAGATCGTGTCGGCCACGCTGTCCGTCTTGACGACGTGCTTGTCCTTGGGGGACCGGCCAGTAAACTTGCCGGTGGTCACAAGGAACGCCCCGCCATTGCCCAGCGTGCCCTCGCCGCGTTTCAGAGCCGCTTCGATCAGAGCGGGCTCTGTGAGGTTGTAATAGACATTGCCAAGCCCGGTGATCTGTTGATCCTCAAGCCGGAATTCCGGGTTCACCCGTCCAAATGTCATTTGCCAAGCTCCTGTAGCCGCGCATCGAGCGGCGGTATTGAAGAGGGACGAAGAGTCCGCGTCCCACTCGCGGCGGTGCGCCGGAGATGAGAGCCTCTTAGCATGTCGTTTCCAAATCTGAACAGGACGCAATCACGCAGTTAGCGCAACCAAAACGGGTTTAGCGCAACCATGGCCGGTCTCTGCCGACAGGTGTGATGCAAATTAGCCATCCGTAAGGGTTTTCCCGTCTCAATATGGCCATCGCTGTCGGGTGATTCGCAAAATTGAGTTGGCGCATACGGAAAAAAGTCACATAATGCCGGAAAAAACATAATTGAGAGCAGTACAAGGAACACACTCCATGTCGAAAATCGCCCTTGTGGACGATGACAGGAATATCCTGACATCGGTCGCGATCACCCTCGAGGCAGAGGGGTTCGAAGTCGAGACCTACAATGACGGACAGGCCGCATTGGACGCATTCAACAAGAAGATGCCTGACATGGCTGTCTTCGACATCAAGATGCCCCGCATGGATGGCATGGACCTGCTTCAGCGGGTGCGCCAGAAATCCAAGATGCCGGTTATCTTCTTGACGTCGAAAGACGACGAGATCGACGAAGTTCTGGGCCTTCGCATGGGCGCGGACGACTACGTCAAGAAACCCTTTTCGCAACGCCTTTTGGTCGAGCGCATCCGCGCATTGTTGCGCCGCCAGGACGCGATTTCCGGCGATGCCGGCGGTGGCGAGGTCGAAGAGGCCAAGTTGATGGTGCGGGGCAACCTGACGATGGACCCGTTGCGCCACTCGGTTTCGTGGAAAGGTCAGGATGTCTCGCTGACCGTAACGGAATTTCTTTTGCTTCAGGCACTTGCGCAGCGCCCGGGCTTTGTGAAGTCGCGCGATCAGTTGATGGACGTGGCTTATGACGATCAGGTCTATGTCGATGACCGTACGATCGACAGCCACATCAAACGCCTGCGCAAGAAGATGCGTTCGGTCGACAATGATTTCTCGGCGATCGAAACGCTTTACGGGATCGGGTACCGTTACAACGAAGAGTAACCATGGCACTGGTTGAGGGTGTGACCCACGGCAAGGACGGCGGGCGCAAGGATGCGGATGTTGTGCTCGGGGACGACTGGGTCGCCCCCGACAAAACTGTCGAGTCCGAAGTGCGCAGCATCCGTGAGAAGCGCGGGCTGTTTTCCCTTAACCGGTCGCCTTTGACCCGAAAGATCATTACCTTCAATCTGGTTGCCCTCAACTTTCTGGTTGCGGGCATCCTTTTTCTGAACTCCTCAAGAGACACCCTGGCCGAGCAAAAAGCGGAAGCCGTCCGCATCGAGGCTGAGCTGATCGCGAATGTATTCGAAGCTCAGGCCATGCAGGGGCCGGCGGTCAATCTGGGAACCGGCGAAGGCATCGATGTCACCCAGACGCTTGAAACCCTTGAGATGCGGCCCGGGCTGCAGGTGTTCGTTTTCGATGCGGCACGGTTTCTTGTCGGAAATGCGGAAGCGGCGCCTCAGGGCAGCGGGCTGACCATTGCGGAAAGGCCAACGGTCATTTCCGATTTCCTGCTGACCATCTGGAGCAGCGTTTCAGCCGTGTTCGGGTCGGACGCCGGTCTGCAACCGCTGACACTCGAAGACATCCTGCGACGCCAGATCGAAGAGACCGACCCGACGATGACCCGTGTGGAACGGTCCGAAGGCCCGAACGGTGAAACCATCTTCACCGCTCTCAGCCCCATCGAAGTCGAGAATGGCGTTGCCGGAACCATCGCTCTGGTCAGCTTTGCGCCGGAGATCGACGCTGCCGTCCGGTTGGAGCGCGAGAGTGTGCTGCAGATGTTCGTCATCGCGACGCTTGTTTCGATCGGTCTCAGTCTTGTTCTTGCATCGACGATTTCAAACCCGATTTCGAACCTTGCCGACGCAGCCGAGGTCGGGCGCGACCGAAACCGGCGCAACGTCTCCTCGGGCCGTATTCGCATTCCCGATCTGACGGCGCGCCCGGACGAGATCGGACGCCTCTCCGGCGCCCTGCGCGGCATGGTGGCGGCGCTATATGACCGGATCGACGCAAACGAACAGTTCGCCGCAGATGTGGCTCATGAGATCAAGAACCCCTTGGCGTCGCTGCGGTCGGCTGTCGGAACCTTGCGTTTGGCCAAACGGCCGGATCAGGTTGAACGCCTGCTGGACGTCATCGATCACGATGTGCGCCGACTAGACCGGCTTGTCAGCGATATTTCAAATGCGTCGCGTCTGGACAGCGAGTTGGTGAAAGAGGAAGAGGCCGAGTTCAACCTGCTCGACATGCTCAGGAACCTTGCGCAATTCCTTGGTGACGATGCAAAGCGGCGCGGCATCGAATTCATCTCGGACCTCCCGGACAAACCCATTCTTGTGCATGGGCTGGAAGCGCGGCTTGCGCAGGTCTTTGTCAACCTGATCACCAACGCGATCAGCTTTTGCGAAGATGGCGATGCCATTCGGATTTGGGCCCGCCGTCGCGAAAACCGCGTACTGATCGTGGTCGAGGATACCGGTCCGGGCATTCCCGATGAGGCATTGACCAAGATTTTCAAACGCTTCTATTCGCAGCGCCCGGAAAACGATTTCGGCAACAATTCCGGCCTTGGTCTGGCGATCTCGAAGCAGATCGTCGAAGCGCATGGCGGCGTCATCTGGGCCGAAAACATCCGTCCCACCGAAGCCGATGCAACGTCAGAACCGCTTGGTGCGCGCTTTGTGGTCGGTCTTCCCATCTAAGTTTGAAGATGCCGGGCTCTGATCCTCTGGTCCTGCATGCAACCGCTGTTGCAACAGGTGGTCGGGCTGTCATGATCACCGGGGCGTCGGGCAGCGGAAAATCTTCGCTTGCGTTGGAATTGATGGCGCGGGGGGCCACTCTGGTGGCGGATGATCGGGTGATCCTCACGCAGGTCGGGCCCGATGTCATCGTGACCTGTCCCGAGCCTTTGCTTGGCATGATAGAAGCCCGCGGCATCGGGCTATTACATGCAGACTGGACACCGTCTGCGGCCCTTGCGTTTGTGGTGGACATGGATCAGATCGAGGAAAAGCGACTGCCGATCCACCGGGCCATCACGCTGTTGTCGAATTCGTTTCCTTTGCTTCACAAAGTGGAGTCGCAGCATTTTCCTCCGGCTCTTTTGCAATATCTACGCAGCAGCGGTAGGGCGGAGTCGCATGGCTGAGCGCGGAAGAAAGACATGACACCTGCATCCAATCCGATGCGCGTTGTGCTTGTGACCGGACCGTCCGGGGCCGGGCGCAGTACGGCGATCAATGTTCTTGAAGATCTGGGTTTCGAGGCCATCGACAACATTCCGTTGCGGATGATCCCGCGATTGTTTGACGGCGAACCCGTGTCGCATCCACTGGCCTTGGGCATCGACGTGCGGAACCGGGACTTTTCGCTGGCCCGATTGCTTGAACTGCACGCGGATCTGGTGCGACAGACCGAAGGCAATGCCACTCTGTTATATCTTGATTGCCGCCCGGACATCCTTTTGCGGCGCTATTCGGAAACGCGGCGTCGGCATCCCATGGCGCAGGGTGAAACGCCGGAAATCGGTATCGCGCGGGAAATCGATTTGCTTCGGCCTGTGGAAAGCCGCGCCGATATTCTGATCGATACGTCTCATCTGTCGCCGCATGACCTCAAGGCGCAACTGCATGACTGGTTTGCTGATGAAACCTCGCAACGGCTTTCGGTCGCCGTTCAATCCTTTTCGTTCAAGCGTGGCATTCCGCATGGTGTCGACATGGTGTTCGACTGCCGTTTTCTGACCAATCCTCACTGGGAACCCGACCTGCGGGACAAGACGGGCCTTGACGAAGCAGTGCAGACCTTTGTTGCAACAGACGCGAGGCTGACCCCCTTCCTGTCGAGGATCACCGACTTGATGTCGTTTCTTCTGCCCGAGGTCGATCGCGAGGGCAAAACCCATGTTTCGATCGGAATCGGGTGTACCGGTGGGCAACACAGGTCCGTTGTCGTTACGGAACGTGTGGCCCGAACCCTTGCAGAACAGGGCTGGCGGGTGTCAATTGGCCATAAGGAACTGGCACGACGGGGGTTGGCGCCCGCTGGCTGTATCGTGCTGCCGGCCTTTGGAGGACCTGAAGAGTGATCGGGATCGTGATCGTGGCCCATGGTGGTTTGGCGCAGGAGTATCTATCTGCGGTGGAACACGTCGTTGGTCACCAACCCGGGATGGTCGCGGTGTCGATCGACGCGGACCACAACAGGGATGCCAAGCAGCACGAGATCTGCACTCTGGCGGATGAGGTCGACAAGGGAAATGGTGTGGTGATCGTCACCGACATGTTCGGTGGGTCTCCGTCAAACCTTAGTCTGCGTGCCTGCCAGCCTGAGAACCGCAGGATCGTTTACGGCGCGAATCTGCCCATGCTGATCAAATTGGCCAAAAGCCGGGACAAATCCGTGCCCGAGGCTGTACGAGCCGCGTTGGATGCCGGTCGGAAATACATTGACAGCCAAGACATAACTCTCGATCAGAACGTCTGATCACGAGGGTTCAGGGAGGCCCGGGACGATGTCCGCCACGGTGCAGCGCATTTTGAAAATCGTAAACGAAAAGGGTTTGCACGCTCGGGCGTCGGCAAAACTTGTTGAGGTCGTGGAAGGGTTCGATGCCACGGCAGAGGTACGCAAGGACGGCATGAGCGCCTCGGGCGACAGCATCATGGGTCTTTTGATGTTGGCAGCGTCCAAGGGAACCTCTATTGAGGTAGTCACGTCCGGGCCCGATGCAGAGGCCCTTGCCACCGCAATCGAAACCCTGGTGGCAGACCGCTTTGGAGAAGGCTGCTGACCACCGGGGTCAGTTCACGCCATTGGAAACGGGACATCACGCTGTCATATGGTGGAAAGCTATCAGCATAGTTCGACTGACGCGCACCCTGTGGGCCATGTCGATGTCCCGTATGACAAGCGCAAGCTCAGCTACGCCAATACCTTTACCAATCCGTGGAAAGCCAACACGATCCGCGCGATGGAGTGGATGACCGGCAAGATCCCGTTGCTGCGTCTCGTTCGTCGTTTTGAGCGCATGGGTCCCGCCGAGGGACAGGCTTTCTGGGGACAGGCGCTTGGGCTGATGAACATCCGTGTGGAGACACCATCCGAACAGATTGCCCGTATTCCGAAAGAGGGTCCCGTTATCGTTGTGGCCAACCATCCGCATGGTCTGGTGGACGGTATGGTTCTTGCCGAACTGATCGGCCGGGTGCGCACCGATTACAAGATCCTCACGCGGTCGTTGCTGACAGGTGTGACCGAGATCGAAGAATTCATGATCCCGGTGCCGTTCCCGCATGAAGAGGATGCCCGCGAACAAAGCCTCGAGATGCGCAGCCGTGCTATGGCCCATCTCAAGAAGGGCGGCGTGATCGCGCTGTTCCCGTCAGGGGTCGTTGCATCAAGCGACAGTTTCTTCGGCCCGGCCATCGAGCGCACATGGAATCCGTTTACCGCGAACCTTATTCAGCGTTCTGGTGCGACTGTGGTTCCGATCTTCTTTCCCGGTCAGAACTCTCGGGCTTACCAGATTGCGACGCAGATTTCTGCAACCCTACGTCAGGGCCTGTTGATACACGAAGTCATACAAGCCTGCGGCAAACCGCAAGCCCCGGTGATCGGAGAGCCGATCAAGGCGGAAGCGATCGAGGCATTTGCAGGTCGCAGCCGTGATTTCGTGGCTGAATTGCGGGACATCACGATCGGTCTTGGTGGAAAGGCTTAACGCGTCGGTACCGGCGTCTCACCGCGATAGTCGTAGAAGCCGCGTTGTGTTTTCCGACCCAGCCAACCGGCCTCGACATATTTGGTCAGAAGGGGGCAGGGGCGGTACTTGGTGTCGGCCAAACCGTCATGCAGGACGTTCATGATCGCGAGGCATGTGTCGAGGCCGATGAAATCGGCCAGTTCCAGCGGGCCCATCGGGTGGTTGGCCCCCAGCTTCATGGACTGGTCGATTGAATTCACGTTCCCGACGCCCTCATACAGCGTGTAGACTGCTTCATTGATCATCGGCATGAGGATGCGGTTGACGATGAACGCAGGAAAATCCTCTGCCGATGCAGCGGTCTTGCCCAGTTTTTCGACCACACCAAGACAGGTGTCATAGGTTTCCTTGTCGGTGGCGATGCCTCGGATCAGTTCGACGAGTTGCATCACCGGGACGGGGTTCATGAAGTGAAAACCCATGAATTTTTCCGGACGGTCCGTTCGGCTGGCCAGCCGTGTGATCGAGATTGACGACGTGTTGGATGTCAGGATCGTATGCGCAGGAAGATGTGGCAGAAGGCTGTCGAAGATCTTTTGCTTGATCGCTTCCTGCTCGGTCGCGGCTTCGATGATCAGATCCGTCTGTGCGACCTGCGGCAGGTCCTGCGTGGTCACGATGCGCGCCATGGCCTGATCGCGTTCGGCCTGCGTGATCTTTTCGCGGCTGACCTGCCGATCCATGTTTCGTTCGATCAGCCCGACGGCCCGTTCCAGGGCGTCCTGACTGATGTCATTCAACACAACGTCGTAACCGGCAAGGGCCATCACATGCGCGATCCCGTTGCCCATCTGTCCGGCACCGACCACGCCAATCGAATTGACCTTCATGCAACTGCTCCGTTCGTTTCGCCGCAACAATGACTTGTGGCGGGAAGCGCTGCAAGGCGGATCGGGGCGATCTCTTGAATTTTAGCCTTAGCGGTTTGGGAACCGAATCGTTCCACAGTCATGCCTGGGTGAAGAAAAGGGTGTGAGCATGGATATTTCCGCTGCGCGCGATGATGTCATTGAGTATGCGCCGTGCCGCTATGGCGGATCGCGGTTGTGGTTTCGGGGACCGCGTCGGTCGGTCCGGTCGCCATATGTGGCCTGTATTGGGGGATGTGGCGTCTATGGCCGCTATGTCAGGGCACCATGGCCCCATCTTCTTGAGGCACGGATCGGTCGCACGGTTGTCAACCTTGGGGTCGAGAACGCGGGCATCGATGCGTATTTGAACGATCCCGGTGCTTTGGCGACGGCGGCCAACGCCAGGGTTTTGGTGATACAGTTGACGGGCACTCACAACACCTCGAACCGGTTTTACGCGACGCATCCAAGGCGGAATGACCGCTTTCTGAAAGCGTCACAGGCGTTGATCTCGCTCTATCCCGAGATGGATTTTACCGACGTTCACTTCACGCGGCATCTCTTGGCCCGGCTTCAGGCGATCTGCCCTGAACGCTTTGGCATGGTGGCGCAAGAGGTGCAGATGGCCTGGCAGTCGCGGATGCGGTCTTTCGTATCGCGCATGGAAGGCGATGTCTTTCTACTGTGGTTCGCGCCTGGGGCTTTGAAAGACCTGCAGAACGACGTTCTTGGAAAAGAACCGCTACTGACACATGACCTGGTCGATTCACTTGCAAGGCATGTCTGCGGTACGCTCGAAGCGGTACCGACGCAGTGGCGGTTGGCCGATGAGTGTCTTGCAGTTCCACCACTGGAACAACACCGCGCATCACATCTTCCCGGCGCGCAGGCGCATGCCGTCGCTGCGGACCGGGTCGCGCAGGCCATTCTGCCGATGCTGCAATAAAAAAGGCGCGCCGGAATTCGGCGCGCCTTTTGGTCGTTCAATGAGTTGTGCTCAGCCGAGCTTTTCGGTGAGTTCCGGCACAGCGGTGAAGAGGTCCGCGACAAGGCCATAATCCGCAACCTGGAAGATCGGGGCTTCTTCGTCCTTGTTGATGGCGACAATGATCTTGCTGTCCTTCATGCCCGCAAGGTGCTGGATCGCACCCGAGATGCCGACGGCGATGTAGAGATCCGGTGCGACGACCTTGCCGGTCTGGCCCACCTGCCAGTCGTTCGGGGCAAAGCCCGAGTCGACCGCAGCGCGCGACGCGCCCACGGCCGCACCCAGCGTGTCGGCCAGCTTTTCGATCATGGCAAAGTCGCTTTCCGACCCAACGCCACGACCGCCGGAAACCACGATGCCCGCAGAGGTCAGTTCCGGACGGTCGCTTGCGGCGACCTTGTCTTCGACCCATTCGCTGAGGCCCGGATTGTCGCCAGTTGCGATGGCTTCGACGGATGCCGAGCCGCCTGTCGGTGCGGCGTCAAAGGTCGAGGTGCGGAACGAGATCACCTTGGTCGCGTCCGAGGATTTGACGGTCTGGATCGCGTTGCCCGCGTAGATCGGGCGCTCGAACGTGTCGGCATCCACAACGGCAGTCACGTCGGTAATCACCATCACATCCAGAAGCGCGGCAACGCGCGGCAGGATGTTCTTGGCGTCCGTTGTCGCGGGGGCGACGATGTGGCTGTAATCGCCAGCAATCGATGCGATCAACGCAGAGACAGGCTCGGCCAGGCGATGCCCGTAAAGCGCATCTTCCGCCAGCAGAACCTTGGAGACACCTTCAATGGTCGCGGCTTCGTCAGCAGCGGCCTTGGCAGACGCGCCAGCGGCCAGAACGGTGACATCACCCAGTGCCTTAGCGGCGGTCACGGTCTTGGCGGTGGCGTCCATCGCCAGTGCGCCATCGGTGATTTCGGCAATCAGAAGAACGGCCATTACACAGCTCCCACTTCTTTGAGTTTTGCAACCAGCTCATCGACCGAGCCCACCTTGATACCTGCGGCACGCTCTGCGGGTTCCGAGGTTTTCACGATCTCGAGGCGCGGTGTGACATCAACGCCGTAATCGGCGGCTGTCTTTTCATCGAGCGGCTTTTTCTTGGCCTTCATGATGTTCGGCAAGGACGCATAGCGCGGCTCGTTCAGACGCAGGTCGGTCGAGATGATCGTCGGCATTTTGACTTTGACCGTCTGCAGACCGCCATCGACTTCGCGTGTGACGACCGCATGGTCGCCGTCGATTTCGACATTGTTCGCGTACATCGCCTGCGACCAGCCCAAGAGCGCCGACAGCATCTGGCCGGTGGCGTTCATGTCGTTGTCGATGGCCTGCTTGCCGCAAAGCACCAGACCCGGCGCTTCTTCTTTGACGATGGCGGCGAGGATCTTGGCAACTGCGAGCGGCTCGATGTCGGTGTGGACGTCGTCGGCTGCAACCACGAGGATCGCCCGGTCGGCACCCATGGCGAGCGCCGTGCGCAGGGTTTCCTGGCTCTGCTTCACGCCGATGCTGACGGCGACGATCTCGTCGGCTTTGCCTGCCTCTCTAAGACGAATGGCCTCTTCCACGGCGATCTCGTCAAAGGGGTTCATCGACATCTTGACGTTGGCGAGATCGACACCGGAACCATCCGCTTTGACGCGAACCTTCACGTTGTAGTCAATCACGCGTTTCACAGGTACCAAGACCTTCATGGGCGCGTTCCTCTCGTTGGGATCGCAGGGAAACCTGCGATTCTGACGTTTCGTTCCGGGCAAGGGATACCCAACCCTGAACTGGGGAAACAGGGCAAAATCGTCACGTTAGCGCCATCCGACGTCGCGTTTTCGAGTATTTCGCCAGCGCGATGCTGTGATGCGGCATCAATCGCAGATGTTCTGAAGCGCGCGCCATTCCTGAGCGGACAGCACCGGGACCGCTTCGAATCCTGCGGGGGTTGCGTCGCGAGCGGCCTGTATTCGGTCTCCCAGCGACGGATGGCTGAGAAAATGCGAAACAAATGGGCCGGCGTCGCCACCAAGGGCGCGGAATCTGTCGAACATCGTGGCCAACGCGGAGGGTGCTATCCGGGCATCCAAGAGCACGGTATGGGCAAAGGCGTCTGCCTGTGACTCTGCGTCCTGACTGTATTGTGCCTCGATCAGGCGTTCTGCGAGCAACAGAACAACTGCGCCGCCTGCGAAATCGCCAAAAATCAGCCCCAACACCCCAAGAGAGCCCGCTGAGCGCAACGCGTGTCGGGTCGGGTCTCGACTCACCACGTGGCCGATCTCATGGGCGAAGACGGCGGCCACTTCCTCGGGGGTCTGTGCTTTTTCGATAAGACCTCGGAAGAAAACGATATAGTTGCCGGGCAGGGCGAACGCATTGATCATCTCGTGATCGAGTACCGAGACCGTCAGCGTCTGCATCTCGGGCAAGGCGTCTTGAAGGCGCGTTTCCATTTTGGCCAAGGCGGCCAAGCCATCGGGGTTGTCGCAGACAGGCACGGGGTTCAGGCCGGTTTGATCCAACGCGGATCTGATCTGATTGAGCGTGATCTCTCCAAGGGCACGTTCTCCTTCGGGCGGTATGAAGCGTGCCAACTGGTTCGCCATCGTCGGGACCAGAACGAAGATGATCAGAGCGACAGACGCGACTGCGGTAAGCGCCCAGGTGATCAGAGGGCCGCGTCTGGCCACTTTGGGCCGTTTGTGGCGGTTGGGCAGGCGCGGGGCGAGGACGTGATCAGGCAAAATGATGCGCTGAACAGGATCGTCGGCCAGTTGCAGGACCAACTGATCGCCGCCTGCCTGGTCCGGCACTTCGCGGATGTCCGACAAAGGCCAACGGATGTCCCGTCCGGTTTCCGTGAGGCCAACAAGGCAAAGCGTGTCTTCGTCGACGGTCAACGTCACCTGCGACGGCACAGCGTGTGCGCCATCGAAATATGTCGCGGTCGCCAGAAAGGATTGTGGCGCGGCCCCGACCCGCAAGATCGTCATAGCGATGCCCCCACATCCAGAGCATCGGCAAACCCTTCCGCCTCGGCGAATTCATCCCTGGGGCGCTGACGGATGTCGGCCGCTGCAGACGCCGGAGACAAGGTGAGTGACGAGAAATAATGCCGGATCACCGGCAATATGATGAACACGTTGGTGAGGGCTGACCACAGCAGGAAAATGGTGAAGTAGACCATGACGCTCAGTCCGATGATCCCATACCGGCCCAGCCCCTCGACCGGTGCAATGACATCTTCGAGGCCCATTTCGGTCAAGACGTCCATCGACTGTGTCAGCAAGAGAAGAACTCCGAAGACCATGAAGGGAATGAACACCGCAGCACAGGCCAGAGCTGTGCCAAGGGCATAGATCATGAACACCCGGAAGGCGTTTGGAGACAGCGTAAAGCCGACCCCGTTGATCGTTTTCGTCTCAGTCAGTCGTCGCAGGCTTTCGACGCGGTAATGAACCAGCCCGTAGACGCCGATGAAGGTTGCAATCACGCAAATCCCTGCACCAAGCGGGATATTCCCGGCCAGCATGGCACCTCCGCCGATCGCCAAGACTCCCAACGCCAGAAACATGGGCTTCATCGCGGGGTAGAGCATTTTCCAAGTGCCCCCTTGCGTCATGCGAGCCGTGCCGAAAAAGGTGCGGTCGGTCTTGTATTTCTCAAGCCAGAACGTCATCCGCGGAAGCAGAAGGCCGAGGCTGAGGATCGTCACAGCCCAATGGAGAACGGCGCGCCATGCATAGCCCCAAGCGCCGGGTTCAAGACCAAACCGCAGGCCACGCCATCGGGTGCGGGCCAGAATGTAGCGACGTGCGCGGTACTGGGCGAAGAACCAGAGCGGGATCACCCCGACAACGCTGGTGGCATAAGCTGCGAAATTGTCCTGAAACAGCGAAAAGCTTGCAAACATCAGGATCAGGTTCACGATGCCGATGTAGAAAGCCAGCACCACGACCGCGAAGAGAAACCCAAGCAGTTTTTCCATCGGGTCGCCGACATATTCAAGCGGATGCCCGCCCGGGCGGATTGCGGACCAATACCAGCGGCGCAGTCGGGTCCGCATCCAGAAGCGGTAAAATCCCAGCGTGAGAACAGTAAGAAGACTGGTTTTTAAAGCCAGCCAGAACAGGGTGCCGCGCGTGCCGACAACCTCGGTCTGCAAGACGTCCGCGTCAGGTGAAGGTGTTGTCTCTGGGGAAACCGCGCGGGGCCATTCGCCCTGATCCGGCGCGCTTTCCTGTCCACTCGTCAAGGGCGGTTTCTGTTCTGGTGCGTCCGGCCGGGTCGCGCCAGGTGAGGCCTTCTCCCAGGGTGAAGGTGGTTGCATCCGACAGGCCCCCGTCCTTGTACTTTTGCAGCCGCACGCCTTTCCCGCGTCCCATCTCAGGTAGTTCGTCCAAGGCAAAGACCAGAACTTTGCGGTTTTCGCCGACAACTGCCACCGCATCCCCCGTAACAGGTTTGCACACCTTGGCGCGCACGTCGCCTTTGACGTTCAGCACCTGCTTGCCCGCGCGGGTCTGCGCGACCACCTCGGTTTCGGGCACGATGAACCCGTCGCCCGCGCTGGAGGCGACAAGCAGTTTTCGCTCGGGATTGTGGATGAACAGATCGACAATTGCCGCCTCGTTCGGCAGGTCAACCATCAGGCGCAGCGGTTCGCCCATCCCTCGCCCGCCGGGCAGGTTGGCCGCTGGAATGGTGTAGAACCGACCATTCGAGCCGAAGACCAGCAGCTTGTCCGTCGTTTCCGCGTGGAAAATGAAGCGCGGTCCGTCCCCGTCCTTGAACTTCAATTCGCGGTTGAGGTCGATATGACCCGTCATCGCGCGGATCCAGCCCATCTCCGAACAGACCACGGTTATCGGTTCGCGTTCGATCATGGCTTCAATCGGGACGTCCTCGACTTCGCCGGCTTCGGCAAAGGTGGTGCGGCGTTCGCCACCGGCATAATTCTTGCCAAAGGTTTTCCTGGTCTCGCGGAGTTGATCCGCAATCGCGTCCCATTGCAGATCGCCGCTTTCGAGCAGGTCTTCGAGACCCGCGCGTTCCTCCATCAGGCGGTCGCGTTCGGCCACAAGCTCCATCTCTTCAAGCTTGCGCAACGACCGCAGACGCATGTTGAGGATCGCTTCGGTCTGTACCTCGGTGAGGCCCAGTTCGTCATCGCCCGCCACCATCGGCGGCGAGACATAATCCCGCTCGTTCATGGCGCGAGGGTGATCCTTGCCCCAGTCCTCGCGCATCAGGGCGGCCTTGGGATCGTCGTCATAGCGGATGATGTCGATCACGCGGTCGAGGTTGAGGAAGGCGACGATCAGGCCTTCCAGTACTTCGAGCCGGTGGTCGATCTTGTCCATCCGGTGCTGGCTGCGGCGGATCAGAACTTCGCGCCGGAAATCGAGGAAGGCGCGCAGCACCTCCTTCATCGAACAGACCTTGGGTGTCAGCCCGTCGATGAGCACGTTCATGTTCAGGCTGAACCGCGTTTCCAGATCGGAGTTGCGGAAGAGCATGTTCATCAGAACATCCGGGTCCACGTTCTTGGTGCGCGGTTCCAGCACCATGCGGATGTCGTCAGCCGATTCATCGCGGATGTCGGCGAGGATCGGCACCTTTTTGGTCTGGATCAGTTCGGCCAGCCGTTCGACCAGCTTGGATTTCTGCACCTGATAGGGGATCTCGGTGACGACAATCTGCCATTGCCCGCGCCCCAGATCCTCGACCTCCCAACGGCAGCGCAAACGGATCGACCCACGACCTGTGCGATAGGCCTGCGCGATGGACGCGCGATCCTCGACGATCACCCCGCCGGTCGGGAAATCCGGCCCCGGAACGTAGTTGAGCAGTGTGTCGTCGCGCGCATCGGGCACCTTGATCAGGTGCAGACAGGCGTCGATCAATTCCGAGATGTTGTGCGGCGGAATGTTCGTCGCCATGCCGACCGCGATACCGGACGCGCCATTTGCCAGCAGGTTCGGAAACTGCGCGGGGAGGACAACAGGTTCTTCCAGCGTGCCATCGTAGTTCGCGCGGAAATCGACTGCGTTCTCGTTCAGACCGTCCAGCAGCGCTTCGGCCACGATGGTCAACCGCGCTTCGGTGTAGCGCGCAGCCGCCGGGTTGTCGCCGTCGATATTGCCGAAATTGCCCTGACCATCGACCAGCGGGTAGCGGACGTTGAAATCCTGCGCGAGGCGCGCCATCGCGTCGTAGATCGCGGCATCGCCATGCGGATGGTAGTTGCCCATCACGTCGCCGCTGATCTTGGCCGATTTTCGGAAGCCGCCCGTGGAACTCAGACGCAGTTCGCGCATTGCATACAGGATGCGGCGGTGAACGGGCTTCAACCCGTCGCGGGCATCGGGCAAAGCGCGGTGCATGATCGTCGACAGCGCATAGGTCAGGTAGCGTTCCCCGATGGCTCGGCGGAGCGGTTCCGCAAAGTCGCGGGGGGTCATCTTGGGGTCGTCGACATCATCAGCCATAGATGATGTGATACTCACCCCCTCTGAGGCCGTAAAGCAATTGCGGGAATATTTTTTCTATTTCCCCTTCGGGTTGCGTGGGGAATCACGGTATCCGTAAACATGCGACAGGTGGCCGCCCGGCGCAGGGGGACAATATGAACAAGTACATTCTGATCGCTTTTGCGGTCATGGCGATGGCATTTTACGAGTTATCCGGCGGTGCGGACTTTGAGCCGGGGAGCAATTCTCTCGTGATTTTCGCAGAACCGAAACCCGTTCAAACCGAATCCAAACCCCTTGCTGAGGTTGTCGCACGCTCCGAAACCGGCAGTGTCGGGTTGACGGACGTTGCGCCGACACGCGCGCTGATTGAGCCCGTGGTGCCGATTGCAGAGCCGGTCATAACGCCTGTGGCGCTTGCGTCCGATGGTGACATCCAAGCGCAGAACAGCGCGCCGGTTGCGGTGCAGGAAGCTAAGGTTCAGGAAACTGTGCCTGCGCCTCAGCCCGAACCCGATTTCCGGTTTGTGGAGGGCGATCGCGTGAACCTGCGCGGCGGTCCGGGGACGACCTATGCCGTTGTCGGCAAGCTTTTCCGCAACGACATGGTCGAAATCCTTGCCGATGAGGGCAATGGCTGGCTTCATCTGCGCGACACGGCGACCGGTGACGAAGGCTGGATCGCGGATTGGCTGGTCACGGCTGCCAACTGACGTGACATCGAAGACGATCCTGATAACCGGGTGTTCCTCAGGGATCGGCCTCGATACAGCCCGGCGGCTGCGGTCGCTGGGATGGACCGTGTTCGCATCCTGCCGCGCGCAGACTGATTGCGAAGCTCGGGCCGCAGAAGGTTTTGCCGCGCCGCAACTGGATTACGAAGACCCGTCAAGCATCGCGCGCTGCGCATCCGACGTGCTGGAACAGACAGGCGGGGTTCTTGATGCCGTTTTTCACAATGGGGCCTACGCCTTGCCAGGCCCGTTGGAGGATATTCCTGCGGATGGCTTGCGGGCGCAGTTCGAAGCCAATTTTCTTGGCTGGCACGACTTGAACCGCCATCTGATCCCGGCCATGCGTCGCACTGGTCGGGGGCGCATTCTTTTCAATTCATCGGTGCTGGGCCTTGTCGGGATGAAATACCGCGGGCCCTATGTGGCGACCAAGTTCGCATTGGAAGGCTATGCCGATGTCCTGCGCATGGAAATGGCAGAGACCGGCATCCATGTCGTGCTGATCGAACCCGGCCCGATCGAGACGGATTTCCGCAAGAATGCGATCAAGCAGTTCGACAAATGGGTGGATTGGAAGAGTTCGGCCCGCCGCGCACAGTATGAAGCTTCGCTGCTTGATCTGCTCAAGAAGGGTGGCAGCTCGGGTGTGCAATGGCCGGCATCTGCGGTGACCGACGCCGTTCTCAAGGCACTGACAGCACAACGCCCCAAGGCGCGTTACCGGGTGACCACGCCGACACATGCCATGGCCATCGCCAAGCGCGTGCTGCCCACCCGCGCATTGGATTGGCTTTTGTCCAAGGGCTGACTTTTCATTCGCCTTGTGTCGCGATACGGCTACATCCCGGTGGACATCAATCGAAGGATACCCCGTGCCATGATGCAAGACCCGTTATTCATCATTGCAGCCATTGCCTGTCTGGCCGTGGTTGCCGTTCTGCTTTTTGGCATCGGCAGCTTTGCCAAGGGCGGGGAGTTCAACAAGAAATATGCAAACAGGGCGATGCGCTGGCGGATCATTGCGCAATTCCTCGCGGTGATCCTTATCCTTCTCTTTGTCTGGCTGCGGGGGGAATAAGCCATGGTCGTACTGAACAAGATCTACACCAAGACAGGTGACGACGGTGAAACGGCGCTTGGCAATGGCGCCCGTGTCGCCAAACATTCCATGCGGGTCACCGCCTATGGGACGGTGGACGAGCTGAATTCGGTTGTCGGACTGGCGCGTCTGCAGGCCGAAGCCGAGGTCGATGCCAGCCTGTCCTGCATCCAGAATGATCTCTTCGATCTGGGTGCCGACCTGTGCCGCCCCGACATGGAGCGGGACGGTGAGGCGGAATACACGCCGCTTCGGATCGTCGCGTCACAGGTGGATCGCCTGGAATCCGAGATCGATGCGATGAATGCACATCTTCAGCCCTTGCGCAGCTTCATCCTGCCGGGTGGGACGGCCCTGTCTGCCTATCTGCACCAGTGTCGCACGGTGGCGCGGCGGGCAGAGCGGTTGACCGTCGAACTGGCGACGATGGAAAGCGTGAATCCGGCCGCAGTCAAATACCTCAACCGCCTGAGTGACTGGTTCTTTGTCGCCGCACGCATGGCGAATGACAGCGGCAAGGCCGACGTGCTTTGGGTGCCGGGGGCAAACCGCTAGGACAGACCGTTTTGGTCGACCAAAACGGGCGATGCGTCGACGCATCGCCCCGCCCGTGGATCAGCCTTCCTTGTCGGTCACGTTCTCCTTGAATGCCACCTCGAAAGCGGCTTTCTGGGCATCGCTCGCCTCGGTCTGGTAGCGGGCTTTCCATTCCGACATCGGCATCCCGTAGAACGCTTCACGACCAGCATCCTTGTCCATTTCGATCCCGCGCTCGTTGGCTGCTTCCTGATACCAGCGACTCAGACAGTTGCGGCAAAAGCCGGTCAGGTTCATCATGTCGATGTTCTGAACATCCGGGCGATCTTCGATCAGATGCTGGCGCAAACGGCGAAACGCGGCGGCTTCGATCTCAAGTTGGGTTTGTGTGTCCATCAGTTCTGTCCTCCGGTTCAGTCTGTTACCTGCGCCAAAGCTTCCATCAGCAAAGGGGCAAGACGTTCGCCCCATGCTGTCTGCGTTGCTTCGGTCGCGATCAAATCGTTGCGCAACTCGATAAGTGTGTTGATCCGGCCATGATGCAAGGCGTGCCGGTCAATCGCGTCGCCCGGCAAATGACCGGGATAGGGTTCGTTTCGGCCGACCACGAGATCGGGTTCTGCTTCAAGCGCGGCAATCAGCGGATCGGACAGGCGGCGGTCATAGGCATGCAGAATACCAACATGCCACGGGCGGCTGGGGCGCGCCTTCAATTGCCGTGTGAAGGAATGCACGGCAACGATGACCGTGTCCTCGCGCCGATGTGCCAAGGCGGCCAAAGCATCGTGATACGGGCGGTAATAGGCATTCAAGCGACGTTCTTTTTCCGCCTCGTCGGCATGTCGGTTGGCCGGGATGACGGATCCGTCATAAAGACGCATCAGCAGCGTCGGGTCGTCCTCGCCTCGGTTCGGGTCGATCACGAGCCGCGAAAAATTTGACAGGATCGCTGTCCCGCCCAAAGCATCCGCAAGCGCCCGTGTGACACCTGCCGCACCGGGGTCGTAGGCAATATGGCGTGCCATATCCGCTTCGGGCAGGCCCAAAGTTCCGCCAAGCTCGGGCGGGACTGTGTTCGCGGCATGGTCGCAGGTGATCAACCAACGCGACGATCGGTTCTCTCCATGCACAAAAAACGGAACATATGTCATAGCAGTGTGATCTCCCGGTCGCATCAGATAGTTGAGTTGCGCAGGAAAGTGAAATGGGCAATAAGGCGAACCGGAAGTTAGCGGTAACATGATGCCATCATATTGCCGGTCACGTGGGTGATCAGCGCACCGAACAGGGTGTCGCGCGCCCAGGAACACAGTTGAAGGACGGATATCCCGATGAGACGTTTGCGCAATGTAAAGATCGTGGCCACCCTTGGCCCGGCGTCAAGCAGCTACGAGATGATCCGTGCTCTGCACGAAGCGGGGGCCGATGTGTTCCGCCTGAACATGAGCCACGGCAGCCACGCCGAAATCGCCGAACGGCATGCCATCATCCGGCAGGTTGAAAAGGACCTGGACAGCACGATTGGTATCCTTGCTGACCTTCAAGGCCCGAAACTGCGGGTTGGTGTGTTCGCCAATGGCGAGGAAGAGCTTGTCGAAGGGGCCGCATTCCGTCTGGATCTGACGGATCAGGAAGGCTCGGTCGATCGGGTCACGCTGCCCCATCCCGAGATTTTTGCAGCCCTGGAACCCGGTGCGCATCTTCTGGTGAACGACGGGAAAATCCGCCTCAAGGTTGAAGCCTGCGGCACGGATTTCGCGGATTGCACGGTGATCACCGGAGGGACGATCTCAAATCGCAAGGGGGTCAACGTGCCGGATGTCGTTCTGCCCCTTGCCGCGCTGTCAGACAAAGACCGGGGTGACCTTGAATTTGTGGCAGAACTGGGGGTTGATTGGCTTGCCCTCAGTTTCGTGCAGCGTGCGCAGGACGTGATCGAGGCGCGTGAGCTGTGCAAAGGGCGCGCAGCGATCCTGTCGAAGATCGAAAAGCCTGCAGGCGTCAAGGCATTCGAAGAGATCCTTGAAGTGTCCGACGGCATCATGGTTGCGCGTGGCGATCTCGGTGTGGAGCTTCCGGTGCAGAATGTGCCGCCGATCCAGAAGCGCCTGATCCGCCGGTGCCGTGCCGCCGCAAAACCGGTGATCGTGGCAACGCAGATGCTTGAGTCGATGATCGAATCGCCCATGCCCACCCGCGCCGAAGTGTCTGACGTCGCGACGGCGATCTACGAAGGGTCCGATGCGATCATGCTGTCGGCGGAATCCGCAGCAGGTGAGTATCCGATCGAAGCTGTGACAACGATGAACAATGTCGCGATCGAGGTGGAAAGCGATCCCACCTATACCGAGATCATCGAAGCGTCCCGGACCGCCAAACGGGCCACCGTGGCCGACGGTATCGTGGCTGCAGCCCGCGAGATTGCGGAAACCACCGACATCAAGGCGATTTGCTGCTTTACATCCTCGGGAACAACCGCACTTCTGACCGCGCGCGAACGACCGCGCGTTCCCATCATTGCGATGACCAATTCGGTCAAGACAGCCCGACGCCTTGCTCTGACATGGGGTACGAAATGCGTGATCACAGGCGAGCTTGAGCGTTTCAAACAAGCCGTTGTCAACGCTGCCCGCGCGGCACGGTCCGGCGGATATGCAGAGCCAACCGATCAGATCCTCGTCACGGCCGGTGTGCCTTTCAACACGCCTGGCACGACGAACATTCTTCGTGTGGCCCCATGTGACGAACGTTTGATCTACAACACCGATCCGGAGTAATCTGTCCCACGTGTAATGAGTGGGAGCAGGTCGGTCATGGATCCGGACACGCTTTTTGTTATCGGTCTCGCGCTTGGCGTATTGTCCATACCTGCGGTCGTTTCTTCGATCTCCAGAGGGGATCGGCCGCGGATTGCGACGATCACCCTGATGATCGCAGGAACAATGATGGTCTGGGCGCTGTCGAACAAGCCGGGCGGCTATGCCATCGAGGACATTCCCGAGGTCGTCGCACGGGTTCTCAAGGGCTTTACCTGAGCAGAACTCTGCACTTGTGACGTTCGATCACTATAGATCAGGCGCGCATATGCCTTTAGCGTTTCCCTGAAAACACCGGCGCCTCCGCAAAGACGGAAAGCCGGTGCCTTGGGAGGAGAAAGGCATGACATCACAGGCGCGTCCGTGGACCGCGTTTTATGGTCCGAAGGTTCGAACCGACATCGAGACCGCATCCTATCGCACATTGGCAGATCTCATCCGGTCGGTGTCCCACAGTTTCGGGCCTGCGCCGGCCTTCACGACCTGCCTTCCGAACGGCATGAACGGCACGCTGAGCTTTCAGCAGATTGACGAGATGTCCGATGCCTTCGCAGTTTACCTGCGCGAAGTCGCCGGCCTTCGGCAGGGGGATCGGGTCGCGCTGCAGATGCCGAATTGCCTTTCCTTCCCGGTTGCCGCCTTTGGCATCCTCAAGGCGGGCTGCATCCTCGTGAACGTGAACCCGCTCTATACGGCCGAGGAAATGGCCAAGCAGTTCACGGATGCGGAACCTCATGCGCTGGTCATCGTGGACATGTTCGCCGACAAGATCCCGGCAGCCACCCAAGGGCATCCGATCCCCAACATCATCGTCACGCGGGTTGCGGAGTTTCTGCCCGCTTTGCCACGCGGGATTGTCGGGTTGGTACAGAAGCACTGGGACAAATCCGTGAAGCCGGTCGAGGTCGCCCATATCCGCCTGCCCGACGCGTTGGCCGCTGGGCGTGATCACATGCAGCGCGAACGCATTGCGCCGGAGGTCTATTCTCAGAGCGTCGATGCGCATGACGTGGCCTGCCTTCAGTATACCGGCGGCACGACCGGTGTGGCCAAAGGCGCGATGCTGACCCATGCCAATCTCATCATGAACATGGAACAGACGATGGAGATGCTGGAGGGCGTCGAGAAGGGCAAGGAAATCGCCCTGACTGCGCTGCCGCTCTATCACATCTTCGCCTTCACGGTGAACATGCTTGCCTTCTACTGGCTCGGTGCGCGCAACATCCTGATCCCGAACCCCCGGCCTTTGTCCAACCTCAAGCGGGCGTTCGAGAACTACAAGATCACCTGGATGAGCGGCGTGAACACGTTGTTCAATGGCCTGACGAACGAGGTCTGGTTCACCGACAGCCCGCCCAAGTATCTCAAGTTTTCCTCTGCCGGTGGTATGGCGCTTCAGGCCGCTGTGGCACAGAAATGGGAAGGGATCACCGGAAAACCTGTCCTGCAGGGCTACGGCCTCACCGAAACTTCGCCGGTTCTGACGTTCAATCCTTTGGGAAAAACGCGGGACGGCTCCATCGGTATCCCGGTACCCGGCACGATGTTGGCCTGTCTGGATGAGAGCGGCCAGCCCGTGGCACAGGGCGAAACCGGCGAGATCGCCGCCAAAGGCCCGCAGATCATGGCCGGGTACTGGAACAAGCCTGATGAAACCGCACATGCCCTACGTGATGGATGGTTCCTGACCGGTGACATCGGTGTCATGGACCCGGATGGGTATTTCCGCATCGTCGACCGCAAAAAGGACATGGTGGTTGTATCCGGCTTCAACGTCTATCCGAACGAGGTCGAGGATTGCCTTGCCGGACATCCCGGCATCCTCGAGGCAGCCGTGATCGGTGTGCCGGACGATGCCACCGGCGAAGCGGTGAAGGCTTTTGTCGTCAAACGCGACAGCGGCTTGTCCGAGGCGGACATTCGCGCCCACTGCAAGGCGCATCTGACCGCCTACAAGGTGCCCAAGCGGGTCGAATTCCGCGATGAACTGCCGAAATCGAACGTCGGCAAAATCCTCAGAAAAGACCTGCGCGCCGAGGAACTGGCCCGCATCGCAGCGGAGTAATCGGCATGGTTGGAGCTTTCGAACAAGCGCTGCTGGCGCTGATGATCTTCGTCATCATGCTGGGCATGGGCGCGTCCCTCACGCCGCGTGATTTCTATCTGGCCTTGCGGCGGCCCTACGGTCTCGCCATCGGGGTGATCTCGCAATACGGGTTCATGCCGCTGATCGGGTTCCTGCTGGCGACGTTTCTGGCTGTGCCCGAAGCCATCGCGCTGGGCATTCTCATCATGGCCTGTATGCCGGGTGGCACCACGTCGAACATCTTTACCTACTTCTCCAAGGGCAATCTGGCGCTGTCGGTTCTGATGACGGTGACATCGACCGTCACCGGGGTCGTGATGATCCCGTTGGTGCTGCTGCTCTACGCGTCGGCGCTCGATCTCGAGATCCCGCGCGAGAACATCATCGTCACGCTGGTTCTGCTGCTGGTTCCGGTGGCCATCGGGATGGTGCTGCGCAAACTGAGCGCGAACGTGGGCGCTGTGACGGAATTCTTCGGGTCTGCACTGGCGCTTTTCTTTATCGTCTTCCTGATGGTCAGCTGGATTCCGCGAAACTGGCAGTTCCTTCTGGAAACGACGCCCGCCACATATGTCGCCTCGATTGGGCTGGGACTGTTCGGGATCACCATCGGCTATCTGTTCGCCCGCGCGCTGCGGCTGCATCCCCGGAATGCGCGGACCGTGGCGCTTGAGACAGGTATCCAGAACGGACCGCTGGCGATTGCTATCATCGTCTTCACCTTCCAAGGGTCCGAAGCGCAGGCGATCATGGCGGTTCCGGTGCTCTACTCGCTCTTCATCGTGATCGTCTCGACCTGCGTGACATTGGTGTTCCGCCGCGCCAATACGGCGGCAGAGCAGAAAATCCCCGACAGCCTGCTTTGAAACAGTTGCATTGCCCTCAAACCCCGCCTATACGGCGCGCTCTACCCGCGGGACCGGTCGAGTTGGCATACCGAGTCGCGCGTTACACCGACCCAAGTACAGGAGACGGAAATGCCGAAGATGAAGACGAAGTCGAGCTGCAAAAAGCGGTTCAAGGTGACGGCCACGGGCCGCATCAAGGCGGGTCAGGCCGGCAAGCGCCATGGCATGATCAAGCGCCACAAGAAGTTCATCCGCGATGCGCGCGGAACAACCACGCTGTCCAAGCCTGATGAAGGTATCATCAAGCCGATGATGCCCTACGCGCGCTAAGGAGGAAGAACCATGTCCCGAGTAAAAGGCGGAACCACCACACACGCCCGTCACAAGAAGGTCATCAAGGCCGCCAAAGGTTACTATGGCCGCCGCAAGAACACCTTCAAGGTTGCACGTCAGGCCGTCGACAAGGCCAACCAGTACGCCACACGCGACCGCAAGAACCGCAAGCGCAATTTCCGCGCGCTGTGGATTCAGCGGATCAACGCGGCTGTGCGTCTGCATGACGAAGCGCTGACATATTCCCGCTTCATCAACGGCCTGAACCTGGCCGGGATCGAAGTGGACCGCAAAGTGCTGGCCGATCTGGCCGTACACGAGCCCGAAGCCTTCGGCGCAATCGTCGAACAGGCCAAAGGTGCGCTGGCCGCGTAAGCGACCACAGCTTGCGAAACATCAAAGCCCTGCCGGTTCGGTGGGGCTTTTTCGTTGCCGGTCGAGCAAGTGCCGCGTGCCTGCACGCAGTTGTGACGGCGCTGATATGGACATGCGGCGCTGGCACGTTACACCCAAGCTCATGATGGATCGTCGTTCCTGCCTCGCACTGACTGGCGCTGCTCTGTGCGTACCGTTTCTTGTACGGGCTCAAAATGACGACCTGCGCAGCGCCCTGGACGCCCTGCCGCAACTCCATTCGATCCAGATCAGCCGGGGGGATGACACGCTTTTTGCCGAAGCCCCGCGCGGTCCGGGCCTTGATCGTCTGGCGAATATCAAATCCTGTTCCAAGAGCATCGTGGCGCTTTTGTTGGGCGCGGCCTTGGATAGGGGCGACATCGCCTCGGTGCGCGCGCCACTGGCCGAGGTGGCTCCGCGCATCGTGCCTGCCAACGCGACACCGGGAGCGGGGAGCATCACGCTCGAAGACCTGGTGACACTGCGTGCGGGGTTGGAACGCACGTCAGGTGCAAACTATGGCGCTTGGGTCAATTCCGGCAACTGGCTGTCCTATGCGCTGTCCCGGCCCATGGTGGCTGAACCGGGTGGGCAGATGCTCTATTCCACCGGATCGACACATATCCTGGGCGCGGCCTTGACCGAGGCCACGGGGCAAAGCCTGCTGGCACAGGCGCGTAACCGTTTGGGGCAGCCGTTGGGCATCGAGATCCCGCCCTGGACCCGTGATCCGCAGGGCTATTACATGGGTGGCAATGAAATGGCTCTGCGCCCGACGGCAATGCTCAGGATCGCGAGGTTGATGCGCGATGGCGGGCGATATGATGGGACACAGGTCATCTCGGAAGGCTGGATTGCGGCATCGACCGTGCCTTATGCGCGGTCGCCCTGGTCGGGTCTGTCCTATGGCTATGGCTGGTTTCTGTCGCCATCCGGCTACACATTGGCCCGCGGCTATGGCGGGCAGATCATTGCCTCTCACAAGGCGCGGAATCTTGCCGTGGCCATCACGTCGGACCCAACCCAACCCGCCCGGTCCGCCGGGTATTTCGGCGACCTGATGCGTCTGCTGGATGGACCTGTTCTCGCGTTGGCCTAAAGCCAAGGTCTCTTGCCTTCACCTGCAAGCTCCGCAAGATGCGGCAAACCAAACCATGCGGAGCCATCATGCCCACAGCCCCCCTTTGGCTGCTTGTTGCCCTTCAGGCCACAGTCTCCGCTGCGTCGATGGTGGTCGAAATCGTCGCCGGGCGCATGTTGGCACCCTACGTCGGGATGTCGCTTTACACATGGACTTCGGTGATTGCCGTTGTGCTGGCGGGCTTTTCAGCCGGGCATTGGTGGGGCGGGCGACTGGCGGACCGTCCCGGCATCAATCCGATGGTGGCGACCGCTTGGGCGCTGGTCGCCGCAGCGGTCACCACTGCGCTGGCGGGCGTCGCTCTGCGCGCATCTGCCGAGCCTGTGCTATCCGCATTTCCACAACCGGTTTGGGGGATCACCGGGCTGACGCTTGCCGCGTTTTTCTTGCCCTCCCTCTTTGCAGGCATTCCGGCGCCATTGCTGACCCAGGTGTCCCTGTCCGGCCCGTCGCGGCAGGGACAGGCGCTGGGTGCGATGTTTGCGTCTGGTGCCATCGGAGCGATCGTGGGCACATTGCTGGCGGGCTTCGTCTTCATCTCGTGGCTGGGCAGCCAATGGACGCTGACGACCGTCACTCTGGTCTACACGGCTGGGGCCGCACTCTGCTTCGCTTTGGGCAAAGGGTTTCGCATTGCTCAGGGCGCGAGCCTTGTCGCCTTGGTTGCGCTTGCGCTGTCCTCGGGCCTGTCGAAGGGCCCTTGCACCATAGAAAGCCGTTACTTCTGTCTGCAATCGGTCGATGTGGCTGCCGATCCTTCACATCCGACCCGTGCGATGGTGATTGATCATCTGGTCCACGGCATATCCGCACAAGATGCCCCGGACATCATGTTCACCGATCACGCCGCGATGCTGGATGCCCTTACCCGGCTGCGCGCGCCTACGAGAGACCCGGCGACCTTCCACATCGGCGGCGGTAATTACGCCCTGCCGCGCGCGTTTGCGTATCGCGGTTTCACACAGACCACCGTGGCCGAGATCGACCCGGCTGTGACCGATCTCGCGCAAAGGGACTTCTGGTTCGATCCCACGGATATACGCGTCCTTCACATGGATGCGCGGCGGGCGCTTCTGACCGAGGATCACCGCTATGACGTGGTGATCGGGGATGCGTTCACCGACACCGCTGTGCCGCAGCACCTTGTCACGGCTGAATTCTTCCAACTTGTCCGCGACCGGCTGACGCCCGAGGGCACCTATCTTATGAACGTGATCGACTATTCGGACCGGATGCAGGCGGTCGGCAGTCTGGTCGCGACGCTGCGCGAGGTATTTCCGGTTGTCGAGGTTTGGGCCGAAGCGCGGCGACCCGCACCCGGAGAGCGTGTTGTGATGGTGATCGCAGCGGGTACTGCCGAAACACCGACCAACAGCTTCACGGTACCAGCGCCGGAACAAACGACCTTTGCAGCGCTTGGACCGGCTTTTGTGGATCAGCTTGCCGCAGCCGGAGTTTATCTGACAGACGACTACGCGCCGATAGATCGTCTGGTCGGACCGCGCGATTGACGGGACCCGACCAGACCCATGCCAGCGCCCTCGCCGGAGCGGCGCTGGATGTTTGTTTTACGCCGCCTTGAGCAGCTTCTGAGGCTCGGTCACGTCAAGGCCAAGCGCCTGACCCACCGCACCGTAGGTCAACTGACCTGCGTGCACGTTGAGACCGGCCAGCAAGTGCGGATCGTCGGCACAGGCCTGCTGCCAGCCCTTGTCCGCCAGCGCCAGCATAAACGGCATCGTCGCATTGCCCAGCGCGATGGTCGACGTGCGTGCAACGGCACCCGGCATGTTGGCCACACAGTAATGCATGATGCCATCCACCTCGTAGATCGGGTTCTCATGCGTGGTGGCTTTCGATGTCTCGAAGCATCCGCCCTGGTCGATGGCCACGTCCACAAGCGCGGAACCCGGCTTCATCAGGCCAAGGTCTGCCCGGCTCACCAGTTTGGGGGCCGCGGCACCGGGGATCAGCACGGCACCGACAACCATGTCAGCGGTTGTGATCATTTCGGCAATGTTCGCTTGGCTGGCATAGCGTGTGCGGAAGGTGCCTCCGAACACGTCGTCAAGATAGCGCATGCGTGGCAAGGACCGATCCAGAACCGTCACATCTGCGCCCATGCCAGCCGCGACGCGGGCCGCATGGGTGCCGACAACGCCGCCGCCGATGACGACGACCTGTGCCGGGCCAACACCGGGCACGCCGCCCATCAGTACGCCACGGCCGCCATTGGCCTTCTGCAAGGTCCATGCGCCCATCTGCGGCGCAAGCTTACCGGCAACTTCGGACATAGGGGCCAGAAGGGGCAGGCCACCATTGCGGTCGGTCACGGTTTCATAGGCGATGGCGGTGCAGCCCGAGGCGAGCAGGTCTTTGGTCTGTGCGGGGTCCGGCGCAAGGTGCAGATAGGTGAACAGCAACTGGCCTTCGCGCAGCATCTTGCGCTCGACCGCCTGCGGTTCCTTGACCTTGACGATCATGTCTGCGATCGCGAACACCTCTTCTGCGGTGTCGAGGATCTGCGCACCAGCGGCGGTGTAGGCCGCGTCGTCAAAGCCTGCGCCGATGCCTGCACCTTTCTGGATCAGAACGGTGTGGCCATGTGCAACGGCTTCCTGAGCCGCGCTCGGAGTGACGCCGACGCGGAATTCCTGGGGTTTGATTTCGGTTGGGCATCCGATTTTCATGACTGTCTCCTCCGACTCTGTCTGGTGACAGGATGCCCCGGATCCTGCGCAATTTCGTATGGATCTTTGGCGGCTGGCAGGCCATCTTGCGAAGACCCTTCGAAGAAAGGGGCAATTTTCGGGAGGAAACTGGCGCAATGTCTTTGGATGACACGGATCGGCGGATTCTCCGCGTGCTTCAGCGCAAAGGGCGTATCTCGAACGCGGAACTGGCCGAGTCGGTCAATCTGTCGGCATCAGCCTGCCACCGTCGTGTTCAGAGACTCGAAGCGGATGGGTACATCCGGGACTATGTCGCGCTTTTGAATGCGCGCAAGCTGGGTCTGCCGACAACCGTCTTTGTCGAAATCAAGCTGAGCAGTCAGGCGGACGAGTTGCTCGAGGCCTTCGAAAAGGCAGTCGCGCGCGTTCCGGATGTTCTGGAATGCCACCTGATGGCAGGAACGGCGGATTACATTCTCAAGATCGTGGCAGAAAACACCGAGGACTTCGCGCGTATACACCGGCAATACCTCACCCGTTTGCCCGGCGTGGCGCAGATGCAAAGCTCGTTTGCGCTGCGCACGGTGTTCAAGACCACGGCTCTTCCGGTCTAGGGCGCACCCTCAGACACAGCAGAGAAGATCCTGGATTCCACAGAAAACACGCTCTGGCACGGGTGGTTTGTGTCTTTGCCGCCGTTTTGGTATTCTGCGCCAACACGCCGGAGCACCCGCCAGAGATGCGGCCTCCCACACTCATCCCCCCGATATACGGAGATTCCATGACCCAGGTTAAAACGGGCGATACCGTTTCGATTCATTATACCGGCACACTGTCCGATGGTTCGACTTTCGACAGTTCCGCAGGCCGCGCGCCTTTGGAATTCACGGTCGGCGCAGGCCAGATCATTCCCGGTCTCGATCAGGCGATTCCCGGCATGGCCGTTGGTGACACAAAGACGGTGCAGGTGCCTGCGGATCAGGCCTATGGTCAACGCGACCCGAACGCCCAACAAGCCGTGCCGCGCGCCGAGATCCCTGCGGACATCCCGCTCGAGCCGGGCACGCAGCTGCAGATGCAGACGCCGAACGGTCAGGTCGTTCCGGTAATGGTGGCCGAAGTGACCGAGACCGAGGTGACGTTGGACGCAAACCATCCGCTTGCAGGCCAGGACCTGACCTTCGACGTGGAACTGGTCGAAATCAAAGCACCGTGAAGCTGTGCCTGATCGGCTTGGCCGATCAGGCCGAAACGCGGGGCGTCGTCCCTTGTTCTTGAGCCAATGGCGAACATAGGCACGATCCCTCGCGATTGCCGGACACTATTTCAGCCCAATGAGGCAGGCGTCAGGTCCGCACGCCGGCGAAGCGGGATTGCCAATCCGCACGTTCCTCATCGCTGATCTTGCGGAAGGTCACTTCGGGCACGGTGAAGGCATGACCGACCGGAAGGGCGGTGATGGCCGAGGCCACGTCTGACGGCCAGTCCGCATCTTCAGCGTGCATTGCCGTCAAAAGCTGGGCCGAAGCATCCGGGATGAACGGGCTCGACAGCACCGCGTAAAACCGGATCAGGTTCAGCGCGATGCGGATCTGCATGGCTGCCGCATCTGGGTCTTCCTTGAATGTGCTCCAAGGGGCGACATCCTGCAGGTATTCGTTGCCCAGCACCCAAACTGCGCGCAGCGCGGCGGCGGATTTGCGGACTTCGATTGCGTCCATATGCGCCTCGTATTCGCGCAGACCCTTTTCAAGATCGGCGATCAACTGGTCTTCGCGCGCGCCCGGTGTGCCGCCAGACGGGACCGCCTCGCTGAACTTGGAGCGGCAGAACTTGGTGACGCGGCTGGCGAAGTTGCCAAGCACGTCGGCCAGATCCTTGTTCACGGAGCCTTGGAAATTCTCCCACGTGAATTCGCTGTCCGAGCTCTCGGGCGCATGGCTCAGCAGCCACCAGCGCCAGTAATCCGCGGGCAGGATCTCAAGCGCCTGATCCATGAACACACCGCGACCTTGCGAGGTGCTGAACTGGCCGCCATCATAGTTCAGGTAGTTGAACGACTTGATATAATCCACCAGCTTCCAGTCCTCGCCCGAACCAAGGATCGTTGCCGGGAAGCTGAGCGTGTGGAAGGGCACATTGTCCTTGCCCATGAATTGGGTGTAGCGCACATCGTCCGCGCCGCGCTCGGTCCGCCACCAGCGTTCCCAATCGGCGTCGGTCTTGCCATTGGCCTCGGCCCATTCACCGGCGCAGGCAATGTATTCGATGGGCGCATCGAACCAGACGTAGAAGACCTTGCCCTCCATGCCCGGCCAATCTTGGTCGCCTTTCCTGACCGGGATGCCCCAGTCCAGATCGCGTGTGATGCCCCGGTCCTGCAACCCGTCGCCGTCGTTCAGCCATTTCTTGGCGATGGAGGTGGTCAGAACCGGCCAGTCCGTCTTGCTGTCGATCCAGTCCTGCAGCTTGCCGCGCATGTCGGACTGGCGCAGGTAGAGATGCTTGGTCTCGCGCACTTCCAGATCGGTCGAACCGGAAATGGCGGAACGCGGATTGATCAGGTCGGTGGGGTCAAGCTGCTTGGTGCAGTTCTCGCACTGGTCGCCGCGCGCCTTGTCATAGCCGCAGTTCGGGCAGGTGCCCTCGATATAGCGGTCCGGCAGGAACCGTTTGTCTGCGTGGCTGTACATCTGCTTTTCGCTCACTTCGCGGATCAGGCCAGCGTCGGCAAGACGGCCTGCGAGATGCTGGGTCAGCCTGTGGTTCTGCGGGCTGGACGACCGCCCGAAGTGGTCAAAGGACAGACGGAAGCCCTTGGCGATCTCGGACTGAACGGCGTGCATTTCAGCGCAATACTCGGCCACCGGCTTGCCTGCTTTCGCGGCCGCCAGTTCGGCGGGTGTGCCGTGTTCGTCGGTGGCACACAGGAACATCACCTCGTTGCCGCGCGCCCGAAGGTAGCGGGCGTATAGGTCGGCGGGCAGCTGGCTGCCCACGAGGTTTCCAAGGTGCTTGATCCCGTTGATATAGGGGATTGCCGACGTGATGAGGTGCCGTGCCATGTCGTATGCGCCCGCGCTTGAACTGAGGTTTGGGCCGCTTTAGCGGATCGCGGGGCCAAGTGCCAGAGGATCAGTCCCTGTCGCGGCTGGACTTCATCAGTCGCCCGATGAGGAACGATGTGCGTGGAGCGTAGACATACGGCGTTTTTTGCTGGCTGGGCCGGGCACGCATGCGGATCAGGCCGAACACAACCAGAACCGCATGCCCGACCGCAATCATCGCAAAAAGGGCCGGGGGGCCATAAAGCCCCATGAGTACCGACGCGAGATAGGGCGCCGCAATTGCTCCGCAAGCGTACCAGAACATCAAAGCGGCCGAGAGTTCGACCCGTTCGCTCGAGCTTGCGAAGTCATGGGCATGTGCCGCGGCGACGGAATAGATGGGAAAGGTGGTCAGGCCAAAGATCATGGCCGTAATGAACACGCCTTCCGTGGACAGATCGGTCAGGCTGGCCGTCATCACGCACGAGGCAATTGCCGCAACCGAGAGCCAGATCAGCACCCAGCGCCGGTCATATTTGTCGGCGAGCCAACCCACTGGGTACTGCGCCAAGGCCCCGCCCGCCACGAAAGCCGCCATGAAAAGTGCGATCTGGTCGAGGGCGAGGCCAACACCCTGCCCATAGACCGGGCCCACCATGCGGAACGACGCCGACGAGATCGCGGCGACGATCACGCCTGCTACGGCAAGGGGCGACCGCGCCACCGCCATCTTGGGGCGCAGTCGTGGGGCATCGGGCGTTTCCGGCTGGGGCCGGGTGGTCAGCGCGAGTGGCAGCAGCGCGGCACAGCAGAAAATCGCAAGCAGATTGTAGCTGACATAGGCGGCCGGGGTCAGCACCCCGATCAGCAATTGCGCGACCAGTGATGCGCCCATATCCGCGATCCGGTACAGGCCCATGGCCCGTCCCCGGGTCTCGTTGGTGACTTCGGCCTGAAGCCATGCTTCGATCACGGTATAGCAGCCTGCCACGCACACCCCTGTCGCGATCCGCATCAGCGCCCAGGCGATGGGGTCGGGCCACATCATGTGGCTGAGCAGTGCAATGGCCCCCAGCACGGTAAAGGCGGAAAAGGCGCGCGCGTGCCCGACAGTGCCCATCAGGCGCGGCGCCCACCAGCAACCGATGAAGAACCCGACAAAATGCGCCGATCCCAGCATCCCGATCTCGGCCGTTGTGAAGCCAAGTGTGATGCCCGAGATTGCGTCCAGGGGCCCGACGCCACCGGATGAAATCTGGAGCAGGGCAACAGACAGGAATAGAGCGGCGAAAGAGAGAGGCAGGCGCATGAGATTGAGCCTAGCCGAGGTGACTGGTACCGGTCGCCTATAATCGACTTAAGGTGTCGTTTCCCGGGCGCGGTTCAGAGAATTTCTTGCGAAATGCCTTGGGCGTGCCGAAACTTCTGGTTTCGGCGTGGCGGGCACCAGCCCTGCCGCCCCCCATGTCATCAGCCAGTCGCGCGGAGGGGCCATGCGGGCGCGCAGGCGGCTGAGGGTCCAGTGACCCGCCCCGTGGTGATGGGCAGGGTCCAGCGACCAGCGGGTTTCGATACCAGGTGCTCCGCCCTGACCGGGGGTCAGAAGCAGGGCAAGGGGACGGCAGACGCCCGCACCACAGCCCGCTTCGGCGGCCAGATGCAGACGGCGGATCGGCACCATCGCGGGGGGCGCTGTCAGATCAGCCACCACCACGGGGGCATGACCGTCGCGCAGCGCCTCTTCCATGGCCCACAGCAGCATGTCCCGTTTTGAGGGTGTGACGAACAGGATATGCCCCGGATTGATCTGTCCCGCGATGGCTTCGGGGCAAAGGTATTCGGTCGCTCCCTGCGGTGTGATCCATACCACGGAACCACTCAGTTGCGCTGCAATCGCGACGGCCAGCGTATGCCGCGCGGAGCCGCAAAGCTCATGCACCCGACCCAGACGCAACGCGATTTCAGGATCGCCCAGCGTGATCTGCGGCGCGGGGCGGTGCGGGCGTCGGGACAGGAGATCGGCAGCACTGTACATGACCACATCCTATATGTTCTCTATTTGTTCTCAAGAGATTCGTTGCGCCATACCTGTAGGTCTGCACGTTTGGTCCGCTTGGGCTTTGGCAGGTTTCGCATCTGTCACAAGCATGCCCTCGCTTGCAGTGATGAACCACCGCGTGATGCGCACACGGCTTGCAGGGCGGGCAGCAGCCGCTAGGGTGCGCGCAACGACAGCTTGAAGGAACGCGCGATGAAGATGAACCGACTGGGCAAGACCGATCTGATGGTGTCCGAACTGTGCCTTGGCACGATGACCTACGGCAACCAGACACCCGAGGCGGATGCCCATACCCAGATGAACATGGCGCTGGATGCCGGGATCAATTTCATCGACGCGGCCGAGATGTACCCGGTGAACCCGGTTGCAAAGGAAACCATTGGTCTGACTGAAGAGATCCTTGGCAATTGGATGCAGAAAACCGGGCGTCGCAATGATTGGGTTCTGGCGACCAAACACTCCGGCGAAGGCATGCAGCATGTCCGCGACGGCGCGCCGATCTCGAGCGAGACCATTCCGGGTGCGGTGGAAGGGTCGCTGAAGCGGCTCAAGACCGATCATATCGACCTCTATCAACTGCACTGGCCCAATCGCGGCTCTTACATGTTCCGCCAGAACTGGACCTTTGACGCGACGACCCAGAACCGCACGGAAACGTTGCAGAACATGGCGGATGTGCTGGGTGCGCTGGGCCGCGAGATCGAAAAGGGCCGCATCCGGCATATCGGTCTGTCAAACGAAAGCGCGTGGGGCACGATGATGTGGCTGCAGGTGGCGCATGCGATGGCCGGGCCTCGGATGGAGAGCATCCAGAACGAATATTCGCTGATGTGCCGACTGGCCGACACCGATCTGGCCGAGGTCATGGTACATGAAGAGGTGTCGCTCCTGCCGTTCTCGCCTTTGGCGGCGGGCTTGCTCACCGGCAAGTACCAGAACGGAGCCGTGCCCGAAGGATCGCGCATGGCGCTGAATGGCAACCTGGGGGGCCGCAAGACGGACCGGGCGTTCGGCGCTGTCGATGCCTATGCGAAGGTGGCCAAAGAGGCTGGTCTGGATCTTGCCCATATGGCGCTGGCGTGGTCGGCGCAGCGGCCTTTTGTGGCCTCGTCGATCTTTGGCGCAACGACGGCGGATCAGTTGACCCATCTGCTGCAGGCGGTCGGCATGACGCTGAGTGACGATGTCCTCAGGGCGCTCGACGCCACGCACAAGCAGCACCCGATGCCGTACTGAGTTCCGCGCGGTGTCCGGTTACACCGAGCTTCGAATCTCAGCCCCGCCAGCCGCCGCAATGTCAGGTTCAGGTGGCTCTGGGATCGGGGCAGGGCGGCTTCCCGTCTTGCCCAGTCGTGCGGGAAGCGTGCCGGACAACGCCCATGCGCCCAGCAGCGCGGTCGCCCCTGCGCCAAAGATCCCGGCCAAGGGGGCGACAAGCAGGACAAGCCACGCCACGCCGGGTGTCAGAATGCCCGACACGTCGCGGAAGCTGGAATACACGGCCGACATCTCGGTCCGTTCCGATGGTTTCACCGCCAGCAGGAACGGCAGGCCCGCCGAGACATCGAGCAGGATCAGGAAGAACGACCCGCACATCAGGCACAGGACAGCGACCCAGGGCAGTCCCGACAGGATCCCCGCAACCGCGAACAGCAGTCCTGACATCAGGAACCCGGTGCGCACGGCGTGGCGGATCGAATAGCGCTGCATGAACCGCAGCATGAAGGGTGTGACGAACAGGGCCGCGTTCGAGATCGATAACGCGATCCCGCCCAGTTGTTCGCCCAGTCCCGACTGGATGGCGAAGATCGGCAGATAGACGACATAGACCCACCACCCACAGGACCGGATCACGGCAAAGAGCCAGCCTGCCACAAGACGAGGCTGTGCAAAGAACCTTGGCAGGAACCCAAGCGGATTGGTCGGCGCGCGGCGGCTTTTCGTGATCAGTTTGCCATTGCCCATGCGCATGGCGAGGAACATCAAAAGCATGGTGCACGATGCCGTCGCAGCCACAAGAAACGGGGCCGGTTCCCACCATTTGAGCAGCGTCACGCCCAGCACCGGCCCGACCGTCCAGCCCGCAGCACTGTAGAACATGCGCGAGGTTTCGCAGCGTCCAAGCTCGATCTTGGCGATGTAGTCCAGCACGTAGGCGTTAAAGCAGACAAAGGTTGTCACCGTCGCCATGGATGTCAGAGACAGGCCGATGATGGTTGTCATGGCCGACCCATCGATGGCCAGAAGCGAGCCGGCCATGAAACAGGACGCGCCGGTCATGTAGACCCAGCGTCGGGGCAGATACCGTGCGAGGAAAGGCACAAGCAGCCCGGTCAAGAGTGACACGATCCCGATCAGGAAATAGACCTGCGAGACCAGTGCGGCGTCCTGTAAGGCTTGATACATGCGCAGCGGAAAGACCGAGATCAGGATGCCCCTTGCCACAGCCTCGGCTGCCGCCAGCATGGCAAAGCCCCGCACGCTCGGGGCGGGGGCGTGGCGGAGCCACTCGGGTATGCGTCTCTCGTGCATGTCTGGCCTTCGAAGTCGTGGGCGACAGATACGCTCCTGTGTGGTTCATGCATTGCTGTCTGCGACCCGATGTCGTTTTCTTGAAACGACACAGAGGGTCGCTGTGGGAGTTCCGCAGATGAAAGGACGATCATGCTGAATGACAAACCCCTCAGCGGCGTGCGCATCGTCGAGGTTGAAGGCATCGGTCCCGGTCCGTTTGCCGCGATGATGCTCGCCGATCTGGGCGCAGATGTGATTGTCGTGCACCGGCCGCGATCTGGTCCCGTGGTCGGGTTGAAGGATCGTCCCGTCACCGACCGGGGCAAACGGTCGCTTGTGCTGGATCTGAAATCGGATACCGAACGGGCGATATGCCTTGACCTGATTGCCCATGCCGACGGTTTGATCGAAGGGTTTCGCCCAGGCGTCATGGAGCGGCTTGGCTTGGGTCCCGATGTCTGCCTCGGGCGCAACCCGCGCCTTGTCTATGGTCGGATGACCGGATGGGGGCAGGACGGGCCTTTGGCAAACCGCGCGGGGCATGACCTGAACTATATCGCGCTGTCGGGCGCTTTGTGGTCGTCTGCTCTGGAGGGTGAGCGCCCGAGCGTGCCGCCCACGCTGGTCGGCGACATCGGTGGCGGGGCACTTTATCTGGTGGCCGGGATGCTGTCCGGCATCATCGCAGCCGGGCGCACCGGGCGGGGGACCGTTATTGATGCGGCGATCTATGACGGTGCGGCGCATATGCAGAACCTGCTCATGTCGATCGCGGGTGCGGTCGAGGACGGCGCATCCGCGCAGGCCAATCCGCTGGTCGGTGCGCATTGGTCCCGCACCTATCGCTGCGCCGAGGGCGGGTTCATCAGCGTGCAGTGTCTTGAGCCGAAATTCTATGCCGAGTTCCTGAGCAGACTTGGTCTTTCAGAAGACACCGATTTTGCGATGCACCAATTCGACCGGGCGGCGTGGCCCCGGCTGTCTGCAAGACTGTCGGATATTTTCGCCGCACAGAGCCGGTTGCATTGGGAAAACGTCTTCGATGGCAGCGATGCCTGCGTCGCGCCTGTTCTGTCGCCGCGCGAAGCATTTGCCCATCCGCAGAACGCGGCACGCCAGACGTGGCACGAGGTTGATGGGACATTGCAAGCTGCCGCCGCTCCACGCTTTGGCGGGCAGCCTCCCGCGCCTCCGACGGAGGTTCGGGTACGTGGGCAGGACACCGAAACGATCCTCGCCGCGCTATCGGCGTCAAAAGGCTGGCCTGACCGGACCGAACCGTGATCAGATCAGCGTCTCGCGCAACTCACTCAGATGGTCCGGAAAGGACCGTGCAGTGATGCGGGCTTCGCGCACCAGATTGTCGAAATGGTCCGAGAAGGCCCGCACCCTCTGGGTGTCGCGGAAGGCGAGATAGTTGCTGCCCAGATAGATCACCGCCAGCAGTGGTCCGAAGACAGTGATCGGCGCTGAATAGACCTGCCGGGCGTCGAACAGGTAAATGCGCATCCGGGGATACAAAGCTTTCGAGAGGTCCAGCCAGTGCTCGATCTGCTGCTTGCGCAGGTCTAGTGGCAGATCGGCATAGTACCCGGTGCCGTCGACAAAACTCTGAACCTCGTAAAGCGGCATGGCGATTTCATAGTCCGAGGCCGACTGCCGCATCCACGCCAGCCGATTGGCCGAAGCGGTGATCGCCTGCCCGGTGGTGCGGCCCAGATGCGGGCCGTATTCCCATGTCAGTACTTCATTGGTCTTGAGCATGTCGGGAAGTGCTGCGGGCACATAACGGATCTTGTAGCCCTCGGCCTCGCGGTGCCAGTCGAAGATCTGCTGATCGACCAAGGCTCGGGGCGCGTTGGTCAGCGTCAACGCATTGGCCAGAAGATCCGTCGCGTTTTCGGGGTGTTCCGACAATCCCAACAGCCAGTCCGCAGATACACCCAAGGCACTGGCGCAAGAGCCAACCACATGCGCATTGGGCAATCGCGCGGCGTCATCGCGCAAGAGTTGCGAGATCGTGGACCGGTCGATGCCCGTGCGCCGGGCAAGTTCGCTCTGGTTGGTGCCGACACGTCGGATCGCGATCAGAAGGCGCGTGCGGAAGAGATCTGCCCTTAACAGCTTGTCCATGGGTGAAAATCCGCAAGTGGTGATAATTATCACAGTTATAGACAATTGTGCACTGTTCTCAGAATTCTGCAAGCCTGACGCAGGGTCTATCTTGGCCTCTGGGAACTCTTGAGGTCACTTCATGACAGACATGCCTGTGCCGCGATCGGCCGAGTTGCGGCGGGTGGCCGAATGGCCGACACTTCTGATGCTGGGGATCACCTATGGTGTCTGGGGTGTCGCAACTGTCTGGATCAGCGACATCTCTGTTCTTCTGGCGATCCTGCTCTGCGCCTGGACAGCCGCGCAGCATTCCTCTCTCACCCACGAGGCATTGCATGGGCATCCGACGCGCAACCGGCTTCTGAACGCGGCCTTGGTTTTTCCGCCTCTGACGCTGGTCGTGCCATACCTGCGCTTCCGCGACACCCATCTTGCGCACCACAAAGACGAAAACCTGACCGATCCTTATGATGATCCGGAAACCAACTACCTCGACCCAAAGGTCTGGGACCGGCTGCCAGCATGGCGCAAGGCACTGTGCCGCGCGAACAACACTTTGGCGGGGCGGCTGACCCTTGGTCCCGTCATCGGGCAGATTGCCTTCATGGCCGCGGACTGGCACCTGATCCGCGCGCGTGACCGCCGTGTTCTGGCGGGGTGGCTTCTGCACATCCCGGCGGTCGCGAGCGTCTTTTGGTGGATGGTATCTGTTGCAGATATGCCGATCTGGGCGTGGCTTGTGTCGGTCTATCTGTCACTGTCTCTGCTCAAGCTCCGCACCTATCTTGAACACCGCGCCCATGATCGTACCACGGCACGGACGGCAATTGTCGAGGACCGCGGCCCGTTTGGGATCTTGTTCCTCTACAACAACTTCCACGTCGTGCATCATCAACATCCGGGGGTGCCGTGGTACGCGTTGCCCGATCTCTACCGGTCGCGGCGCGACCAATACCTGTCATCCAATCATGACTATCGCTACGCCACCTATGGCGAGGTCGCCCGCAAGTATCTGTTTCGCGCCAAGGATCCGGTGCCGCATCCGCTCTACCGGGATGGACAAGGCGATTGACCTGACGCCATAGAGGAACATGGAACTCTGGATACTTGCCAGCGTCGCGGCTGCGCTGTTTCAGACCGTCAGGTTTATGCTGCAGAAAGTGCTCAGCATGGATGTGCTGAGTACGGCCGGTTCGACCTTTGCCCGGTTTGCCTATGCCGCGCCGGCGGCGTTGCTGGTAACTCTGGTCTATCTGCAGAGCATCGGAGCGCCGGTGCCTGCATTGAACGGCTGGTTCTGGTTCTACGCGTGGTTGGGCGGCATATCCCAGATACTGGCCACGGTCTGCGTCGTGGCGTTGTTTCGGCAACGCAACTTCGCCGTTGGTATCACGTTCAAGAAAACCGAAGTCATCCAGACCGCGATTGTTGGCGTGGCGCTTTTCGCGGCTGAAGTCTCCTTGGAAGGGTGGGGCGCGATCCTGATCGGATTGGTTGGTGTTCTGCTTCTGTCGCGCACGCCGGGGCTCGAGCAAGGCCTCTGGGCCAGCCTGACCAGTCGGGCAACGGGCCTTGGTCTGATCTCTGGGTTCTTTTTTGCCTTCTCCGGCACCAGCTACCGTGCCGCATCGTTGCAGATCGACAGCGAGGATGCGTTGCTGCGTGCTGCGGTCACCCTGACTTTTGTGACGGCCTCCCAATTCATCGGCATGGCGCTTTGGCTGCGCTGGCGAGAGCCGGGACAGCTTACCGCCGTGTGGCGCGCGCGGAAAGTTGCGGTGTGGGTCGGTTTGACCTCAATGGCAGGTTCAATGGGGTGGTTCACGGCCTTCACGCTGCAAACTGCCGCCTATGTGCAGGCCGTCGGTCAGATCGAGCTGATCTTTTCGCTGATGGCTTCGGTGTTGTTCTTCAAAGAAAAGGTCACCGCGCGGGAACTGATCGGGATCGGGTTTCTGGCCCTGTCGATCCTGACCTTCATCCTTGTGATCTAATCGGGCATGGGCCGTCCATAGAGCCGCAGGAACAGGCTTTCCTCGTCGTCATTGCGAAAGAAAGGGACCGAGGCGGGTGGGCTTGGATCGGCGGCGCGGGCAGCGACCTCGGCAAGAACCACCTCGGTGATGAAAGGGAGATCAAAGCTGCGCACCTTGTCGAGCGCAATCCATTGCAGATGCGCCAGCTCGTCTGACGCGGCCGAGAAATCATCGGGATCACTGGCCAGATCATCGGCATCCAACAGGAAAAACCGGGCATCAAATCGGCGCGGCCGCCCTGGCGGCGTTATGGCGCGGAACACGAATTGGAGCGGTGATGCGCTGGGCGTGTGACCTGTGGCTGCAAAGTCGCGCCAGTTTGCAGGTGGCATGTCCCATACGCCGGGCCGCCCAAGGATCTGGCCGGTTTCCTCCCACAACTCGCGAATGGCCGCCCCGGCCAGAGCAGCGGCGCGGTCCGTGGGCACTCCGTCGGTCAGACGGCTTTCGCAGAGCGGGGAGAGCGGATCTGCAAAGGGCACATGGGCATCCTCGGCATCTACCGCGCCCCCCGGAAAGACGAACTTGTTGGGCATGAAGGCGGCGTTGGCACCGCGTTGTCCCATCAGAACGCTGGGTGCGTGGTTGCGGTCACGCAGCACGATCACCGTGGCGGCATCGCGGATTGCCGTCTTGTCCAAACTTGCCGGTTCGCTCACGCGGGCACCCCTCTTGTGGCGGGGTCAGGATGTGCTGTTGGCAAATCCGTGCATCTGCCGCGACCACTGAAACGCCACGATCGCCCCCTTCAATCTGGGCAGAAGGTAAAGTGTCAGAGCGACACAGCCAACCGCGAAGATGGTGAAAAGAACCAACGGCTCGGGCCGGAAGTTGACGAAGACGATATGCAGCAGCGGGGCCATCAGATGTCCGACGATGAGAATCGTCAGATAGGCGGGACCGTCATCGGCGCGGTGGTGGTGCAATTCCTCACGGCATACCGGACAAGTGTCACGCACCTTGAGGTAGCCGCTCAGCAGCGGTCCACTACCGCATTTCGGACATTTCCGACGCCAGCCTTTGCGCAGCGCAGGCCATGTCGGACGCTCGTCCTGTTCTGAAACTCGTGATGTCACCATGATCGCTCTCCCATGGGCAAGATGGCGGTCTGGGGTGGGGTTGAACAGTGACCAAACTGTCCTTGCGGCTGGATGTCGCAAATCACGCGTCTGTGAAGACCATTTCGCAGTTTTCGCGACGGAACTGCGGACCTGTCCCGTGAAACGCAGTGGATGCCAGAGAGACAGAATGTCGGTTTGGCCCATCGTTCAAAGGAGCCGGCCACAAGGCCGGACAAGGAAAGGAAAAAAGATGACCATGAACAAGCAGGTTTCCGCAGTCATGATTGCAGCACTTCTGGCGACCACAGCCGGGACGGCTTTTGCGCAGGACACGGGAACATGGCAAGAGCGTCGTGCCGAAATGTTTGCCGAGCTGGATGCGAATGGCGACGGAGCTGTCTCGGCTGAAGAATTTGCCGCCGGAGCCAATCGCTTTGCCCGCGCAGATACCAACGGGGACGGTCTCTTGACGGCCCAGGAGATTGCGGCGGCCGCCGAACAGCGCGCCACACAGCGGGCCGAACGCATGATCGTGCGGCTGGACCGGAACGGGGATGGCGCTTTGTCCGAGGATGAAATTGCATCCCGTCGCGATCCGGCCCGGGCCTTCGAGAGGCTGGATGCGAATGATGACGGCATGATCAGTGCCGAAGAGTTCGCCGACGCCCGCATGGGAGGGCGCGACGGAAAGCACGGCGGCAAACACAGTGGCAAGGGGCACCGCGGTAATCTCTGAGCGTCGAGCAGGGTCATGAGCGTCGCGTGTGCAACGCTCATGAAGTCTGATAGGTTGGACCGGAAACCAGACAATTGGTGGCATGACCCAAAGCCGTACCGATCCCGCTGCAGAAGCGGCCCTGCTCAAGGCGTACGCCGCCGGAGACCCTGACGCGGCACGTCGTCTTGCCACGACCTATACGCCGCTGGTCTTCGCGCATGCCTACCGGATGCTGAACGACCGCGCCGAGGCTGAGGATGTCGCGCAGGACGCCATACTGCGGCTGTGGCGTCATGCACCGGGATGGGACAGCGCAGGGGGGGCGTCGGTTCGCACCTGGTTGTACCGGGTGACGGCGAACCTCTGCATCGACCGTCTGCGCAAAAGGCGGCCCGATGCGATGCCGGAAGACCTCGATGTTGCGGATGACGCGCCGGGGGCGGAAGCAAGATTGCAGACCAAGGCGCGGCAGATGGCTTTGGAAGACGCGCTCATGCAATTGCCGGATCGACAGCGACAAGCGGTTGTCCTGAGGCATATCGAAGGTCTGGGCAATACCGAGATTGCCCAGATCATGGACATTGGGCCTCGTGCGGTGGAAAGTCTGACCGCGCGTGGCAAACGGGCTCTGACCGCCCTTCTCAGCGGTCAGCGCACAGGTTTGGGATATTCAGATGACACAGTCGAAACCTCCTGTTGACGACCCGCTGGAGACAGCCTTTGCCGCCGCACGGCAGGCACCGCCACCGCTTCCCGATGGGTTGCTGGCGCGTGTTCTGGTGGATGCTGCGGCGCATGTTCCGGTCACCGAACGGCAACCTTTCTGGAAACAGGTTGTCGGGGCGCTTGGGGGGTGGCCCGCAATGGCCGGTCTTGCCATGACGGCTTGTGTCGGTGTCTGGGCCGGTGGCGTATTGACCGATGACCTGATGACCGCTCTTTCGCCTGTCGATGCGGCAGGGTTGGATCTCGGGGCCGGGCTTGGCGCGTTTGACCTGCTCTTGGTGGATGGCTGACATGGCTGAACGTCGAGATCAGAAACCTCCCCGCTGGATGCGCGTGACACTGTTCGTTTCGGTGGCGCTGAACCTTCTGGTGATTGCCGCCGCTGCGGGTTTCTTCATAACGGGTGGTCCGGAAAAACGCGTCGACCGGACGCGCGCGGATTTCGGAACCGTGTTCGTGCGGGCGCTCAGCGATGAAGACCGCCGCGCATTGCGACGGGATTTCGAGACGGGGCTGCAACGTCAGGGGCGGGATCGCGGTGCGTTTCTGGTGGACCTCGAAGCAACGCTCGACATCCTGCGTGCCACGCCCTTCAGCCCTGACGCGTTTCTCGAGGCGATGGCCGAACAGTCCCGTGCCCGTGCCGACCGCGAGGACATGGGCCGTATGGTTCTCGTTCAACGGATTGCGGATATGACCGATGCCGAACGGGCGGCCTATGCCGACCGGATCGAAGAGCGTATTGCGGACCTCGCCAAGCGGCTGCGTCGATGATCCGCGTGTCCCGTGCGCCTGTCACAACTCTGCGCGGGAGCCGCCAAGAGGTCGCCCCAGAGGACTGACCATCTGTGCCAGCTCGATCCGGTTGCGTCCGCTGCGCTTGGCCGAATAGAGCGCAGTGTCAGCGGCGCGCTGCAAGTCTCTGGTCGTCTTCCGTTCTGACTTGTGTGCGACGGCAAGTCCTATGCTGATCGTTGCCCGCACAACCGTTCCCGATGTGAGCGCGATCGGGGTGTCCGCAACGGCATCACGCAGGCGCATGGCGACGTCCCGAGCGTGATCGCGTTTGACATTCGGCAACACGATCAGAAATTCCTCGCCACCATAGCGCGCGATGAAATCGCCATCGCGCAGCTTTGACTTCAGGGTCTGTGCGACTTTCGCAAGGATCACATCACCCGCTGCGTGACCGTGACTGTCATTGATGGCTTTGAAGTGATCGAGATCGGCAATCATCACGGCGATGGCCTTTGGCTGGTCGGCAAGTGCCCGATCCATCCGCACCAGATAGTCCTCCATCGCGGTGCGATTGTTCAATCCGGTCAACGCATCCACATAGGCTTTCTGAGCCAGTTCCTGTGTTTCCGCGCTTCTGCGATCCGCGTCCCGCTTGCCGCGCGCCAATCGCGTGATCCTCAGGGTCAGTTCGGACGGGCTGATCTCCGTCGGAACCTGATCGTCGGCCCCGAGATCCAGTGGCGACGCGCTTCGAGACGTGCAATCGGTGACAAACAGGATGCGGCTCCTGCGGCTGACGGGATGGTTTCGGAGCGCAATGAGCGTATCGCGGATACCGTCATTTGGCTCGGTTTCAAAAAGAATGTAGACGTCACTTTCGGCATCCGGATCGCGGCGCACCGTGTGCATGGCTGCGTGCCGTGCGTCAATGCCTGCATCTGCTGACATCTTGCGCAGAGACCCGAAGAGATGTGTGTCGGGGTTTGGCGCGACGAAAGTGGCCGTGGTTATGGGGGCGAAGTCCGGTCGGGATTCCGATAGGCCCTGCGGGATATGTCCATGTGCCGGTCGGTCCATGGCGCTGAGGTAATCGCTCGATCGCATGAAACTGCGCATCCGGGCCTTGAGGTCGACAGCATCGCATTTCATGTCGATGACATCATGTGCCCCATCCACCAGAGCACTGACCCGTGCCGACTGATTTTCGCTTTGCACGGCCACAACCACGGTTGTGAACTGCGTTTGCTTCTGGCTGCGCAGTGTCTTGCAGAATTGGCGCAGGCGCAGGTCCGGCAGGTCGTCGGCGATGATCACGACATCCGGTGGGTCTTTGCGGGCCCTTGCCAAACCTTCGGATTGTGTTTCGGCCAGATCGACAGGATAGGCCGTCGTGTCGAGCTGCGCGCGCAGGTGAATGCGGCGGGTGCTGATGGCGTCGATGATCAGAACGGACCTTGGCACGACGACTCCGTTAAGCTGACTTGCGTTAAGACTTTGCTCACCAATTCATTGCCGCTATTGGTTAAGAAAGCGTGTGGGAAATATCTAAAAATGTCTGTTTCAAGAGACGGGGCAGAGCAGCTCGCAATCAAGGCCATTGTCTGGCTGGCTGGAAACGATGATCTGCTGCCGGTCTTCATGGGCTCGACCGGCGCAGACGAGGCGGCGTTCCGCGACGGTATCGGCATGCCCGAGTTTCAGGCCTCGGTGCTGGATTTCATCATGATGGACGATGCCTGGGTGATCGCGTTCTGTGACAGCGAAGGCATCCCCTATGACCGCTTGATGCAGGCACGGGCCGTTCTGCCCGGCGGCGAACAGGTGCATTGGACATGACCCAAATCGACCCGCGCCAGATCGGTGCGATCCTGTTCGACAAGGACGGCACGCTGTTTGACTTCGGAGCGACGTGGAACGCCTGGGCCAAGACATTTCTCATGCGCATCGCGGATGATGATCCCCATCGCGCCGGTGTGTTAGGGCGTATCATCGGGTTCGATCTGGCAGCCGGTGTCTTTGCGCCCGACAGTTTTGTGATCGCGGGAACCCCGGACGAGCTGGTCGAGACGTTGGCACCGGAATGTCCACACCTTTCGAAGGACAGATTATTCGCGATGATCAACGAAGAAGCCGCTGCGGCTCCGATGGTCGAGGCGGTTCCGCTGGCTCCACTGCTGGAAAGGCTGTCGGCAGCCGGGATCAGGCTTGGTGTGGCCACCAACGATGCCGAAGCGCCCGCTTTTGCCCATCTTGATGCTGCTGGGGTGCGGCGGTGTTTCGATTTCATCGCCGGGTCCGACAGTGGCTATGGTGCGAAACCCGGACCGGGACAATTGCTGGCATTCAGCTCTGCCGTGGGCATAGACCCCGGCAGGACTTTGATGGTTGGTGACAGCACGCATGACCTCATCGCAGGGCGTGCCGCCGGAATGGGCACAGTTGCCGTTCTGACGGGAATGGCCTCAACCTCGGATCTTGCGCCTTTTGCGGATCTTGTGTTGCCCGACATCGGGCATCTTCCGGCTTGGCTTGGCCTGGTGTGATCGCCGTTTGAAAAGGTCAAAAGCGACCGTATGAGTCGTGTTCCGGCAGGATAAGTGACTTCTGCGATGCCTAGCTACACGGGAAACGCAGGAGGATGCCATGACCGAGGCCACGACACGCAAACGCCGGAGCGGAGGGCGGTCTGGCCATGCCGTGCGCCGCGGCTCGGCAGTGATCGAACAACTCCCCTGGAGCCTGCCGATCAACATCGACCGCCCGACAGAGCCTCTCAGCGAGGAAGGTGTGGCGCGTGTTCACGATGCCGCCATGATCATTCTCGAAGAGATCGGGATCGAATTTCTGAACCCCGAGGCGGTGCGCATTCTCAAGGACGCTGGCTGTACTGTTGACGGCGAAAACGTGCGCATGGGGCGCGATTTCGTGATGGAGTGGGTGGGCAAAGCGCCCCGCTCGTTCACCATCACCCCGCGCAATGTGGACCGGAAGATCGTTGTCGGAGACGGGCATATCCTTTTCGGCAATGTTTCCTCGCCGCCCAATTACTGGGACATGGAAATGGGCCGCAAAGTGCCCGGCACGCGCGAGATGTGCCGCAATTTCCTCAAGCTGTCGCAGTATTTCAACTGTATCCACTTCGTCGGCGGCTACCCTGTCGAACCCGTCGACATTCATGCCAGCGTTCGGCATCTGGATGTGCTCTATGACAAGCTCACTCTGACCGACAAGGTCGCGCACGCCTATTCGCTGGGCAAAGAGCGCGTCGAGGACGTGATGGAGATGGTGCGCATCGCCGGTGGTCTGTCGCACGAGGAATTCGACGCCAGCCCGCGCATGTACACCAACATCAACTCGACCTCGCCGCTCAAGCATGACCATCCGATGATGGACGGCTGGATGCGCTGCGCCGCGCGCGGGCAGGGGTGTATCGTCACACCCTTCACCCTTGCCGGGGCGATGGCGCCCGTCACGATGGCGGGGGCTGTCGCGCAATCGCTGGCTGAAGGGCTGAGCGCCATTGTTCTGGCCCAGATCATCAACCCCGGTGCGCCCTGCGCCATCGGCACATTCACATCGAATGTCGATATGAAATCCGGCGCGCCGGCCTTTGGTACACCGGAATACATCCGCGCCACGCAAATGACCGGCCAGATGGCCCGCTTTTACGGTCTGCCGCTGCGATCCTCGGGCGTCTGCGCGGCCAACGTGCCGGATGGGCAGGCGATGTGGGAAACCGAGCACAGCCTCTGGGCCGCCATCCAGTCGGGCACCAACCTTGTCTACCACGCCGCCGGGTGGCTCGAAGGCGGGCTGATCGCCAGCCCCGAGAAATTCGTCATGGATTGCGAGGTGATCCAGCAGTTGATCCGCTACATGGATCCGGCGATCTGCGACGTGAGTGATGACGGTCTGGGACTCGAGGCGATCCGCGAAGTGGGCAGCAACGGACATTTCTTCGGCACGAAACACACGCAGGAACGCTACACGACGGCGTTCTATCAACCCTTCCTGTCCGACTGGAAGAACTACGAGGCCTGGGAAGCTGCGGGCAGCATCTGGACGCCGGAACGGGCCCATGTGATGTACAAGGCCATTCTAGAGGAATTCGAGGCGCCGCCGATGGATGAAGCCATCCACGAAGAGCTGTTGGCTTTTGTCGAACGCCGCAAAGCCGAAGGCGGCGCGCCGACGGATTTCTGACCGTCCGCAATTTGCCGTTTCTTAAGACCTGACTGCGATGGTGAGCCTCAAACAAAAGGCGCATCCCATGCACGGTCTCATTTTTCGCACACTCGAAGCCTTCGTCTCGGATGTTTTTGGTCCGGACCACTGGACGCGGGCTGTGGCTCAGGCCGACCTGCCTGTCACCTCGTTCGAGGCGATGCTGCAATATGACGCCGGGTATTTCCCCACGTTGCTTGAGGCATGTGTCACGGTGCTGGATCGGCCTGGGTCCGTGATCCTTGAGGATCTGGGGGCCTATCTCATCATTCATCAGAACCACGCTTCGGTGCGGCGTCTGATGCGGTTCGGCGGCGATACATTCGCGGAACTTCTGCAGTCCCTTGGCGATTTGCCCGACCGGACCCGCCTCGCGGTGTCTGGTCTGGACCTGCCAAGCATCCTTGTGCAGGAAACCATACCGCAAAGCTTCACGATCCAATGCGCGGACAATCCGATAGGGTTTGGGCACATCATGGTGGGATTGCTGCGCGCGATGGCCGATGACTACGGAACGCTTGCCCTGCTTGACCATCGCGGCCTGCGGAACGGGGCCGAGATCATCGAGGTGCAGGTCATCGAAACCGACTTTGCCGATGATCGCGGGTTTTCATTGTCGGTTGCCCATGGGGCACATCACCAATGATCGCCGCACCTGCCCTCTTGCGTGCAATCCGTCCGCTCCATGTCTGCATCGGGCCAACCGGTCATATTCGGCAAGTCGGCAAAAGCTTCTCGAAGCTTGGCATAAACGATCCAAGCGGTTGCCGGTTTCTCGAAGTGTTCGAAATCCTGCGACCCGCCCGACCATCCTCCATGTCGGACCTGCGTCGCCTGACCGGAGAGGTCCTGCGCCTGCGCCTTCGGCAGGAACCCGAGATCGGATTTCGGGGTCTGGTGATCGACGACGAGGCACAGGGCTTGATCCTCGACCTGTCGTTCGGCATCGCCGTGGTTGATGCGGTGCAGCGCTTTGGCCTCACGGCGCAGGATTTTGCGCCTGGCGATCTGGTGATGGAACTGTTGTTCCTGCAAGAGGCCAAATCCAGCGCAATCGCAGCCTCTTTCAGTCTCAACGCGCGGCTGAACGGGGCGCGGCTCGCCGCTGAAACCGACGCGATGACCGATGGTCTCACAGGGCTGCACAACCGGCGCGCGCTCGACGCGGCGCTGGCCCGGCTTGGACAATCAAATACCGAATACGCGATCCTCCACATGGATCTCGACCGCTTCAAACAGGTCAACGACACGCTGGGTCATGGCATCGGGGACAGTGTTCTCAAACGGGTTGCCCTGATCCTGCGCAGCCACACGCGGCAGGACGATCTGCTGATCCGCGCAGGCGGGGACGAATTCGTCATCGTGTGCCCGGGTCTGACCGACCACCTGCGCCTGACGGAGCTGGCGATCCGTTTGATCAGTGACATCTCCGAACCGGCGCAGATCGATGGACAGGACGTCACGATCGGGGCCAGCATCGGCATTGCCGTGTCTGCCGCAACGGCGCGTTGCGATCCGGTGACCCATCTCTCTCGTGCCGACGTGGCGCTCTATGCCGCCAAAAGATTAGGCCGGGGGCAATACCGCTTCTGGTCCACCGATATGGGTGAGTGCCTTGCGTCGCTGGATCTCGAGGACGCTCAGCCAAAGGCCATGTAACGGCACAGTGCGCTTGCAACCCTTTCCCACGTCGCGCATTGTTGCTTCATGGGTCTGATTTTCCGCCTGATTTTTCTGAGCAGTCTTTTTGTCCTGAGCGTTCATGAGGCACCGCTTCAGGCGCAGACCGCAGATCAGCCCACAGGCACCATCACCGTCGAAGACAGCGCCGAACAGGACGCCGCCATCGCCAATCGCATCCGCGAAATCCTGATGGAACTCGACGGGTATGAAGACGTCACCGTCACCGTCAATTCGGGGATCGTCACGCTGCGGGGCACAGCCCTTGATGGTCCGGCGGTCACCCGGCTGAATGAAATCGCAGGCCGCGTCGAAGGGGTCGTGACCATCGAAAACCGGGTACAGGAAACCACCGACGTGGTGCGCCGTCTTGACCCTGCGCTCGAACGATTCCGCGCCCGATCCGAGCAGTTCATCAATTACCTGCCGCTTCTCGCCATCGCGGCCGCCGCGTTTGCGCTTGTCGTCGCGGTCGGCTTTCTGATCGCCCGCCTGAAACGGCCATGGGACCGGATCGCGCCAAATGCCTTTATTGCCGACATCTATCGACAGGTGATCCGCATCGCCTTTATTCTGGGTGGTCTGGTGATCGCGCTCGACATCCTTGGGGCCACGGCCCTTCTTTCGACCATCTTGGGTGCCGCCGGGATCATCGGCCTCGCCATCGGGTTTGCCGTGCGCGACACGGTCGAGAATTTCATCGCGTCGATCATGCTGTCGATTCGCCAGCCCTTTCGCCCGAATGATCAGGTCGAGATCGAAGGCGACATCGGCAAGGTCATCCGCCTGACCAGCCGCGCGACGATTCTGCTCAGCTTTGACGGCAATCACATCCGCATTCCCAACGCGACGGTCTTCAAGAGCCGGATCGTGAACTACACCCGGAATGACGAAAGACGGTTTCTCATCAGCCTCGGCGTCGCCTATGACACCGACCTTGCACGCGCGCAGGATCTCGCGCTGCAGACCGTCACGTCGCTGCCGTTCGTCATTGATGAACCTGCCCCCGCCGTCTGGATCGAAGAGCTGGGGGACAGCGCCGTGATCCTCAACGTGGCCGGCTGGATTCGCCAGCACGAAACCAGCTATCTCAAGGCCCGGAGCGAAGCATGGCGGCTCTGCCTTGCCGCGTTCGACCACGCCGGCATCGTGATGCCGGAAACCACGCTGCGGATCGTCGGAGTGGGCGATGCGCCGGCGCCACAGTCAGCGCCCCGATCGCCGGGGTCGACCGCCGCCGCCGTGGCCGCCGCAACCGCCACGATCGGCGATGTCGAAGCCGCCATGGACAAGGAACTCGAACGGATCGTCGCCACCGAACGCGCCGAGAAAGGTGTTGATGATCTCCTCAAGAAAGACGCGCCGGAAGAGTAGGAAAATTTTCGGATTCCGGGTCTTGATCCCGCTCACAGAGCGGCGTAAGTACGCCCGCACGGTTGGGGTGTAGCCAAGTGGTAAGGCAACGGTTTTTGGTACCGCGTACCGTAGGTTCGAATCCTACCACCCCAGCCAGTTTGTCCTGACAGCCGCGCGATACACCCGTCTCAGACGCCGATATAGGTGGTCGAGACCTCGGAGGTGATGTCGCTGAATCCGCCGGACCACACGGTTTGTCCACGGGCGAGGATCACGGCGCGGTCGGACACCTGTGCCAGTTCCCGGACCGATTTGTCGATCAGCAGGATCGCTGTGCCAGTCTCTTGCTTCAACCGAGCGATGGCGGCCCAGATTTCCTGGCGGATGATCGGGGCAAGGCCTTCAGTCGCCTCATCGAGGATCAGGAGGCGTGGGTTCGTCATCAGAGCACGCCCGATGGCCAGCATCTGTTGCTCACCGCCTGACAGGGATGCGGCGCGCTGGTGGCTCCGTTCTCCGAGCCGTGGAAACAGGTCCGCGATGCTGCGCAAGGTCCACTCCCCCGGTTGTGCAGCGGCGATCAGGTTTTCCTCGACCGTCAGATCGCGGAAACAGCGGCGTCCTTCGGGGGCCAGACCGATCCCCAGACGCGCGACCTTGTGGCTGGGCAACCCGTGAAGCGACTGCCCGGCGAAGCGCAACCCGCCCTCAGACGCAATCATCCGGCAGATGGCCTTGACGGTCGTCGTCTTGCCCATGCCGTTACGGCCCATGAGTGCCACAACCTCGCCCTCAGCCACCTCCAGCGTCACACCGAACAGGACCTGTGCCACGCCATAGCGGGCGGTCAGGTTTTCGACCGACAGCAGCGTCACGCTTCTTCCCCCAGATACGCCTCGCGCACGGCATGGCTCTGACGGATCTCGTCGACCGTGCCGGTGGCGATCACCTGACCGTAGACCAGCACGCTGATCCGGTCGGCGAGGGCAAAGACCGCGTCCATGTCGTGTTCGACCAGCAGGATCGGGGCCTCAGCGCGCAATTGGTCAAGGAACGCGGTCAGCAGCTTTGATCCTTCCGCGCCAAGCCCCGCCATCGGTTCGTCCATGACGAACGCCTTGGGCGTCAGCGTCAGAGCCACCGCGACCTCGAGCTGACGGCGTTGCCCGTGTGACAGCTCGGCGCAGCGCGTGTGCCGGTGCTCGATCAGCCCGACACGTTCCAGCGCCGCTTCGGCCTTGGCGGTCAGCGATGCGTCCGACAGCGCCCGCGACCAGAACCGCCACGGATTGCCCGACGCGCCCAATGCGCCCAGCACGACGTTCTCAAGCACGCTGTCTTCCATCGCCAGCGCTGAGATCTGGAACGTCCGCCCCAGCCCGGCCCGCGCACGCGCCTGCGTGCTGTCTTGCGTCACCTCGCGCCCCAAAAGGTGCACCGATCCCGCGTCTGGCCGCAAACCACCGCAGATCTGCGCGATCAAAGTCGACTTGCCTGCGCCGTTCGGGCCGATGATGGCGTGGATTTCGCCCGCATACAGGTCGATGGACACATCGTCAGTCGCGGTCAAAGCGCCGAAGCTCTTGCGCAGATTGCGCGTGGCAAGGATTGGCTCAGACATGCGCGCCCTCCTTGCCGGTCAGAAGGCCAATGATCCCGCCACGGGCAAACAGCACGATCGCGAGCAGGATCAGGCCCAGATAGACGTGCCAAAACTCGGTCAGGGCACCCAGCCAATGCTCCAGCGCCACAAATAGGCACGCCCCGACGACGGGGCCATAGAGCCGACCAACGCCGCCAATGATGATGAGCACGATCAATTCGCCCGAAAGCTGCCAACTGAACATGGTGGGCGACACGAACCGGTTGAGATCGGCAAAGAGCGCCCCCGCCAGTCCGGTGATCGCGCCCGAGATCACAAACGCCACCAGCTTGAGCCGCATCGGGTTCAGGCCCACGGTCTCGACCCGCGTCGGCACCTGTCGGGCCGCGTTCAGCGCCAGACCGAACGGCGCGTTCTGGAGCCTCGCGTTCAGAAACAGCACGATGCAGAGCAGGGCAAAGCACAGGCCGAAGAACTGAATCGGAACCAGCGTGTTCAGGCCGGGAAAGCCGTTGCGCACATAGATCGACAGCCCGTCTTCGCCGCCATAGGTGCTCCAGGAAATGGCGAAGTAGTAGAACATCTGCCCGAAGGCGAGGGTGATCATGATGAAATAGACACCCGAGGTCCGCAGGCTCAGCAGCCCGATGATCCACGCGGCAAGGGCGGACATGACCACCGCCACCAGCCAGATGATCGGCATGGATTTCGTGCCGGCAAGGCTTAGCCCGAACAGATCGAGAGAGGTATAGGTCTGCGCGTGATAGGCGAGGATGCCCATCGCATAGCCGCCCAGACCAAAGAACACCGCGTGCCCAAGGCTGACCAGCCCGCCGATGCCAAGCGCGATGTTCAGACCGACGGCGGCGATCGCAAGGATCACGGCGCGCGTCACAAGGGTGATCGTGAATGGCTCATCGACGACAATGGCCCAAAGTGGCACCGCCAGAAGCCCCGCGAACACGATCCAGTTGACCAGCCGTTCCGGGATCATGCGCGCGCTCCGAACAATCCGGTGGGTCGCCAGATCAGCACAAGGCTCATCAGGATGTAGATCGCCATGGAGGCCAGCGCCGATCCGGTCTGTGTGGCAGCCCCCGGCTCCATGAACAGTTTGAACAGTTCCGGCAGGAAGATCCCGCCCAGCGTGTCGGTCAGCCCCACCAGCAAAGCGCCGATGAACGCGCCCTTGATCGACCCGATTCCGCCGATCACGATCACCACGAAGGCCAGGATCAGCACGGGTTCGCCCATGCCCACCTGCACCGACTGGATCGCGCCCACCAGCGCACCGGCCAACCCGGCCAGCGCCGCACCAATGGCAAAGACCAGCGTATAAAGCAGGCGGATGTCTACGCCCAAGGCAGCTATCATCTCGCGGTCATTCTCGCCCGCGCGGATCTGGATGCCGATGCGCGTGCGTTCGATCAGCGCCCAAAGCCCAAGCCCGACCAGCAGTCCCACGGCGATCAGCGTCAGCCGATAAAGCGGATACTGGATGGCACCGGGCAGGGTGACGGGGCCGGACAGGTAATCCGGAATGTCCAGGAACAGCGGAAAAGAACCAAAGAGCCACCGTGTCCCTTCGGAAAAGATCAGGATGAGCGCAAAGGTCGCGAGCACCTGATCCAGATGCGCCTTTCCGTAAAGCCGTCGGATCACCGTCATCTCGATCAGCGCCCCGGCAATGGCGGCCACGGCCAAGGCGGCACCCAGAGCCAGCACAAAGGATCCGGTTGCGCCCGCAACAGCGGCGGCGGCAAACGCGCCGATCATGTAGAGCGATCCGTGCGCGAGGTTGATCAGGCCCATCACGCCAAAGATCAGCGTCAGCCCTGCTGCCATGAGAAACAGCATGACGCCGAATTGCAGCCCGTTGAGGACCTGCTCGATGATCAGAAGTGTCGACATGCCTGCCCGAAACCCGATGTGCCGGGGCAGGACCCCGGCACGCCGTGTGATGTCTTACATCTTGCAGTCGGCAGCGTAGACGTCGCCGTGGTTCTCAAGGGCGACACCGATGATCTTGTTGGTGAAGACATCGCCTTCCTTGATGACCTCGCGCGCGTATATCGTCTGGATCGGGTGATGGTTCGGCCCGAACTTGAACTCCCCGCGGGTGCTGTCGAAATCCGCCGCCCGCAGTGCCTCGCGGAAGGCATCGGCGTCCGAAACTTCGGCTTTCTCAAGCGCCGACAGGATCAGGTTCGCCGTGTCAAAGCCCTGGCTTGCATAAAGCGACGGCAGACGCCCGTATTCGGTCTGGAAGCTTTCGACAAAGGCCGCGTTGGTCGGGTTGTCGATGTCCTTGTTCCATTGGCTGGTGTTAACCACGCCAAGGGCGGCGTCGCCCACCGCTTGCAGGATGCCCTGATCAAAGCTGAAGGCCGGGCCGACGACAGGCAGATCGACGCCGCTGTCGGCATATTGCTTGAGGAAGGAAATCCCCATCCCGCCAGGCAGGAAAAAGAACACGCTGTCCGCACCAGAGGCGCGGATCTGCGCGATCTCGGCGGCATAGTCGGTCTGGCCAAGCTGGGTGTAAACTTCACCCGCCAGTTCGCCCTTGAACATGCGCTTGAAACCGGTCAGCGCGTCCTGACCCGCCGGGTAGTTCGGGGCGAGGATGAAGGTGTTGGAATAGCCCGCCGAGGTCGCATAGGCGCCTGCCGCTTCGTGCAGGTTGTCGTTTTGCCATGCCACGTTGAAGTAGTTGGGATGGCAGCCCTGACCCGCCAGCGCCGAGGGGCCTGCGTTCGGCGACAGGTAGAACTTGCCCTGCGCTGTGACGCTCGGGATCACGGCCATGGCAAGGTTCGACCAGATGATCCCGGTCAGGATGTCGACGCGTTCGGACTGGACCATCTTGTCGGCCAGTTGCACGGCGATGTCCGGCTTCTGCTGGTCGTCCTCGATGACGACTTCGATGTCGTCCCGGCCCGATTGACCGATGGCCAGCATGAAGCCATCCCGCACGTCGATGCCAAGGCCCGCGCCGCCGCCGGACAGGGTGGTGATCATGCCGATCTTGGTTTCGGCAAAGGCGGATGTCGCGCCGATTGCCAAGGCCGCAGTGGCCATCAAAAGCTTTTTCATGTGGTTCTCCCCGTTGTGACACTCCTGCTTGTCAGGTGTGGACTTTCCACCGTATCGGCGGGGCACATCTGGCGCAGGACGTTTTATCCTTAAATGTGTTGAACAAAGCGGATCGAAAAACAAGGCATTGGTGCGATTAACTTGAGCCGGGCGCACCGTTTGCTTCGGGGCGTTGCATTTTTTACCATCTGGTAAAATCGGATCACGCCCGCTGGAGGCTCAACCTTGCCTGAAGCCCCGTGCCGGAGTTTTCGAAGGACAGCGCACCGTTGTGCAGCGCCGCGATGGTGGCGACGATGGACAGACCCAGACCATGCCCTTGGATGAAGCTGGTGTTGTCCCCGCGTTCGAACGGACCGATCAGGGCCTCGACATCCCTGGCCAGCGTATCGGAGCCTTCATCCTCGACCACGATGGTGGCGGTGCGGGCATCTGTTTCGATAGCGACACTCGCGCTGCGGCCGTATTTCAGCGCGTTGTCGATCAGGTTGGTGATCGCCCGCTCCAGCGCGACAGGGCGTCCGCTGATGATCACCTGCCGCCCTGTCGTGACCACGCTTTGCCCCTGCCGCGACATGAAGAGGGACCGCCCGCCCTGAACCACCTTGTCGCGCGGGGGCACCAGCGTCACAGGCTCCCCCACATCCTGGTAGTCAGACACGATGGTTTCCACGAGCGCGTTCAGCGACAGCTTGCGGGGCGCTTCGGCGTTCATTTCGGCACGGGTGTAGGTGAGGGCGCTTTCGATGATCCCGGTCATGGAATCGATGTCGGATTCCAGTTTCCGGCGCAGGTCTTCGTCCTGAATCAAAGCTGTGCGCAGCCGCAGCCGGGTGGCGGGAGTGCCCAGATCGTGACTGACGCTCGACAGCACGGCGGCGCGGTTGGCAAGCTGCTTGCGCTCGGCTTCAAGAAACGCGTTCAGCGACTCCACGATGTCGCGCAGTTCGCTGGGGCCGGTCGTTTCATAGCTGTCAGGGCCACCGAAACGGCGGTTGCGGAACGCCTGCGCAAAGGCGTCAAAGCTTTGCGTTGTGTTCCCGATCAGCGTGACCAGAGCCGCGACCGCGACAAGACCGACCAGAACGGCAAGCAACCTCAGGTCCCGCGGGGCGGCATCGCAGCCCCAGATCGCGTTGCCGTCCACCTGTTGCCAAGGCCCGTTGCCAAACCGTGCAATCAGGATGGGATCACTGCAATAGGTTGCAAAGAGGCGCGTCAGCGACGCGAGCTGTGCCGAGGCGGTAGGAACAATATCGCCTGGAATGTCGGCAACCGGGTATTGCAGCATATCCGACACAGCGCCGATCCGCAGGCCACCTTCTCTGTTTTGCAGCGACAGAACAGTGACATAGGCAGGTTGCGGCATCCCGCTGATGCGTTCGAACTTCCCTGTTTCCGCCAGTGCTGCGTCCGAGGGCGTAAGCCGGCTGACATGCAGGTCGGGATGGGTGTCCTGCCCGGTGCGCAACGCTTCGTAGGTCAGCAATCCGGCGGTTTGGGCCGTCGCCAGATGATCGGCCCAAGATTGCGTGGAGCGCAGCCACAGCACCGTCGCCGCCGAGGCTGAAACCATCGCCAGTGCAACCCAGAGTAACGCAAGTCTTCGCAGACGAAAGGCCCGTGTCATCCGTCGGAGTCCGCGCTCACATCGACGGCAAACACATAACCGATCCCGCGTTCGGTGCGGATCATGTCCGGTGCCTTGGGATCGGTTTCGATCTTGGATCGCAAGCGCCCGACCAGCACGTCGATGGCGCGGCCTGTTGCCTCGGGCTGATCCTGATCTCCGGTAACATCCAGCGCAGTCGCGATTTCCTGCCGGGTCAGAGGGATGTGCGGATTGGCCAGCAAAACCTTGAGCAGCGCGGTTTCGCGACGGGACAGTGTGACCTGATAGCCGTCTGGCGACCGCACCTCGTCCTGTTTGCCGTCATAGACCCAGCCGCCGAAGCGGAAAGTCTGGATGCGCCGCCGGTAGATCAAAGATGACGATCGTCGCGCCCGCGACAGCACCGCACGCACCCGCGCCAGCAGCAGTTCCGGGTTGAACGGCTTGGCGATGTAGTCGTCCGCGCCTGTTTCGTAACCCGCCATGCGCTGGTGATCCGCAGAGAGGGCAGAAACCATGATGATCGGTACGTCATGATCGCGGCGCAGGCTCTGACAAATCTCCAGACCGCTCTCGTCGCCCAGCATGACATCCAGAAGGATCAGGTCGATGCGCCCGTCGTCGAGATGACGATGCACGTCGGCTTCGGTTGCAGCGGGCAGGGCGATGCATCCGTGCTGACGCAGGTACTGGCACATCATCTGACGCATGTCCGGGTCGTCGTCGACGACAAGAAGTCGTGGAATCGCCATCTGCCGCTATCCTCCCTGCACGGCGCATATCTGCCGTGCCTCCCCCAGTTATGTAACAACAGGAAACGAAATCTCGTCCAGTGTAACAGCGTGTAACGAGAGCCGAAAAAATCTGCACGCCATTCCTGAAAACCCGCCATGACAAGATTGCAATGCTGAATGGGATCTCGCCACACTTGGGCACCTGATGCCGGAACCGGCACAGATTTTGGGAGGACTACACACATGAAATCCGTATTTTACGGCGCTGTTTCGGCGACCGCTCTGATCGCATCCGCAGCCTATGCTGAACCTCAGGCAGAGGTGCTGCATTGGTGGACATCCGGCGGTGAGGCGAAGTCCGTCGCCGTTCTCCAGGAAGAATTCGCCTCGAAAGGCGGCACATGGACCGACATGCCGGTTGCAGGTGGTGGCGGTGACGCCGCGATGACCGCTCTGCGTGCGCGCGTTCTGTCGGGCAACGCCCCGACTGCCGTGCAACTCAAGGGCCCGGCCATCCAGGAATGGTACGAAGAGGGCGTTCTGGCGGACATTTCGGCTGTGGCTGAAGCACAGGGCTGGGCAGACGTTCTGCCCGCATCCATCGCAGGTCACATGAAGTGCGAAGGCACCTGGTGCGCGGCACCGGTCAACGTACACCGCGTCGACTGGATCTGGGCGAACGCTGACGTTCTGGAAGCGAACGGCATCGAGATGCCGACAACTTGGGACGAGTTCAACGCAGCGGCTGCAAAGCTGCAGGCGGCTGGCGTCATCCCGCTAGCCCATGGTGGACAGGCATGGCAGGACGCAACCGTGTTCGAAGCAGTTGCGCTTGGTATCCTCGGGCCGGACGGCTTCCGCAAGGCGTTTGTCGATCTCGACATGGACACTCTGAAGTCCGACGAAATGAAGGCTGTCTTCGACCAGATGCGCACCATGCGCGGCTATGTCGATGAAAACTTCTCGGGTCGTGACTGGAACCTTGCCACTGCAATGGTCATGAACGGCGAAGCGGCGTTCCAGATCATGGGTGACTGGGCCAAGGGCGAGTTCATGGCGGCTGGCAAAGTGCCGGGCGAAGACTTCCTCTGCGCGTCCGTGCCGGGCGACGGCTTCCTCTACAACGTGGACAGCTTTGCCATGTTCAACGTGGATGGCGACGACAAGAAAGCCGGTCAGGACCTGCTGGCAGAGCTGATCGTGGGTCAGAACTTCCAGAAGGTGTTCAATCTGAACAAAGGCTCGATCCCGGCGCGTATCGACGTTCCGCTCGACGAGTTCGACAGTTGTGCGCACCTGTCCGCCAAGGACATGAGCGAAAGCTCGGACAACGGTTCGCTCCTGCCCAGCTATGCTCACGGCATGGCGCTGCGCGGCGCGCAGTCTGGTGCGATCACCGACGTAGTGACCGCACACTTCAACTCCGATATGTCCTCGGATGAAGCTGTGAACATGCTGGCCGACGCCGTCGCCAACAGCATGTAACTACATTCTCCCGCCCCAAAGCACCCGCTTGGGGCGGGACTTTCAGGGACAGATCCAATGACCAAGTGGCTTGAAGAAAACACGCCCAAATTGGTACTGGCGCCCTCGTTCATCGCAGTTCTGATCTTCGTCTAC